>DATKKF010000106.1:0-15037 GCA_035543115.1 Myxococcaceae bacterium
GAGTTCAAGGCCCACAGATCCAGGATCTCCCCGTCCCAGAAGGCGGCCACCGCGGTGTGTGGGATGCCGAGCCCGTCGAGCTGGGCGGAGACGGGGCCGGTCACGTCGGCGACCCACAGTGGAGCCGCCGGCACGTTGGCCACGGTGGGAGCGGCGTGCAGCTGGGAGAGGGTGGACACCGCGCTCTGGGTGGTGAACGCCCAGCCGAGGGCCAGCTTCTTCCGCGGCAGCCCATTCAGCGCCAGCTGGTCGAAGAGCGGCTTCAGGCCGAGGCGCAGCTGCTCGAGCTGCTGTGCCTCGGTGTCGGTCAGCAAGCTCACCGTCGTATGATTGTTGGCGTAGAGCGGCGCCGAGGAGCGCGCCAGCGCGAAGGCCGGGCTGGGGATGACGTTCTTCGTCAGGCTGTCGACGAGATCGGTGGTGATGTAGGCCGCGTACTGGGTGCGCTCGGTGAGCGGCACCCGGGGAACGATCTCCAGGGTCTGGGGCTTGGTCCCGCCGTCGATCAACGTTGGGCTCACGGTGCAGTTCACGCAGGCGATTGCATCGAGCGGGGCGCCGGCTCGTGCCCCGCTGCTCGCGCCCGGGACGGGGAGCATGTTGATCGGACTGGTGGTCCCAAGGGCGTAAGGCGTGCCGGGTAGCGTGCCCTGGATGAGCGGGCCGGTTCCGAGCCCGTTCTCGGTGACGATCGGGGCGGTGGTGGAGAACCCGTCGAGCGTGTTCAGCCCCGCAACCAGTGCTGGCGGCAGCCCCGCGTTGCTGGGGAAGGTGACCTGGTGTCCGGTGGGGTTCAGGACGTCGTTGGGGAAGGGGATGATGCTGTTGGCCGGATCGAAGGTGACCTCGGCCTGGCTGGTGATGGTGAAGGTCCAGGCCAGCGCGATGTCGGAGGCCTTGAGCCCCGGAACGGCGGCCAGCGCGCCGGCGATGATCGGCGCGTAGTTCTGCCGGAGCGCCTCGAGCTGCTTGGCCAGCGCGACCTGCTGCTCGTACGCCTTGGCCGGATCCTTCTCGGTGGTCGGAATGGCCAGCGTGCCCAGCGTGCAGTTCCCAGCGTCACAGCTCCACAGCGGCTGGGAGCTGATGACCAGCGCCCAGGTGGGCGAGCCGGTCACGGTCTGCCCGCTGCTCGCGCCCTTGATGCCATTGGTTCCGCCGAGCACCATCACCGCGTAGTGATGGCCGCGGGTCCAGTACCCGCTCTTGGGCAGGATGTTGAGCGACATCGCCCCGCCCGCCGCGGCAGCGGTGGTGACGTTCACCGCGGTGAGCGGGAGCAGGTTGTTGGTGTCGGTGATGTCGAACACCGCCAGGTTCCCCTCTGCGGGCTTCCCGCCTGCGGGCGGGGTGAAGATCTTGATCGAGCTCGGGTCGATGGCCTTGTCGAAGAGCATCGACGCCGTCGACTCCATCGGAAACCCGTCCAGCAGGTTCAGGTAGTCCCGGTTGAACTCGTTCTGAGCGTCCGTCCCGCCGGTCTCCGGAGCGTGGAGCCGGACGTCGGGGTTCCCGCTGGCGTCGAGGTAGACCAGGTCGTTGGGGAGCGGGATGACGCTGTTGGCCGGATCGAACTCCGCCTCTACGTACTTCGAGGAGTTGTCCGGACCGATTGGAATGTCAGGGCTGCACGCGGCGAATGCCACCGCGAGCGCGAGAAGCAGCAACCTCTTCATCTGGGAACCCCCTCCGCAAGGGTCATCGAGCCGCGGCCACTGACTCGGAAATCAGGGGGGTTTGTAGATGGTTTCGAGGCATGCGCCAAGAGAATTTGGCGCGATTTCACGCTCTTACGCAGTGAGTCAAATCCGGCGCGCGCGGTTGGCCGCCAGCCGTTCGCTGCAAGGGCGTGACCCATGGGTTACCTGTGGTCCCCATGAGTACCGCTCGAACCATCACCGCCCAGAACTTCCGGGAGACCATCGAGGCCGGGGGCATCGTCATCCTCGACTTCTGGGCTCCCTGGTGTGGCCCGTGCCGTGGGTTCGCGCCGACCTTCGAGAAGGCCGCCGGCGACAACCCCGACGTGGTCTTCGGGAAGATCAACACCGACGAGGAGCAGCAGCTCGCCGCGACGTTCGAGATCCAGAGCATCCCCACCCTGATGATCTTCCGGGACAAGGTCCTGCTCTTCCGGCAGGCGGGCGCGCTCCCGCCCCCGGCGCTGGCGGACGTGGTGGCGCAGGCCAAGGCGCTGGACATGGAGAAGGTCCGGGCGGAGCTCGCCGCCCACGAGGCCGCGGAGAAGGCGGCCAAGATGCCCCAGGCCTGAGGCGACCCCGCGAGCAGGCTCCGCGAACGCGTCTCGTCCCCCGTGGTGTGGCATCCTCCTCCTTCGTGAAGCGAGCCATGCTTGCCTTCTGGATGGTGCCGGCGCTGGCGCTGGGGGCCGACACGCCCGCGCGCACTCCGGCCGAGGAGCTGGAGGCGGAGCTCGCCCAGCAGGTCAAGATCCCCGAGCCCGAGCTGGTGGTGGTCACCGACGGGCCGGACCCCGCCCGGTTCGAGCTGATCGAGGGCGCGGTGGAGCTTGACGGCCGGCCGCTCCCGGGGCCGGTGGAGCCGGGGTGGGGAAAGGAGTTCTACCGGGGGCCGGTCGTTCCCGGAAACCACGTCCTCACCGCCCAGCTCGGCTACCGGGGCTCCAAGACCGGCGCTTACCCCTGGAGTGGGTCCTTCACCTACCGGGTCCCCGGGAAGGTCGAGTTCCAGGCCCAGCGCGGGCTCCGGCTGGTGGTTCATCTCCGCGTCGAGGTGCGCGAGGACCATCAGGACCCGCGCAACCGCCTCGCCTTCCGCGCCGCGCTGGAGCCGGAAATGACGGCCAAGGTGGACGACGCGCCGATGCCTCCCCCGCCGCCGCGCAGGGTGAGGCCCGAGGAGCTGTTCAAGCCCGAGCTCGCCCCGCCCGTCGCCTCGGTGCCCGAGACGCCGCCGCCCGCGCCGGCGAAGACCAAGAGAAAGACCCCGAAGAAGAAGAGCAGCGTGGCCGCCACCGGCCCCTCGCTCGACGTGGCCACCGCCCGGCTGCAGAAGGAAATCGCCACCCCCTCGACGACTCCCGCCCCGAAATCGAGCGGGAAGCCCCCCACCGCCGGGGGCAGCACGGGCACCCGGTCGAAGGGGCCGCCCGACGCAGGGCCGATCCAGGACTGACGGGCGACGCGCCTTCCACTCCTCGTCCCCCGAACGACGGAGGGCGCCGGCCGGGTGAGATCCGGGGCGCCCCCTGGAGCTGCTTGGGAGTCTCGAGGCGACTACCGCCGCTCGGCGGCCTGCTTCTCGCGGTAGGCCTTCATCATCTCTTCCTGCTCCAGGCGTGGCACCGGGGCGTACTTGGCGAACTCCATGGTGAACTCGCCCTTGCCCTGCGTCGCAGAGCGGAGGTCGGTGCTGTAGCCGAACATCGAGTTCAGCGGCACCTCGGCCACCGCCACCACGTAGCCCTCGCGGTTCTCGGTGCTGAGGATGGTCCCCCGGCGCTGGTTGAGCTGGCCGACGACCGAGCCCTGGAACTCCTCGGGCGCCTGCACCTCGACCTTCATGATCGGCTCGAGGATGGTCGGCTTGGCCGCCTCGTAGCCTTCGCGGAAGGCCATGATCGCCGCGGTCTTGAACGCCTGCTCGGAGCTGTCGACGTCGTGGCTGTCGCCGTCGTTGATCACCGCGCGCACGCCCACCACCGGGAAGCCGATGAGCGAGCCCTTCTTCAGCGCCTCGCGGAAGCCCTTGTCCACCGCGGGGATGAACTCGCGGGGGATGGCGCCGCCGACGATGTCGTCCACGAACTCGTAGGTCTCCACTGAGTCCGCCGGGAGCGGCTCGAGGTACCCGCAGACGCGACCGTACTGGCCGGAGCCGCCGGTCTGCTTCTTGTGGGTGTAGGCGAAGTCGCCCCGCTGGGTGATGGTCTCCCGGTAGGCCACCTGTGGCTTCCCGGCCACGACCTCGCAGTTGTATTCGCGCTTCATCCGCTCGATGTAGATCTCGAGGTGCAGCTCGCCCATGCCGCTGATGATGGTCTGGGCGGACTCCTCGTCACGGTGGACCCGGAAGGTCGGGTCCTCCTTGGTGAACCGGTTCAGCGCCTTGGAGAAGTTGGCCTGCCCGGTGCGCTCCTTGGGCGCCACGGCGAGGGAGATCACCGCGTCCGGCACGTGCATCGAGGTCATGGTCACCGACAGATCGCCGTCGGTGAAGGTGTCTCCCGAGGCGCACTCCACGCCGAAGAGCGCCACGATGTCCCCGGCGCTGGCGTCGGCGACGTCGTTCATCTCGTTGCTGTGCATCCGGACGATGCGGGGGATCTTCACCCTCTTCTGGGTCGACTGGTTGACGATGAAGTCGCCCTTGGCGATGCGCCCCTGGTAGATGCGCATGTAGGTCAGCTGCCCGTAGCGCCCGTCCTCGAGCTTGAAGGCGAGGCCGACGAACGGCTTGTCGGGCCTGGACTCCAGAACGACCTTGGCCTCGTTGTTCTTCTGGTCGAGGGCCTCGTTCACCACCTCGGCCGGGTTGGGGAGGTAGTCCCGGACCGCGTCCAGGAGCAGCTGCACGCCCTTGTTCTTGTAGGCCGAGCCGCACATCACCGGCGTCATCTTCAACGCCAGGGTGGCGCGGCGGATGGCGGCCTTCAGCTCGTCGTTGGAGACGGGCTTGTCGGCGATGAAGAGTTCGGCCAGGTGGTCGTCCACGTTGGCCACGGCCTCGATGATGTCGTGCCGGGCCTGCTTGGTCTGCTCCACCAGATCGGCGGGGATCTCCTCCTCGCGGACGTGCTCGCCGTTCTCTCCGTCGAAGTAGTAGGCCTTGCCCACGATGGGGTCGACGATGCCCTGGAACCGGTCCTCGTTGCCGATCGGGATCTGGAGCATCACCGGGTGGTGGTTCAGCTTTTCTCGGAGCTGCGCCGCCACGCGGGCGTAGTTCGCCCCGGCTCGGTCCATCTTATTGACGAAGGCGATGCGGGGAACCTTGTAGCGGCGCATCTGGCGATCGACGGTGATCGACTGGGACTGCACGCCGGACACCGAGCAGAGGACGAGGATCGCCCCGTCGAGCACCCGCAGCGCGCGCTCCACCTCGATGGTGAAGTCCACGTGGCCCGGGGTGTCGATGATGTTGATGTTGGTGTCCTTCCACAGGCAGAACGTCGCCGCGGACTGGATGGTGATGCCCTTCTCACGCTCCAGGTCCATCGAGTCCATCTTGGCGCCCACGCCGTCCTTGCCACGGACCTCGTGAATCTCGTGGATCCGGCCGGTGTAGAAGAGGATGCGCTCGGTCAGCGTGGTCTTCCCACTGTCGATGTGGGCCGAGATGCCGATGTTGCGAACGCGTTCGATGGGGATGTTGGACGCCATGATCGATGTCTGCTTCCTCGAACAACTGCTGGAGGGGGGGCCCGCTCTGGTGCGAACGGGCGGCGGCCCTCTACTGCCGAACGGGCCGGATTGCCAGTCAGCAAGAACCTAACGCGGCGGAGACATCACGCAAACTGATGCCGGTGCCGTGTCAGTGACAGAAGAATTCACGACGCGCCCGGTCGTCTCGAAATTTGCCATCAAAACAAAAGCTTACCTCACTTCGCCACGCTGTCCAGCCAACGGGTGACCGTGCGGACGGCGTCCTGGAAGGAGGGCGCCACGAAAAGGACCTCCTGGTAGACCGTCGGATCGTACGGGCGGGCCGTCATCGCGTCGATGTTGAGGGGGACCAGCCTGGCGTGCGTCTGGAAGCGCTCCAGCTCGCCGAACGAGGACAGCAGCCCGGCACCGTAGGCCTTGAGCTGGTCCTCCTCCTTCGCCACGCCGAACTCGAGCGTGTACCAGTAGACCCGCTCGATCCGCTTCAGCACGTCCTCACTCACCCGCTCGGCCGCGCGGCCGAAGGCGCGGTTGAGCTCGGCGAACCCCGGGTCGGCGAGCGTCGCGGCGTGGCCCACGAGCTCGTGCACGATGTCCGGCTCGGGCGTGTACAGCGGCACGGTGTGGTGGCGGATGTATTGGGTGGAGAGGAACTGGTCGAAGCGCAGGTTACCGAGGAAGGCGCGCGAGGTGACCAGCCCCGCCACGGGGACCATCTGGAACCCCGTCGGGCCGGTGGCGAGCCTCTGGTTCACCTCGCGGAGCTGGGGGATGCGTTGCCGGGAGAAGCTGACTTGCCGGGAGCAGACCTTGTACTCGGCCGACGCGTGCCTGCTGTGCAACGGCGCGAGGTGCTCCCAGACCGTGCGCCACACCCCCTGCTCGGTCTCGGTGTACTGGACCTCGGGCACGGGGTCGCCGGGGCGCCAGCGGAGCGCCTGCTGCGCGATGTGGTTCCGGCGCGAGCGGTACTCCGGATCGCGGAACCCGGGGTGGTTCTGATCGAGCTGGACGATGTCCTCGGCGCCCGCGGTGGGGGCGGAGTCGGGAACGCCAGCGAAGGGGAGACCCGGATTCATCGTCCGGCCAATCTATCCCCTCCGACTGCCAGATGCTCCGCTCGCACGTGTGGTGCCGCCGTGCGTCGCGGTCTCTCAGTAACGCACGTTTTGCGCGCCCTGCAGGAGCTGGTTGGCCTGCAGGAGGTAGTACTGCGCCTGCTGTGCGTTCTTCTGGGCGAGCGCCGCCTCCGCGGCCCCGACCAGGCGCGCCGCCTCGGCCGCGCGGCTGGCCTCACCAGGAGAGTTGGCCGCCGTCGCCGCTGCCGCGGTCTGCTGGAGGCTGAGGCGCGTCGACTGGAGCGCCGCCGCGTTCCAGTCGCCGTTCGCCTGCAGCGACTGGAGCGTGCCGTCGATGGAGCTCCGGGCGCCGTCGATCTGCATCGCGCGCTGCGTCTGCGCCTGCTGCTCGGCCGCGCGTGCCTCCTCGGCCGCGCGCTGCTGGGCGGCGAGCTGCTGGAGCGCCTCGGTCTGGGCGCGCGACTGCTCGAGCAGCGCATCCATCTGGGGATCGCTCTGACCGTCCGGTCGGTCGCTGCGTGCCCTCTTCCTGCGCGAGGGACCGGCGTCCGGCGCCACGGGCTCCTGCACCGAGATGCGGGTCGGCGGCTCCGGCGCGCCGTCGGCTGCCGTGGTGCGCACTCCGCCGTCGCGAGAGGTGGGCTGTCCACCGTCGGTGACGCCCGCGTCGGCGCCGGAGGGGCGGACGCCTGCATCGGCCGGGCGGCTCGCCTGCGGTGCCGCCTGCGGCGGGGCCGAGCCCCGGGGTGGAGCCCCGGCGTCCGGGGCAGCCAGCACGGCGGTGAGGAGCAAGAGACCGGTCATCGGGGGGTGACTGTAACGCCGGAAGGCCCCGCTCGACGCCGGTGGGCATGGGCCCTCGGGCTCAGGAGGCGGCCGAACGGGCACCCACCACCACGTCCACGGTGTCCTCAGGCACGCCCGAAGCCTCCAGCGTCGTCCCGTGGTAGCAGGACCCGTGGTGGAGAGGCCCGCCCTCGTTCGATCGACTGTCCTTTCCCGGGCGGCCGCCGGGGCGCTGGTGCGGGTCCTCCAGGCGCTCCCGCGGGGCGCGGTCGAGGCCCTGGCCCGCGGCGTGGCCGCGCTCGCCTACGCGCTGGGCGTTCGCCGGCGCGTGGCGCTCGACAACCTCGCCCAGGCGCTCCCGGAGCGCACGGAGGGCGAGCGTCGAGCCATCGCCCGCGCGGCGTACGCGAACATGGCCCGGGTGGTGGTCGATGCGCTCCGGACGCTCGGTGCGCCGCGGGAGCAGCTCCTGGCCGAGGTGGAGGTGGAGGACTTCGGCGCGGTGGAGCGCGCGCTGGCCGGTGGCCGCGGGCTGCTGGTCGCCACCGCCCACCTGGGAAGCTGGGAGCTGTTCGGCGCGGCGATGGCCCAGCGTATCCCCCTCCACGCGGTGGTCCGGCCGCTGCGCGGAGGGCTCAACGCCCATCTGGTGGAGGCGCGGGAGCGCGCGGGGCTCCGGCTCATCCCGGGGCGCGGGGCACTCTCGGCGATGGTGGCGGCACTGCGGCGCAACGAGGTCGTCGCCATGCTCGTGGACCAGGCCATCGGCGGCAAGCATGCGCTCTTCGTGCCCTTCTTCGGCCGGCCTGCGGCCACCACCCCCGCGCTCTCCATGGCCGCCCTCCGGACCGGGGCGCCGACCCTGGTCGTCGTCGCGCTCCGGGAAGCGGGCCGCCTCCGGTTCCGGGTGGAAGGCCCGTTCGAGGTGTCCGACACCGGGGACCGGGCTCGGGACATGTTCGAGCACACGGCCCGGGTGACCGCGGCGCTGGAGCGCATCATCCGCGCCGCCCCCGAGCAGTGGCTGTGGTTGCACCGGCGGTGGAAGCTCCAGCCGCCGGCCGGCGGCTAGAGCATCCCCACGCGCCGGAGCAGCCACAGCACCAGACCGATGCACCCGGCGAGCAGCGCGCTGGCGAGCGCGGTGCCGTAGGGCAGCTGGGTCCAGGGAAGCCCGCCGGTGTTCATCCCGAAGAAGCCGGTGATGAGCGTGGTGGGGGCAAGCACCACCGTCACCACCGACAGGATGTAGAGGCGGCGGTTGGTCTCCTCGTTCTGGCGGGCGTTCAGCTCGTCCTGGAGCGCGTGCGAGCGGTCCTGCACGGCCCCGAGATCGTCGAGCACGCCGAGCGTTCGCCGCTGCAGCGCCTCCATGCCGTCGGTGTCGAGCCAGGGCGGAGCGGCGTCCCGGAGCGCGAGCCGGGCGAGGGGCTTCGTCGCACGCTGCAGGCGGGCGATGCGCTGGCGGACGCGGCCGAGAAGCGCCCCGGCGCGGGCCTGGCGGCGGGCAGCTCCCTCGCTCTCGAGGAGATCGTCCTCCACCCGGTCGAGGTCGGACTGGAGCACGTTGGCCAGGCGCGCGGCCTCGTCGAGGAAGGCGCGGCGGACCCGCTGGAACGCCGCGTCCGCCCGGGGCGGCAGCACGCCGGAGGAGAGGGCACGCCAGGCCTCGTGCACGCCCCTGAGCGGCACCCGCCGTCCTGAGACCAGCAGGCGCTCGCGGAGGAAGAACCGCCACGCGCCGGTTCGCACCTCGTCGAGCTCGGGGCTGTGCTCGAAGTCGGGCACCACGCCGGCGAGCCACTCGCCTTCCGCCAGGAGCCGGGGAGTCTCGTCGACCTCGGCGAACAGCGCCGCCACCTCCGCCGGAAGCTCGCAGCTGGAGAGCCCTTGCCTGGCGTTCGCGCTCACCAGGTCGAAGTGCGCCCACACCCAGCCGGCGCCGGCCTCGAGCGGATTCTCCACCGGTCGGGCGGCGGTCTCGCCCGGGACCAGCCGCACCGCCCACAGCCGTCCGTCCGCGCGTTCGGGCCGAGGATCGAGGGGCGAAGTGGCCATGGCCAAGGAACGCTACTCCGGGCTCAGTTGCTCGTGGGGGGCGGTCGACGGTGCGCCGGCGCCCCTCGCGGTCCGACTCCATCGTCGAGGTTGGTCGGTCGCGCACCCCTCGGAAGGGGTCTTGGGCCACGTCAGGCCGGCGCGGTGAACGGTGCATCGGCGCCGCGGGTCGGCAGCCGGGACGGGCCGCCGGTCAGCACCGAGTCGATGTCGCGCGCGGCCTCGCGCCCGTCCGAGATGGCCCAGACGATCAGGCTCGCTCCACGCCGCGCATCACCCACCGCCCAGACCCCTGGACGCGAGCTGCGAAAGCGTCCGTCCACCCGGACGTTTCCGCGGGCGTCAAGCGCGAGCCCCAGCTGCGACTCGAGCGCCGCCGTCTCCGGGCCGAGGAAGCCCATGGCCAGCACCAGCAGATCCACCTGGCGGGTGGTCTCGGAGCCCGCGATCGGGACGATGTGTCCGCGTCCAGCCTCGTCCTTGTCCAGCCGGACCCGGGCGAGCTCCATCTCCGTCAGCCAGCCGTTCCGGCCGATGAGCCGCCTGGTGGACAGCCCGAACTCGCGGTCGCCACCCTCCTCCTGGCTCGACGAGGTGCGGAACACCACCGGCCAGTCCGGCCACCAGTTCCCGGGTGGGCGGGTCTGCGGCGGCGCCGGGAGCAGCTCGATCTGCTCGACGTGCGCCGCCCCCTGCCGGAGCGCCGTGCCCAGGCAGTCCGACCCGGTGTCACCCCCGCCCAGGATGACCACCCGCTTGCCGTACGCCGACAGCTCGGGCGGGAGCGGCGTGCCGCCCACGTGCCGGTTCTGCGCCTCGAGGTAGTCCATCGCCCAGACCACGCCCGGGAGCTCGCGGCCCGGGACGACCAGGTCGCGGGGCCGTCTGGCGCCGAGCGCCAGGACCAGCGCGTCGTGCTCGGCGGCGAGCTGGTCGAACCCGGGCGCCATGCCCACGTCGACGCCGCAGCGGAAGGTCACGCCCTCGGCCTCGAGCAGATTCACCCGCCGCTCGACCAGCGATTTCTCCAGCTTGAAGTCGGGGATACCGAACCGGAGCAGCCCGCCGGGCGCCGGGGCGCGCTCGAACACGGTGACGCCGTGGCCCGCACGGTTCAGCCCTGCCGCCGCGGCCAGCCCCGCCGGCCCGCTGCCCACCACCGCCACCGTCTTCCCGGTCCGCGAGGCCGGAGGGCGCGGGCGCACCCAGCCCTCCTGGAAGGCGCGGTCGGCGATCTCCTTCTCGATCTGCTCGATGCTCACCGCCGCCTGGTCGATGGCCAGCACGCACGCCGCCTCGCAGGGGGCAGGGCACAGCCGGCCGGTGAACTCGGGAAAGTCGTTGGTGGAGGAGAGCGTCGCCCAGGCCTCCTCCCACCGCCCGCGCCAGACCAGGTCGTTGAAGTCCGGGATGAGGTTCCCCAGCGGACAGCCCTGGTGACAGAAGGGGATGCCGCAGTCCATGCACCGTCCGGCCTGCCGCCGGCTCTGCTCCACCGGCAGGGGGAGGATGAACTCCTTGGTGTCGTGCACCCGCTCCGACTTCGGGCGCTTGGGGGGCGCCTCGCGCTGCCACTCCAGGAACCCGGTGGTCTTGCCCATCAGCCCTCCACCGCCCGGAGCCGCGCACGCGCCGGGGCGGGCGTGGCCGGCCGCTGCGCCGCGCGCCGGGCCTGCAGCACCCGCCTGTAGTCGGTGGGCATCACCTTCACGATCTGCGGCACGAGGTGCGTCCAGTGGTCGAGCACCCGCCGCGCCACCGGGCTCCCGGTGTGCCGGAGGTGGTTCTCCACCAGCCCGTAGACGAGCCAGATGTCCGACTCGTCCACCAGCGACTCGAGCTCCACCATCTCGGTGTTGCAGCGCTCGCGGAAGCGCCGCTCGCGGTCGAGCACGAAGGCCATCCCGCCGCTCATGCCCGCCCCAAAGTTGCGCCCGGTCGGCCCGAGCACCACCACCACGCCGCCGGTCATGTACTCGCAGCCGTGGTCGCCCACCCCCTCCACCACCGCCGAGGCGCCGCTGTTCCGCACCGCGAAGCGCTCGCCGGCCAGTCCCGAGGCGTAGAGCTCGCCCCCGGTGGCGCCATAGAGCACCGTGTTTCCGATGATCACGTTCTCCTCGGGGAGGAAGCGCGCCCCGGCCGGCGGGCGGACGATGACCCGGCCCCCCGAGAGGCCCTTGCCCACGTAGTCGTTGGCGTCGCCCTCGAGCTCCAGCGTCACCCCCGCGGCGAGGAACGCGCCGAAGCTCTGTCCGGCCGAGCCCTGGAGCCGCACCCGGATGCTGTCGTCCGGCAGCCCAGCCGCGCCGCGCACCTTGGCGATCTCACCCGAGAGCATGGCCCCCACCGCGCGGTGGGCGTTGCGCACCGGAAGGACGAGGAGGCTCGGTGGCCCGCCCTCCAGCGTGGGCCGCGCGCGCTGGAGCAGCACCCGGTCCAGGTGGTCCGAGACGTCCTTCTTCTGGACCTGCACGCAGTGCCGGGGGGCGTCCGCGGGAGCGCGGGGCATCACCAGCATCGGCCCGAGGTCGAGCCGGCGGGCCTTCCAGTGCGGGACGTCGGTGCGGCGGGCCAAGAGATCTCGACGGCCGATGATCTCGTCCACGGTGCGGGCACCGAGCCTCGAGAGCAGCTCGCGCACCTCGCGGGCGACGAAGAGGAAGAAGTGGACCACGCCCTCCGGGGTGCCCTGGAACCTCTCGCGGAGCACCGGGTCCTGCGTGGCGATGCCCACCGAGCAGGTGTTGAGGTGGCACTTCCTGAGCATCACGCAGCCCATCGCGATCAGCGAGGCGGTGGCCATCCCGTACTCCTCGGCCCCGAGCAGCGCGGCGACCACCACGTCCCGGCCGGTCCGCATCCCACCGTCGGTCTGGAGCCGCACCCGCCCGCGCATCCCGTTCTCCACCAGCGTCTGGTGGGCCTCGGCGACGCCGAGCTCCCAGGGGAGTCCCGCGTGCTGGATGCTGGAGATGGGCGAGGCGCCGGTGCCCCCCTCGTATCCGGCGATGACGATGCAGCCCGCGCCGGCCTTGGTGACCCCGGCGGCGACCGTGCCCACCCCCACCTCGCTCACCAGCTTCACCCCGATGCGCGCAGCCGGGTTGACGGACTGGAGGTCGTAGATCAGCTGGGAGAGGTCCTCGATGCTGTAGATGTCGTGGTGGGGCGGGGGAGAGATGAGCGTCACCCCCGGGGTGGAGCAGCGCACCCGGGCGATGCGGTCGTCCACCTTGTGGCCGGGCAGCTGGCCGCCCTCGCCGGGCTTTGCTCCCTGGGCGATCTTGATCTGCAGCTCGTCGGCGTTGACCAGGTACTCGGCGCTGACCCCGAAGCGGGCGCTGGCCACCTGCTTGATGGCGCTCCGGCGCAGGTCGCCGTTGGCGTCGGGGACATAGCGGCGCGATTCCTCGCCGCCCTCGCCGGAGTTGCTCCGACCCCCGAGGCGGTTCATGGCGATGGCCAGCGTCTCGTGCGCCTCGGCGCTGATGCTCCCGAAGCTCATCGCCCCGGTGACGAAGCGCTTGACGATGGACTCGAGCGGCTCGACCTCCTCGAGCGGGACGGGCTCCTTCGCCGGGGCGAGATCCAGGAGCCCGCGTAGCGTTCCCCCGCTGCGGGACTCGTCGTCGGCGGCGGCGCTGAACCTCCGGTAGGCCTCCCAGTCGGCGCCCTGCACCGCCGCCTGGAGCAGTGCCACCGTCGAGGGGTTCCACCGGTGCTGCTCGCCCTGCCGGCGCCACTGGTACAGGCCCCCGATGGGCAGCGCGGAGCCCGGCTGCTGCCCGTACCCCCGGGCGTGGCGCTCCTCGGCCTCGCGCTGCAGCTCGGCGAACCCCACCCCTCCCAGCCGCGACGGTGTGCCGGTGAAGTGCCGATCGATCAGCGCCCGGTCGAGGCCCACCGCCTCGAAAATCTGCGCCCCGCGGTACGACTGGAGAGTGGAGATGCCCATCTTGGACATCACCTTGAGCAGCCCCTCCTCGATGGCCTTGATGTAGCGCGCCTGGGCCTCGCTCTCGTCGAGGGGGATCTCCCCGGAGTCGGCGAGCGCCCGCACCGTGTCCAGGGCCAGGTACGGGTTCACCGCCGCGGCTCCGAAGCCGAAGAGCGCGGCGAAGTCGTGCACCTCGCGCGCCTCGCCGGTCTCCACCAGGAGCCCGGTCTGCATCCGGATGCCGTCACGGGTGAGCCGCTGGTGCACCGCGGAGAGCGCGAGCAGCGCAGGGATGGGCGCCCGACGCGCGTCGAGGCCGCGGTCGCTGAGGATGAGGAGCCCGCAGCCCTCGTCCACCGCCTCCACCGCCTGCTGGCAGAGCCGTTCCACCGCCGACTGGAGCGCGCCCTCGCCGGCGTCGGGGTCGAAGAGCGCCGGGAGCCGACGGGGGAGGAACATGCCCTCGTGGTGGCTCTCGGACAGACGCGCCAGCTGCCCGCTGGTGAGGACTGGTCCGGGGAGGGTGAGCCGGTGACACTGGTCCGGCGTCTCCTCGAGCGTGTTCCCGTCCGGTCCGGTGGCGGTGGCCAGGCTCATCACCAGCGCCTCGCGATGAGGATCGATCGGCGGGTTGGTGACCTGGGCGAACAGCTGGTGGAAGTAACGGAACAGGCTCGGGGCCTGGTCGCTCAGCACCGCCAGCGGGCTGTCCTTGCCCATCGAGCCGGTGGGCTCGTGGCCGGTCTCGGCCATGGGGATGACCAGCTGCTTCACGTCCTCGTCGGTCCAGCCGAACGCCCGCTGGGTGACGCGCAGCTCGTGCTCCTCGAGGCGGGGCGGGGCAGGGACGCGGGGCAGCTCGTCGAAGGTGAAGACGTTCCGGTTGAGCCACTGGCGGTACGGCCAGCGCGCGGTGATGTCGCGCTTCACCTCCTCGTCCTCGAGGATGCGGCCCTCGACTGTGTCCACCAGGAACATCCGGCCGGGCTGCAGCCGGCCCTTCTTGCGGATGCGGTCCGCCGGGACGTCGATGACCCCGGTCTCGGAGGCGAGGATGACGCGGTCGTCATCGGTGACCAGCCAGCGGGCAGGGCGGAGCCCGTTGCGATCGAGGGTGGCGCCGATCAGCGAGCCGTCGGTGAACCCGATCGCCGCCGGCCCGTCCCACGGCTCGAGCAAGGCGCTCGAGTACTCGTAGAAGGCGCGCCGGTTCTCGTCCATCGCGGCGTGCTTCTCCCAGGCCTCGGGGATCATCAGCATCATCGCGTGCGGCAGGCTGCGGCCGCCGAGCACCAGCAGCTCGAGCATGTTGTCGAACTGCGCCGAGTCGGACTGCTCCGGCTGGACGATGGGAAAGAGCCGGTCGAGGCTGCCGCCGAACTTGGCGGAGGACAGCTGGCTCCTCCGGGCGTTGAGGTGGTTCCGGTTGCCGCGCAGGGTGTTGATCTCCCCGTTGTGGCCGATGAACCGGAACGGCTGCGCCAGCTCCCAGGTGGGGAAGGTGTTGGTGCTGAAGCGCGAGTGGACCAGCGCCAGGCCGCTCTCCATCTCGGGAGCCTGCAGGTCCTGGTAGAAGCTCCCCAGCTGGGCGGGGAGCATCAGCCCCTTGTAGACGATGGTCTCGGAGCTGAGGCTGGCCACGTGGAAGCGGCGCTCGGGGTCCAGCCGCTCGGCGCGGATCCGGTTCTCCACCAGCTTGCGGACCACGAAGAGCTTCCGCTCGAAGGCGGAGGGGACCACCCGGCGCCGGGCGATGTAGACCTGCCGGAGCACGGGCATGGAGCGGCGAGCGAGCCAGCCCAGCCGCG
>DATKKF010000107.1:0-7662 GCA_035543115.1 Myxococcaceae bacterium
CCGGGCTGGAGCCTGATCGGGGCGACCGGAGTGGACGAGGTCCAGGGCACGTGGATCCAGCGCTGGTCTCTGCTCGACCTCTTCCTGGTGCTGGTCCTCGCGCTGGCCACCGCGCGGCTGTTCGGCTGGCGCGTTGGCCTGCTCGCCCTGGTGACCCTGGTGCTCACCTTTCCCGAGGCGGGCGCGCCCCGCTGGGCGTGGCTGGGCGTGCTGGTGGCAGAGGGGCTGCGCCGGGTGGTGCCGGAAGGTCGTCTTCGCCCGTTCGCCCGGGGGCTTCGCTGGGTCGCGTTCGGCGTGCTGGCGCTGGTGCTGGTCTCGTTCGCACTCGATCACCTGCGCGACCGGCTGTACCCCGCGCTCGGCGCTCCGGGGCTCCGCGAGGCTGCCGGCGCGGAGAGCATTCCAGCCGCGCCGCCCGCGGCGGAGCCGGCGCGCTCACCTCCGCCAGAGAAGGAGGAGCTCGACAGGTCGGCAGGTGGCGATGTCTTGGCGGAGCGGAAGAATGCGGCGCCGAAGCAGGCGGACGCGCTGCCCGGAGGCGTGGGGATCGCCGGAGTGGTCGGTGGGAGGTCCATCGCCGGGCTCTCCTCGACCCCGCGGTCCACCCTCTCGGAGATCGACCGGAACGCGGTGGTGCAGACCGGTCCGGGCATTCCCCGATGGACCTGGCGCGAGGTGCCGCTGCGCTGGAGCGGCCCGGTGCGGCAGGGGCAATCGCTGCATCTGTGGCTCCTCTCGCCCGGGGAGAACGTGGTCCTCGGTCTGCTGCGGGTGGCGCTGCTCGCCTGGCTCGCCGCGCTCCTCCTCCTCCGCTCCGGGCCGCGGCGTCCGGCTGCGCCGCGCGCGGGGGGGACGGTGGCGGCCGCCGCGATTGCCGTCCTCCTCGTGGCCTCGAGTGCGCGCGCCGACGAGCAGCCCACCGACGCCCGTCTCGAGCAGCTCCGGGACAAGCTGCTCGAGGCGCCGCGCTGCGCTCCGAGCTGCGCCTCGGCGGGCCGGGCGCTCCTCGAGGTGGATCCGGTCGCGCTCAGGCTGCGGGTGGAGCTGCAGGCCGCGGCGCTGGTCGCGGTGCCGCTCGCCGGCGGCGGGGAAGGGTGGCGTCCAGAACAGGTCCTCCTCGATGGACGGCCGGCGGTCGCGCTGCGTCAGGTCGGGGGAGTGAGCTGGCTGGTCCTTCGCCCCGGCGTCCACACGGTGCTGATGTCCGGGGCGCTTCCGCGCGCCGACTCGGTCCAGCTTCCACTGGGGCTCGCCCCGCGGCACCTCACGGTGCAGGCGCGTGGCTGGAAGGTGGACGGCGTTCGCGAGGACGGCCGCCCCGAGCCGACGCTCCAGCTCAGCCGCCTCGAGCGCGCGGGCGGGGGCGAGGCGCTTCGTCCAGGAGCCCTCCCGGCCTTCGCGCGGGTCACGCGCACGCTCCGGCTCGGGCTCGCCTGGGAGGTGGAGACCCTGGTGGAGCGGCTGTCGCCCCCGGGGAGCGCGGTGGTGGTGCGCGTCCCTCTCCTCCCCGGCGAGGCAGTGCTCACCGCGGACCTGCCGGTGAAGGATGGCGCGGTGGCGGTGAACTTGCCGCCCGGGACCGCCACCCTGTCCTGGCGCAGCACCCTGGAGCAGCGTCCAGCCGTGTCGCCCACCGCGCCCTCGACCGCCTCCTTCGTGGAGCGCTGGGTCCTCGATGCGGGGCCGATGTGGCACGTGCAGCTGGGCGGCCTCGCCCCCGTGCACCCCGGCGGCCCGGCCGACTCACACCAGCCGGCCTGGCTCCCCTGGCCGGGGGAGTCGGTCTCGGTGCAGGTCACCCACCCCGAGGGCATCGGTGGGGCGACGCTCACCCTCGACAGCGGCAGGGAGGAGGTGCGCCCCGGGCTCCGGGCGACGGAGGTGAGCCTGGACCTGGTCTTCCGCACCAGCCGCGGTGGACAGCACGCGCTGGCGCTGCCGCCCGGGATGGAGCTGGTCGGGGTGTGGGTGAACGGACAGGCGCAGCCGGTGCGGCTCGAGGGAGGGCGGCTCCTGGTGACGCTCACCCCGCCCATGTCCCGGGTCGCCGTGCGCTGGCTCGAGCCCCGCGCCATCTCGTCGGCGTTCCGGCCGTCGGCGGTGGACGTGGGCGCTGCGGGCGCGAATGTGGACGTGGTGATCTCGCTCCCCTCGGATCGCTGGGTGCTCTGGCTCGCCGGTCCCACGTTCGGGCCCGCGGTGCTCTTCTGGAGCGTGCTCCTCGTGGTCGCGCTCGTCGCCGTGGCGCTCGCCCGGGTGCCGCACAGCCCGCTGCGGCTCGGAGCGTGGCTGCTGCTTGGCATCGGCCTCACCCAGGTCTCGGTGCCGTCGGCCGGGCTGGTCGTCCTCTGGCTCCTCGCGCTCGGCTGGCGGGGGGCGTTCGGCGCCCGGGTGCGGCCGTGGTGGGCGTTCGATCTGATGCAGCTGGCGCTGGTGGTGATGACCGGCTTCGCGCTGCTGGCCCTGTTCGAGGCGGTGCGGCGCGGCCTGCTGGGGCAACCCGACATGCAGATTGCCGGAAACGGCTCCTCCCTGGAGTCGCTGCGCTGGACCGCCGACCGGATCCCGGGGGCGTTGCCCCGCCCCCTGGTCTTCTCCGTTCCGCTTCTCCTCTACCGGCTGGCGATGCTCGCCTGGGCGCTGTGGCTCGCGACGGCGCTGCTGACGTGGGTGCGGGCCGGCTGGCAGGCGCTGGGGACCGGCGGCCTCTGGCGGCGCCGGCCGCCGCAGGTCGTGACCAGCCCCGCGCCCCCCTCCGCGCCGCCCGGCTGACCGCAGGCTCGGAAGCGGGCCTGACAGCGGGCGCCGGGCTCTAGGGACCGACGAGCCGGAGGTGCTCGACGATTGGCCCGAGCGCAAGGGCTGGCAGGAAGCTGAGCGCTCCGAGGAGCAGCGCGCTCGCCGCGAGGAGAGCACCGAACTGGAGCGTGTCGGAAGGCAGGCCGGACGTCTCGGGACGGCGCCCCTGGCGCCCGAGACTCCCGGCCAGGGCCAGCGCCGGAACGGCGAGGCCGAAGCGCCCGACGATCATCGCCACCGCGGTGGTCGAGTTGTAGAACACGCTGTTGGCCGAGAGGCCGGCCATCGTCTGTCCATTGTTCGCGGCGCACGAGGCGTAGGCGAAGAGGATCTCGGTCAGCCCATGCGGCCCGTCGTTGGTGGTCAACCCCGCGCGGCCCGCATCAGTCAGCACCGCGACCGCGGTGAGCGCCAGGATGAACACCGGGACGGCGAGCGTGTAGAGCATCACCAGCTTCATCTCCGGCGGGCCGAGGGTCTTTCCTAGGTACTGCGGGCTCCGCCCGATCATCAGGCTACCGAGGAACACCGCGAGCAACGCCACCATCAGCATGCTGTAGAGGCCGGTACCCAGGCCGCCGAAGGCGATCTCGCCCAGGAGCATGTTGACCAGCGGCACCAGGACACCGACCGGGGTGAAGCTGTCGTGCATGGCGGCATAGCTGCCGGTTGCACCATTCGACGTCGCTACCGCCGCCAGCACCGACTGGGT
Organism: Myxococcaceae bacterium; assembly: GCA_035543115.1. Lineage (GTDB taxonomy): Bacteria > Myxococcota > Myxococcia > Myxococcales > Myxococcaceae > RPRB01. The sequence goes on from DATKKF010000107.1 coordinate 3,512, forward strand.
CACCCCGAAGCGGACTTCCTTGCCTTCGAGGTTAGGCCCGGCGATCCCCAGCGCCGCCAGGCGGGGATTGCCGGATGCCTCGGCAGCGCCGCAGATGAGGAGCCCCGCCAGAAAGAGCGTCGCCATGACGCCGAAGAGCGTCCAGCCATGCCGGGGACGGCCGGTCATCTTCCCGAAGGTGTGGGTCAACGCCGCGGGTAGCACCGCGATGGCCAGCATCTCCACGAAGTTGGTGAGCGCGCTGGGGTTCTCGAAGGGGTGGGCGCCATTGGCGTTGAAGAAGCCGCCGCCATTCGTTCCCAGATTCTTGATGAACTCCAGGGCGGCGACCGGTCCCCGAGGGATCACCTGGCGACTTCCCTCGAGCGTGGTCACGACGGCATACGGGGCGAAGCTCATCGGGACGCCCCGCCACACGAGAAACAGACCTCCGAGAAGCGACAGCGGCAGAAGCACCCAGAGCAGAGCCCGGGTCAGGTCGACCCAGAAGTTCCCGAGGCCGGCGGCGTGCTCGCGAGAGAGACCCCGGATGAAGGCGATCCCCACCGCCAAGCCGGAGGCCCCTGCCAGGAAGTTCCGGCCGGCCAGCCCGATCAGCTGCGTCCAGTACTTCATGGTGGTCTCGCCGCCGTAGGCCTGCCAGGTGGTGGTGGTCGAGAAGCTGATCGCCGTGTTCATCGCCAGGTCGGGGGTCATCGGCGTCGTCAGGAATGCGCCTTCCGGGCCACCGGGCAGGAAGTGCTGCAACCTGAGGACCAGGTAGAGGAGCAGGGTGCCGACGAGACCGAAGGCGATGAAGGAGGTCGCGTAGCGGGACCAGGTCATCTCCTCCTCGGGCTGGACGCCCATGAGTCGGAAGAGCACCCGCTCGACCGGACCGAGCAGACGGTAGAGCGGCGGCTTCTCGCCGAAGACGCGGACCAGATAGCTTCCCGCCGGCTTTACCAGTGCGGTGACGATGGAGAGGAAGAGAAGGTACTGCAGCAGGCTCGACGCACTGATCACCAAACCCTCCGAGCCTGCACCCCGACCACCGGGTCGGGACGACGGCCCCCTCTCGGATGCTCGGCCATCACCGCTCAGCGACCTCCGATGGGCCAGGTGCCGTGCGGCAGGCACCGGGCGAGCGGTAGAGCAGCGGAATCGAACCACCCGGACGACGCTCGCGCGCCGTCCCACTGGTTTTGAAGACCAGGCCGGCCACCAGGCTCGGAGGCTCTACCAGGAGCAGCCATCCAGAGAGGATGGTGGCCGGGCACCGGTACGTTGTCCACCTGGATGTGGCGTCCGGGGCCAGGGCATTGCTCGAGCTGAAGGCCTTCCAGGCCGACCCCGGGGCGATACCTCGACCTGCACCGGAAGAGGTTCGCGCCGCTCCCCCTCGGGATGGGCTCGGACCGGAGCTCCCACTCGCTTCGGTCCCGGGGCGTGGCGGTGCTCCGGCGTCAGGCTTAGCGCCGGGATTCGCGAGCAGCCGAGATGAGGGAGGTGAGAGCCGAATCGAGCTCCGTCGAGCGCCAGCTCGGGAAGGGGATGCTCCGCAACTCCCGTCCACCCCGCAGGACGAGACGGATCTGAGACGACCTCGACGGATCGAAGGGGAGGGCTGCGCCCACGATGCCGGCCCCGGCGATGTCCTCGACGGGTACCGTCAGCGCGCGCTGCGGGAGGAGATAGGTGACCTGGACCGATCGGGCGGCAGGCACCGGAGTCAGCTCGAAGAAGGGGTGTGCGAAGAGCGCTCCGTAGAGGAGCGCCGTGTAGATGGTCGAGAGCCCGGCCACGATGGCAGTGCGCATGCCCATTCCGAGCCGGAGATCGGGCGTCGGGCCCGAGGGCCGGCGCCGGGCGAGGACCGCGAACACTGCGATGAAGGGCAGCGTGGCCCACAGCACGTGACCGAACTGGACCAGGATGGCCAGCTGCATCGCGGCGAGAACGACGAGCACCCAGCGTGCGACCCGTCCATCCTGAGTGGTGACCCCGAGCGTCACCGTTCGTCTCCGGCCCCGGAAGGCGTAGAAGACCAGGAAGGCCAGCAGCGGCAAGAGGAAGTACAGAAGCGCGACCAGCGAACCGCGAGCGTCGAGACGGATGGACACCCCTGAAGCATGGCGTGTTCTGGGGCCCCGCTGGAAGGTTGCCGTCCGGACACGGAGAGTCTCGAGTGCAACGTACGAGTCCTGAATCCGCATTCAAGATTGCTCAAGAAGCCATGGAGCGGACCGACTGGGAGGCCTTCTTCGAGTGTCTTGACCGGAGCGATCTGACGCGTCTGGCGAAGATGGGCGTCGCGATCAGCGGAGAACACGGTCCCGCATTCGCTGGCCTGTGTCTCGAGCACGGTGTCCCCGTCGAGGCGCTGAAAACGGTGAAGGGCCTCATGCAGGCCCTCTCTGAAAGCGCGCAGACGTTCAGGACGGATCCCGGTGCGACGACGAGCGAGATGCATGAGCGCTCCCTGCGAAACCGGGACCTGGTCAAGGCCCTCGACAAGGCCATCGAGGCATGCCTGCGATCGGTCACCAACCTCGCCGCATTCACCGCCAAGGTGGAAAGGCTGAAGCGGGCAAAGTTTGGAGGCGGCTCGGTCAGCTCGACCCTTTTCGTCGGCGAGCGCCTGCATGACCTCACCGTGGAGGGAACGAGAGCAAGCGCCATCCGCCGGTTCAAAGGGGGATACGAGGAGAGCATCACCTTCATCAGGCGAGGAGACACCTGGTACATCAAGCTCCTGCCGAAGCCCGGCGCACGCCCCCGGTGAGGAGCACCTCGGTCGCCGCCGGGCCCTGACCAGTTGGATGCGGCGCTGGAGGGAGCAGTGCCTGGCCGCTTCATCACTGGCTCGGGTGGGAGCGGCTGCGTGCGCCGGGCGTCCTCCGTCTGCGCCGCCCGGCAACCCGGGCGAGCTGCTCGTTCACCGCGGCCAGCGCGACGCGGTTGCCGTCCTGGGTGTAGCCGGCGAGCGCCCCCTCGTACTCCGGCACCCGCGCGACAAAGCGCTCGAGGACCTCGTCTTCGAGGCGGCGGGCGTAGGCGCCGTAGCCGAGCTCCTGGAGGTAGAGCGCGTTCAGCACCTGCTCGAACTGCCTCTCCACCGGCATCGAGAGCACCGGCTTGCGGAGGTACACCGCCTCGCTGAGGAGGGTGAAGCCTCCCCCGGCGACGACGGCACGCGCGGTGCGGAGGTCGTCGATGAACCCCGCCTCGCTGAAGGGCCGGTAGGTGACGTTTCCGTCGACCAGGTCTTCCCGGAGGTCGCGGCGGAGCCCGTACACCCGCGCCGGGACACCGAGCCGCCTCAGCGCCTCGGGCAGCGCGAGGTTGGTGATCGCGGTCTGATACACGAGGAGGTGCTCACCGCGCTCGCTCCTCGCCGCGAGCACCTCGGGGCGGAGCACCGGGGGGACCAGCGTCGTCCGCTTCGACCTCACCGGCGGGTAGAAGAACGTGGGGATGAGGTAGTGGAAGCACCGGGGCAACTTGGCCGCGACCACGCTCCGGATGAGCCTGAAGTCGCGCTCGTGGCCGCGGAGCAGCTGGGGCGAGTGCCGGCACTTGCTGATGATGTGGATGTTGTCCAGGTCGATGACCGGGACCCGGTGCGCCTTGCCGAGGTAGTAGCTGAAGCTCTCGAAATCGCTGATCACCACGTCCGGCCGGAAGGAGACGAGGAGCTTGAAGTACTCGCCCACGTTCTTCGGCCAGCCGCCCACCGCCCCGCGCAGGTTCCGGAGCACCGTGGGGATGCGGCGGATGGCATTCCCCTCGTAGTGGATGCTGAGACCCCAGATGCGGTGCACGTTCGGGAAGCGCTCGGCGAGGTAGGCATGGGCCCGACCCGAGGCGACCACCTGCACCTCGTGCTCCTTGACCAGCTCCTCGAGGACGACCCGCGAGCGGGTGGCGTGCCCCATCCCTTCTCCGACCACCCCGTAGAGGATGCGCACCCCTGCAAGCCTCGCACTTCACGTTGACAACGCCACAGGGACCTTTAGTTTGGCGCTCGAAGCCGGGGAGTGCCAATCCCGGCGTATCTCAAAAACGCAGGTTTTCCGGAGGTTTGCAGATGGCAGCCAAGGAAATCTACTTCCACCAGGGGGCGCGCGACGCCATCCTGCGCGGCGTTCGCGTCCTGTCCGACGCGGTCG
>DATKKF010000108.1:0-3897 GCA_035543115.1 Myxococcaceae bacterium
CACCTGCGCCTTCCCTCCAGGCCTCTTCCCCTCGCCCCGGCCACCTCCCCGCCCCAGCTCGACTTCTGCTGAGCGCCGTCCGAGGTTCGAGACTCACCCCCGCCTGACACCAGGCCCCGGGACTGCTCTACCCTCGGCAGCGCTGAGCACCTCCGCCGAGCGCCTCCTGGCTTCCTCGTCCTGCCCCCGCTGGCCAGACGACAGGGCCCCCAGACCGGCCTCCGGCCCGAACGCCCGGTTTGTTCTTCCTTGGATCGGGTCCGCGCCGTCCCAGCACCTCTGGATCCGCCGGCGCCCGGGGAACGACCCGCTGCCGATCCTGGTGATGATCCACGGGGGCTTCTGGAGGGCGGCGTACGACGTCGGTCACGTCGGTCACCTTTGCGCGGACCTCTCCGGACGGGGCTGGTCCACGGTCGCGCTCGAGTACAGGCGCATCGGCGAGCAAGGCGGTGCCTGGCCCGGGACCTGAGCGACGTCACGGCTGGGCGGGAGGCGCTCCCGCGACTCGCGCGCAAGCACGGGCTGGACCTGGCCCGCTCGGTGTGGATGGGCCACTCGGCGGGCGGGCACCTCGCGCTCTGGGCGGTGACGCGCGGGTCCTCCCCCTCCGCGCTGGCGCAACCTTCCTGGCAGCCCCGGCGGGTGGTGGGCCTCGCCCCCGTCTCGGACCTCAAGGAGGCCGATGCGCTGGCGCTGAGCCGGCACGTCGCCGTCGAGCTGCTCGGGGGAACCGCGCGGCAGCAGCCGGCCCGGTACGCCGATGCGTCCCCGGCGGAGCACCTGCCGCTCCGGGTGCCGGCGGTCATCGTGCACGGCACGAAGGACAACGTCGTCCCGCTGGCGATGAACCGCGGCTTCGTGGACCGGGCGCGGAAGGCGGGCGGCGACATCCGGCTCGTCATGCCCGAGGACGCCGACCACTTCGACGTCATCGACCCGAGGTCGAAGGCCTGGCCCCAGGTGCTCGAGGCCATCGGAGCGTGAAGCGATGCGGATGAGCGGAATCCCCTTCGGCGTGACGGACTGGTCCTCGGTGGAGGTGACGGAGCACCAAGGCGACCGCGGAGTGGCGCGCTGGCGGACGCGCCACTTCGGTGACCTGCGGGTGCGCATGGTCGAGTACTCCCCGGGGTACATCGCGAACCACTGGTGCGAGAAGGGCCACGTCCTGCTCTGCATCGCCCGGATGCTGAGCACCGAGCTGGAGGACGGGAGGCGCTTCACCCTCGCGCCCGGCACGAGCTACCAGGTCGCCGACGGCGCCGAGCGGCACCGCTCCTCCACCGAGGGCGGGGCGACGCTGTTCATCGTCGACTGACCGGCCGGAGCCGGCGTTCCGGGAGCGGAATCCGCCTTCCCGCAAGTGAGACGCCAGCGGCCTGAAGGGCCGAGGCAGCGCGCGCGCTTGCCGCGGGCCCGCCGCTTGCTCCACCGTCGGCAGCTCGCCCCAGGGTGAGGTGTCCGGTGCCGGTCCTCGGCCTCGAAGTCCGCTCCGCCATTCGACGCATCCGGCGTGCGCCCGCCTTCGCCATCGGGGTCGTGCTCACGCTCGCCGTCTGCATCGGGGCCAACGCGGTGATCGCCACCGGCATCGAGGGGGTCCTGCTCCGGGCGCTCCCGTTCCGCGAGCCCGCGCGGCTGGTCTGGATCTGGTCCGTCCGGACCGACCGCGACCGGGCCTTCTTCTCTCTCCCCAACCTGGAGGACACCCGGGCCCGGACCAGCCGCATGGACCGCCTGGTCGCGCTGACCTCCTGGGGAGTGAACCTGACGGGGAGCGGCCCACCGGTGCGGCTCGCGGGCGTGCGCGCCTCCGGGGAGCTGGGACCGCTGCTGGGCGTCTCCCCCGCGCTGGGCCGCATGCTCGAGCCCGCCGACGACGATCCGGCGCGCCCGCCGGTGGTCCTCCTGGGGCACCGGCTGTGGGCGGAGCGCTTCGGCAGCTCGCCCTCGGTGCTCGGAGCGACGGTGACGCTCGACGGCGAGCCGACCACCGTCGTGGGCGTCCTCCCCGCGTCATTCGCCGTCCCGAATCTCCCGACCGACCTGCTCGCGCCGCTCCGACCGGCGGCGGATCCGCGCCGCAACGAGCGGGGCTCGAACTTCCTCCGGGTCATCGGCCGGCTCGCACCGCACGCGACGGTGGAGGAGGCGCGGGAGGAGATTGCGGCGATCACCGCCGAGCTGGCCGAGCAGTACCCCGAGGAGAACGCGAAGCTCCTCCCGCCCCGCGTCCGGACCCTGGAGGAGGAGTGGGTGGGCTCCTACCGCACGGGCCTTCTCCTGCTCGGGGCCGCCGGGCTGGTGCTCCTGCTGGTCGCCACTGCCAACCTGTCCAGCCTGTACCTGTCCCGGGTGGCCGCGCGTCGCCAGGAGCTGGCGATCCGTCTGGCGCTCGGAGCGAGCCGGCGCGCGCTCCTGGCCGACATCGTGCTGGAGGCGGGACTCCTCGCCGGCGCTGGCGCCGTGCTCGGCCTCGCCCTGGCATGGAGGGGCCAGGACCTGGTCCGGCACCTCGCGCCGGCCGATCTGCCGCGCGCGGCCGAGCTCGGACTCGACTGGCGAATCGCGGTGTACGGGGCAGGCCTCCTGCTCCTGGTCACCGCGCTGCTCGTCGCGGGCGCAGCCGCGGCCGCCTCCTCTCCGGGAACGCCGGTGGACGCGGGACATGGAACGGCGGGCCGCCCCGCGGTCCGGATCCGCGCCATGCTGGTGGCTGCCGAGTCCGCGCTCGCCGGGGTCCTGCTGGTCGGGGTGGGGCTCGTGGTCCGGAGCGAGGCGGCGCTGCTCCGGGTGGACCCGGGACTCCGGACGGCAGGTCTCTCCATCACCCGCCTCTCCCTGCCGCCCCGCGCTCGTACCCCCGGGGCGCTCCGCGCCTTCCATGACGCTCTCCGGGACCAGCTGGAGCTCGAGGGTGGCGGGGCGCGGCTGGCGCTGGTCAACGTCATGCCCCTCAGCGGGGTGAACAGCCGCACCGACTTCGACATCGTGGATCGCCCGGCACCGTCACGCGCCGCCCAGCCCGGGGCGCAGACCCGCTGGGTCAGCCCCGGATACTTCGAGGTCAGCGGCATCCCGCTCCGCGAGGGGCGCGGCTTCGGTCCGGAGGACGACGCGGCACATCCACGGGTGGTGGTGGTGGACGAGGCGCTCGCCCGGGCCTGGTGGCGGGACACCAGCCCGCTCGGCGCGACGCTGCGGGTGAGCTTCAGCGCCGAGCCCGCGGTGAACTACCGCGTCGTCGGCGTGGTCGGTAACGTGAAGCACGAGTCGCTCGACGAGGTGCCTGCCCCGACGCTCTACGCGCCGCTGTACCAGGTCCCGCCGCGGGTGGCGCCGGTCCTGGCCTCCGGGATCTCTGCCCTCGTCCGGACCCCGGGCTCCCTGGTGCGGCTCGCCGAGCTGGTCCACACCGTGGACCCGGAGGTCGCCGTCTCGCCCGTCCAGCCCGGCGAGGCGTTGCTCACGGCCGTGCTCTCGGCCCGCCGCGCCGGAGCACGCCTACTCTCGCTGCTCGCGGCGGGGGCGCTCGCGCTGTGCCTCTCCGGCGTATACGCGGTGCTGGCCTACGCCCAGGTGCAGCGGCGGCGGGAGCTGGCCATCCGGAGCGCGCTCGGGGCCTCGCCCGGAAGACAGGCGCGCTCCGTCCTGGCCTCAGGCCTGCGCTGGGTGGGTGTCGGCGCCGCTGCCGGCACCCTCGCCGGCGCGCTCGGTGCGCGTGCTTTCCAGGGCCTGCTCTTCGGGGTCGAGCCCCTCGACCTTCCGACGCTCGCCGGGGTGCCCGCGGTCCTGCTGCTCACCGCCCTCGTGGCGAGCACCTGGCCCGCGCTCCGGGCTGCCCGTGTCCCGCCCGGACCCGCGCTCGCGGCGGACTGACGAGCGGCCGGGCAC
>DATKKF010000109.1:0-47414 GCA_035543115.1 Myxococcaceae bacterium
GCTCCTGGCCGGCGAGGACGGCGTCGAGCGCGGCCTCGACCTCGGCCATCGTCGCCGGCCGGTCGCCGGCGTTCTTGGCCATCATCCGCGCGACGAGGTCGGCGAGCGTCGCCGGGAGCGGTCCATGCGGCCCGTGCGCCGCCAGCCGTGGCACGGGCGAGAGGAGATGCGCGGCGAGGACGTGGGTGGCGCTCGCCCCGAGGTAGGGGGGCGCCCCGCTGAGCAGCTCGAAGAGCAGCACCCCCAGTGCGTACACGTCGCTGCGCCCGTCCTGCCGCTGGCCGGCGGCCTGCTCCGGCGACATGTAGTGCGGCGTGCCGAAGATGAGACCGGCGGCAGTCTCGCGTGCGTCGCGCGGGCCCTCGGCGAGGCGAGCGATGCCGAAGTCCGCCAGCTTCGCGCTGCCGTCGCGGGTGAGCAGCACGTTCTCCGGCTTGATGTCGCGGTGGTAGATGCCGCGCGCATGCGCCGCACCGAGCGCCCGGGCGAGCTCGCGCACCAGCGACACCGCCTCGTTGGGCGCGAGCGGACCGAGCCTCGCCAGCCTGCGAGCCAGCGTCTCGCCCTCGACCAGCTCCATCGCCAGGTAGAAGTGGCCGTCCGGCGTGCGGCCGAAGTCGGTGACCTCCACGATGCCCGGGTGGCGGATCTGGCTCGCCGCCACCGCCTCGCGCTGGAAGCGGCGGACGATGTCGGCGTGCGCTCCGTGCGAGGCCCGCAGCACCTTCACCGCCAACGTGCTGCCGAGCGCCAGGTGCTCGGCGCGGTACACGGCGCCCATCCCGCCGCGGCCCAGCAGCTCGTGGATGCGGTACCGCTCGGCCAGGACGGTACCTGGCGCGAGCGGTGACTCGTCGTCCTCGGTGGCAGGCCCCCCTGGCGGGGCGGTCATCGAGCGCCGGGCGACCGAGAGCAGCACCGCACCCACCTGGAGCTGGCTCCCCTCGCCGAGCGTTCCGGTGGTCCGCGGCTCCCCATCGAGGAGCGTGGGCCACCGCCCACCGAGGTGCACGAACTCGAGCCCACCTTTGGTCTCGGAGAGCCGGAGGTGCCGGGGCGCGACGCCGTCGTCGGTCAGCCGGAGCTCGCACCCGCGCGAGCTCCCGAGCACCGCACCTGCTCTCGGAACGACGAGGACGGTGCCCGCGGCGCGGCCGGTGCGCAGACGCAGCTCCCACCCCTCGCCCAGCAGGGGCGCGGGACCGACTTCCGCCCGTGTGGTGTCCAGGTCCACGTCCAGTGTCGCCCCCCGGGGAGCATAGGCCATCGAACGCTCAGGCATGCCTGGCGACGCTCCGGGCTGGCGTGCGAGCAGGTGCGTCCCCGGCTTGGCGCGGCGCGGTGGTTCCAGGCGCTCGCGTCGATCAGCGGGCCGTGAGCGACGCCACGGGGACTCCGAGGGCGCCGAGCGCCGCCAGGACCTGATGGTGGGTCGTGTCCACCATGCAACGGTGGTGACCCCGGGGGCACCGCTCCTTGCCGGCGCGGTTGCAGGGCCGGCACGGCAGGGGCTGGGTGAGGAGGCGGGCATGCGGCACCGGCGCGACGGACTCCGGGTCGTTGGGCCCGAAGAGGAGCACCGTCGGGAGGCCGAGTGCCACGCCGGCGTGTGACAGTCCCGAGTCGAGCCCCACTGCGGCACTGGCCAGTGACAAGTCGGCCAGGGTCTCCGCGACGCTCGCGCCCGTCCGGTCGAGGACGGCCGAGGCGGGGACTCCGGCCGCAATCTCCCGCGCACGTGGCCGGTCCTCGGCCCCACCCACCAGGAGCACCTGCGCACCCCGTTCTCCGAGGTGATGGACCAGCGCGCGGCAGTGCGCGAGGGGCCAGCGCTTGGTGGGCCACCCACCGCCGACGTGGAGGGCGATCAGTGCGCGCGCGTCCGCTCGGCCCGACGCCGCCAGCCGGAGCCGGGCCTCCTCCCGCGCGTCGTCCTCGACGACGAGCCGCGCCGGCGCACCGGTCGGCAGCCCGAGCGCGGTCGCCAGCCGCTCGAAGCGGCGGGAGAAGACGACCTCGAACGGCCGGGCAGGCGCGACGTGGGTGAGGAGCAGCCGCTCGGGACCGCCCCCGAAGCCCACCCGGGCCCGAGCGCCCGAGCGGAGCAGCAACCAGGCCGCGCGGGCCGATCGCACCGGAGTGACCGCCAGGTCGAAGCGCCCGGGCCCGAGCGCCTGGAGCGAGGCGGCCACCGAGGCCCGGGTGGACATGGGACCGGTCGATCGCACCGTGTCCACCGCGGGCGCGTACCGGAGCACGTCCGCGCCTTGGTCGTGGCTGAGCGCCACCAGCTCCGCCCCGGGAAGGCCGGCGCGCAGGTCACCCAGGAGCGGCAGGGCGAACACCACGTCGCCGATGCCGCCCTTCAGAAAGATGAGGACCCGTTCGCTGCCTCGCCGTTCCATCCGCTCTTCCGCCTGCCCCCGCGACGGCACGGGCCTGTGGGTGGTGAGGCACCGCGTCATACCCTTTCGGCCGTTCTTCCTGGAAAAGCGCGTGGACAGTGGAGGAAGAAGCTCTTATGTTGCTTGAGGGCGCTCGAGCCATGACGGCCGGGGTCGCTGGCACGGGGGTGAATCCCCGGCCGACAAATGAAGGAAGCAACGAAATGGCAACTGGTACCGTGAAGTGGTTCAACGATGCGAAGGGCTTTGGTTTCATCACCCAGGACGGCGGCGGCGAGGATGTGTTCTGCCACCACACCGCCATCCAGGCCGATGGGTTCCGCACCCTCGCCGAGGGGCAGAAGGTGACCTTCGACATCACCCGTGGTCCGAAGGGGCTGCAGGCGCAGAACGTTCGTCCGCAGTAACACCTTCGACCCGTTGAACTGAACGCACCTTCACGACTGGCCCGGGCGCTCCGTCGAAGGAGTCCCGGGCCTTCGCACGTCTGGAGTCCGGGCGGTCAGGCGTGCCGGTCGAGCAGCCAGGGGCCGAGGACGTTCCAGCTGACGAACGTCCCGCTTCTGGGCCAGAGCCCCACGCCGGCGTCATTCCAGCACTCATGGAGCAGGCCGGTGCGGGCGAGGTCGTCGGCCAGCAGCGACGCCGTCCGCACGGCGAGGGCGCGGGCTTCGGCGGCGAAGCCATACCGGGCGAGGCCCTCGGCGAGGTAGGCGCTGGAGAGCACCCACACCGGGCCGCTCCAGTTGGACACCGGGCCGCGGCGTCCCTTCTTGAAATCGTAGAGCAGCACCCGGGGCGACTGCTGGTGGTAGAGGTCGTCGGCGGGGCAGGTGCGCACGCCGACCGGTCCCCAGAACCCCTCGGGCCGGAGCAGCAGCTGCACCATCCGCTGCGCGCGCTCGGGCGAGGGAATGCCCGCGTAGAGCGGGAGGAGGCCGGTCCAGCTGACGAACGGCCGGACCACGCCGTCCACGTCGCGGGCGCCGACGACCTCCGCGTCCCGAGCGCCCACCCCGTGCTCCCAGCGCAGCGCGACGTAGTGACCGACGGTCTCGTTCCAGAGCAGGTCCTCGATGCGCCGGCGGAGCGTGGCCGCGGACTCGAGCCAGGCATCGGCCTCGGCGGTGTGTCCCAGCAGCCGCGCCAGCTCGGCGAGCGCCTCGACCTCGAGCACCATGAAGGCATTGGTGTCCGGCCCCTCGATGGTCCGGTCGGGAAAGCCGGCGGAGAGTACGTCGGTGTCGAACCCGCTCTGCAGTGAGCTCCAGGTCAGGAAGAGGCCGTGGAGCCCGGCGAGGTGCCGCTCCTGCCACCGCTGGAAGGCCACCACGCGGGGGTAGACGCGGTGGCGCTCGGCCCACTCGAGGCCCAGCGCCCGGGTGCAGCGGAGCGCGTACTGGGCGATGACCGGCTTGGACGGCTCGGCTTCGCGCGCCTTGTGCGGCAGCTCGGCGCGGTGGACGCGGCCGTCCGGGTCGGCGCAGTCGAGCAGGCAGAGGAGGCTGCCGGCCGCCGCGTCCCGGAACTCGGGGTCCTCGAGCAGGGCGATCGACGCCTCGCTCGCGTCGTGGTGGAACAGCCCGAGCGAGTAGTCGCCCGAGCTGAAGCCGTCACCGGAGCCCGACGCGCGCTGGCCGGCCGAGGCGCTGCCGGCGAGGACCCGCGCCGCCGCCGCGCTGAGCGGCATGGGGGCGAGCCAGGGGTGCCGGAACCGGAGGTGGGGTGGGCGAATGCACTCACCCGTCCACCGCCGGAGCGCCGCGCGCAGAGCGGAGACGTCGGGAACGTCCGCCGCGCGCTGGGGCTGCCCGGCGCGCGCGGAGCGGCGTCGTTCGGCGGGCGTGCGCCGGCCGGGAGACGGCTTCCCGGAGCGGCGCGCGTCGCTCACTTGCCCGCGGGAGGCGGAGTGAAGCCCGGGGTAGCGCCCGGCGTCGGGACCGGAGGCGGAGGCGGGGCCTTGGCGTCGAGCAGCTCGACGTTGAAGTCCAGCACCGAGCCACCGGGGATGCCCGCGCGGGGCTGTCCGTTCTCGCCGTAGCCGGCCTTGGCCGGGCACACGATGCGGGCCTTGCCGCCCACCTTCATCTTCTGCACCCCCTCGGTCCAGCAGGGGATGACCTTGTCCAGCTGGAACTTGAGCGGCTGGTTCCTCTTGTAGCTCGAGTCGAACTCGGTGCCATTGGTGAGCTTGCCCACGTAGTTGACGGTCACCTCGTCGGAGGACTTCGGGTTCGGCCCGGTTCCCTCCTTCTCGGGGATGTAGATCACGCCCGAGGAGAGGACCTGCGCGCCCTTCTGTTTCGCCGCGGCATCGAGGTACGGCTTGTCGCGGGACTCCTTCTTCTGCGCGGCGCGGGTGTGGCGCGCGGCCGCAAGCTCCTGGATCTTCGGCCCGTAAGTCTCGAGCGCGATGAGCGGCTTCTTGTCCGTGGCGCCCTCGGTGAGCGCCTTGCGGATGATCTCCAGCTCTGCCGGGCTGAGGTCGAAGACCTGGAGGTTCCGCCCGAAGCTGTAGCCGAGCGCGTAGAGCTCCTTGTCGTCCGCGGTCTTGAGGTAGCCGACCGGCTTCTCGGGCGCGGCGGCCACGCCGCCGTCGGGCTTGCTGGGGGTGCTGCTCATGCCTCCGTCCACCGCGGCGGCCAGGGCGGCCGGCGCGGCGATCGCGAGGAGGAGCCAGGACAGTCGTCGCATGTCTGATGCTTTCCCTTCGTCGGTGATAGGCGCGGGTCGCTTACCAGGAAGTCCGGGCGTTTTCTTGACCGATCGACACCCTGGCCTACCGTTTGGCCCGGGTGAACAGGTCTGCAGCGGCCTGTCATTCCCGGGAGGCATGCTTCGTCCGGGAGCCCCATGGAGGCGAGCGGACCGATGGCCGAGCAACGCAGAACGGGGCGGGCGCAGATCGACATCCTGCTCAACAAGTACGTCGGTGGCGTGCCCTACACGGCGCGTGCGCGCGACATCAGCCCGGGCGGGGTGCGGCTGGCACGGCTCCTCGAGCCCGAGCACGCCGGGAAACGGGTGGGGCTCCAGTTCCAGCTGCCCGGCTCGAACGAGGTCATCTACGCCGAGGGCGAGGTGGTGCGGGAGTGGGTCGAGGCGCAGGACACGCAGACCGACGGCGTCCGGTTCACCCTGCTCACCGAGCGCCACCGGCAGCTGATCCGTCGCTTCGTCGAGACCGCCTCCGAGGCGGAGGAGTCGGACGAGGCCGCTTGAGGTGGCTGTGTCCTGGCGTGCACCCGGCCCCGGGGTGTCTTCGCCCCAGCGGCGTCGTCGCCCCCGGGCGCGGTCCTTGACACGCTCTGGACCGGTCACGTCTGATTTCCGCACCTTTCCCGCGACTGGCGGGCGCTGACCGCCGACGTTCGGTGCCCGGGGGCAGGTGGAGGTGCTCCGCCACGATGCTGCTGCATCCCGTTGTGCTCACGCTGTGCCTGCTCGCCGCCGAGCCCGCCAAGAGCGATCCGCCGAAGACCGACGCGGCGAAGCGTGAGGGCACCGTCGACTGGCAGGGTCAGGTCATCAAGGCGACCGGCTCGGGCGCCCCCGATATGCGCTCGCTCAGCCCGGCGCAGGCACGCCTCGGCGCGGAGAAGGCGGCGCAGCTCGACGCTTTCCGGAACCTCATCGCCCAGGCGAAAGGCATCCACATCTCGTCCGACAAGACGGTGGGCGAGGCGATGGCCAAGGACGAGGTGAAGGGCCGGGTGGAGGGCGTGGTGAAGGGCTTCAAGGTGGTGAAGAAGCGGTACTACAGCGACCAGGGCGTGGAGATGGACGTGGAGGTGCCGCTGTCGGGGATCGCCCAGGCGGTGCTCGAGCCCTCCTCCGCCCAGGGGGAGACCGTCGCGGCGAAGGCGACCGAGGGCCGGTACACCGGGCTCCTGGTCGATGCGCGGGGGCTGGGGGCGCAGCCGGTGCTCGCGCCGCGACTCCTCGATGCCTCGGGCAAGGTGCTCTACACCGTGGAGATGATGGGCCCGGAGGCGCGCAAGGACGCGGTCCCGGCCCGGTACTTCAAGAGCCTCGAGCAGGCGACCCATGCCCCGGTCCTCGGCGGGACGCCGCTGCTGGTGAGAGCGCAGAAGGCGCAGGGATCGGACCTGGTCCTCGCGGACGCCGAGGCCCGCGCGCTCGAGCAACTCTCCTCCAGGGCCCTGGCCGAGGGCCGGGTGGTCATCGTCCCATGAGGAACGCACCTCGATGCGCGGCACTGGCCCTGGCCCTGGCGCTCGGCCCGGTCTGGGCGGCGGAGAGGGTTCCGGCGGTCGTCACCAAGGAGGCCGAGGGCGAGGCGGCCATTGTCGGTGGCAACGTCGACCGGGCGGCGCGCGAGGCGAAGGAGGCGGCGCTCCGGAGCGCGGTGGAGCAGGTGGCCGGCGTCCTGGTCAGCGCCCAGTCGCTTGCGGTCAACAGCCAGCTGGTCTCGGACCAGGTCTACTCTCACAGTGCGGGCTACGTCCGCAGCTACGAGGTGCTGTCGCAGAGCACCGAGCGGGGCGTGGTGAAGGTGAAGGTCCGGGCGCAGGTGGGGACAGCCGAGCTGGACCGTGACCTCCAGGCGGTGCAGGCGCTGGTGAAGCGGCTCCAGGGGCGCCGGATGGTGGTGCTGCTCCAAGAACAGACCATCGACGACAAGGGTGTGACGACGACCTCGGGAGTCACCTCGACGGTGCTGACCGACGCCTTCAAGCGCGACGGGTGGACGGTGCTCGATCCGTCGTTCGCCGCCGGCAAGGTGCGCGTGGCCTCGGCGGTGTCCCTCGGCGCGACCGAGGCCAAGGAGATCGGGACGCTGAGCAAGGCCGATTACATCCTCTACGGAACGGTGGCGTTCCGCGACGTTCCGGCGGACGGGATCCTGGTCCAGCCCGGCCAGCAGCGCTCCGCCTTCCCCCTCACCGGGGACTACGACCTGGGAGTCTTCGAGACCTCCGCCGGCGCGCAGCTGGCCAAGGTGTCCGGGAAGCTCCGAAGCGAGATGTCCAACGTCAGCGTCAACTCGCGCGAGGAGAGCGCCTTCAATCTGGTGAAGGGCCACGAGGGGGAGATCACCGGCCAGGTGCGGAAGGCGGTCATCGAGTCGCTGCGGGCCTCCGAGCAGAACGGGGCCCGGATCGTGGTGGAGGTGCAGAACGCGGGCGACTTCTCCACCCTGCAGTCGTTCCGCCAGCAGCTGAGCGTGTGGAGCGCGGGCGTGCGCGAGGTGGGCTCGCCCTCGCTCAGCGGTGGCACCGGCAAGCTGGAGGTGACCTACCTCGGCACGGCGGAGCGGCTGGCGGAGCAGATCGACGGAAGGTCGCTGGGCAAGAAGAAGGTCCAGGTGACCGGGGTCTCGGGCAACGCGCTCGAGGTCAAGCTCGGCAAGTGATGCGCGCGGCGCTGCTCGTGGCTCTGCTGTCGGCCCCCACTGCGCTCGGCGCGGTGGGCAGCGTCACCGTGGTCGAGGGCCCGGCGTTCCGCACTTCGAAGGGCGGTGCAGAGCAGCCGCTGCAGCTGGGTGCCGAGGTCGATCTCGACGACACGCTGCGCACCGGCCCCGCGGGGAACGTGAAGCTCACCCTGACCGACCAGAGCGTGGTGGTGCTGGGGCCGGACAGCGAGCTGGTCGTCGAGCGAGCCGAGTTCGAGGCGCAGGAGCGGAGCCGGGTGTCGCTGAAGCTCCTGGTGGGCGGGGTCTGGGCGAAGGTGAAGAAGGCCATCGCCGGGAGCGACTCGACGTTCGAGGTGAGCGCCGCCCGGGCCGTGGCCGGTGTTCGCGGCACCATTTTCCGCGTCGACGCCACGCCGCTCATCGCCGGCACCCGGCCCCCGAAGATCCGCGAGACGGTGGTGCGGGTGGCCGAGGGACGGGTGGCGGTGAACGCGCAGGTGAAGAAGGCGGCCACGCCGCCGCCGAAGGGCCCGCGGGTGGAGGTTCCGGGCCCGACCGAGGTGACGGCCGAGGAGTGGGAGCGGCGCTTCGTGGAGCTGCAGGCCGGGCGTCAGGTGCGGATCACCGACACCCAGTTCCAGACCGGCAAGGCGAGCCAGAAGAAGGACTCCATCGACCGCTTCTTGCAGAAGCACCCCTGAGCCGTGGCGGGCGCTAGCGGGTGGTGAAGCCGCGCGGGTCGCTGATCGACCCCTCGAAGCTCCCGATGGGGGGGACCAGGGCACCGATCCCGGTGTACGCGTCCACGCTGGCGAACGGGGCGTACCCCACGACGAACCACGAGTACCTGGAAGCCGAGGGAAGTGCCGCCCCCAGTGCTGGGAGATCGGGAATGTGCGTCGAGGCCTCGGCGGTCACCACGTAGAAGCTCGGCTTCGTCGCCTCCCCGTTGAAGATGGCCAGGTGCACCCCGCCGGCGAGTGGTCTCCAGCGGAAGTCGGTGGACGTCGAGACTCCGGTGCCGCCGTCGACCGGCGTGGACGGCACGGCAGGTGTCGGAAGGACGATGGTCACGTCGGTCGCTCCGCGGGTGATGCCCGACTCGCGCCGGAAGGTGTCTCCCGTTCCGTCGAGCCGCGCCGCCGCGGTCACCACCGCGGTCAGGGTGATGTTGCCCGGGACCGGGAAGGCGAAATGGGTCTCCGCGTTCGTCTCCCCCCCGATGGGGAGGATCGCGTCATCGGCGAACTCCAGGTCCAGGGTCTTCGAGAACAGCTGATACCCGGCGGGAGGGACGGCCGTCCCGGAGATCGACGCCGCGCCAGGGTCGTACAGCGGGTCGTTCCCCACGGAGACCGTCTCGCCATCGGTCACTCTGATCGCGGTGACGGTCCCGAAGGCGGTGTAAGCGGTGGGCGGGGCCCCCGGCATCGGGGTCCTCCACTGGAGCAGATGCACCGTCCCGATGGTGGTCGCCGGTCCGAACCAGGAGAGCGGAAGGCTGTAGTCCCTGGAGCCGATGCTGACGACTCCCGAGGCCTCGGGTGAGGCGAAGACCGCTCCGGTGACCTCTCCATCGCTGGGGATCGGATCTCCGCCCGAGACCGTCCCCGAGATCACGCCGGTCTTCGCCCCGATCGAGTCGACGAAGAACAGAAAGACCAGGGTGGGGTCCGGCCGGGTGAGACCGTGGTAGAGGCCGGCCATGACCGGGGTTCCGGAGAGGACGATGGCCAGGTCGTAGGGAGGCGTGACTCCGGGGATGGAGAACCGACCGTCGGCGCCGGTCGTGGTGGTCCTGTCGCCGATGGCGACGGTCAGCCCGGTGAGGCCGTTCCCCAGGAGGCCCACCACCCGCCCGGCGACGTCGACCTCCGTCGAGGGCACCACGGTGATGGTCACCGCCGACCTCAGGCGGGGACCTGCGTTCGCGGTCACGGTCGCCGTGGTCTCGGCATCCACCGTCGCTGGCGGCGTGTAGGTGGTCTGCGGGCCGCTGCTCGGGCCCAGCGTTCCGGGTCCGGAGAGTGTCCAGCCGATGGGGACCGAGTCACCGACGAGCGTCGCCCGGAGGCTCACCGCACCCGAGCCGGCGAGCACCCTCTGCGCCGTGGGTGACACGCTGAGCGCGGCGGCTCCGGGCACGCCGGAGTCGGGTCCACCCGCTCCCATGGTGCCGGGACCGCGCGTGGAGCTTCCACACCCCAGGATGCACATCGAGCAGACCCCGACCGCCAGCACCCCACGTCGGACCATGCACCCAGGATTCCGCCGATCCGCTGACGTTGCGGGCTCCAGCCGGATCGACTCTCATCTGTGCTGCTCGTGCCGTCCAACGCCTGGACCGTTCCCAACCTCTTGACCTACCTGCGCCTCTTGTCGGTGCCGGTGTTCGTCCTTCTCCATCTGGGCGGGAGACCGGGCTGGGCGCTGGTCGTGTTTCTGGCGGCGGCGTTGACCGATTCGCTGGATGGGCTGCTGGCGCGGGTGCTCCATCAGCAGACCAGGCTGGGGGCCTTCCTGGACCCGCTGGCGGACAAGCTGCTGATGGGCGCCGCGCTGATCGTGCTCTTCGTCGAGCACGAGGCGCCGCTGTGGATGATCGCCCTCGTGGCGTTCCGTGACGGTTCGATGGCGGTCGGGGCGGTGGTGGTGAAGCGCAAGGGCCTGGGGATTCCCGCGTCCCCGTCACGCGTCGGGAAGTACGCGACGTTCGCGCTGACCTGCTTCCTGGTGCTCGGGCTGTTCGACGAGACGTTCACCGACTCGCCGCTCTTGCACGCCTGGCTCCTGGTGGCGGGGTACTTCACCGGGTTGTGCGTGGCGATCAGCACCGCCCAGTACTTCCTGCGCTGGGGGTACCTCTGGGTGGCGCCGGCGCGGCGGGTTCCGTGAGCTGGGCAGCGGTGGCGCTGGCGCTGGCCGTCGGTCCCGGCGACTGGGCGCTGCCAGGCGTCAGGATGCACGTGGTGGCCTCCGAGGAGCTGGACCCGGACCGGCTGCGCGCGCTGGCCCGGCCCGAGGTGGTGCTCTGGGTGCGCACGCGGACCAACGGGCTCCGGCGTTCCACCGCGGAGACGCTGCAGCTCGCGGGCTCGGCATTCGTGCAGGTGCGCCCGCCGCTCGGTACGCCGGCGCTGGCGCCGTTCGTCGGGCGAGTGGGGCCGTGGGTCGAGGAGCGTGGGCTCGACGTGGCACGGGTGCGGCGCTGGTCCCCGGGGCGGCTGGCGGTGGACGTCGAGGGACCGTTCACCGAGGAGCTCGCCGCCCGGCTCCGGGTGATGCGGCCGGTCGCCGCTCGATGGGCGAGGGGAGGGTGGCCGGAGCGCGAGGAGTGGACGCGCGCCCGGGCCTTCTCCGGCGTGGAGCTGTCCGGGCTCGCGGCGGCGGGGGTCGACTGCGGCGCGGTCCCGCCGCGGACGCGGGTCCGCATCCGGATGGCGCTCGGATCGGTGACGGCGGACGGGGTGTGCGGACTGCCGCTGCGGGTGGAGGTGCCGCCGACCGTGGATGTGGGGAAGGTGCATGGGATGCTGGTGCTGCACCCGGATGCGGAGCTGCTGGTGGAGGTCGGCGACGAGGTCGCGCGGGCCGAGGCGGCGCGCCGGTTGATCGATCAGCTCGTGTCGGCGACCCCCGGCGTGCCGGCGGTCTCGCCCCGGACTGCCGGGCCACGGGACGGCGGGGTCCGATGACTGGCTCATGGGCCGACGCAGGGCCGCAGCGCCGGCGCTGCGGGCCGTGTCCAGCCGGGAGTGGAGCGGAGCCTGGGGCCTCTCGGCAGCCGGGGGTGCCCGCCCAGGCGCGCCTCCCGGGTCGCCCGAGCCTCGACCGGTGGCGCCGCGTTCCAGGAGTCGGGGGTGACCGATGAGCGCGCGCTCGGGCCGTCCCCCAGCGGTGCGGAACCCGGCCTCGGTGGTCACTCGCCTGAAGACGCTCGACGCGCTCGAGCGTCGCATCATGACCTGCGTCGCCTGCCCTCGGCTGGTGCGCTGGCGCGAGGAGGTGGGCCGGGTGAAGCGCCGGGCCTTCCGCGAGTGGACGTACTGGGCGCGGCCGGTGCCTGGATGGGGAGACCCACGCGCGCGGCTGGTCATCGTGGGGCTCGCGCCGGCGGCGCACGGAGGGAACCGCACGGGGCGTGTCTTCACCGGAGACCGCTCCGGTGACTTCCTCTATGCGGCGTTGCACCGGGCCGGGCTGGCGAATCGGGCCCGGAGCGAGTCCCGGGACGACGGCCTCGTCCTCCGGGGAGTGTGGGTCACCCTGGCCGCCCGGTGCGCGCCTCCGGCGAACGTGCCGCGTCCCGACGAGCTTGCCCGCTGCGCGCCATGGCTCGCCCGCGAGCTGGAGTTGATTCGCCCCGTGGTGGTGCTCGCCCTGGGGGCCATCGCCTGGGCGTCGGTCCTGGGCGTGTTCCGGGCGCGGGGCGTCGAGGTTCCCCGGCCCGCTCCGAGGTTCGCGCACGGGGCGGAGGTCTCGCTGGGGGGCGCGCCGCGGCTGCTCGGCGCGTACCACGTCAGCCAGCAGAACACGCAGACCGGGCGGCTCACCCCCGCGATGTTCGATGCGGTGCTGCGCCGGGCGGTCGAGCTCGCGGGCTGACGCCGCCCGGTGCCGATCGGTCTTCGACCGCAAGAAGCGAAACGTCCTTCACGTCGCCCCGTGACACTCTGCCGGGCGACACCGAGTCAGGAGGTACGTCGTGGGGTTTCGGGTGGTGGGTTTGCCGTCGTCGTTGTTCCGCTCGCTCTACGGACTCTCGGAACAGGAGCTGGCGAAGCGGGGCGCGGAGGTGAAGATCGCCGACGAGTCGCCGGGATTCCCGTGTCGGGTCTCACTCCGGGATGCGCCCCCGGGTGCCCGGATGCTGCTCCTGAACTTCGAGCATCAGCCGGCGGCGACGCCGTACCGCTCGCAGCACGCGATCTTCGTCGAGGACGGGGCCGAGGAAGCGCATCCGGGGGTGAACGAGGTGCCGGAGGTGCTCGCCCGCCGGACGCTCTCGGTCCGGGCCTTCGACCAGGCAGGCCGGATGCTCGACGGGGTGGTGGTGAATGGCCGGGAGGCGGCGCCGCTCTTCGAGCGACTGCTCGAGCTCCCGGGGACCGCGTACCTCCACGTGCACAACGCCGGGCGAGGCTGCTACGCCGCGCGGGTCGAGCGCGCTTGACACCCCCGGGGGGCGGGCAGGTATTCCCCTGCCTCTTCGGGGCCCTTAGCTCAGCGGTAGAGCACTACCTTGACACGGTAGGGGTCAGTGGTTCGAAACCACTAGGGCCCACAGCCGAGACGACCGCGACCGCGCGCCGCTCTGGAGCTCCCCCGCGCGGCCAGCTGGGGCCCGTTCTCCCTCGGGACCACGACCGTCCGGCCCTTCGAGGCCGGGGAGGATCGCGATCACCTGGTCGCCGCGCGTGAACGTGGTGCCGGCTGGGGTCTGAGCCGTTCAGCCGTGACGCCTCTTTGCCGAGTGCGCCTCTCTGAGGGGAAGTGGCGTCCGCCCCCCCGTTCCCGGTAGGTATCGCTCCTCTCATGGCGGACTCCATCCAGATCACCCTGCCGGACGGAAGCACCAAGAACGCCCCGGCTGGCATCCGCGTCGGGGACTTCGTCAAGGAGTCCATCGGCCCCGGCCTGGCCAAGGCCGCGGTCCTCGCCCGCTTCAACGGCGAGGAGATCGACCTCACCCGGCCACTGACCGGGGACGGCAAGCTGGAGATCCTCACCTCGAAGACTCCCGAAGCCCTGGACACCATCCGTCATGACGCCGCGCACGTGGTCGCCAGCGCCGTGCAGAAGCTGTTCCCCGGCACCCAGGTCACCATCGGTCCGACGATCGAGGGCGGCTTCTACTACGACTTCTTCCGCGACCGGCCGTTCACGCCCGAGGAGCTCGAGCAGATCGAGGCGGAGGCGAACAAAGAGATCGCCCAGAACCTTCCGTTCGTGCGCGAGGAGGTCAACGTCGCCGACGCGATCAAGCTCTTCGAGTCCAAGGGCGAGAAGTTCAAGGTGGAGATCATCGAGGACATCGTCGCCAAGGGCGCCAGGACGCTGACCCTCTACCGCCACGGTGACTGGGTGGACTTCTGCCTCGGTCCCCACGGGCCGTCGACCGGGAAGATCGGCGCGATCAAGCTCCTCAGCACCAGCGGCGCGTACTGGCGTGGCGACCACCGGAACCCGATGCTCCAGCGCATCTACGGGACGGCCTTCTTCGACAAGAAGGAGCTCGACGCCTGGCTGAAGCAGCAGGAGGAGGCGAAGAAGCGCGACCACCGGAAGCTCGGCCGCGAGCTCGACCTGTTCGAGTTCTTCCCCGAGGCTCCCGGCGCCGCTTTCTGGAGCCCGAAGGGCACCGTCCTCTACCAGGTGCTCGCGGACCGGATGCGGCGCTGGACCCGCGAGAACGGGTACCAGGAGATCAAGACCCCACTCCTCTACAACAAGGCGCTCTGGGAGAAGAGCGGGCACTGGGGCAAGTACCGCGAGAACATGTTCCTGGTCCTGGACAACGAGACCGGTGAGCACGACTTCAGCCTCAAGCCGATGAACTGCCCCTCGCACCACCTGTACTTCGCCTCCCGGAAGCACAGCTACCGCGAGCTGCCGCTGCGCTACTCCACCCAGGACGTGCTCCACCGGAACGAGGCCTCCGGCAGTCTCAGCGGCCTGACCCGGGTCCGGCAGTTCGCCCAGGACGACGCGCACATCTACTGCACCGAGGCACAGCTCGCGGACGAGGTGAAGCGCTTCATCCAGCTGCTGGACAAGGTGTACGCCGCGTTCGGCCTGACCTACGTGGCCAAGTTCGGCACCCGGCCACCGCAGCGCATCGGTGACGACGCGCTCTGGGACCGTGCCGAGGCCGCGCTCGAGTCGGCGGTGAAGTCGCTCGGCATCGAGTACCAGCAGAACCCCGGCGACGGCGCCTTCTACGGCCCCAAGCTCGACTTCCACGTGAAGGACAGCATCGGCCGTACCTGGCAGCTCGGGACCATCCAGGCCGACTACAACGCCCCGGAGCGCTTCGAGCTCGCCTACGTGGGCGAGGACAACGCCGAGCACCGGCCGGTGGTGATCCACCGCGCCATCTACGGCAGCTTCGAGCGGTTCATCGCCATCCTCGTCGAGCACTACGCGGGCGCGTTCCCCACCTGGCTCGCGCCGATCCAGATCCAGCTGGTCACCGTCGCCGACCGGCAGCTGCCCTACGCCCGCGAAGTCCTGGATCTGCTCCGGGCCCGCGGCTACCGCGCCGAGCTGGACGACCGCGGGATGACGATGAACGCGAAGATCCGCGAGGCCCAGCTGCAGAAGATCCCCTTCACCCTGGTGATGGGTGACCGGGAGGTGGAACAGCGCGCGGTGGCGCCCCGGCGCTACGGCGGCGAGGACCTCAAGAGCATGTCACTCGATGCCTTCCTCGACCTGCTCGCCAAGGAAGCCGCCCTGCCGGGGTGAGTCCCCCAGTTCATCGGCCGGTTCCCCAGGTTGCTCACTCCGCGCCCATCGCCGCGTACCGCTCCAGCACGCCCACCTCGTCCTCGAAGCCGCGCGCCCGTAACTCGTCCGGGAGCGCGGACGCCGGCCAACGCCCGAGCCGGGGAAACGTCGTCCATCCGCTCCACAACCGCTGGCCGCGGGCCAGCGTCGAGGCGGCCATCGCCCGGTCGGCGTCGCTGCCCGTCCGCTCCGCAACGTCCGACAGCAGGCGCGCTCCGGCGAAGAGGTGCACCAGCCAGCCGCTCCGGGACATCTGCCAGGCCAGCGTCCGGACCACCGCCACCCGGCGCTCGCCCTCGCCGGCCTCGTTCAGCACCCGCTCGAGGTACCGCTCGAGATCGACGTCGAGCACCACCTCCACCGCAGTGCTCAGCCCGAAGTCCCAGAAGTCGTCGGATCTGAGATGGCGCTCCAGCGTCTCCCTCAGGAGCCGGCCCGGGAACCGCAGCTCACCGAGCTTCGCCAGGCGCTCCAGCCGCTCGAGCGCCGGGGGCCCGACCGGGGCCGTCTCGGCGTCCGGGCCGGCAACCACCGCGAGCTGGAAGAACGGTTCCCGTGGGTGTGCCTCCGCCAGCCTGCCGAGGGCCGCCGCGGCAGAGGCGCGCGACTGGTCTCGCTGCTCGGGGGTGAGGAAGGGCTCGACCAGGAGCGCCACCGCGACCAGCCGGACGCCCTCGTCCGGCCCGGTGGCGTGAATCCGCGCCGCCTCGAGCAGCGCCGGCGAGGGTGGCACCCGCGGCCGGCCGTGGAACCGATGAGCGAGGCGCGTCACGAAGCCCTCCACCGTGTCGGCCGTCGCCGCGTTCGCGGGCTCGCGCTCGTCCGGGATGCACGTGGACTGGGGCTCGAAGGAGGGGAGGAGGAAGGGATCGCTCCGCAGCTCCGGCTTCCGCTCCTCCGTCCAGGCGGAGATCAGCGCGGCCATCCACCCCGCCGCACGGTCCCCCGACGCCACCCGCTCGAGGATGCGGGTCACCCGCTCGTCCGGCTTCAAACTCTGGAGCTGCGCCACCCCGGCGCGGAACGCCCCGTCGTCGTGGCGGGCGAGGCCGATCATCGCGGAGAGGAACGACCGTCGCTCCGGCCAGGGCGACGGCCCCTTCGGGAGCAGTCCCAGGAGCTCGGCTGCGCGGTCCACCCGGTCGTTGGTGAGGGCGATCTCCGCCGCCAGGTAGGTGGCATTCTCCTTCGCCGCCGAGCCCTCCAGCGCCGCCCGGGCGCCCGGCAAGTCGAGCCACACCGCCAGCTCGAGGCAGGCCTGCGGGCTGTGCTCGCACTGCCGGCGGAGCACCGCGAGCCCCTTCTTCACGTCGGCCGGGACCCCTCGGCCACACCCCACCGTCTCCGCCCAGAGCACGCAACCCCGGGGCGAGCCCGCCGAGCACGCTCCCGAGGCGAACGTGGCCGCTGCCGCCACGTCGGGAGGGCGCTCCCGGAGCACCCGCTCCCGGGCGTCGAGGCACTCCCAGGGTGTCCCGAGCAGCTCGCAGTAGGCCTTCGACGCCCGGAGCGCCTTCTGCTCGCTCCGGCTCACGAACCCGGGCATGAACATCCGGCCCAGCCGGCTGCAGACCGGCGCCTTCGCCCCGGCGCAGGTGTCGTGGAGGAGCAGCCCCACCGAGGTGTCCCCCCCGGAGCGGGGCGCTGCCGAGACCGACACCGTCCACCCGGCCAGGACCAAGGGCAGCAGCGTTCGCATCGCGCCGTGCAGTGTGCGCCTTTCCGCGCTATGGGGAGAGGCTCCGTCCGGCTTGGTGGCCTGGCCGGGGGGCTCGCTTGACTTGGGGCGTCAGGTAAGTATCTTGCCCCGCCTTTTGGACCCCTGCGCCCACCCGGGCAGGCTTCCCCCAGCTGGAGGTCGACTCACATCGCTCGCGACCAGAGAACGAACCGGCGGATCCGCGCCCGCGAAGTACGCGTGGTCGGGCCTGCTGGCGAGCAGCTGGGTGTCTTGACGATCGAAGCGGCACTGGAGCAGGCCAATCAGTTCGGGATGGACCTCGTCGAGGTCAACCCGATGGCCAAGCCTCCGGTCTGCAAGATCATGGACTACGGCCGTTTCAAGTACGAGGAGAAGAAGCGCGCCTCGGAGGCCAAGAAGAAGCAGGTCGTGGTTCACCTCAAGGAGGTGAAGATGCGACCCAAGACGGAGGAGCACGACTACGAGTTCAAGGTCCGGAACGTGAAGCGCTTCCTCGAGGAGGGGAACAAGGCGCGCATCACCATCATGTTCCGAGGCCGGGAGATCACCCACAAGGAGCTCGGCCAGGCGCTGCTCGAGGACGTCATCAAGGACGTGAAGGAAGTGGGCGTGGTGGAGCAGGTGCCCCGCATGGAAGGCCGGCAGATGTTCATGATTCTCGCCCCCAACCCCAAGGTCGCCCAGCGGGCGCGCGATCTGGCCAGGCAGCGGGCGGCACAGCTGGAAGCGGAACGGAAGGCGGAGCCGGCCCCGGCCGCGGCAGCGTCCGCCCCCAAGGCCCCCCCCGGGCCAGGACACGTTTAGGAGTCAGCCATGCCGAAGCTGAAGACGCGCAGTGCAGCGAAGAAGCGGTTCCAGGTGAAGAAGTCGGGCAAGGTGAAGCATGCCAAGGCCTACGCGAAGCACCTGTTCACCTTCGCCAAGACCGCCAACAACGATCGCCACAACCGCGGCACCGGCTACCTTCGCGACATGGACGCGAAGAAGGTCATCAAGGAGCTGTTCCCCTACGGGGCGAACTGAGGACGAGCCATGCGGGTCAAGAAGGGTTTCAAGGCGCGCCGTCGCCGCAACCGGATTCTCAAGCTGGCCAAGGGCTACAGGGGCCGGCGGAAGAACTGCTACAAGCGGGCGAACCAGGCCGTGGAGCGCGCTCTGGACTACGCCAGCCGCGACCGGGCCCGGAAGAAGCGGGACTTCCGCTCGCTGTGGATCGTCCGGATCAACGCCGCGGCCCGGCTCTCGGGCTTGAGCTACAGCCGGCTCATCGCCGGCCTGGGCAAGGCGCAGGTGGCGCTGGACCGCAAGGTGCTGGCCGACATCGCCGTCGCCGATCCGCAGGGTTTTGCGGCCATCGCGAAGATCGCGGCGGCCTGACATCGGACCCCTGCCGGGGGGGAACCGACCCCGGCGAGCCGACACGAGGGCTGCCCCCAGGGGCGGCCCTTTGTCGTTTCAGGAGGCAGGAATGCAGGACCGACTGGAATCGCTGGCGAGCAAGGCGCGCGAGGAGATCGGCCGCGCCCAGGACGCGTCCGCCCTGGAGGCGCTGCGGGTCCGCTACCTGGGCAAGAAGGGGGAGCTGTCTGCCGTCCTGGGCGGAATGGGCAAGCTCGCGCCGGAGGAGCGCCGCCGGGTGGGCGAGGTCGCCAACCGGGTGAAGGCCGAGGTCGAGTCGATGCTCGGCGAGGCCCAGGAGCGCATCGCCCGCGCCGCGCTGCAGGCCGAGCTGGAGGCGCCGCCGGTCGACGTGACGCTCCCCGGCCGGATGCGCCGCCCCGGGCGGCGGCACGTGGTCTCTCGTACCCTCGAGGAGGTGACGCGGGCGTTCCAGCGGCTCGGCTTCGACGTGGTGCAGAGCCCGGAGATCGAGCTCGACCTCTACAACTTCGAGTCGCTGAACTTCCCGCCGGACCACCCCGCGCGCGACATGCAGGACACGTTCTACGTCCACGGGGACTTTCTGCAGCACGACCCGGGGAGCATCGTGCTCCGCACCCACACCTCGCCGGGGCAGGTGCGGACCATGCTCGCCCAGAAGCCGCCCATCCGGGTGGTGGTCCCGGGGAAGGTGTACCGCGCCGACTCGGACGCGACGCACACCCCGATGTTCCACCAGATCGAGGGGCTCCTGGTGGACCGGAAGGTCACCATGGCCGAGCTGAAGGGGACCCTCGACGCCTTCGTCCGTGCCTTCTTCGGCCCGGACCGGCGGACGCGGTTTCGTCCCTCGTTCTTCCCCTTCACCGAGCCCTCGGGCGAGCTGGACGTGAGCTGCGGCGCCTGCGCCGGCAAGGGCTGCCGTCTGTGCAAGCAGACCGGGTGGCTGGAGATCCTCGGCTGCGGGATGGTGCACCAGAACGTCTTCAAGGCGGTGGGCTACCCCGAGGGCAGCGTCACCGGCTTCGCGTTCGGGATGGGCATCGAGCGGGTGGCGATGCTGCGCTATGGCCTGGATGACCTGCGCAGCCTGTTCGAGAACGACGTTCGACTGCTGGAGCAGTTCTAGCCATGAAGGTCTCCGTCGAGTGGCTCCAGGACTTCGTCTCGCCGCTGCCGGCTCCGGAGGAGCTCGCCCAGCGTCTGACCCGCGCAGGCCTCGAGGTCGAGGGGATGCACCGGCCGGGGGAGGCGCTGGCCGGGGTGGTGGTGGCCCGGGTCGCGGCCGCTGCGCCGCACCCCGGCGCCGAGAAGCTGAGCGTGACGCAGGTGGAGGCCGGTGGCGAGCGGCTTCAAGTGGTCTGCGGGGCGAAGAACTTCCAGGTGGGTGACCTCGTCCCGCTGGCGACAGTGGGGACGACGCTGCCCGGCGGGCAGACCATCCAGCGCGCGAGCCTGCGCGGGGTGGAGAGCCACGGGATGCTCTGCTCGGGCAAGGAGCTCGGTCTCTCCGACGACGCGAGCGGGCTGCTCATCCTTTCGACGGACCTCGTGCCGGGGACGCCGCTGGCGGAGGCGCTCGGGCTCGAGGACACGGTGCTCGAGGTGAACGTGACGCCGAACCGCGGCGACGCGCTCAGCCACCTCGGCGTCGGGCGCGAGGCGGCGGCGGTGCTGGGCCTCCCGCTGCAGCGGAAGCTCCGGGTGCCGACCGAGTCCGGCGGCCCGGTGTCGGACGCCATCCGCATCGAGATCGCCGACCCGCTCGGCTGCCCGCGCTTCACCGCCCGGGTTCTGGAGGCGGTGCGCATCGCGCCGTCGCCCGCATGGCTGCGCCGCCGGCTCGAGCGCTGTGGAGTCCGGAGCATCAACAACGTGGTCGACGTCACCAACTACGTGATGCTCGAGCTGGGGCAGCCGTTCCACGCCTTCGACCTGGACCGCATCCAGGGCGGCGTGCTCCGCGTGCGTCGGGCTCGGGAGGGCGAGCCGCTCACCACCCTCGACGGCAGGCAGCGGACGCTGGTCGCGGACGACCTGGTCATCGAGGACCAGGCCGGGGCGCAGTCGCTCGCCGGCACCATGGGCGGCGCGGACACCGAGGTCGGCGAGAGGACGACCCGGGTGCTGCTCGAGGCGGCGAACTGGGACCCGGGGACCATCCGCCGCATGGCACGGCGGCACCAGCTGCAGAGCGAGGCGTCGTACCGGTTCGAGCGCGGGGTGGACCGCACCGTGCTCCCGGAGGTGCTGGACCACGCCGCCGCGCTGATGGCCGAGCTGTCGGGAGCCACCGTGCGCCGTGGGCGCATCGACGTGCACGCCCGTCCGGCCACCCCGCGTGTCGTCGCGCTGGGGAAGGGTGAGGTGGATGGGCTGCTGGGGGCGCCGGTGCCGGAGCAGGAGGTCCGGTCGATCCTCTCGTCGCTGGGCTTCGTGGCCGAGGCGGGCGGACGCTGGCGAGTGCCTGGGTGGCGTCACGACGTCGAGCGCCCCGAGGACCTGGTCGAGGAGGTGGCGCGGATCCGCGGCTACGAGCACATTCCCTCCGCGCTTCCGGCCAGCTCCGGCGAGCTCGTGCCCGAGCCGGCCTGGGTGGAGGTGGAGCGCCGCATCCGGGGTGCCCTCTCCGGCGCCGGCTTCGACGAGGTGGTGAACTACAGCTTCGTCGACCCGGCCGTCCTGCGCTGGGTGACGCCGCGGGCGCTGGAGAAGCTCGGGACCTCGGTGGGGGCGATCGCCCTCAAGAACCCGCTGACCCCGCAGCAGGCGGTGATGCGGACCACGCTGCTGGCGTCCCTGCTCGGCAACGTCGCCTCCAACCTGCGGCACCAGCCCGAGTCGCTCCGGCTCTACGAGATCGGCCGCGCCTACCTGCGCGACCCGCACGGTGGGAAGGATCTCCGCCCGGTGGCCGAGGAGCGGCTCCATGTCGCGGGTGTGCTCTGGGGGCGACGTGAGCCGCGGAGCTGGACCTCGAAGGACGCGCCGAACGACTTCGCCGACGCCCGGGGCGCGGTGGAGGCGATCGTCTCGGCGCTCTCCGCCGGCGAGCTGACCTGCCGCCTCGGCCGGGTCGCGCCGTTTCATCCCCGGGCCACCGCGGAGGCGAGGGTGGGGGACGCGGTGCTCGGGTGGGTGGGCGAGGTGCATCCACTGGTGGCCCACGAGCTTGCGCTGCCCCCGGGCGTGTTCGCCTTCGAGCTCGAATTCGCCGCGCTGGAGCGGGTGGCCCAGCTCTCGCCCCGGTTCCGGCCGCTGCCCCGCTATCCGGCGGTGCTCCGGGATCTGGCCGTGGTGGTCCCGGTCTCGATGCCGGCGGCAGACGTGCGGGCGGTCATCCGCGAGGTCGGACAGCCCCTGGTGGAGGACGCAGTCCTCTTCGACGTCTACACCGGCGCACCTCTCCCGGAGGGCCAGAAGAACCTCGCCTTCGCGCTCACCTATCGGTCCCCGGACCGGACGCTCCGGGACGACGAGGTCCAGGCGGCCCACGCCCGCATCGTGGAGGAGGTCCAGCGGCGTCTGGGCGGCCAGCTGAGGGGGTCGCAAAAACCCTCAGCAACTCCGGCAAGTTGACACATTCGGGAGCAGGCAGGCATGCTTCGGCCCCATGACGAAGGCCGACATCATCGAAGGGGTCTACGAGAAGGTGGGCTTCTCCAAGAAGGAGTCTGCGGAGATCGTGGAACTGGTCTTCGACATGGTGAAGGAGACGCTCGAGCGGGGGGACAAGATCAAGATCTCCGGCTTCGGGAACTTCCAGGTGCGCCAGAAGAACGCGCGCGTCGGGCGGAACCCGCAGACCGGCAAGGAGATCGAGATCTCCGCCCGCCGGGTGCTCACCTTCCGCCCGAGCCAGGTGCTGAAGAGTGCCCTGAACGCGTCCGCCGAGGCCGCGGCAGCCGCGGCGTCCGGCGGGGGCTCCGGATCCGACGGAGCAGCTTGACCAGTCGGGGGCTGGCAGGTACACCCCCGCTTCCCCGCAGTTCGCCGCATTGCCGAGCAGTTCCCGGGGCGTAGCGCAGCCTGGTAGCGCACCTGCTTGGGGTGCAGGTGGTCGCAGGTTCAAATCCTGTCGCCCCGACCAACGTCACCCCCGTCATCGGGAATCCCCTGGTGACGGGGGTATTGTTGCCGCGCGGCGGCCCGGAAACCCGCTCGAGATCTCCGCGGAGGGGGTGAACCGGACCCCCTGCGTCGGAATCGCTTTGGGCCATGCGTCTTGCGGGCAGCGGAGAGCCTGTGGAAGCGTTCGCTCGTCTGGACCGGGGGTCAGCGATGTCCAACGAACGGCGTGAGTTCCTGAAGGCGCTCGGCGTCACCGCGGCCGCGGTGGCGGGGACGGGCTGCGGAGTCGCTGCGGCCGGGGCCGCCCCTGCGGGAGGAGACGCGGCCGCAGCCGATGCCACCGCCGCGGTCGCGGCCGACGAGGCGGCGCTGGCCCCCCGCTCGCAGGCCACCGCGAAGTTCGGGCTGGAGCTGGACGGGTCCTTCGCGGGCTGGGTCCAGTCCACGGAGGGCGGGAACGCCGTGGCCGACGTGGTCACCGAGAAGGTGGGCGCCGACGGCTTCGTCAAGAAGCATCTCGCCGGGGTCAAGTACGAGGACATCACGATCAACTGCGGCGCCGGGATGAGCAAGGCCTTCTACCAGTGGATCCAGGACACCCTCACCTTGAAGGCGACGCGGAAGAACGGTGCGGTGATCGAGTCCGACTACAACGCCCGGGAGCTGACCCGCCTCGAGTTCTCCAACGCGCTCATCTCCGAGGTGGACCTGCCCGCGCTCGACGCCACGTCGCGGGCCACTGCCAAGATGACGGTGAAGTTCTCGCCGGAGTTCATCCGGAGCAAGAAGGGCAACGGGGTGGCGATCAAGTTCGAGATCGCCGCCGACAAGTGGCGAACCTCCGACTTCAAGCTGAAGATCGACGGGCTCGACGATGCGACCTCGCGGGCGCTGAAGATCGAGGCCATCACCATCAAGCAGAAGGTCGTGGAGAACGCGGTCGGCGAGCAGCGCGACTACCAGAAGCAACCGGCGGGGGTGGACTTCTCCGACGTCGCGGTCACCGTCGCCGACAGCCACGCGCAGAGCTTCTACGACTGGGGACAGGACTTCATCGTCCAGGGCAACAACGGGGACGACAAGGAGCGGGGCGGGACGCTGGATTATCTCGACAGCCGCCTCCGTCCTCTGTTCACCCTGACCTTCAGCCACCTCGGAGTCTTCCGGGTCGCGCCGGTGAACTCGAACGCGGCCGAGAAGTACCGCACCATCAAGGCCGAGATGTACTGCGAACGGATCGCCTTCGGCGCGTCCGGCGGCACCGACTGACGCCCCAGGGCGATCCGGTCTCGCTCAGGCGACCAGCAGCCCCATCCGGACCAGCCGGTCCACCGTGCGATCGAAGGAGCGGACCAGGAAGCTCCGCGCCTCCTCGAGGGACGCAGCGGGGGCTTCCTCCGCCATCCGGATCTCCCCGGGGTCGGACAGAGACTCCGCGAGCACCTCGCGCAGCGCGGCCCTGGTGCGCGAGCCGTCCGCCCATGCGAGCAGTCTGGCGGTGGGCTCGTCCTCCACGGACATGGTGGAGTGGTAGAGCCCGGTCACCCGCCGGCGTCCGGAGCGGAGCTCCCACCGGGTCAGCGCGCTGGCCACCGGATTCTCCCCGGGAGCGATGGCAGGGGGCGCGTGCAGGTGGAGGTCGATCAGCCCCGAGGCATAGGCGCGCAGCAGCATCGCGCCGAGCTCGCGCGCCGCGTCCGGCTCGGGGAGGCCCGCCGCCTCCTCTGGCACCCCGGCCAGGGCCAGCCGGAGCACCTCGTCGAAGGGAAGGGCCCGGGGCCAGCGCTCGCCGAGGAGCAGGAACGCCGCCTTGGCCACGGGCCAGTCGGTGCGGAGGGAGGCACCCTGGGGATGAACGAAGCGCTCCGGGGTGCGCTGGCCGAGGTCGACCTGGGCCGTCTCCGGTCTCGAGGGGGCAGCGACCAGAAAGCGCCGGGCCAGCTCCGGGCGGAGCGAGAGGTCGAGACGCTTGCCCTGGTGGCAGAGGAGGGTCTGCCGGAAGCAGCGGCACTTGAGGAAGTCCAGGTACTGCTCCCGGGCGATGCGGTCGCCCCCGAGCTGCTTGAGCGTCCGTGAGACCTCGGGCTGGAAACCCCAGTCCAGCATCTCGTGGAAGTCAGCCTCGGCGAGGTACTGCAGCCCATGCCGCGCGGCGCGCTCGGCAAACTCGTGGAAGTAGAGCGGGAGGTTGTGCTCCTCCAGCGTGTCGTGGAGCAGGTAGTTCCCGTCGACGCTGAGGAAGCGCTCGAGCTCGGTGCGGAGGAGCTGTCCGTAGGAGTCGGGCTTCGACTGGGATTCGGCGACGAACCGCGCCAGGGCGATGCCCTGCTCCAGGAGGCGGGCGGGATCATCCACCCCGCGCAGGTGGAAGAGCATCATCTCCCGGACCATCTGGCGCAGGTGGTTGCCCGGGTAGGTGTTGTAGCTGACGTACGCGACGCCGCTCTCGGAGAGGTGGCGGCAGCTCGCGGCAAGGAGGGCGTCCTGCACCTGGGGCGAGACCCAGGAGTAGACGCCGTGGGCGATGACGTAGTCGAACGAGCCCAGCTCGATCGGCAGCTCGGCGATGTCGCACCGGAGGAAGCGGATGTTCCCGAGCCCGAGATCCGTGGCCATGCCCCGTGCGCGCTCGATCGGGGCGCCCGCCCGGTCGACGCCGACGAACTCGCTCCCCGGAAGGTGGAAGGCCATCGGGACGAGGTTGCTCCCGTCGCCACAGGCAATCTCCAGGACGCGGCACCGCTCCACCGGCGCGGGGGTCATGCCGAGGAGCGTCGCCTGGACGGCGAGGCGGTCGGGATGCGTCTGCCGCTGCGCGAACGTGGGGTAGGGGACGGTGTCGTACGAGATGCGGGGGTGTGCCGCCGCGGTCATGTTCGCCCTGGGAGGCTACCGCAAACGTGCGGTGAGAGCCCCGCTGGGCCACCGGGTCGAGCCCGCCGAGGTGATGCGGGCCGGGTCGGCGCGTTGCCCCGTCACCGCGTGGGCTCTTCCGGTTTCTGCACCGTGGTCTGCGCCGCCTGCTGGGCGGTGATCGCCTGCAGGAGCTGATTCATGTTCAGCGTCTGCACCCCGACCCCGGACTTGCCGCCGGGGAGGAAGACCAGGTCTTTCCCGGTGAGCGCCTCGGCGATCTTCAGCTTCACCAGCGCGGTCCCGCCGCTTCCGGCCAGCGCCTCGTTCTGCTTCCGGACCCCTTGTGCGTGCGCCTTCTTCTCGGCGACCAGCGCCTCGGCCTGCTTCTGATTCTGGAAGAGCTGAGCGTCGGCGCCGAGCTTGGCGGTATCGAGGGCCCCCTGCGCACCGGCGAGCGTCTGGTTCACGCTGCCCTTCGCCTTCTGGAGCTCGCTCTTCACCTGCTCGGCCGCGGCGCGCGCCTCGCTGCGCATGCGCTCGCTGTTCTGCTCCGCCAGCTTCTTGTCCCGGATCACCTTCTCGTACTCGGGGTTGAAGTGGTGCTCGCCGAGGATGACCTGGCGCACCAGGACGCCCTCCGGCTCGAGCACCGCGGCGAGCCGATCGCGCGCCTCGGCTGCCTTGGCGAAGCGCTTCTCTGACACGTAGAACTCCTCGGAGCGAAGCGAGTTCAGCACGTCGCGGACGACGCTCCGGCACGCTGGCCGTACCAGTTTCTCCTTCACCTGCTCGGTGCTCTCGCCCACCTTGTTGAGGAGGTAAGGCGCGCGCTTGGGGTCGACGGCCCAGGCCACGGTGACGTCCACCCGGATGTCGTTGCCGTCGATGGTCTTGAAGAAGAGGTCGTCCTCGGCGGTCCGGTCGCCCTTCTTGGGGTCGCGGATCATCGCCAGGTTCTGGAGCGAGACGTCGAAGGTGTGCCAGTCGGTGAGGAAGATCGGGAAGATGTACGTCGCGCCGGGGGCGTAAATCTCCGTCTGGATACCTGGGGTTCCCAGCAGCCCACCAAGCGTGGCCCGGCGGGTCAGCACGCCCACCTCGGTGCTGTGCGTGGAATGGCAGGTGCACCCGGCGAGCGGCATCGAGAGGAGCAAGGGCCAGAGGAGTCGTCTCATGGTCCACCCTTCACATCGAAGCGCTTGAGCGTCGAGCGCAGGTCCAGCGGATTCACCCCCGACTCGCCGTCGGTGGGCACGATGATGATCTTCGTGCCGCGGAGCACATCGGCCATCCTCAGTCCGACCAGGTTCTCGGCGCCCACGCCCCGGAGCGCCTCGTTCTCCAGCCGGGTGCCCTCGGCCTCGGCCAGGGACACCGCGAGCTCACCAGCGGCGCGCTGGCGGCGGGAGTAGAGGTCCGCCTCGGCCTCGAGCTTCTTCTTCTCTGCCTCGCCGCGGGCGAGCTCCACCCGGATGGTGGCCTGTCCCAGGGCGACGACGCGATCGCGCTCGGCGGTGGCGGTGGCCAGCTCCGCCTCGGCGATGTTCTTGAAGACCGTCTGGTCCTGGATCTTCCTCTGCTCGATCGCCTGCTGGTAGCGGGCGTCGTAGATGTAGCGGCGGAGGAAGATGTGCATCACCCGGATGCCGTTGGGGACCAGCTCGGTGTTGAGCTCCTCGCGCGCGGCGCGGGCCCGGACGGAGCGCTTGGTGACGTCGTAGAACTCCTCGGCGTCGAGCTGCCCCAGCCGCTTGCGAAGGATCTGCTCGGTGCGGGGGATGACCAGCGCGTCCTCGTACAGCTTGCCAGGCCCGATCGTGGTCAGGACCCGGTACGGATCCTCGACGCGGTAGAGCACCGAGCAGTCCACGGTGACCGTGTAGCCCTCGGAGGTCTGGATGTTGATGGCGGGAGTCACCCGCTTGTCGTCCTTGGGGCGCTCGTTCGGATCGTCGCTCAGGTCCAGCGACTGGATGTCGGTGGGGAAGACGTGGAGGCGCTCGGTGCCCGGGCTCACGAAGTGGAGCCCCGGGTAGTAGACCTCCGGCAGGATGCCCTTGTGACGGCCCACGGTGACCTGCTTCACCGCGAACTCGTTGGGCCGGACGTAGACCGCGCACACGCCCCAGACGATCAGCACGAACAGCGCCGCGGCCACCAACAAGTAGAGCCTGCGCCCCGGTCGCTGGCCGAAGACCCGGCGACCGACCCCGCGGAGGTCGAAGCGGCGCCGGGGAATGCTGGGAGGCACCTGCACTGGCTGCACGGTCAGCCCTTCTGCCGGACCGACTCGCGTCCCGCCGGGAGGGCGGTCGCGGACGACTCCGGCGACGACAGTGGTTGGTAGAGCTCGAGCTTGGCCTCGGCGTCCTGGAGGTCCTCGACGATCGCCCGGAGCGCCCGGCGGTGGCGGCGCTTGTGAAGGGCGATCTGGAGGTCCGGCAGGAGCGGCGCAGCGAGGCCCATCGCGAAGATGAGGAGGTCCCAGGTGGTGGGAATGGGGATGAACGGGGCCTTCACCAGGAACGCGCCCACGCACAGGCCACCGAGGGCCAGGACCACGCGGGAGAGGAGGTCCCCGCCTCGCCACAGCCCATAGCCGCGCTGCTCGAGGTCGGTCTGTCGCTTCGCCTCGACCAGGTACCGGGGCAGGGCGATCTCCTCGATCTTCTCCTCCACCCGGGTGAACCAGCCCGGGTCGTCGAAGGATTCGAGGAAGCTCCGCCGGACGTCCTCCAGCTCCGTGTCGAACGCGTGCCGGAGCTGCTCCTCGACCTGGAACGACCACGGGCCGAGACCAGGGCGCCGGCGCTCCGCGGCGGCGATCAGCACGCCGGCGAGGAAGGGAAGCCGGAAGCGATCCGGGTACATGAACGGCAGCACGGTAGCATCACCCGACGCGGCGCGGTGGACCGCACCCTCCGCTCGGGCCCGGGCGCGCTGACTCACCCCTTCCGGGCGGCCTCGAGGGTGAGCCAGCCGAGCCGCGACAGCTCCCCGCTGGGCCGCTCGAGGAGCGCGCACAGCACCTCGCGGTTCAGCGACTGCGCCGCTTCCTTCCCCACCTTCCCCGCGCCGGTCCAGGTAGACACCGTCTGCTGGGCGCCGAACAGCGCCGCGGTGAAGGGCAGCACCCCCACCTTCTGGCTCTCCTCCGGGTCGCGCTTGCTCAGCTCGTGCAGGTCCACCAGCTGCGCCTTGCGCTCGTCCGCGCTCAGCACGTTCTCGATGTAGATGCGGAGGAAGAAGCGCATCACCTCCAGCGCCACCCACTCGGGGGAGCGGCCTTGCTCGTACGCCTCGGCGAGGAACGCCGGCAACACCGGGATGTAGGGCTGCACGACGCGGGCAGGATTCTTTCCCAGGTTGGGCCAGAGCTGCTGGACCGCGCTCCAGACCTCCCGGGTGTACGCCTCGGCCGACGCTGCCTCAGCCATCGGAACGCCTCCCGCCGGAGGACTGTAGTGCCGGCGGGGGTCGAAAGCGCCAGTTGCCGGTGGCCCCACGCGCAGCTCACTCCACGGCGGGGGCGTCCCCGAGCGAGATGCCGAGCTCGCGGCAGGTCCTGAGGGTGTCGCTGTCCAGGGGGACCGTCTTGCGCCGGGACGCCGCGCCCTCGAGAGGGACCGGCACCATTCCCTGCGGCGGCTGGTAGGCCACCAGCACGTTGCGCTTGCCCTCGGCGAGGAAGCGCACCGCGGCGGCTCCGTAGCGCAGGGCCACCAGCCGGTCGAACGGGGTAGGGGATCCTCCGCGCTGCAGGTGCCCCAGGACCAGGGACCGGGTCTCCTTTCCGGTGCGCTGGCCCACCTCCCGGGCCACCCATTCGGCGATGCCGCCGAGGAGCGGCTCCTCGCGGCCCACGGTGGACTGCGCGCGGGTGGTGAGGCGACCGCCCACGGGCTTGGCGCCCTCGGCCGCGACGATGATCCCGTAGGACTTTCCGCGGCGCTCGTTGGAGCGGATCTTCGAGCAGACGTGCTCGAGCTCGAACGGCACCTCGGGCAGGAGAATGACGTCGGCCGAGCCGGTGATCCCGGTGTGCAGGGCGATCCAGCCCACGTACCGGCCCATCACCTCCACCACGAACACCCGCTGGTGGGCGCTGGCGGTGGAGTGCAGCTTGTCCACCGCGTCGGCGGCGGTGGAGACGGCAGTGTCGAAGCCGAAGCTGTAGTTGGTGTCCGCGAGGTCGTTGTCGATGGTCTTGGGCACGCCCACCATCGGGATGCCCTTGGCGGCGAAGCGGGCGGCGAGCCCCATGCTCCCGTCTCCGCCCACCGCCACCAGCGCGTCCAGCTGCAGCGCGCGGAAGTTCCGCACCACCTCGTCCGAGACGTCGACGAACGTCACCTCGCCCGTGGGCCCCTTCACCGGGAAGCGGAACGGGTCGGCCCGGTTGGTCGTGCCGAGGATGGTGCCGCCCCGGTCGACGATGAACTCGACCTGCGCCGGGGTGAGGCGGAAGGTCTTGCTCGGATCGAGCAGCCCGCCATACCCGGTCTGGATGCCGTAGACCTCCCAGCCGCGGTGGTGGGCCGAGAGCACCACCGCGTGGATGACCGCATTGAGCCCGGGAGCGTCGCCGCCGCCGGTGTTGATTCCGATTCGCATCGTTCCCTCCGCAGGAGCAATCCCCGTACCGTGGCCTCTGCCCCGGGAGCGGCGGCCCGGACGCGCAAGACGTGCGCGCCCCCCGGGCGTCCCGGCCCTGCTGGACGCTCCATCGCGAGCGATTCCACCACCCGGCAGGGGGGAGGCGGGCGAAGACCTCGGGATCGACCCGGGCCTTCGTGGATCTGCTCCAGCACCGGCGTTCACCGCATCCCTTCGACAGCCGGCTCCCCGTGTTAGGACGCCCGGACCTCATGCCGACGTCCCTGCTCCGCCGCAAGGCCGTGGAGGCCTGCCAGGCCGACGCCGACCGGTCCGAACACCGCCTCAAGCGCTCGCTCGGAGTGCTCTCGCTCACTGCCCTGGGCATCGGGGCGGTGATCGGCGCCGGCATCTTCAGCTCCCCCGGGACGGCGGCCGCCGGGGGCAGCTCGCACGTCGCGGCAGGGCCGGCACTGGTCCTCTCGTACTTCCTGGTGGCGGTGGCCTGCGGGTTCGCCGCGCTCTGCTACGCGGAGATGGCGTCGATGGTGCCGGTGGCCGGCAGCGCCTACACCTATGCCTACGTGACGCTTGGGGAGCTCGTGGCCTGGATCATCGGCTGGGACCTCATTCTCGAGTACGCGGTGGGGAACGTGGCGGTGGCCGTCAGCTGGGCGGACTACTTCAAGACGCTCCTGGCCGGGCTGGGGCTTCACCTCCCGGACTGGCTGTCCACCACCCTGGACCATGCGCACCAGACGCCCGGCCTGCTCGCCGCGGCGCCGCATGTGCTCGGCGTCCCCATCGTCCTGAACCTGCCCGCCGGGGCCATCGTTGCGGTGCTCACCGTTCTTCTCGTGCTCGGCATCCAGGAGAGCGCCCGGGTGAACACCGCGATGGTGCTGCTGAAGCTCTTCATGGTGGTGGGCTTCATTGGCGTGGGCGCGTTCTACATTCGCCCCGAGCACTGGACTCCGTTCGCCCCCAACGGGCTCCACGGCATCCTCAGCGGCGCCGCGCTCATCTTCTTCGCCTACATCGGGTTCGACGCCGTCTCCACCACCGCCGAGGAGGCGCGCAACCCCCAGCGGGACATTCCCCGGGCGATGATCGCCACGCTCGGCATCTGCACCGTCCTCTACGTCGCGGTGACCCTGGTCCTGACCGGGATGGTGAGCTGGAAGGAGCTCGCGGTCGGCGATCCGCTGGCCAAGGCGCTCCAGTCCGCCGGGCTCCAGGCGCTGGCCGGAATCCTCTCCTTCGGCGCGGTGGTGGCGATGACCGCGGTGCTGCTTGTGTTCCAGCTCGGGCAGCCGCGCATCTTCATGGTGATGGCGCGCGACGGGCTCCTGCCTGCCTGGGCGGCGAAGGTGCACCCGCGGTTCCGGACGCCGTACGTCACCACCATCCTGACCGGCGTCTTCGTGGGCATCCCGGCGATGTTCGTGGACATCAACGAGGCCATCGAGTTCACCAACATCGGGACGCTGTTCGCCTTCGTCCTGGTCTCGGTGGGGGTCATCGCGCTCCGGCGCACCGACCCCGGGCGCCCCCGGCCGTTCCGGTGCCCGGGTGTTCCATGGCTGCCGCTCCTCTCGGTCATCTGCTGCGGCATCCTGATGGCCTACCTGCCGTTCATCACCTGGATGCGCTTCGTCGTGTGGCAGGCGGCGGGCGTCGGGCTGTATTTCCTCTACGGCCGCCGGCACAGCCGGCTGGCGCAAGGAGACGGCAGGTGGACGCCCACTACGAGCAGGTGATGGCCGCGCGGGAGAGACTCGCCGCGGGGCCGCCCCGGCCCTACTTCGCGTACTCGACCGTCCTCGACCCGGCCGCGTTCGAGGAGTGGCGGCGCCAGCACGGGTACGACTTCTTCCAGCTCCCGCCGGGACAGCGGGTCGAGGCGCTCGACCTGGGGCTGGTCTTCGACTTCCCCTCGCGGTGGTGGGGCGGCCGCGTGGCCGGGCTGGAGGACCGCCCCGGCGCCGTGGTCCACGGGCTCCTGTTCGAGATCGCCCCGAACGACTGGCCGATCATCCAGCACAAGGAAGGCGTCATCACCCAGATGTGCGTGGAGCGCGAGGTCCGGGTGCGGACCGCGGCGGGTGAGCGGACGGCCACTGCCTTCACCACCGCGCCGGCGCGCAGGAGCCTGGACGGGGCGGTCAGCCCGGGGTTCGTCGAGGCGCTCGTCCGCGGAGCCCGCGCGGCGGGCCTCCCCGAGGCATGGATTGCGTCCCTCGGCGGAGTGCGCTGAGACCGGACCCGCGCTTCTGGCGACCAGGAGCCCCGCTCGCCGATGCGGATCGAGCGCCGCGACTTCGAGGTGGTGAAGTCCGGGCCATCACCCCGCAGTGAGCCCGGCCTCCGGCCAGCCGAAGCCCACCTCGGGGTAGAGCGCATCGGCGATGCGCAAGAGGCGGGTGTCCAGCCGCCGTGCCCCGAGCGCCTGGTAGAAGGCGTGGGCCGGGCTGTTGGCCTCGAGCGCCCAGACCATCACTGGCGTCAGGCGCTTGGCGGCGAGCCAGACCATCGCCGCCCGGATCAGGGCGCTGCCGTGGCCACGTCCCTGCTCGGCGGGGTGGACGTAGATGGCCTCCACCTCGCCGCGGAAGGCGGCCGCGGGGTCTCCGCGGGAAGGCCCGGCGGTGCAGAAGCCGACGACGCCCGGCCCGTCCACCACGTGGGTGCTGCGCCGGCGGTCGGAGATGACGGCCCGCCAGCTCTCGGCGCTCCGCTCCACGTCGAGCGAGTCGAGGAACGCGTCCGGGAGGATGCCCCGGTAGGTCTGCTGCCAGGTGAGCACCTGGACGCGGGCGATGGCCGGCGCATCGCGGGACGTCGCCTGCCGGATCTGGGGTGCCAGGACCCTCACGCGCTCTTCCGCTCCTCCCCGGCATCGCGGGTGAAGAGCGACTCGAGCTCCCGGCGCGACCGCTCGGCGAGGCCGAATCGGCCGAAGCCGGCGGCGATGACCAGGGTGTCCTGCTCCACGTCGCGATCATACGGCCGGTCGTCCCGGGTGCGGAGCCCGGGGGCCACGAGCCGGTCGTAGGCCAGGGTGAGCAGGGGAGTGAGCGCCATCGACAGGCTCACCACCGGCACCAGGCTGTCCCGGAGCGGGCCGGAGAGGAGCGCCTCGCGTGTCCCGAGCATGCCACCTCCCCCCCCGGGGCTCAGCCCGGGCTCTGGCGCGCCGGCTCCGGGGAGAGCAGCCACTGCACGCTGAGCGGCGGAAGGTCCAGGGCCAGGGACTCGGGCAGGCCGTCCCAGGGGACGTGCTCCGTCGGTCGCAGGGAGGGCCCGCTCCGCTCGCGGCCGCCGACCGCTGCGGCGTCGGTGTCGAGGATGCGCTGCCAGGTCCCCCCGATGGGAAGCCCGAACCGGTATCCCGGCCAGGGCTGGTTGGCGAGGTTGGCGAGGCAGGCGATGGCGCGCCCAGCCGGGTCGAAGCGGAGGAAGCCGTAGACGTTGCTGCTCGCCGAGTCCGCCTGGATCCACCGGAACCCCTCCGGCCGGTCGTCCTGCGCGTAGAGCGCTGGATGCTGGGCGTAGAGCCGGTTCAGGGCGCGCACCAGCGTCTGGACGCCGGCGTGCGCCGGGTCGGCCAGCAGGTGCCAGTCGAGGCTCCGGTCGTGGCTCCATTCCGCGGGCTGGCCGAACTCGCCGCCCATGAAGAGCAGCTTCCGGCCCGGGTGCGCCCACATCCAGGCGAGGAGCGCGCGGAGGTTGCCGGCCTTCTCGGGGTCGTAGCCAGGCATCCGCCCCCAGAGCGATCCCTTCATGTGCACGACCTCGTCGTGCGAGAGCGGCAGGACGTAATGCTCGCTGTAGGCGTAGAGCAGCCCGAAGGTCAGCTTGTTGTGGTCGTGGATCCGGAAGAGCGGATCGGTGGCGAAGTACGCCAGGGTGTCGTGCATCCACCCCATGTTCCATTTCAGGGTGAAGCCGAGCCCGCCCTCCGACACCGGCGCGGTCACCTTGGGCCAGGCGGTGGACTCCTCGGCGATGACATGCACGCCCGGGTGGCGCGTGCGCACCGAGGTGTTCAGCTCGCGGAGGAAGGAGATGGCCTCCTCGTTCTCCCGGCCCCCCCACTTGTTGGGCACCCATGCCCCGGGCTGGCGCGAGTAGTCGAGGTAGAGCATCGAGGCGACCGCATCCACCCGCAGCCCGTCCACGTGGTACTGCTCGATCCAGAAGTGGGCGTTGCCCACCAGGAAGTTCCGCACCTCGTTGCGGCCGAAGTTGAAGACGTAGGTCCCCCAGTCGGGCTGCTCACCCTGGCGCGGGTCGGCGTGCTCGAACAGGGCGCTCCCGTCGAAACGCCCGAGACCCCAGACGTCGCGGGGGAAGTGCCCTGGCACCCAGTCCACCAGGACCCCGATGCCTTCCTGGTGGAGGTGGTCCACGAAGAACCGGAAGTCGTCCGGGTGGCCGAAGCGCGCGGTGGGCGCGAAGTAGTTGCCGACCTGGTAGCCCCACGAGCCGCCGAAGGGATGCTCGGCGACCGGCAGCAGCTCCACGTGGGTGAAGCCCATGTCCTGGCAGTACCCGGCGAGCTGCACCGCCATCTCTTGGTAGGTCAAGGGACGGTTGCCCTCCTCGGGGACGCGGCGCCAGCTCCCGAGGTGGACCTCGTAGACGCTCATCGGCCGGCCGAAGAGGTCTCCCCGCGCGCGCTGCTCCATCCACCCGCCGTCCCTCCAGGCGTAGCGGTCGAGCGCGTGGACCACCGAGGCGTTGGCGGGGGGCACCTCGGTGCGGAAGGCGTACGGGTCCACCTTGAGCATCGGCGGTCCGCCGCCCGCGGGCCGGATCTCGAACTTGTACCGGGCGCCCTCGCCCACCTCGGGCACGAACAGCTCCCAGATGCCCGAGCTGCCCATCCGGCGCATCGGGTCGAGCCGGCCGTCCCAGCCGTTGAAGTCGCCGACCACCGAGACCCCGGCGGCGGTGGGCGCCCAGACGGCGAACGCGGTGCCTGCCGTCCCCCCGTGCAGCATGGGGTGCGCCCCGAGCCGCTCCCAGGGCCGCTCGTGCCGGCCCTCGTTGAGCAGGTAGAGGTCGAGCTCGCCGAGCGTGGGCCAGAACCGGTACGGGTCGCCGAGCATGAAGCGCCTGCCGCCGGGGTAGCTGACCGCGAGGTGGTACGGGCCGACCTGGAGCGGGGTACGCACCTCGAACATTCCGTTGCCGAGCGAACCCATGGGCCACTCGGCGCCGTCGTCGGCGATGACGGTGATGCCCTCGGCCTCGGGACGGTAGGCGCGGATGACCGTGCCGCCCCCCGGCTCGGGGTGGGCGCCCAGGATCTGGTGCGGCTCGGGGTGGTGGAGGGCGCGGATGGCCTCGAGCGCGCCCTGCAGTCCGGCGTCGGTGGACGCGGCGGCGGTCATTTCAGCGCCTCTGCCGGGATGTGCGCCCAGTCGGGCCGCATCTGCAGCTCGTAGCGGAGCTCGTAGAGCGTCTTCTCCAGCTCCAGCACGTCGAGCATCGCGCTGGTGTCGGCCTCGGTCGCCGGGAGCAGACCCGTTCCCCGGATGACGGCGCGCCACCCCCCGAGGAACGCCTTCTTCGCCGCCGCCACGGCGCCCTTCCGGGCCGCAGGCTGCAGCTCGGCCACCGCCGCCGCGTAGGAGAACGAGCGCAGCATCCCGGCGACGTCGCGGAGCGGGGTGTGCTTCTCCTTCCGCGCGGAGTAGGGCCGGGCCGGCTCGCCCTCGAAGTCGATCACCATCCAGTCGTCCCCGGTCCAGAGCGCTTGCCCGAGGTGAAGGTCCCCATGCTGGCGGATCTTCTGGCCCGAGGGGGCGAGCGAGGCCAGCGATTTCGCCCGCTCGGTCAACGCGTCCTGTCGCTCGACCAGGTCGGGGAAACGGCTGGCCGCCTTGGCCAGGGTGA
Source organism: Myxococcaceae bacterium (assembly GCA_035543115.1). Classification (GTDB taxonomy): domain Bacteria; phylum Myxococcota; class Myxococcia; order Myxococcales; family Myxococcaceae; genus RPRB01. Next base: position 35,804 of record DATKKF010000109.1, read on the forward strand.
CGCCCAGCTCGCCGACGATGGAGCTGCTCCAGCGCTGGAGGTCCTCCTGGTGGATCGGCTCGGGGGCGAAGGCAGGGTCGGACTCGTCCGAGGCGAGCACCCGGTGCAGCTCGCCCAGCCGCGTCCCCAGCCGCTCCAGCCTCGACAGCACCTCGGGAGTGGGCTCGGGGGAGAGCCGGAGCGCAGCGGTGAGGTACTCCCAGCCGTCCCCCTGGTTGGGCACGAAGGCGTAGAGCAGGGCGAGCTCGCTCGCGCTCGGTCCCTCGAGGGTCAGCGCCGCCAGGAGCTGGGGGGTGGACCGGTAGCCGTGGGTGGCCAGGAAGCGGCCCATCTCCACCTCGGGGGACAGGCCCACCTCCAGCCGGCGGAGGATCTTCAAGAGCACCCGCTCGCCGAGCACCACGCTGGTGTTGCTCTGCTCCACGCCGAGCGAGCGGACCTCCGGCTCGGGCGGCAACGCGGCGAGGCTCTCCGCGCCGTTGCCGATGGTCTCCGCCCGGACGGTGGTGCTGCCCATCGGGACCCGACGGGCATCGCGGGCGAAGGCCAGGACCGCCCGGGCCACCGAGGCGTCCTCCAGGGCGTCGCGCAGGCCTCCGTCCGGCATCCGCTGGAGGAGGACCAGGTAGGTCTCGGCCGAGCCGAGCACGTAGCTGACGCGCACGATGCTGGCCTCGGCGTCGGCGGCCGACTGCAGCGGGATGCGCTCCAGGACCTCGATCTTGGAGATCGGCACGCCCTTGCCGCCGAACCAGCGCTGGTGCTCCAGCCAGCCGGTGAGCTCCTCGATGGTGACGTTCATGAGGTGCTCCCTCCACCCGGCGGCTGCAGCCGGAACCAGAAGAAGCCGGACGCACCAAGCGAGAGCTGGTACGGCCGGTCGGTGATGGCGGGAAAGACGGTCTCGGCGAAGAGCTCCACGGGGGTCCAGCCCTGCCACTCGGAGAGGTCGAGCTCGGCCGGCTGCGCCCCGCGGGCGAGGTTGCAGACGCAGAGCAGCGTCTCCTCGGGCGCGGAGCGGACGAAGGCCATCACCTTCCGGTTCGGCGGGTTCACGAAGCGCAGCTTGCCCATCCACAGGGCCGGGTGCCGCTTGCGGACCCGGATGAGCTCGCGTACCCAGTTGAGGAGCGAGGCGGGGGACGCCTCCTGGGCCTCCACGTTTAGCGCCTGGTACCCGTACACCGTGTCGGCGATGACGGGGGCGTAGAGGCGGGCGTAGTCCGCGCGGCTGAAGCCGGCGTTCCGGTCCGGGGTCCACTGCATCGGGGTGCGGACGCCGGTGCGGTCGCCGAGAAAGATGTTGTCCCCCATGCCGATCTCGTCTCCGTAGTACATCACCGGCGTCCCGGGCAGGCTGAAGAGGAGCGAGTGCAGCAGCTCCAGCCGCCGCCGCCCGTTCTCCATCAGGGGCGCCAGGCGCCGGCGGATGCCGAGGTTCAGCTTCATCCGCGGGTCCTTGGCGTACTCCTGGTACATGTAGTCCCGGTCCTCGTCGGTGACCATCTCCAGGGTCAGCTCGTCGTGGTTGCGCAGGAAGATGGCCCACTGGCACGTCTCGGGGATCTCCGGCGTCTGCTGCATGATCTCCACGATGGGCGTCCGCTCCTCCCGCCGCACCGACATGAAGAGGCGGGGCATCACCGGGAAGTGGAAGCCCATGTGGAACTCGTCGCCGTCGCCAAAGTAGACCCGCACGTCCGCCGGCCACTGGTTCGCCTCGGCCAGCAGCACCCGGCCCTGGAACTCGCGATCGATGGTCGCCCGAAGCCGCTTGAGAAAGGCGTGGGTCTCGGGGAGGTTCTCGCAGTTGGTTCCCTCGCGCTCGAAGAGGTAGGGCACGGCGTCGCAGCGGAAGCCGTCCACCCCCATCCGCAGCCAGAAGCGCATGACGTTCAGCATCTCCTCCTGCACCTCGGGGTTGTCGTAGTTGAGGTCGGGCTGATGGCTGAAGAAGCGGTGCCAGAAGTACTGCTTGGCCACCGGGTCCCAGGTCCAGTTAGAGCGCTCGGTGTCGGTGAAGATGATGCGCGCGCCCTGGTACTTCTGGTCGGTGTCGCTCCACACGTACCAGTTGCGGCGCGGGCTGTCGGGGCTGGTCCGCGCCTCCTGGAACCAGGGGTGCTGGTCGCTGGTGTGGTTCACCACCAGCTCGGTGAGGATGCGGATGCCGCGGGCGTGCGCCGCGTCGACCAGGCGCTGGAAGTCCTCCAGCGTCCCGTAGTCGGGGTGGATGGCGTAGAAGTCGGCGATGTCGTACCCGTCGTCGCGCAGCGGGCTGGGGTACATCGGCAGGAGCCAGAGGCAGTTGATCCCCAGGTCCTGGAGGTAGGGCAGCTTGGCGATGAGCCCCTGGATGTCGCCCTTTCCGTCCCCGGTGGAGTCGAAGAAGGCGCGGACGTGCAGCTCGTAGATGATGGCCGACTTGAACCAAAGCGGGTCGGAGGTCATTCGCGGTCTCGGGGAGCGTCAGTAGAAGTAGTCGAAGGCCTGCTCGGTGCGGGCCGGGGCAGCGACCGTCCAGAGCGCCGCGGGCCGCTCGGGGGTGAGCGTGACCGTCGCCGTCTCGCCCCGCCAGAGCTGGCGCTCGCCAGAGAGCCGCTCCTCCACCTCCACCACCTCTCGGCCGGCGAGCCCGTAGCGCTGTTGCGGCAGCTGCAGCTCGGCGGTGTGCGTGCGGTACGGGTCGAGGCTCACCGCCACCAGCACCTGGCTGGTTCCGCCGTCGATGCGCTTGCCGTAGAAGATGACCTGGGGGTCGTCGCACTCGAAGAACCGGAGCCCGTCGTCGCGCTGGAGCGCGGGCTCGGCATGGCGGATCTCGTTTAGCCGGGCGATCCACTCCCGGATGTCGCCCGAGCGCCGGCTCCGCCAGTCGACCAGCTGGTACTTCTCGCTGTCCCGGTACTCCTCGCCCTGCAGCACCGCGGCGTCGCAGAACTCGTAGCCCGAGTAGATGCCGTAGGAGGCGCCGAGCGTGGCGGCGAGCGCGACCCGGATGCGGAACGCCGGGGGGCCGCCACGCTGGAGGAACTCGGGGAGGATGTCCGGCGTGTTGGGCCAGAGGTTGGGGCGCATCGCGTCGGCCCATTCCGGCCGCCGCAGCTCCTGGAAGTAATCAGTGAGCTCGCGCTTGTGGTTGCGCCAGGTGAAGTGGGTGTAGCTCTGGCTGAAGCCGAGCTTGGCCAGGGCGCGCATCAGCTTCGGCCGGGTGAAGGCCTCCGAGAGGAAGACCAGCCCCGGGTCGCGCTCGCGGGCCTCGCGGAGCAGCCACTCCCAGAAGGGCAGGGGCTTGGTGTGCGGGTTGTCCACCCGGAAGATGCGTACCCCCTGCTGCACCCAGAACAGGACCACCTCGAGCAGCGCCGGCCAGAGGGTGCTTCGCCCGGGTCCGAGGAAGTCGAAGTTGACGATGTCGTCGTAGCGCTTGGGCGGGTTCTCGGCGGTCTTGATGGTGCCGTCCGGCCGGCGCTGGAACCACTCCGGATGCTCGGTCACCCACGGGTGGTCGGGCGAGACCTGGAAGGCCAGGTCGAGGGCCACCTCGAGGCCGTGCTCGGAGGCGCGCCCCACGAAGCGCCGGAAGTCCTCCAGCGTGCCGAGCTCCGGGTGGACCGCAGTGTGGCCGCCCTCGCGCGCCCCGATCGCCCAGGGGCTCCCCACGTCGCCCGGCTCTGCATTCGGCGCGTTGTTCCTTCCCTTCCGCGCGCTGCGGCCGATGGGGTGGATGGGCGGGAGGTAGACGACGTCGAAGCCCAGCCGCTCGGCCTCGGGGAGCAGGGACTCGGCGTCGCGAAAGGTGCCGTGACGCTCGCCGTGCGCCGCGCTCCGGGGGAACAGCTCGTACCAGGCGCCGGCGCGGGCCCGCTCGCGCTCCACCAGCACCGGACGCTCGAGGGGGTCACGGCGGCCGATGCTCCGGTCGGGGTAGCGGGCCGCGGCGTCCACCACCCGGGCCTCGGCGGCGCGGTCGATGGCGACCGGCGGAGACCCTTGGAGCGCGGCGGCCGCCTGGTCCAGGAGCTGCGCGTCGTGGGTCGCCTGGGCCGCCTCTGCCCGGGCGGCGCAGCCGCGGAGGAGCGCGGCGCCCTCGAGCAGCTCGCTCCGGACGTCACGGCCGACGGCGACCTTTCGCTCCAGCTCGGAGAGCCAGCTCCGGTAGGTGTCCGGCCAGGCCTCGAGGGTGAAGACCACCCGGCCCGGCGGGCCGAGCGTCACGTCCGCCGCCCAGCGGTCGTTCCCCAGCAGGTGCATCGGCACCGCCCGCCAAGGTCCGGCCTCGGTCGGGGGGGAGACTTGCCGCCACCACACGACCGCGGCGAGCGCGTCGTGGCCCTCCTTGAAGATGTCCGCCTCGACGTGGAGGGGCTCACCGGCGATGCGCTTCACCGGGGAACGCCCTCCGTCGAGCTCGGGCGTCACCGCCTCGATGACCATGCTTGCCGCGCGCGCGGGGACGTCGTCTGACTGGGCCATGCCGAGGCGGAAGCTGACCACGATGCGACGCCGGACGCCCCGGCGGTGCCCCCGGGACGCACGCGGCCAGTGTTCACCCCCGGGCGGTGCGCTCGCCAGTGCCAGCAGGCGAGGCTCGGCCGAGACGGGCGAGCCCGTCGCGTGGACCATCCAGAGGTCCGGTGTGGCCCGGCCGTACGTGGCCACCCGCTCGAACTCTGCGCCCGAGCGCGGCCCCTCGAGCTTCTCCTCCAGCTGGAAGGCGATGTAGGCCTCGGCCGCGGCGGATGCCTCGGCGCGCTGTGCCAGCGCCGCGCCCGACGGGCGGGTGGCAAAGCGTCCGGTGAGCCGGGCCTCGGCCCACCGTGTCCGGGACCAGCCGGGCCCCTGGGCCACCATCTGGTCGAGCGAGTCGAGTGGCCAGTTCAGGAGCACGGTGAAGGCGATCTTCGAGGAGAAGCTGTCCTCCTGGAGGTGGGCGCTCAGGTCGGTCGCGGCCAGCAGCGCGTCGACGGGGAGCTCGGGCCCGCGCTCGAGCTCGGCGCCCGCGCGCCAGGTCCGGCCGATCTCCAGAAAGTGGCCGTCGGCCGACTCGAAGGCCTCGGCGAGCCGGTCCCGCGTCCGGTCGAGGACCGCCGGGTCGGCGATGAAGGCCGAAGTGACGGCCTGCTCCTGGGCCGCCGCGTCTCCGTCCTCGGCGCGCCAGAGGGAGAGGAGCTGCCTCACGCCGCGTTCCGCCCGTGGTCGGGCCCCCTCGCCGTGGAGCCCGACCAGCGCCTCGACGAGATGCGTCGACGCGGGTGCTGCGGGCCTCGCCCCGCCGCCCGGGGATGGGGACCATCGTTCCGTCGGGCGAGGTCACGGTCGCCGGCGCATGGGCCCTGGCACCCACCGGCGGAGGACCCGCCTGTGGCGTCGCGCCGGTGCCGGCGCAGGCGGCGAGGAGCAAGGTGGGCCCACGGGTCAGGACTCGGGACATGGGGGCGGGAGCGTAGGCCGGACGCCGGCGGCCGTCCTTGCTCCCGGACGACCGGTCGCTGCAGCGGAGGCAATCGAGGGGGCAGCTCGGCGTATCCGGGCACCCGGTTCCGCCCGAGTGTCGTTCCCTCACCTCGTCTTCGTCGCCGCGCTCGCTGCCGGGTCAACGACCCTCGCCGCGCAGGGGCCGGTGCACGCCGCGCGCACCGCCGACGCGCCGAAGCTGGACGGCAAGCCGGATGATCCGGTGTGGCAGCGTGCACCGGCGTACACCGCGTTTCTGGAGCAGTTCCCGGAGGAGGGTCGTGCGCCGCCGCCCGAGTTCCGGACCGAGGTCCGCGTGCTCTACGACGACCGGACGCTCTTCATCCTGGTGGTCTGCCACGATCCCGAGCCCGCCCTCGTCCAGCGGCAGCTCGGCCGGCGCGACACGCCGCTCGTCGGGGACGCGGTGGAGATCGCCATCGACTCCACGTTCGACCGCCGGAGCGGGTACTACTTCGGGGTGAACGCGGCCAGCGTCCTTCGCGACGGGCTGCTCTACGGCGACGTGAACCTCGCCGACACCTGGGACGCGGTCTGGGACGCGGCGGTGGCCCGTCTCCCGGATGGGTGGAGCGTGGAGATCGCCATCCCGCTCGACGTCCTGCGCTTCCCCCGCGCGCCCACCCAGGAGTGGGGCTTCCTCGTCCGGCGCACCGTCCACCGGACGCACCAGGTCTTCGACTCGAGCCTCATCCCGAGGAGCGCGAACGGGCTCGTGTCCCGGCTCGGCACCCTCACCGGGCTCGAGGGCCTCACCCCACACCGGGCGTTCCAGCTGACGCCGTATGCCACGGCGCGGCTGCAGCTCCGGCCGCAGTACTCGGACCCGGCGTTCCCGACGCCCCGGCTGGCGGAGCCGTCGGGCGACGTCGGCGCGGACCTGCGGGTGGGCCTGACCTCCGACCTCACGCTCACCGCGGCCATCAACCCGGACTTCGGCCAGGTCGAGGCGGACCAGGTGGTGCTCAACCTGAGCAACCAGGAGCTGTTCTTCCCCGAGAAGCGGCCGTTCTTCAACCAGGGCCTGGAGCTCTTCCAGCCGGTGGGCGCGGAGTTCGGCGCGCCGATGCAGCTCTTCTACAGCCGCCGCATCGGCCTCGACTCGCCCATCCTCGCCGCCGGGAAGGTGACCGGGAGCGGGTGGAAGGGCCTCGACGTCGGGCTCCTCGACGCCGTGGTGATGGGGGCCGCCGACCCCGGCAAGCACGACGTCGCCTACCTCGACGCGCCCGATCCGGACGACGCCTGGGTCCACCAGGTGGAGGGCGCCCCGGACCGGCGGTTCCAGTTCCACCCGCAGGAGCCGTTCCACCTGGGCCTGAACAGCGCCTTCCCGCGGGAGCCCCCGGTGTCGCGAAACTACTTCGCGGCGGTGGCCCGGCAGACGTTTCTCGGGAGCTCGTCGGTGGGCCTCTCCCTCACCTCGGTGAACCCGCTCACCCCGCGCTGCACCAGGGCGGACATCGACCGGCAGAAGGCGCTCTGGAACGGGCTGCCGCCCGCCATCCAGGCGAACACCGCCGATTCCATCCGCTGGGACGACCAGGGCAACGACTGCGCCGGCTTCGGGGGGAACGGTGTCGGGCTGGACTTCAACCTCCGCTCGCGCGACGGCGAGTGGGTGGCGCTCGGGACGGTGCTCGGGAGCCGCCGCATCGGAGGTCCCCAGGACGACGTGCTTCGTGACGGCACGGTGATGCACCCGGGGGACCTCGGCGCCGGTGGCTACCTGGTGGCTGGCAAGCTCGGCGGCGAGGGCGTGCGCGCCAACCTGAACGCGCGCTACGCCTCGCCGAAGCTGGACCTGACCGCCCTGGGGTACCAGCAGAGCCAGAACCAGCAGGCCCTGGGCGGGGACCTGCGCTACTACCGGAGCCGCGGCATCGGCGCGCTGCACGAGCTTCAGGTTCACCTCTATGGCAACACCTTCTGGACCACCGACGGCCGCTGGACCGCCCGGGGGAACTACGCCGGCCTGGAGGTCTCCACCATCCTCCCCGGCTACCAGCAGCTCGGCTGGGGCGTGAACCTCGAGATTCCCCGCTACGACGTCCGGGAGATCGACGGCTACGGCGTACCGTTCGAGCGGCTCGGCGACGTGGCCTCGGCCATCTTCGCGAGCACGGACCCGAACCGGAGCGTGGTGCTCAGCGGGTACGTCTACCTCGCGCGCACTTTCCGCCAGGGACCGGGAGAGCCGCAGAGCGCCTGGGGCACGGAGCTCACCCTGCTGTTCCGTCCGTTCGCCTGGTGGGAGACGCAGCTCATCGGAAAGTACGACGACAACCCGCAGGGGCCGCGCTGGGTCGACTGCCTCGACACCGGCCAGAAGTCCTGCCAGGCCGCGGGCGGCGGAGACCCCTACCGCAACCGGTTCCTCTTCGCCCGGCAGGACCCGCAGGTCCTCTCCTTCACCCTGCGGCAGACCTTCGTCTTCACCCCCCGGCTGACGCTGCAGATCTACGCGCAGTTCTTCACCGCCGGCTCGCACTACCACGACTTCGCCGAGGCGTACGCGGCGGGCGGGGAGCGGATCGACCTGGCGAGCCTGAAGCCCATTCCGCTCCCCGCCGGCGAGGACAACCCGGACTTCCACGACGCGGCCTTCAATGCCAACGTGGTGCTGCGCTGGGAGTACTGGCTCGGGTCGACCCTGTACCTGGTCTACTCGCGGAGCCAGTCGGTGCTGGGACTCAGCAAGACCATCGACCCGGTCACCGGCGCAGTCGTGAAGCAGCAGGAACCGACGTCCGGGCTGACTCCGGTGCGGCTCGGACCGGGACCCACGGTGGACACGATCCAGGTGAAGTGGTCCTACTTCTTCGACCTCTGACCCCGGCTCTCTAGGGCGTCTGGCCTTCCCGGGCTCGTGGCCGGTCCCGGTAGAACAGGACCAGCGAGTAGCAGTGGAACTCGTTGTCGCTCGACTGGCAGACGACGCGATCCACGACCTCGAGATCGGCATTGCTCTTGAGCCAGCGGGTGACGTTCTCGCCCAGCTCCTCGCGCTCTCGCGCCTTGGTGGCCGAGAACACCTTCACGCCGGTGAACATGCGCCGAACCCCTCCCCGGGACCGCCGCCCGCCCGGTTGTATGGCATGCAGGCGGAAGGGGTGTCAAAGGACGCCGCGGAGAGCGCGTTCGAGCACCCACTGGGGTTCGCCTGAGCCTCGACCCGGGACGCTGGTCCGTGCTAGCCGCGAGCCTTCCCGGATCATGCTGATCGACCTCCACGTCCATTCGCACCTCACCAAGGGGTGCGACCTCGATCCCCGTGCCGTCCTCGAGCGCGCCGCCTCGCTCGGCCTCGAGGGTGTGGCCTTCACCGAGACCAACACCCAGGACGGATGCGACGAGCTGTTCCACCTCCAGCCGAGGACGCCGCTGCGCATCTTCGTCGGGCTCGAGCTGATCACCGACCGCGGGCAGTACCTCTGCTTCTTTCCCCGCCCGGAGGAGGCACCAGAGCCGGTGCAGCTCTGGGGAAGCAACCGGGAGAAGCCGTGGAGCGCCGCGGAGTGCATCCCCAAGGTCCTCTCGCTGGGCGCGGTGGTCGTCGCCGCCCGGCCGTACGACCGTGACTTCCCCACGCCGGCGCTGGACCAGGTGCTGGGCGTCCAGGGGCTGTCCGCCATCGAGGGCTACAACGCCCGTGTTCGACAGCCGGCCAACGACCTCGCGGTCGAGGCGGCGGAGAAGCTCGGGCTGCCGTGCGTGGGCGGCAGCGACGCCAAGCTCGCCCTGGACGAGGTGGGCCGTGGCGCCACCTTCTTCCGCGACCGGCTGACGAGCCAGGCGGATCTCCTCGCCGCGCTGCGGGGGAAGGCCTACTGGCCGGTGATGGTGGGCGAGCTGCCCCGCCTCGGGCGCCCCGGCGAGGCCCGCGAGCAGGAGAAGACCCGCAAGAAGAAGGGCTTCAGGGGACGGTTCCGGTAGCGTCCGGAGCCCGCGACTCCACCAGCTGTCCGTCGAGCAGCTCGGCCCGGCGCGCTCCGCCAGGCCAGGTCCAGGTCTCCCGGCGGCCGGCGGTCTCGAACCGCTGCTCCTTCCGGCTCGGCGGGCCCCAGGCCGCCAGCACCGCCGACTCCGGCATCTCGACGACCGTGTGCCGCGTGCGCACGGCCTCGATGACCGCGTCGTTCCAGCCCGTCGTCTGCAGCCCCGGGTCGAGCTGGCTCACCCACTGGCCGAGCGCACCCCAGAACTCCTGCTCGGAGCGGGCCCGGTCCGGGAGCGGGAGGATGGCGGTTGAGCCTCCGGGAAGCCCGAGCCGGACCCAGACCTGATCCCGCGGGGTGCCGGCGGGCCGGGCAGCGCGGGCCTCGGCACCGGGGAACGCGACGTCGAGGAGCTGGACCGGGGTGCCGGCGGGGAGGACGCCTTCGCTCCGACCCGGCCAGCGTGGCTCCTGCTCCTCGAGCGGACCGCCGAGGAGGAAGGTGGTGCCGGGGCTCGCGTCCAGGTGCACCCGGACGCAGGAGACGGCGAGCCAGCGCGGCGGCGAGGAGCGGACCTCGCGGAGCACCGCCTCGCGGTGCTCGATTCCCATGGCAGTGCGGCCGGCACAGCCGGCGAGCGCCAGCGCCGCCCACGGGGCCATCCAGTACACGCGGCGTCGCGCGGGTCTCACGCCTTGGCGGCGGCGACCTTCGGGGCAGAGTTTACCGGCCCGCTGCCCGACGTGCCCGACGTGCCCGAACCCGAGCCCGAGGTCCCCCCGCCCGGCGTCGACGCGGGCGGACCGGAAGCCTCTGGCTTGGCGGCGGGCTTCGACTCGCTGCCGTCCGACTTCGGCTTGCTCGAGGAGTACAGGTCTGCATACCACCCGCCGCCCTTCAGCACGAAGCTCGTCCGGCTGACCAGGCGGGAGAGGGTGTGCTGGGCGCCGCAGCGAGGACAGGTCTCCGGGGCGGGGTCGTTCACCTTCTGCAGAACGTCCGAGGTCTGGTGGCACTGGCTGCATTCGTATTCGTAGATGGGCATGGCGTCTGTCAGGTCGGGGTGGTCGAGGCGTTTGCCTCAGGAAGGAGTCCGAGCCGCTCGAGCGCCCGGGTGACCAGCGTCTGCGACACTCCGAGACGCCGGGCCAGAGCCGCGGGTGCGTCCCCGGCGTCCGCTCCGGCAGCGGCCAGCTCGCGCGCGAGGTCGCCGCGGAGTCGATCCTCGAAGTCGCGCTCCACGCCGAGGTCCTCGAGGTACTTGCGCCGTCCGAAGAGGTCCAGCCGCGCCGTCCAGCTTGCCGGAGAAAGCGCCTCCCTCCGGAACCGCTCGCGGCGCCGCTCCACCTCGGGGCCGAGCCCGAGCCGGGAGACGAGCGAGGTCAGCTCCTGCCCGCGCAGCCCCAGCGCCCACGCCACCCGGCCGAGCGCACCCCGCTGCTCCGAGACGGCGGCGAGGATGAGTTCGCACTCGCTGGCCTCGGCGGCGTCGAGCAGGCCCTGGGCCGCGAGCAGCGCGTCCAGCTCGGAGGCGGACGGGTCACCCCGCTCGCCGACGTAGCCCTGGGCGAGCGCACGGACCAGGGCAGGGCGGTGGCCGTGCTGGGCCAGAAGGGTCTGGAGCGTCGCCCGACCTTCGGGAGCCTCGAGCGACTCGAGCGTTGCGCGCTGTGCCTCCACCTGGGTGAAGCGCCCGCGGGGCGGGGCCGGGGACTGCGCCGCACGGCGCCGCGGGGCGATGCGCTCCGCCACGGTCGGAGGACGGGCGTCGTCACCGCGGGAGGTCGAGCCATGGGCGACGGTCTCTGGCTGTGGCCGGGCGGTGAAGGTCTGGGCCGGGGCAGGCGCGGGGGCGACCGGGGCCACGGTGCCCGGGGTGTCGGCTGGAGCCGGGGCCCGTGCATCCTGGAGAGCAAGCATCTCCTCGACCAGGGCGTAGTACCCCGAGCGCTCCCGCAGGCCCGTGATGTCCGCCGGTGTGCCGCGCGCCAGGTCCACGGCCGCAAAGGGACCGAGCGGCCGGACGGGCGGCTCGGCATCCGTCACCGCCCGGACACGGAAGTCGTCCGACTCGGCGAGCAGCGACAGCGCCTCCCGCACCGCCCGGGGCGAGGCAGGCGCGCCGGCGCGCCGACAGAAGTCGGAGACGGCAACGGCCACGGGGGTGGGCACGTCGTCAGGCTGGCGTTTGCGTT
>DATKKF010000110.1:0-2497 GCA_035543115.1 Myxococcaceae bacterium
CTCCACGCCGACACCTGGCTCCACGAGAATGACGTCGCAGGCCTCGAGCGGCTGTGCAACTACGGCGCCCGCGGGCCCCTGTCGCTCGAGCGACTGTCGGCGTTGCCTGACGGACGGCTCGCCTACCGGATGAAGCGGCCCCCTCCCACCGGACAGACGCACCTCGTCATGGCTCCGGTGGCCTTCCTCCGACGGCTGGCCGCGCTCGTCCCGCCGCCGAGGGCCAACCCTCGTGCGCTACTTCGGCGTCTTCGCCCCCAACGCCAGGGTGCGCCACCGCGTCGTGCCTGTGCCTCCTCCTGCGTTACTGCCGAAGGCACCTCTCGGCCCGGTGGCACCCGAGCCCGTCCGTCCGCTCCCCCGGCCCCACCGTCCCATCCCCTGGGCCGACCTCCTCAAGCGGACGTTCCAGACCGACGTCCTCACCTGCCCTCGCTGTGGGGGAAAACGCCGCGTGGTGGCCGTCGTCCTTCGCTCCACCACCGCCCAGGCCATCCTGGAGCACCTGCGGCTTCCCTCCAGGCCGCTTCCACTCGCCCCGGCCACCTCCCCGCCCCAGCTCGGCTTCTGGTGAGTGCCGTCCGAGGTTCGAGACCCACCACGCCTGACGCCAGGCTCGGGACTGCTCTACCTTCGGCGGCGGTGAGCATCCCCGCCGAGCGCCTCGTGACGCTGTCCCCCCGCCCTCGCGGGCCACAGCCACACCCTCTCTGTCCTCGCCTCGGCTCGAAAACCCCGGTTGTTCTTCCTTGGATCTCACCTGGGGGGCGACGGCGGAGCGTAACGAGCCCTCCACGCCTCCGCGCCCTCCAGGCCCAACGCATCGAGCGCCGGGAGCACCTGGAGCTCCATCGCTCGGTAGAAGGTCCCGACACGCACGAGCGGGGGTAGAACGCCCAGCTTCGCCAGTGGGGCGTCAAACGAGATCCCGGCCTCGAGGCGCCGGAGCGAAGGCACAGCCATCCCCTGCTCGATCGCCCCGAGTTGCCGCCGGAGCTCGTCAACCAGGAGCTGACAATCGTCGTCCGACCATCCGGACCTCAGCGTCTCGAGGGCCTGCCAGCCGATCCGTGAATGCCGGGCCTCGTCCCGCAGGATGACGGAGAGAGCTAGCCGAGTCAGCGGCTCCTCACTGGCGCACGCGGCTGCCCGGAAGAGGGAGCACGACACCGTCTCACCGATCGCCACCTCGATCAGCAAGAGCGCCAGCAGCCGCTGCCGCCGATCTGCGAAGGCGGAGAATCGAGCCTCCACCGGCTCGACCTCCACTCGGTTCGGGCTCGCCCCCAGGACCTCGGCCACCCGGAAGCAAAGCTCGGCGTGAAGGAGCTCATCCCTTGCGGCGTCGGAGAGCACCGACGCCAGCTCCAGCGGCAGCTCGCAAAGGATCGCCAGCCGCTGCAGCTCGGCGAAGATCGCTGCGGATCGCAGTTCCTGAGTGGCCTTCATCGGCCAGGCCTGGCGAGCGAGCGCGATCTGCCCCGGGGAAAACTCCCCGAGGTCGGCCGGGCACAGCGCCGTTGGAGGAAGCCTCCGCCCGGCCTGCGCCCGGAGCCAGGCCGACGCGTGGGCTCGCTGCGGAATCTCAGGGTCCGCCATCCGGCTCCCCAGCGTCAGGCGCTCCGGCATCCGGAAACTCGCATCCGCCGAGTCCGTAGAACCGCCCGCCATCCGAGATGCAGTTGTGCGACGACGCGTTGTACGCGGCGCACTCTGCACTGCTCGAGTCCGAGCAGCACGGATCCGGACTGGCGTTGCAGAAATGCCAGCAGCCGGTCGCGGGAGTGAGCGTGCCTCCTGCGATCACGATCTCGGCAATGCGCCGACGCCAGTTCATGCCTTGCCCTCAGATGACCATCCAACGACCTCAGGAGACGAGCCAGACACGACGAGTGAATGGCCGCTGAGCGGGGCGGGGAGGTGGCGGGAGCGAGGGGCAGCGGCCTGGAGGGAAGCCGCCGCGGCCTTCACCCAGCACGTGGACGCCGAGGCCACTTTCCGCGAGCTGGTCCAGCCGATGGCCTCGGTCGCCGGGCCGTTCCTCAGGTACGAGGTGCAGCTCCCGGCGAGGACCGTCTCGGCGAGCATCCTTGGGCTGCTGCCCAGGCGCGCGGAGTGGACCGAGGGCTACGGCTGTCGGCTGCTCATCGACCCGCGGTACCACCCACCTCCGGCGGTCGCGCCGCCCCCGCCCTTTCCGCCCGACGATCTCGCTCCGCCCACGGTGGTGGCGCCCGCCGATCCGCACCTGAGAGCCGCCATCGAGGAGCTGTTCCTCGAACCCCGCGATCACCACCGCTTCGTGAAGGCCCTGGTATGCCGTCGCAGGCCTCGAGCGGCGGTGCAACTACGGCGCCCCGCGGGCCCCTGTCGCTCGAGCGACTGTCGGCGTTGCCTGACGGACGGCTCGCCTACCGGATGAAGCGGCCCTCTCCCACCGGACAGACGCACCTCGTCATGGCTCCGGTGGCCTTCCTCCGACGGCTGGCCGCGCTCG
>DATKKF010000111.1:0-6952 GCA_035543115.1 Myxococcaceae bacterium
GACCGCACGTCGGGCGAGCGCCGGTGCGAGCGTGTGTGGTGTGTCCCGGACTCCGGCCGAACGAACGCCCGGCCGCCTGCTTTATTCACCGGCCCGGGCGGAAATGGTCACGGAACCGTCACCTGGTCAAGCCGCGAGTGACTTGCGCAGGTAGACGGCGAGCCCCCACGGACGCTCCTGCTGCTTCCATCGCCGGTAGCCGAGCCCTTCGTAGAGCGCGATGGCGGCCGCGTTGCTGGGCCGGGTGTTCAGAGTGAGGACGCGCACCCCGCGCGCGCGGGCCCGCTCCTCGGCGAACACCGTCAGCGCCCGGCCGATGCCGCGGCGCCCGGCGCTGGCGAGCACCGAGAGGCTGGTGACCGCGGCGACCTCTCCACCGTCTGCCACCTCCGGGTCAGGGTCGGTCAGCTCGAGGCTGACCATTCCCACCGTCTCGCCGTCGAGCTCGGCCACCCAGGTGGGCCGCTCGCCCGAGAGCGAGCCGGCGATCCACGCCGGCACCTTCGCCACGTCCCAGCCCGCCTCCTCGCGCATCCGGCGCAGGGCCGGTGCGTCGTCCGGGTGGACGGGTCGGATCAGCCAGCCGCCGCTCACGCCCGCAGCTGTTCGCGGAGCGCCCGGGCGCGCTGCTGCAGCTCCGGATCCATGCTGGTCAGCTCCAGCGACTTCAGCCGCTGGTCGAGGCTCTTGGGCAGCTTCGCCTTCAGCGTCCCGGCCTCCTGCATCCCCTCGAGCTTCCCCAGCGCCAGCCCCACCACCCGCTCGCGCGGGTGGTCCAGCAGCGAGTCGAGGAAGTACGGGTCCTCGGGCAGCTCCGGGTACTTCTCGAGGTACTCGAGCACGCCCTCCGCCCAGGCCTTCCGGTCCGGGAGCTCGCGCAGCTTGGCCATGGCCTCCTTCTGGGCCTGGCGCTTGCCGTCGGGGTCGAAGGTCTTCGCCAGGCCCTCGGGGAGGGCGCCGCCGGTGAAGAGCGCGTCCGCGGCCTGCTTGTACCGGGTGTACGTCGCGCTGCGCTCGATGCGCTGCTGCGCGGGGTCGTCCTGGCGCGAGTGGTACTTGCTCTTGCCGCGCCGGGCGTCGATCTCCCGCCAGCTCTTGTTGCGCTTCCCGGTGAAGCCGCCGCCGTCGTCGTCGTCCTTCACCATAAGTGTCCGTCACCTCCGAGCCCGGGCCTGCCAGAGCGCTCCGAGCACCTGCCGGCCAAGGGCGCGAACGGTCTCGCGTTCCGCCCCCGGCACCGGTCCTGTGCCGTCCTGCTCGGCCCGGGCGAACGCCTGGTCGACGAGCCCGATCAGCTCCACCGGGACCTTCGCCGCTGGGTCGCCCTCGAGCGCCTCGGGCGGAACCGACGCCGGGGCGGCGCCATCTGCGTGCTCGAGAACAGCGTGAAGCTCGAACGCCAGCTGGCGGAGGACTCCCCAACCTTCATCCGAGAGCCCGCGCTCGTCAAGGGAGCCCAGGAGGATGTCCTGCCGGTTCTCGAACGAATCGGTCAGCCGTTCCCTGGCGCGCCGATCCCTCCTCAGCCAGGCACGGACGGCGTCCACGTACGACGCATCCGGGCCGCCCGGTCCCGGCGGACCCGGAGGCTCCAGCTTGCCCAGCCGGGGCCGCACCGGAGCGGTCGAGTCGGACCAGAGCCGGAAGTCGGGGGTGGCCGAGGCGTCCCAGAGGCCGAGCAGGTTCTGAAACAGCCGCCGGGCCAGGTCCGGGTGCGGAAAGCGCGGAGGCTCGGGGAAGAGCGTGGGGACGACCTCGCTGGCCTCGGCGCCCTCGGCCCGGGCCACGCGGAACCGGCGCAGCACCTCGTCGGGGGCCAGCGGGGAGCCCGCCAGGCCGAGCAGCTCCGAGAGCACCTCGGTGCTCTCGAAGCGGTGGACGAACCCGGGCTCGTCGCGCCCGCGGCGCTCACGCCGGGCCATCGGTCCCTACCCGCTCCAGGAGCCGCCGGTACACCGTGCCGTGCGCGATGAGCTGGTCGTGCGTCCCCTGCTCGACGACGCGGCCGCCATCCAGGACGACGATGAGGTCGGCGTTGCGGACGGTGGACAGACGGTGGGCGATGACCAGCGTCGTCCGGCCCGCCTTCAGCTCGGCGAGCCCGGCCTGCACCAGGGCCTCGCTCGCCGCGTCCAGACTGCTGGTCGGCTCGTCCAGGAGCAGCAGCGAGGGCTCGCGGAGGAACGCCCGCGCGATGGCGAGCCGCTGCCGCTGCCCACCGCTCAGCTGCGCGCCGCGCTCGCCCACCTCCGTCTCCAGCCCCTGGGGCAGCGCGCGGACGAACTCGGCGCCGTGCGCCCGCTCGAGCGCGGTCCACACCTCGGCGTCGGTCGCCCCGGGCTTTCCGACCAGGACCGCCTCGCGCACCGAGCCGGCGAAGAGCACCGGCTCCTGCGGCACCCAGGCGATGCGTCCGCGCAGCGAGGCCCGGCTGTAGTCGCGCACGTCGTGCCCGTCCCAGAGGATGCGACCGCCGGACGGGTCGACGAAGCGGAGGAGGGCCGAGAAGAGGGTGGTCTTGCCCGCGCCCGAGGCCCCGACCAGGGCCACCGTCTTCCCCGCGGGGAGCTCGAGCGTGAGCCCGCGGAGCGCGTCCACCTCGCCATACCGGATGCGGGTGTCCTCCAGCTTCAGCCCGCGGCGGAGCGGCGGAGCGGGGTCCCCGCTGTCGGGCGGCAGGCTCCTGTCCTCGAGCTCGAACACCCGCTCGGCCGCGCCCAGGCCGGACACCACCTGGGTGACGGTGGAGGAGAGCGTCTTCAACGGGCCGTACATGAGCAGCACCGCGCCCACGTAGGACATGAGGTGGCTGGCGAGCGAGGCGTCGGCACGGACCGCCCGCGCGCCCACCGCCAGCGCGAGAGCCAGGCCGGTGATGCCGAGCAGCTCGATGGAGGGGCTCGCCGAGCCGCGGAGCAGGAGCGAGCGGTCCATCTCCCGGAGGTAGCGGGCCTGCTCGGCGTCGAAGGCCGTCCGCACGCGCGGCTCCATCCCGTACGCCTGGACGACCGGAAGCGCCTGCAGCTGCTCGCCGACCAGGGCGGTGAGGTTCCCCAGGCTGCCCTGGGTCGTCCGGGCGGCCTTCTTCACCGTCCGGGCGAAGCGGGTGATGGGCAGCAGCGCCGCGGGGAAGACCAGGAAGCTCAGGGCGAAGAGCCTCCAGTCGAGCACCAGGCACACCCCGAGTAGCGCCAGGAGCTGCAGCGCATCACGGACCCAGCTGGTCAGCGCTTGGGTGACCGAGAACTCGACCTGTGCCACGTCGGCGGTGAGCCGGCTGAGCACGTCGCCGCCCGCCCGGGCCTCGTGGATCGCGGGAGGGAGCGCAAGCAGGTGCGCGTAGAGGTCCGAGCGCATCCTGGCCAGCGCGCGCTGCCCGGCCACCTGCATCCAGCCGGTCTGCAGCAGTTGGGTCCCCGCCTTGACCAGCGCCAGCAGCAGCAGCAGCCCGGGGAGGAGCCAGCGCGCCCGATCCGGCGAGGTGTACAGCCCCGCGAGATGCATCGGCTCGGAGAGGAGCACGCTCCGGAGGAGCGGTCCGATGAGCCAGGCGTAGCCGGCCGCCGCGGCGGCGCTCACCGCGGCGGCGAGCACCGCGCCCACGACGAGGCGCGCCGAGGGGCGCAGGAGGGCGAGGAGCCGGCCCAGGGTGGAGTTCATGCCCGATGACCAGCCATGCGTTCCGGCGCGGGCTCGTGTCAAGGATCGCCGGCCATGAAGCTCGGCCGGTGGGAGCCCGAGGCGGAGGAGACGCGGACCGGCGCGTGCGACCCGGTGCTGGGCGACGGACCGCGGCGGCGTTTCCTGTGGCTCATGGTCGAGTCCTTCCGGGCACACCGCGCCGGGCGGTGCGGCTCCGAGACATGGACGTCCACCCGAACCGCATCTGGCAGGCTCGCCGGTCCGCGTTGCCGCACGACGACGCTGCATTATGCTCACGCCGCCCAGGCTGCCCCCGCGGGCAAGAATCCCCTGTGGCGATGAGCGGTTGAGCACGGACCGATGACGGCCTCTGCGAGCAAGCGTGACTACTACGAGGTCCTCGGTGTGGTGCGGGAGTGCACGGCAACGGAGCTGAAGAGCGCCTACCGGAAGCTCGCCCTGCAGTACCACCCGGACCGGAACCCCGGAGACCACCAGGCAGAGGAGCGCTTCAAGGAGGCCTCGGAGGCCTACGAGGTCCTGTCGGATCCGGAGAAGCGCGCCCGCTACGACCGGTTCGGGCACGGCGGGAGCTCCTTCGAGGGGTTCGGCGGCTTCAACCCCTCGAATCTGAACGACGTGCTGGGGGAGATCTTCGGCGACATCTTCGGCGCCACGCGGGCGCGGCGTGGCGGGCGGAGCCGGGGTGCCGACCTCCGCTACAACCTCGAGGTCACCTTCGAGGAGGCGGCATTCGGCTCCGAGGTGCAGGTCCGAATCCCGAAGCCCAAGCGCTGCGAACACTGCGAGGGGACCGGAAGTGCGGACAAGCGGGTGCGCACCTGTCCGACCTGCGGCGGAGCAGGCGAGCTTCGCTACACGCAGGGGTTCTTCTCGGTCAGCCGGCCCTGCACGACGTGCGGAGGCTCGGGCCAGAGCGCGACCACGCCCTGCACCCACTGTCGCGGCGCGGGGCGGGTCGACGGGCAGACGACGCTCACGGTCAAGATTCCGCCGGGCGTCGACACCGGGACTCGGGTCCGCGTCGCCGGCGAGGGTGAGCCGGGCGAGCGCGGCGGTCCGCCCGGCGACCTCTACGTGGTCATCCACGTGAAGGACCACCCCATCTTCGTGCGCGAGGACACCGAGGTCCTCTGCGAGGTGCCGGTGTCGTTCGTTCAGGCGGCGCTCGGGGCGCAGCTCGAGGTCCCCACCCTCGACGGGAAGCACAAGATGAAGATCCCCGCCGGCACCCAGAGTGGCAAGGTGTTCCGGATCAAGGGCAGGGGCATCCCGCATCTGCACGGCGGTGGCCGCGGTGACCAGCACGTGCGCATCCTGGTGGAGACGCCGACGCACCTGAACGCCGAGCAGAAGGAGCTGCTCGAGCGTTTCGCCGAGCTCTCCGGCGAGCAAACGCACCCGCAGACCAAGACCTTCTTCGAGAAGGTGCGCGAGCTGTTCGGGTAGCACGAGCTCCGTCGCGGCTCGGAGCTGGCGGACGTCCCGACGCTTGCGTACGCAACGGTCTCACGAGCGCCTGCGGACGGACCGGAGCACGCGCCCCCCACTCGCGCAGCATGGTTGCATCCGCGCACCGGGCTTGCCTGGCTTCCAGGGCTCAGCCGCGGTGCTGCCCGGGTCGGGCGTGACCGCACGGCGGCTGTTCTCCCGCGGTCGTCCGAAGTTGTCACCCACCTGGACCCACCGGTCCCGTAGCATCGCCTCGCCGCGGTGCCGAGCGTCTGCGGCGGGGGAAACGACATGACACTCGTGAGGCGAACGTCGGCTGCGCTCCGCGCACCACACCTGGTCCGGAGCTGCGCCCTGCTGGCCCTGGTCCTGGGCGGCGCGGCCCGGGCAGAGCCGGTGACGTACACCGGCTTCACCATCACCGACGGGCAGCTCGGAGGCTGGAAGTTCCACAACGCACGCATCTACCTGACGTTTCGCAGCGACACGACGAACGTGGCGTTCATGCAGTTTCCGGACGGGTTCGGCGGCTTCGCCGATACCTACGTGAACCAGGTGGGATCGGCCGCGGTGACCATCGTCGAGGGCACCCGGACCGTCCGCGCCCGACTGGCTCCGAATCAGATCCTCATCGCGAGCGATCTCGGTGACTCGAGCTTCCTGCCGCACATCGGTGGGCGAGGGATCGGATTCAGCTCGCTCACCGCGACCGGGCTTGAGGCGTCCTACCCTCTGGGGGTGGAGGACGGGACGATCGACTGGGGCGACATCAGCGACCCGGGCATCGCCGGGCCGGCGCTGGCCACGCTCTCCACGGACCTCCAGCACAGCACGGCATTCAGCGGGCGTGCCTGGGCATGCGTGGCCTTCCCCAACGACTGTGTCGCGCCCAACGCGCTGCAGACCGACCGCGGGGCGTTGACCCTCGAGACCCCGTTCGCGTACGCCCCGGCACCGTCGATCTCCTCCGGCGCGGACAGTCTCAGCGCCGGCTTCTTCGTCGTGGACGTGGGTGGCGCCCGGCGCGGTCCGCCTCGCCTCCCGATCGCACGAGAGAAGGGAAGGATCGCCTATCACGCCTACACGGTGAGCAACGTCACCCTCGGTCACCATCACTTCAGCGCTGCGCAGGTGTACCTGTCGTTCGAGGGCGCGACGTCGAAGGTGCAGCCGTTCAACAACGGCCCGAGCTCCCACGGCTACTACAACGCCGAGGGCCGGGCGCGGGTCACCATCGTGAGCGGGAAGCAGGTGGTGTCGGCGGAGTTCGAGCCGGGAGAGATCTACGTCTATTACGACGTGGGCGCCTCGGCGGTCGGCTTCGGGTCGAGGAAGGGGGGCCCCGGCTATCCCCTGGCTCTCACCGCCAATCTGGACTTCAACGACCTGGTCGGCGGCACCACGGTGGGGGCGGTCGCGGACCTCACCCGCGAGCCACTGGATGCGGCGCTCTACACCACCGCCACCGCCGGTCTGGCCACCGACCTCACGAACGCCACGGCGCTGAGCGGCGCGGCCAACTCCTGCGCCTCGCTCGAGTTCCTCACCTCGGCCTGCGCAAACCTCACCCCGGTCCCACTCCGGACCAGCGCTGGGCACTTCCTTCTGGAAGAGCCTTACACCGAGGACGAGCGCGCCAATCAGGTCGCGGGCCCGTACTCCATCAACTGGGGGGTCTTTTGGTCCCAGCCGGGAGAGGGACGCGACTGCGACGACCGGGATCGGGACGACGACGACGACGGCTCTGACGACTGACCGCCTGGTTTCTCGGGGTCAGTCGTCGCCCTCGTCGCCTTCCTCATCCCGATCACCGTCGCGGCCATCGTCGGGCAAGCGC
>DATKKF010000112.1:0-23454 GCA_035543115.1 Myxococcaceae bacterium
CACCTGCGCCTTCCCTCCAGGCCTCTTCCCCTCGCCCCGGCCACCTCCCCGCCCCAGCTCGACTTCTGCTGAGCGCCGTCCGAGGTTCGAGACTCACCCCCGCCTGACACCAGGCCCCGGGACTGCTCTACCCTCGGCAGCTGTGAGCATCTCCCCCGGTGCCTCCTCGCACCATCGCTCCGCCCCTCGCGGGCCGAAGCGACACGCTCACTTCCCAGGCCCCGGTTCGAAAACCCCGGTCGTTCTTCTTTGGATCAGGCTTCATGTTCGGGACTCGAGTCGTGGCGACGATGGGTCCATCGATGCTCGCAGGACTGAACCGGAGCTTCCACTGCGGCGTGGATCTCACCCTGGAGGCCTCCAGGTGAGGTCGCTCGCTCGAGGGCAACGGCCCGGGCGAAACTGAACGTCCGCGCGTGTCCCTCCGTCCGTCCCCTGCTCGGCACCAGTGACACCGTTCCCGCATCCCCTGGTCGCGGGACAGCCGTGCTGCTGCAGGCGAGCGCAGGAATCAGCAGGAACACGCGGCGCATCTCGGACAGCGTAGCCGCGAATATCCTTATAGCTCGTGTGACCAGTGGACTCGCGAGAGCGGTTTGAACCCGGCACGCGCATACAGGTTGGCGGCGCGCGGAAGTCGCGTCTCAGTCTCCAGCTCGACGAAGCGACACTCCCGCTCCCTGGCGACATCGAGCGCCGCCTGGACCAGCTGCCCGCCGATGCCCCGGCCGCGCAGCCCGGGGATGACGTAGAGCTCCTCGAGCCACATTGCCCACCCGCCGCCCTCGAGCGTCCACTGGAACGAGAGATATGCCACCCCGACCGGGCGTCCGTCCCGACGGGCCACCAGGACGAGCGCGCGCCCGTCGTCGGCAAGCGCTGCCTCTGCGGTCCGGAGGAACAGCTCGCGCGGCAGCCGGATGGAGAACTCCTCGAGCTGCGCCGAGAGCAGGGCGAGCACCTCCTCCCTCTCTTCCCTGCGCGCTGGAGTCGGTCGTTCGCTCTTCATGGTGAGCTCCCAGCTGGCCTCGTCGGGCTCCGGGAAGACACGGCGCCCGAGTCGAGTTGCAGCGCGTTTCGATGCTCTTCGCTGCTCCGGGTTGCGGAGCGGCCGTGGGGCGGAACGTATCAGGGCATGCGCTCCGCTCCCGTCCTCCGCGTTGCGAGACCCACCGATCAGCTCCAGGCCCTGCTGCCGTTCTACGTCGACGGGCTCGGTCTCGAGGTCCTGGCGTCCTTTGCCGATCACCAGGGCTTCGACGGTGCGATCCTCGGGATGCCCGGAGCACCCTACCACCTCGAGCTCACGCACCAGAGGGGCGAGACCGTCGGACCTGCCCCGAGTCGCGAGCACCTCCTCGTCTTCTATCTGCCCGAACCCGAGGAGTGGACGCGCGCAGTGCGCCGGATGGAGAGCGCCGGCTTCCCGAGGGTGCCCTCCCTCAATCCCTACTGGGATCGCTGTGGCGTGACCTTCCAGGACCCGGACGGCTACCGGGTGGTGCTCGTCTCGGCTGCCTGGGCCGGCTGAGCGGCCCTGCGGCGCGCCCTCAGCCACCGATCGACGGACCAGGGGCTCCGTCCACCCAGAGCGATCGCGAGGAGCCCGACCAGATAGAGCAGGTTGAGCTCGTAGCCGACCGGGCCGAACTCGGCGCCGCGGGAGGTGACCGCAAGCAGACGGACCCCGGAGAATCCGAGCGGGAGGTGCACCTTGACCAGCGCGGTGAGCATCACCGCCCCCAGGGGAACGCTCACCGGGATCACCGCGAACCCGAGCATCAAGGCAAGCCCACCGCCCAGCTCCAGCAGCGTGGTGGCCCAAGCGGTCATCCCGGGGTGGGGGATGGCGAGCGCCCGGAGGATCTCCGCGAAGCGCTCCGGTCCCCGGTTCAGCTTGGCGAGTCCGTGCAGCGCGAAGCCGAGGCCCAGCATCAGCCGGAGCGGCACCAGTGCCCAGGCTCGGGGTTCCTCACGGCCAGAGCGGGTGATCATTGATGTCGCCGACGTCCCGGAGCGCCGGCCAGGCGGCCTCGGAAGCCTTGAGCCTGCCGACCTCTGCCTCGAGCTCGTCCACCTTCTGCTCGAGCGACCGGACCTTCTCCTCGACGTGCGGGTCGGGAACCGTGGTCTTCAGCACCTCTCGCTGGGCGGCCTGCACGACCGGCTCGGTCGACTGTGCACGGGCCCCTGCCATGGCCACCAACAGTGCTCCAACGACGATCGTTCTCGATGTGTTCTTCATCTCGTCTCCTCGCGGGAAATCATCCGCGCTGGAGAAGACGCGAGCAGCGTGAGCTTTGGTTCCTCAGGCCGGGTCGCGGCGCATCGCCACGCGTCGGTCGGGCGCCGAGAGCCATCGGCGCTGCTCCGCCAGGAGCTCCCGCACCGTGGCAGGGCAGCGATGCTCGGGAACGGCCAGTCCGAGGTAGACCGGCGCGAGCGGCAAGATGCAGGGGGAGGCGAAAGTGAGCAGACCCGCTGCAAGCACGGACAGGGGATGGGGTGACATGCCCCCGCTCTGACACCGGGAGCCCTTCCTCGAGTTTCCGGGGTGGTGGAACTTCCGCAGCGTTCCGGCGTGTCATTCCGGAGAATCCGGGGGGAGTCCGCGGTGGAATACTCTCGAGCCTGGAGAACGGCTGTGGCCCAGGGGCGCGGTTGCGCAGCGCAGGACGAGCAAGCGTTCCTCGAGCGTGTGCAGGCGCACGCGCCCGCGCTGCGCCGTTTCGCCGAGAGACTGAGCGGCAGCCGTGCCGACGCCGACGACGTGCTACAGGAGACGCTGGTGCGCGCGCTGGAGAGACGCGCCGAGCTTCGCGACCCGCGAAACCTCAGGTCCTGGCTCTTCGCGATCACCCGGACGGTCTCGCTGAACGCCCGGCGGGGTCTCCGGAACGCCCTGGAAGTCCTGGACGGGGGGCTGTCCTCCGCTCGCGGAGAGGTCAGCCTCCGGGGCAATCTCGAATCCGAGATCCTCGACCGCTCGCTCAGCGACGAGCTCATGGCAGCCCTCGAGGCGCTGTCGCGCGAGCACCGGGAAGCGCTCTGGCTGCGGGAAGTCGAGGACCTCTCCTACGAGGAGATCGCCCGGGTGGTCGATTGTGAAGTGGGGACGGTGCGCTCGCGGCTGGCGCGGGCGCGGGCAGCTCTGGCTGCCCGGCTCAGAAAGGAGAGCGGGGATGGCGTGTAACGAGACCTGGCTGGAGATTCTCTCGGCCTGGTACGACGGCGAGGCCACCTCGGAGGAAGTCGCGCGGGCGAGCGTTCACCTGACGGGATGCGCCCGATGCGAGGCAACCCTCGTGGACTTCCGTCGGGTGCGGGCCGCTTTTCGCGGGCGGGCGACGCCATTGGCCCGCCCGGCGCCGAGGCGTCGATGGGCGGTGCGACTCGGGGCGGCGGTGGCGCTCGCGGCAGCGGCCGTCCTCGTCTGGGTGAGGAGCGGGCCGGACCCGACCGGGCTCGCCCAAGAGCTGGAGGCGCGGCACCTGATGGCGTTCTCGCGCACCCCCGCCTGCGAGTTC
Organism: Myxococcaceae bacterium; assembly: GCA_035543115.1. Lineage (GTDB taxonomy): Bacteria > Myxococcota > Myxococcia > Myxococcales > Myxococcaceae > RPRB01. The sequence continues at coordinate 3,528 of DATKKF010000112.1, forward strand.
CACTCCTCCGACCCGGCAACCGTCGGTCACTGGCTCGCGGAGAACGTCGGTTACGAGGTGAAGGTTCCGACGATGCCGGACGCGGAGCTTCTGGGCGCCCGCCGATGCGCTCTCCGCGGGGGAACCATCGCCTCGGTGCTCTACCGACGAGGCTCCGAGGGCGTGACCCTGTTCCTCCCTCGAGAGGGAACGACGATCGCGGGAGAGACCGACCGGCTCGCCCGGAAGGACGGCGGCTGCGTCGTCGGACGCCTCGGCCTGGCGATCTGCGCCGAGCCCGGCCGGGTCGCGACCGCCGAGACCCGGCAGGCGGCGCTGGCGGCGCTGCAGTCGCGTTGACCGACGGTCCGGTGAGCACCGGCGGTCACTCAGCCGACGAGCGCGCGGGCGAGCTCACCGAGCGAGGAGTGGATGACATCGGGCTGCGCGGAGAGTTCCTCGGGGGGAAGGCCGAGGCGGTTCACCCACAGGGTGCGGTACCCGAACCAGCGGGCACCAGCGGCGTCCCAGCCGGCGTGTGCCGCGAAGGCGATCTCCTCGCGGCGCAGCCGGAGCGCGTCGACTCCGAGCTGGTAGGCCCGCGGGTCCGGCTTGAAAGTACGGACGGCCTCGGTGCTGAGTACCCGGTCGAACACCCCGTCCAGCCCCGAGGCGCGGACGCAGCCCGCGAGCATGGCGGGCGTGAAGTTGGAGAGAAGCGCGAGCCGTAGCCCCCGGGCGCGCAGAGACGCGAGCGCCGCCGAGGCGTCCGGCCACGGCCCGAGCCTGGCGTGAGCCTCGAGCAGGCGCCGCTGCGTACCCGGATCGAGGCTCAGCTGGAGAGAGCGGGATGCCCAGCGAAGCGCGCCCTCGGTCACCGCGGCGAAGTCCAGATGCTGCCCGGCCACCGTCCGGAGCCAGGTGTACTCGAACTGCCGCGTCCGCCACCGGTCGATCAGGTCCTTTCCACGATCCGGCACGAGCTGCTCGGCCAGAGCATCGATCGGCCGTGGGTCGAAGACCACGAAGGCATCGAGGGCGAGGGCACGGATCGTCCCCGGTCCCGGTCGTCCGTCCGGGGTGCCGCTGGCAGTGGCGCCGCGCACTGGCCCGCCGGACAGGGCCCAGCCCGCGAGTCCGGCAGTCGCGCCGAGGAAGGTTCTGCGGCTGGTCGACATGCGTCACTCCTCCCGTCGCTGGACAGGGTGCGACCGAGGGAGCGAAATGTCGCTCAACGTCCATGTTGAGCGGGTCTGCAGCCATGCATGGGGGCATCCGGACCGACTGGGAGGACCTGCGTTTCTTCCTCGCGGTGGCACGCGGAGGGAGCCTCTCGGCCGCCGCGCGGGACCTCGGCGTCAGCCAGCCCACGGTCGGGCGGCGTCTGGCCGCCTTCGAGCTGCGGCTGGGGGCGAAGCTGCTCCGGCGCACCCCGCTCGGTCAGGTGCTCTCGTCGACTGGAGAGGCCGTCCTGACACACGCGGTGCAGATGGAGGAGGCCGCGCTGGCGGCAATGCGACTTGCCTCGGGGCGGGACTCCGGGCTCGAAGGGCAGGTCCGCCTGACGGCCTCCGAGTGGCTGGTCATCCGCGTCCTGGGCCCGCTGCTCGTGCCCTTCCTGCAACGAAACCCGGGCATCTCGGTCGAGCTGGTCGCGAACGCCCGGTGGCTCTCTCTCCCGCGACGGGACACCGACGTGGCACTCCGCCCGGCGCAGTTCGAGCACCAGGAGGTGATCCAGCGCGAGGTCGCCCAGGTCGGGTTCGGCCTATATGCGTCCCACGCGTACCTGAGCCGGAATGGCCAACCCGACTTCGGGCGACAGTGCGAAGGTCATGCACTGGTCTCGATGACGGAGGAGGGCACCACTCCCGCCGACGTCCCCTGGCTTCGCGCGATCGCGGCGCGAGCCCGCGTCGCAGCCAGGGCGAACGGCCGGGAAGCGCTGGCGTCGATGGGGAGCGCCGGCCTGGGCCTGGTCTGTCTTCCCCGGTGCGTGGGCGATGCAACACCCGGGCTGGAGCGGCTGGAGCCGCCCACCCCGGCGCCCGAGCGGCGGCTCTGGCTCGGCATGCACCGGGACAGCCGGCGCATCCCGCGCGTCCGGGCGCTCGGCCGCCATCTGGTGGAGGCGCTGGTGCCGCTGCGGGGATCCCTTCGTCCCTGAAGGCGACCGGCCGGCGCGATGCGGAGCGGGGCCTAGTGACCGCCAGGCACGGTGAGCTGGCTCGTCTCCGGCGCCTGTCTCCCGACAGCGGCGATGAGCGACGTGCCGGCGGCGTGAACCGCCGCCCCGAGCAGGATGATATCCTTCAGGAGGAACCCCCCGGCGTCGCTCCCCGGGGCAAGCACTCCGGGCGTCGTGACCAGGCCCAGGCTCTCGAGCTGTCTTCCACGTCCAATCAAGAAGGCCGGAATCATGCGTGACGTCTCCTCCAGGCGGCCTACGTCCGGGTCGCCAGACGGGTTACCGGAATGACCGAGGAACTATTTGCCGAGCTTCCGGAGTCCTGCCTCCGGACGGCGACCGGTGGCGCTCTGGAAGGACAGGCTCGAGGACGACGGAGTGGCGCACACCAGCGAGCGCGCCCTGCAACGAGTCGCTGACGCCGTGGTGGGCGATGCCGTCCGCGGACTGCGCCTCGCCTTTCTCGTCGGCGACGTGGACCTGCAACGGCGCGCCCAGCTGTTGCTGGAACTCGTCCGGCTCCTGCGCACCGACCTCCAGGCCGGGGGGTGGGACCGGGTCGGCGCGAGTGATCGGCGGCAGCTCCGGCGCGCGCTCCTGCTGCTCCGGTTGCTGGCGGCATCAGGTGAGCCGATCCCGCTGGGCTGACGACCTCCTGGAATAGCCGGCGAACACGCGAGGTCGTGGTGCGCGAGGAGCGACACGGAGGACGCGGAACTCGCGTCCGCCGCGGCCGTGTCCTCGGTCGCGCATTCACCAGACAGGAGAAGGACGTGAATCACACTCGGCGGAGTCACTGGTACCGGTGCGCTTCGAAGGCGCTGGCAACCTGTCTTCTCTTCCTCGGCGCTCCGGTGGCCCTGGCCGCGGATGCTCCTGCATCGAAGCCGGTGACGAACCGGTGGTCGGCCGTCCTCTATGGCTTCGCCGAGCTCGATGCCATCCACGACTCGCTCCAGGGTCCCAACGACCTGATGGGCAACGCGGCCCTCCCCCGCAGCGGCACCTACGCCACCAGCCATGACCAGACGACCTTCAGCGTGCGGAACTCGCGGCTCGGCCTGCGAGTGGGCGCGCCTGACCTCGGGCCGGTCCGCGCCTCGGCGGTGGCGGAGATGGACTTCTTCGGGAACCAGCCTCCGGTGAGCGAGGCGGCGTTCTTCAACAACCCGACCTTCCGGATCCGGCACGTCTACTTCAAGCTGGAGACCCCCATCGTCGATCTGACCGTGGGACAGACCTGGGAGCTCTTTGGCTGGCAGGCCTACTTCGACCCGGCGAGCGTCAATCTGCAGGGCCTTCCGGGCCAGGTGTACAGCAGGACTGCCCAGGTCAGGGTCGCGAAGACGTTGACGCTGTCTCCGGAGGCAACGCTGGAGCTCGCGATCGCCGCGCTCCGTCCGCCCCAGCGCGCCGGCGGCCTGCCGGACGGACAGGCCGGGGTGAAGCTCGAGCTGCCCTGGCGCAAGGGCTACCGCACCGTCGGGGGTGCGAGCAGCGCGCTGGATGCGATGGCAATCGGCGTGTCGGGAGCGCTGCGCCGGTTCTCGGTGCCGGCCTTCGAGTCCACCCCCAGGACGGACGTGACCACCACCGGGTGGGGAGTGTCGGTGGACGTGCTCGTCCCGATCATCGCCGCCTCGAGCAACGGCCACGACAACGCGCTCACCTTCACCGGCTCCTTCGTCCGGGGCGAAGGCATCGCCGACCTCTACACCGGGCTTGGGGGCCCTCCCTTCCCCAACCTGCCCGGGACGTCGACGCCCTACTCCGCTCCGATCGATGCAGGCCTGGTCGGGTTCGATGCGAGCAACACCTTGCAGGCGGTCTCGTACCAGACCTTGCTGCTCGACCTTCAGTACTGGCTCCCGGGGAGCACCGGCCTGTCGGTCGCCGCCAACTACTCGCACCTCCAGTCCTTCAACGCGGCCGAGCTGGCTCACGGGAACAAGAACGTCGTCGTCCGGCAGCAGTACGCGAGCGGGGCGGTGTTCTGGGACGCGGCGGCGCCGCTCCGCTTCGGGCTGGAGTTCGCCTGGCTCGAGCAGCACTTCATCGAGGGGCCGCAGTCGGTGGACCGGCGTGTCCAGCTCAGCAGCTGGTACGTCTTCTAGCGGATGGTCTCACAGTCAGCGCGCGGCGCTCTCGGCGGGGTAGGGCTCCTTCAGGGCAATGGAGCCGGTCTCCAGCAGGGACTTGAGGTTCGAGGGGACCTTCGGCCACCCGCCGGAGACAGCGGTGATGATTCAACCTCGACCGTGCTCTGGCCTCGCTCGCGGGGGTGTCGGAGAAACCAGCTCGGCGCCAGGTCCGGCGCGGGACGCCGCCCGGGTTAGTAGTGTCCCAGCAGGTGGTGTTCGAGCACCGGCCGCTTAGTTGAGCGAAGCGACCACCGCGTCATCCTTCAGGAAACCGTCGCCAAACGGATCTCCAAGGAAGGAACGAACACGGTAGCCACCACCAACATCGACGCATTCGACTGGCTGCGCAAGCAGCTGGACGCTGCCCCGAACGACGCGGTCAAGGAGCTGCTGTCTCGGATGGTTATCCGCCTCATGGACGCTGAGGTGGACTCGGTCTGTGGCGCCGAATACGGCGAGCGGACAGCGGATCGGCTGAACTCCCGGAACGGCTACCGGCCTCGGCCCTGGGACACCCGGGTCGGCACGGTCGAGCTGGGTATTCCGAAGCTCCGCCACGGGACGTACTTCCCGAGCTGGCTGCTGGAGCCACGACGCCGAGCGGAGCGGGCACTCACCGCCGTCATCGTCGAGGCGTACGTGCAGGGCGTCTCGACCCGGAAGGTCGAGGACCTGGTGCAGTCGCTCGGAATCGAGAAGCTCTCGAAGAGCCAGGTGTCCTGGCTCGCGAAGGAGCTCGACACCGACGTGAGGGCCTTCCGGGAACGGAAGCTATCCGGGGCGTACAAGTACGTCTGGCTCGATGCGCTCTTCTTCAAGTGCCGCGAGGGTGGGCGCATCGTGAACGTGGCCGGCCTGGTGGCCGTCGGAACAAACGAGGAGGGCGCAGGCTGGCTCGCCTTCCTGCGAAGCCTCAAGGCCCGAGGGCTGAAGGGCGTCGAGCTCGTCATCTCCGACGCCCACCCGGGGCTCAAGGACGCCATCCAGTCCGTCCTCCGAGGCGCCACGTGGCAGCGCTGCCGGACGCACCTGATGCGGAACCTGCTGACGACAGTGCCGCGCGGCCTCCAGAGTTTCGTCGCGACGCTGGTGCGGAGCATCTTCACCCAGCCCGACCCGGAGTCCGTCCTCGCCCAGCACGAGCGCGTCGTGGAGCAGCTCGAGCGACGCTTTGCGAAGGCCGCCGCGCTGCTGCGCGAGGCCCGCGAGGAGATGCTGGCCTTCATCGGCTTCCCCAAGGAGCACTGGAAGCAGATCTGGAGCAACAACCCGCAGGAGCGGCTCAACAAGGAGATTCGCCGACGGACCGACGTGGTCGGAATCTTCCCGAACCGGGAGGCGGTCATCCGGCTGGTGGGGGCGGTGCTGATGGAGATGCACGACGACTGGGCCGTTGTGCGTCGCTACCTCGCCGAGGTCAGCAGCACGCCCCAGGAGGTGCCAGCGCTCGAACCGCTCACGAGCCCAGCGAAGAAGGCAGGCTGATCAACCCGGATGACGCGCTCGCTCGCACACCACTTGACGGGGCACAACCCACCGGAGCCCGCGCCGAGCGCGGTCCGTTGCCGCTGCAAGTAGTCTGGGCCGGCCCGTGCGATTAGAGCGGCATGGGTCGAAGTTTCGACTCCGTCGATGGCGCTTGCCGGGGCTCGGTGCTCGATGGACGCCAAAATCGTGAATTTGCTCTACGCCTTTCGGACCATTGAGCCGGACCGACCAGAGGCGTAGTCGCTTCGTTGACCGCGTGGGGTTGAAGAGCGCGGGGGGAGGGACCAACCCATCTTGATGGCGATCTCGAGAACCGTCGGTGCGCTTGCGGGGGCGAGCCGGATTGCAGTGGCGAGCGGGACCCGGCGCGCGGCGCAACGATCCGTTTCGGGCTGTTTCCTCCAGTCGAATGCGAACTGACGAGACCCCACCCCCTTGGACGCTCCTCACCGCGCTGCTCCTTCTCGCAGCCTGCGGTGGCGCACCGGGGGGCCCCGGTCAACTCCGCACGCCTCCTGACGCGGGCGACCCCGGGGCCGGTATCGACCCCGGTCCTTCCCTCCAGCAGACGGAAGGATGGTCGGTGCGGCGGCGGATGCGTTCCGGCTCCGGCACCGATGTGGTCCTCGAGGAACGGCTCATCACGTTCACCGTGGCCGAGTTCGGATCGAGTCGGATCCGACGGCTTGACGGCTCGGGCTCGACGCGCTGGGACTCGCCCGCCGGACTACTGATCGAGGATGCGACCCTCCATCCCTCCGGGGAGGTCAGCGCCGTCCTGATCAACGCGAGGTTCGAGGTCTTCCTCGCCCGGCTCAGCCCCCGGCTCGAGCTGCTCGGGCTCCAGCAGCTCGTGGATCCGGACATCGTCCATGATCCCTTCCCACCCGATACCGGGCTTCCGTCGCCGACGGAGCTGACCGTCAACTCGCTGCCGCGCGACTCCGTGCGAGCTGCGGCGGACGGGGAGGACGCGGTGGTCGTCGCCATGACCCCGCTGGAGTCAGTCCTGCTTTACCGCATCGGCTTCTCGGGCATCTGGCAGGGGCCTCGCCGCACCCTGATTCTCCCGGTCCGGCACCACATCCCGCTCCTCCCGATCGGAGGGACCTTCGACACCTTCGGCGCCATGTGGTCCTCGTTCCGGGCGCTCGTCGATGTGGACGACGGTGGCAACGCCTACGTGGCGTTCTGGGTGAACCCGCAGAAGATCCAGGCGGCCGCGTCCTTCACCGGGGAGCACCTCGAGAAGGTGTCGACCAACCGCTTCTCGCAGGACTCCGACGTGCTGCTGGAGAAGCTCGACCGGTCCGGGAATCGGCTCTGGACCCGGGTGGTGGGGACGGAGAACGAGGACGAGCCCTACGCGATCCGGGCGGCGCACGGGGAGGTCGCGGTGGTGGGCCGGGCTCGCCGCGTCCCGGGAGACGACAACACCTTCTGGGACGGGTTCCTCAGCGTGAGCGCCGCTGACGGAACCTTGCGCGGCACGCGGGCCTTCCAGCTCGATGCGTCGAGCATCTTCCTCGCGGTGGACGGGATTCCCGAGGGCGGATGGGTCGCCGGCGGGAGCGAGGGCTGGTCCCAGAACCCGCAGGGCCTGAGCGTGCTCTCGTTCGGTTCGAAGCTCCTCGTGGACCTGCCTGACGCCGCAGCGGACCCGGTGCGGATCCCCCTCCAGGCCGGGCCGCGTCACAATGAGATCCGGTCGGTGAGCGCCGACGCGACCCACCGGTGGTTCGCGGGGCACGAGGACGGCCCGGTGATGCACACGGGCGACGGCGACCTGTTGCAGATCCACTCGACGGCGGTCGTCGGCTTCGTCGAGCGGTGATTCGGCACCCTGGCGTTGGGCGCGCGGCTACTGTGCTGGAATGAGATCTTCGGCCGCGATGATCTGCCACCGTCCGCTGCGCTTGAGCCAGGTGTCGGTCCAGATGAGGGTCTCGACGTCGAGGTAGGCGTCGAAGACGGCCGCGGCCTCGGGGTGCTCGGCCCAGAACGGATCGGTCGGGGTGGAGAGCACGTCGAGGAGCGTCTCCGAGAACCCCATCGCAGCATCAGGGTCCGGATCGCGAGGACCATGAACGCGACGAAGATGAGGACGTGGGCGATGCCGGGTCCCCGCTCCTCCGGGTCGACCATGCGCTTCTGTCCGAGCCCGAAGCGGCTCAGCGCCCGGGTGCGCTCGGCCGGGTGGTCGAGGCGGTTCTCGGGCTTCATCGCCAGCAGGACCGAGGTCCGGCCGTACATGATCCAGACGAAGACGGTGAGCCCGACGAAGACGAGCAGGCTGACGATCAGCGGGTTCATGGCCCGAACGATGACTCGGGAATCACCCTAGGGGAGAGCTGCTGCGCTCGGCAATGGCGTCGAGTGAAGCGCCACTTCTGGGGCCGTCGAGGAGAAGCACCGGACGGAAGCCGGCCGCATCACAGGAGGCGAGGACGTAACGGACTCCACCATGCTCGCCCTGGAATCCGGCGGCGATGCCCTCGGTGCCGTGCAGGTGGCCATAGACGCAGACCGCGGGCCAGAAGGCCTCGATGAGCGCCGAGAAGGCAGTGGGCTTCTGGTTCGCGTACAGCGGCGGAAAGTGCACTGCGACCACCGGGACGAGCCCCGGATTCTGCTGGAACGCCTTCTTCGCACCGTCGATCGAGAGCACCAGCCGCCGCGCCTCGCGCTCGACGTACACCGCGTCGACCGGTTCGTCCCCCATCTCGCCTCCCGGCATTGGCGGGGCCTCCGCGGTGGTCCACAGCCTCGAGCCCGCGACGACGTACGGGCCGATCGTGACCGAGGCGTTGTGGAGGAAGCCCACGGTGGACCGGTACGGCTCGAGCAGCTTGCGGAGCTTGGTGGCCGAGTCGCCCCACCAGTAGTCGTGGTTGCCCCGGAGGAGGACCTTCTTTCCCGGCCGGGCGTCGAGCCAGGCGAGGTCCCCGGTCACCTCGGCCGGCTTGGTCGCCCAGGAAATGTCGCCGGCGACGATGATCGCGTCATCGGGCGAGACGGTCCGGTCCCAGGCCTCGGCGAGCGGCTGCGGATGGCCGATCCACCCGAACCGGTCCATGGTCTTGCCGCGGGTGGACGGGAGGTGCGTGCGCCCGGGCAACCCAAGACCTCGGCACCCGGAGCGCTCAGGGGCTCGCAGCGCTCAGCCTCAGACCGAAGACGTACGTGGCGAGGAAGCTGGAGACCGCGTGCCTTGCGAGCTGCCGCCGCAGAGGACTTCCACCTTTCGATGCGAGTGCTTGCGCAAGCCGGGCGTTTGGCGCACATCCCGGTCGCATGTCCCAGCTCGACGCCGAGCGCCGGCGAGTCGATGCCGTCCTCCGCCGTCATGGCTGGAACGCGACGTCCTTCCAGGTGCTCGAGCCGGGGTTCCACTACTGGTTCGCGGACGAGGACGCCTGCGTCGCCTACGTGGACACCGGCCGCGCCTGGCTCGCCGCCGGCGCCCCCCTCACCGACCCGGGTCGCCTCCGGGAGGTCGCCGAACGCTTCCACCGGAGCGCGGTCGAGGCGGGGAGGCGCATCGCCTTCTTCGGGGTGGAGGAGCGGATGGTGGATGCGCTTCCCTGGCCCTCGCTCCTCATCGGGGAGCAGCCGGAATGGGATCCCGCGACCTGGCCCGAGGCCCTGCGCGCCAGCGGTGGTCTCCGGGAGCAGCTCCGACGGGCCCGGGCCAAGGGAGTGACCATCCGCACCGCTGGGTCCTCCGAGCTCGTGGGCTCGTCCCCGCTGCGGCAACAGCTCGAGGCGCTGGTGCGAGCCTGGCTCGAACGGCACGAGATGCCGCCGATGGGCTTCCTGGTCCAGGTCGATCCGCTGACCTTGCGCGAGGAGCACCGGGTGTTCCTCGCCGAGCAGGACAGGCGGCTGGTCGCGTTCCTCAGCGCTGCTCCCATCTTCGCCCGCCCCGGCTGGTTGCTGCAGAACCTGATCCGCGCTCCCGACGCCCCGAACGGCACGACCGAGCTGCTGGTCGATCAGGCGATGCGGGACGCCGGGTCCGACTCGGAGGGCGCTGGCTCGGCGATGGTGACCCTGGGACTCGCTCCGCTCGCCGGGCAGGTCGTTCCCGCGCTCCGGCTGGCGCGCTCGGCGGGCTCGGTGCTGTTCGACTTCGAGGGCCTTCGTGCCTTCAAAGCTCGCCTTCGCCCCACCCGCTGGCGGCCGATCCACCTCGTCTATCCACCCGGCCAGGGTGCGATCCGAACCGTCCTCGACGTGCTCGAGGCGTTCGCGCGGGAGCGCCCGCTGTCCTTCGGACTGCGGACGCTGCTCCGCGGGCCCACCATCGTCGTGCGCCTCCTCGCGGCGCTGCTCGTCCCCTGGACAGCGCTCCTCGCCCTCGCCGATTCCTGGCACTTCCCTGCGCCCTGGGTGCGCTGGATGTGGGTGGCGTTCGACGCGGTGCTCGTCGCTGCGCTGTTCCGGCTGTCGGTGCGGTGGAGCGACCGGCTGTCCCGCATCGTCGTCGCGGCGGTGGGCATCGACGCCGCGGTGACGCTGGGCGAGGTCCTCGCCTGGAATCTCCCCCGGTTGCGCGGGGTGGCAGACCTCGTCACGTCACTGGTGGCGGTGGCCGCGCCGTCTCTGGCCTTCGTCATCCTCTGGCGAGCGCGCGTGCGGCGACGCGCTCCGCCCTGAGGCGAGGCCGGTGGGCGCCGACCAGATCGCTCCGGGTGAGCATTCCGAGCAGCGCCGCGTCGGGTCCGTCGGAGAGAACCGGCAGGCGTCCCACGCCGGCGTGTGCCATGACGTCCGCCGCGTGCCGGAGCGTGTCCGAGGCATGCACGGTGATCGCCGGGCGATCGACGAGCTCCACGACGCGGCGTCCATGCGGGGCGCTGGCGAGCTGGCGGCGCATCACGACGCCCACCACCCTGTGCCGGTCGTCCAGCACCGGGAAGCCCTGGTGGCTGACGTTGCCGAGCCGGAGAAGTGCCTCACCGACCGACTCGCCGGCACCGAGGGTGACCACCGGACGGCTGGAGAACTCACCCGCGTGCCACTGCGCCAGCCAGTCCGCCGCGTACTCCGCCGGCACCACCCGGCCTCGTCGGGCGATTCGCTCGGTCATGATGCTGTGCTTCATCAGCGCGGCCGAGACGAGCCAGGCGACGCTGCACCCGCCGAGGAGTGGGAGCAGGCCGAGCGGCTGGCGCGTGGTCTCGAACGCGAACACCACCGAGGCGAGCAGCGCTCGTGAGGCCCCCGCGAACATCGCCGCCATCCCGACGAGCGCGGCCACCCGGGGGTCCACTCCTGCAGCCGGCAGCATCGCCGCCATCCCGGTGCCGATGAGCGCCCCCAGCGCTCCGCCGATGGTGAACAGCGGGGCGAGCGTTCCGCCCGAGGTTCCGCTCCCGAGAGCGATGGACCAGCTGGCGAACTTCAGAAGGCAGAGCGCGAGGAGCGGCCCGGTGGCCAGCGCCCCGGTGAGCACGGCGTCGATGTTGTCGTACCCGACACCGAGGGTCCTCGGGGCGAAGTAGCCGATGATGCCAACCGGGATGGCCCCGAGCGCCGGCCACCACATCCAGTGGATCGGCAGCCGCTCGAAGGCGTCCTCGATCCGGTAGACCGCCCGGGTCACTACCACCGACACCACGCCCACCAGGCCCCCGAGCAGGACGTAGAGCATGAGGGCGCTGCCGCTCGGCTCGATGAAGCTCGTGCTGTGGAACGCCGGCGCCGAGCCTGCCCATGCGAAGCGCACGCCGGTCGCGGTGGCCGCGGCGAGCGAGACCGGAATGAGGGAGCGGGGCCGGTACTCGAAGAGGAGGAGCTCGATGGCGAGGAGAACCGCCGAGACCGGGCTCCCGAAGGTGGCTGCCATGCCCGCGGCCGCTCCCGCGGCGAGCAGGGTCTTTCGCTCTGCTGCGGTCACGGTGAGCACCTGGCCGAGCACCGAGCCCAGCGCTCCGCCGGTGGCGATGATCGGCCCCTCCGCTCCGAACGGGCCGCCGGTCCCGATCGCCACCGCGGACGACAGCGGCTTAAGGAACGTCATCCGGACAGGGATGCGGCTCTCGTTGGTGAGGATCTGCTCCATCGCCTCCGGGATGCCGTGGCCCCGGATGGCCTGAGAGCCGTAGCGGGCCATGATCCCCACCACCAGCCCTCCGATGGGCGGGATGAGGATCACCCACGGCCCGAGGTGGGAGGTCGTCGGCCCGAGCCTGTCCAGGGAGAGCGTTCCGCGGAAGGCGAGGTTGGTCACCAGGGCGATCAGCCGCTGAAGCGCCTGGGCCACGCCCGCTGCTCCGAGGGCCACCAGTACCGCCAGGGCGCAGACGTAGACCGTCCGCCGCGTGACGTTCGCCGCATGCGGGGCGATGTGGGCGGAGGCCAGCTCCGGCCCGAGCGATGGCGCAACCGGTAGCCCCTCGGTGGTGGAACCCGTCCGGGAGGCCCGTTCAGCCACGGATCCTCGTCCGGGCGCGCGTCGAGGGAGCGCGGGTGCGTCGCCGCCCTCCCCTCCGCTCCCCCTCGAAGAACATGGGGGTCGGCGCGTTCTCGTCGATGCCCATCCCGCGAACCACCCGTTCCAGGAGCCGCTCCAGCTCCCTCCGCTCCGGAGCGCTCAGCTGCTCCATCGCCTCCAGGAGCTCCGCCTGCGGAGACCGGGGCGCCGTGGTGAGGAGTCGCCGACCCGCCGAGGAGAGCCGGAGGGTGGTGCGCCGGGCATCGTCGGATGCGGTCGCTCGCACCACCAGGCCTCGCTCGGAGAGGCGCTGCACCACCACCGAGACCGAGCTGGCATCGGTGAGGGTCCGTCCGGCCAGCTCGGCCATCGAGCCCACCGGTCCCTCGGCGAGGCGTTCGAGGACGAACAGCTGAGCGGCACTGAGGCCCAGGCGAGACTCGGCAGCTCGGTCGGCGAGCCGCAGCGCACGGACCAGGCGGCGGAGCGCCCGGAGGGTGCCGGCGGACGAGGAAGAGACTTCCATGGGTTCCCAACTAATAACACCGGATCGACCGGCTGCCAGCTTGCACCGTGGCTCAGGGCGGGATGTCCGGTGCCCCCCACTCCCGGAGCCGGAGGCCCAGCCTCACGGTGAAGGGGCCGGAGGATCCAAGGAAGAACAACCCGGGTTTTCGAACCGGGGCCTGGGTAGTGGGGGAGTCGCTTCGGCCCGTGAGGTGCGGAGCGACGGTGCGAGGAGGCAACCGGGGAGGTGCTCACCGCCGCCGAAGTTAGAACAGTCCCGCACCCAGGATGACGCCTTGCAGGACGAGGGCCACCAGCCAGGCCCGGGCCGGCAAGCGGTCGGTGAGGGTGACCGAGGCGGAGCGCGAGGTGGCGCTGCTGCTCCTCAAGGGGCTCTCCCTGCGCGAGATCGCCGGGCTCCGGGAGACGAGCGAGCGCACCGTCCGGCATCAATCGCTGGCCGTCTACCGGAAGGCCGGGCTCGCGGGGCGCGCGGAGCTGTCGGCGTACTTCCTGGAGGACCTCCTGGGCCCGCGTCAGCGCGAGCGCCGGAGGATGTAGTCGAGCCCGCCCACGCGGTACCACCGGTACCCGTACCCCTCGAGCTCGACCCGGTGCTGGCCGCGCCCATCCGCCCGGCTGTAGTCGCCGGAGAGGAGGTTCGCCAGCATCGCCCCCTCCGAGCTCCCCGCCCCGAACGTCACCGTCTGGGCCTTGGGGTCGAAGCTGTGGAGGAAGAGCACGGGGTTGTTCCGCCAGTCGTAGCGGAGGGCCAGCACGCTCCGGGAGCTGGTCGGGAGCACGCCGACGCGCCCGATGAAGTCACGGACCCTGGAATCGCGGGTCAGCTGTTCACTGAACGGCGTCGCAGGCCGAGGGCGCCGAGCACCGCCAGCGCGAGCCAGGGGAACGCTCCCGGCGAGGTCGCGCAGCTGCCGGTGATGTCCCCTGCGGCTGGGCCGGAGAGGACGTCGCCCGTCCCGGCGTCGGGCGCCCCGTTGCCGGGCGACCCCGCATCCTGTGTGCTGGCATCGGGCGGCGCCGTGGTGAAGCCGTAGGCCCCGAGGTCGAGCGCCGCTGCCGCCGCTCGCGGGCGCGTGCCGAGCGGTGCGGAGAACTCCTGGTCCGGCACGGCGCTCACCACGTTCCCTGCTCCGTCCACGGCCGTCACGCCTGCCATCCCGGCGCCGATGGCCGGAGACCCCGCCGTGAGGTGGAGATCGGTCGCGCTCACGACCCCGGGGCTCGAGCCGCCGAGCACCGAGGTGAGCGTCCCCGCGGGCGTCACCGCGCTGGAGATCCAGTCGTTGCTCCCCACGAGGATGGCAGAGGTCGTCGCGTCCGTGGCCAGCCCCGTCCCGCTCACCGTCGCATGCACGATGCTGTTGACGAGGTGGATCTTGCTTCCCGCAGCGGGGTTGATGGCGTGGAAGAGACGGTTCGAGGCGTTGGCGAGGATGAAGGTGTTGCCGACCGCGTAGAGGCTCCCGTTCCGCCCGGGGTCCGCCGCGTTGTCGGTGCCCCAGAGGATGACCTGGCTGTTGTTGTCCGAGGTCGCCGGGCGGATGATCACGTTCCCCAGCAGCGTCACGTTGGCGTTGGGCGCGTCGGTCTGCGGCGAGTTCTGGATGAGGTCGATCTCGTAGTTGCCCGCGTTCTCGATGAGGTTGTAGGCCAGGAGCGCGTGGTGCGAGCGGACTTTCACGTTCTGCCCGTGCACCGAATCGTGGATGTGGTTGCCCACCAGGACGATGGAGTCGCCCTGCACGTAGAAGTTGTGCGAGAAGCCCGCAACGCCGTTCCGGAACACGTCGCTGTTCCTGACGGTGAGGGTGGCAACCCCATCGGACATGAAGCCGTCCTGGCAGTCGTGCACCGAGACGTCCTCGATCACGATGTCCAGTGACCCCGCCGTCACCCGGAAGGCCGCGCCGTTGTCGGATGCATTGTGCGCGTGCTGCAGCTCCAGGTGCTGCACCAGCCAGTGGCTTCCCCCGGTGAACTGGAAGATGGCGCGCGGCACCGGTCCGGAACCGGAGAGGTCGAGCGCGGTGGCGTCGAACACCGGCCGAGGTCCGGGCAGCCCGCGCAGGACGATGGGTAATGCCTCGGTCCCGGATGCCTTGAGCTGACAGGCATCGGTGTACGTGCCGGGGTCGACCTCGATGACGTCTCCTGGCTGCAGCGTCACACCGGCCGCAAGCGCGCAGGGCGTCTTCCAGGTCCGGGCCGCGCCGACCGGATAGGTGGTCGCCCAGCTGCTGGCGCAGCCCATCGTCACCAGCAATGCCAGAAGTCGGGGTCCAGACACGCGCTGCAGAGTGTACGCACCGGGGCGATCACCGCCGATGTGGGTCCTCCGCGCAGGGAGGCACATCGGCGAAGGCCACACACCTTGGGCGCTGCGGAGGCGGCGTGGAACCGATCCATGGCTCCTCCCTCCCGGAGCTCCCGATGCGTCTCTCTCCCCTCCTCCTCTCCGCCCCGCTGATCCTCGGCGGCTGCGCGAGCGTCCAGAAGACCTGCTACGGCGACGGCGTCTGCCGCGTGGAGCGGGACGGGGTGGTGAGCTGGGAGGGACCGCCGGACAAGGTGGCCGCACGACAGGGCGCGGCGCAGTCTGCGGCGGATGCGCAGAAGCGCGTCGACGAGGCGTACCTCCAGGCGCCGAAGCGGCCGGCGTCGGAGCCCATCCGTCTGGTGCTGATCGGCCCCACGACCGAGTCGCCCGAGCTCGCGCCGCTCACCACGACCTACCGCCAGATGCTCGAGCAGGCGCTCCAGGGCGACCCCGCCTCCAGCTCGTGCCCTACTCGCAGGTGAGCCTGCTGGCCGAGGCCCGGTCGGAGGGCGAAGCGTCGTCGCCCTTCGGCAAGGAGACACCCCGCACCGCGGTGGACGCCCCGCTCACCCGCAGGCTTCGCGACGCCGGCGGCGAGGTCGACGTGGTGGTCGTCGCCCATCTCTCGACGAAGAAGGTCTCGGGCCTGGTCGGGAACAAGGGGGGCGTCGGAGTCGCCGAGGTGAACGACGTGGTGTTCGAGCTGAGCCTCTCCTCCGTCTACCGCTTCGAGGAGCAGCGGCACCTCGAGGTGGGCAAGAGCAGCGACAGCCTGGCGCTCGCCGGCATCGACCGGAAGGGAAAGACCGGCTCGGGGCAGCTGAAGGGGAAGCGCAACCCCGAGTCCGATCGTCCGGCCTGGTCAGCGCCGCAGGCGGGTGAAGACGACCACCGCGCAGCTCGGGCCGGACCTCCCGAGCATCGCCGCAGCCCGGAGCCTCCGGCAGCAGAACACCGCCACCGCGCTCAAGGACGCGCCGGACTGGATGAAGAAGCTCCTGGCGAAGCGACCGGAGCGGCGGCGCCCGCGGCAAGCTGAGGCCCCGGACGATCCTCGGTGCGGGCCCTCGTCACGACCTCCCCAGCGAGAGGTACGCCGGGACCTGTGAGGTGCCCGGCTGGCGGCCGACGAGCCCCCGGTAGAGAACGCCTGCCCAGAGGACCAGTGCAGTGAGCTCGAGCAGCCCGCTGATGCCGATCAGGTGGAAGGCATGCGGGGTCCAGTCCGAGGCCACCTGGAGGCTGACCCGGAGGAAGCAGCCGAAGTTGATCAGGAGCAGCGTCGGTCGGAGCGTGGCCGTGCGCGGCGTGAGTGGCACCACCAGGGTGGAGACACCGACGATCATCTGGGACACGAATCCCACGGTCACCGCGTGGCGGATCGCGCCGTAGTACGCGTGGCTGAACGGAAGCCCACTCATGGCCTGGTACACGGGCAGGAAGAGCAGCATGGCCAGCGAGAGGCCGAGCCAGGCGTAGGCAAGGCGGATGAACGCGCCGCTGCGTGCGTTCCGCGCGGGCCGTCTCCAGAGCTTCCACGGGACCGCCACCACCACGCAACCCACCGCCAGCAGCACCCAGCCGAGGAACATCCCGGCCGCCCACCGGTGGTCTCCCGTCCTCCGGAGCGCGACGAAGAGCGTCGACTCGAGCACCAGGCCCGCCCCGATGGAACAGAGGCCGAGCCAGCCCCGGCGCGCCGAGGTGTCGGGGATGCCAAGGAACGGCGGCAGGAATCTCTGGGAGACGCCGAGGATCATGCACAGCGCGAGCCCGTGGATCTGCAGGTCCCGGAGCGGCGCCTGGAAGGTCGAGACCTGTGCCAGGAGCGCCTCGCGGTCCGGGGCGACCATCGTCCGCCAGGTGTGCCAGCCGTCGAGCGCTGCCTGCGCCACGAAGCAGGCCACCGCCAGGAAGACGAAGCCCATCCACGGCTGGAACCGCTCGATGCTCCGGCGGTAGGTGAGGACCAGCATCCCGCCGAACAGGCCCGTCGCCCCGACCTGGAGCACGCTCCCGACGAGGGTCAGCGGTGGTCCGGACGGGCCGAGCGGCACGCTCATCGCCACCGAGCGCAGGATGACGCCGACGAGCATCGTCACCAGCGGCACCCGCCTCCACTGCCGTCCGGCGAGGCGCGCGTGCCAGACCGGGGGGAACATCTGGAGCGCGAAGCCCATGATGAACAGCCCCACCCACCCGTCGATCTGCGCCTGACCGTGGGCGTTGACTTCCTGGAGCGACACGCCGGTGAAGCGACCCGCGAGGGCGACCTGGAAGAGCAGCCAGACGCCCCACCCGGCCCCCACGGTGATGACGGTGGCGATGGCGGCGGCGAAGTACCGGAGGTGCAACGGGCGTTCCATGCTCTGCGCGCTCATGACCGACCTCCTCCGGCGCGCCGTCCGCGCTCCTCGCAGAGGGGCCTGCTGCCTCTCGGGTCCTCGAGGATCTCGGCCAGGGAGGACTGCCGGAACGCCGCCTCGACGGAGGCGATGGCCTGGTCCAGACGACGGTGCAGGGGGCAGAGGTTCGCTCCGTGGCTGCGGAGCCCGAGCGGACAGACCTCGATCCGCTTCAGCGGGTCGACCGCCTGGACCACGTCGAGGACGGAGACCTCCTCCGGCGCCCGGGCCAGGGTCGATCCCCCGTTCGGCCCTCGCTGCGACCGCACCAGTCCGGCGCGGGCGAGCTGGCGGAGCACCTTGGCCAGGTAGTCCTCGGGAATCCTGGTGGTCCGGGCCAGCTCCGGGATGGTGACCGGCCTGTCATGCTGGGCTGCCAGCTGAACCACCAGGCGAAGCGCGTACTCCGTCGTCTGGGAGAGCATGGGCGACACTCTAACCAATTCTGGACCTCCGCATCCAGATTTTCGATGAGCGGAGTGGCGGCTCCTGCAGAGCGCAATTCTTGCGCGGCTCGCATCAGCCTCCTCCCCGCCCACGACAGGCTCTCCCGCAGCGGCTCAGCGGCTCCGGCCGTCGAACTCGGTGATCCGGAACTGCCCCGGCTCGAAGCCGTCCAGGCAGCACGTTGACCGCGACCATCTCCTGGCCATCGCGGCCTGCCCACGGGCGAAGGACTTGATGCCGCACGTCCGGCAGAACAGGTGATGGATGTGGTGCTTGTTGAAGAGGTAATCGGTGGTGGCGCCCTCACCCTTCTCGAGGCGGAACCGCGGCGCCGGGACGAAGCTCAGGAGGGTCCCCGCCCGGCCGCACATCGAGTAGTTGCAGCTGAGCGCCGCCGGGTCGCTGTCCAGCTCCACAGGAGGGGCACACCCCACGTGACTTGCAGGAGAAGGGGACCAGCACCTCGGCGTGGCAGCCTGCACAGGCCAGCCGCGCGAAGCCGTGCGCCAGCACTCCGCACTCGACGTACCGGGTGAAGTCGCGCTCCACGAAGCGAGAATGACCCGTTCGGAAACGTGAACCGGGCGACGCTCATCGGTGAAACTGCCCATCCCTATACAGCGAGCCCCGGGCTAATTTTGGCGCAGCTTGCTCAGCCGGCGAATCCCGGAGGAGTCGCTGGCGCCGCAGCGCTCCAGCTTCGGATTCGGTTCGCGTTGGTCGACACCGCAGGCATCAACGACTACGCCGTAGTCACAAGGCCAGATACCAACTTGAGCGAACAGTCCGCGACTGACTGGTCCAGCGCCCGAGTCTACGGAAACGGCGCGGCGGAGGACGCCGGGCCTCGAAGTGGATACAGGCTCCGACCGACGGAAAACTCCAGGTCCGCTACTACTCGGGCTCGGGGAGCAGTACCTACAAAGGGCTTGCCATCGAGGGTTACGAGTACCGCCGGTATCAGTCGGGCACGACTCCCGTCGTTGTCACTCCCACGTGGGTGCCATTGCGGCTGCCCGGCCAGTACGATGATGCCGAGACGGAGCTCGTCCTGTTGCGCTCTCGGTTGATGAGACACCGGGTTGATAGCATTCACGCTGCCTGCGCTGCGATCTCGTAGGCCTCCCGTGCCTGGGTAGGGGTGAGGAAGCCGTGGCGCTCGATGAGCCAGGAGCTGTTGTACCGAGCCGCCCACGCGAGCAGCGCGAGCCGGAGTTCCTCCACGTTCCGGAAGGGCCGGAGCCACAGCAGCTGCTCCTTCAGCGTCCGGATCAGCCGCTCGACGCAGCCGTTCCCCTCGGGAGCACGGACGAAGGCAGGGCTCGACTCGAGGCCGAGGAAGGCGAGCTGCTCCTGGAAGGCGTCGCTGACGTACTGGCTCCCGTGGTCGTGTCGGACCGAGAGGCCGACGGCGACCAGCGCAGCGATGGCGCCGAAGCGCGAGCGCACGCCCTGGTGGATGGGTTCGAGCGCCTCGTAGCGGGTGCCCGGCTTCGCCGCGTGGACGCCGACGCACTCGGCGGTGCAGTGGTCCACGGCGAGGAAGACGGTCACCTGGCCGTCCTCCTCGGTGAATGCGGCGGTCGCGTCGGTGCCCCACATCTGGTTCGGTGCCTCCGGGATGATGGTGCCGTCGTGCGTCCGTGGTCCAAGCTCTCGCCGCGCACGGCTGGGCGCGAGCAACTCCGCCTCGCCCCCAGACTTTCCGATGTCCCTCGCCGACCCACTCGGTCGTCGCCAGGTCCTCGCGGATGAGCGCGAGCAACTCCTCGTCGGACACCTGCGTCTTCGGTCCGCGCTTGCCCACGAGGCGTAGCGGGCTCGCGGGTCGTCGACGGCGGTACACCGTGGCACGACTCACGCGCCAGACGCTGCAGACGCGCTCCAGGCCGTACGGCTTCGACGAGGAAGGCGAGATGGCCCGGCTCATGGCCTCGACTTCCTCCACGGAAAATGTGGCGCGTTCACCTCGAGCTTCTCCGCCTTCTCTTG
>DATKKF010000113.1:0-66495 GCA_035543115.1 Myxococcaceae bacterium
CTCCTCACCTACGCCGGGAACCTCGAGAACCTTGCCGACCTTGAGAGTGACCGGGGGCACGTCTTCGTCCGGGCCGACATCAGCAACCGTGAGCTGGTGGAGTACCTGCTCGCCCAGCACCGGATCGAGGCTGTGCTCCACCTCGCCGCCGAGAGCCACGTCGACCGTTCCATCCTCGGCCCCGAGCTCTTCGTCCGGACCAACGTGCTCGGGACCCAGGTGCTGCTGGAAGCTTGCCACCGGCAAAAGGTCCGTCGCTTCGTGATGGTCTCCACCGACGAGGTCTACGGCTCGCTCGGGCCCACCGGCGCGTTCACCGAGAACTCGCCGATCCAGCCGTCCAGCCCGTACTCCGCCTCGAAGGCCGCCGCCGACCTGCTCGCGCTCGCTTTCCACCACACCTTCGGCCTCGACGTCGTCGTCACCCGCTGCTCGAACAACTACGGCCCCTACCAGTTCCCCGAAAAGCTCATTCCCTTGATGGTAGTGAACGCGCTGCACGATGAGCCGCTCCCTGTCTACGGCGACGGCGGGAACGTCCGTGACTGGATCCACGTCGAGGACCACTGCCGGGCTCTGGTGGCGGTGCTCGAGCGGGGGAGAGCAGGCGAGGTCTACAACATCGGCGGCGGCGCCGAGCAGCGCAACCTCGAGCTGGTGAAGATGCTGCTCGCCGCCCTGAAGAAGCCCGAGAGCCTCATCCGCCTCGTGAAGGATCGTCCGGGCCACGACCGACGCTACGCCATCGACCCCACCAAGGTCCGCACCGAGCTCGGCTGGACGCCGCGCCGCACGTTCCAGCAGGGGCTCGAGACGACCGTGCGCTGGTACGTCGACCACCCCGACTGGTGGAAGCACGTGAAGAGCGGCGCGTACCGGCGCTACTACGAGACGCAGTACCGCGGCCGGCTGGACGAGTAGTCTCTCTCGGATGCGGATCACGGTCACCGGAGCCAACGGCCTCGTCGGCAGCCGCCTCTGCCGACTCCTGGTGATGCAGGGCCACGTGGTCACCGCGGTGGCGCGAGGCGAGCGGCGGACCGTGGGGGACTTCGACTATCTGAGCTGCGACCTCTCCGATCACGACGGCGTGGGACGGGCACTCGCCGCCGCGCGGCCCGAGGTCGTCGTCCACACCGCCTCGATGACCGAGGTGGACGCCTGCGAGCGCAATCCCGACGCGGCGTGGGCGGCCAACGTGCTCGCCGCTGCTCACGTTGCAAGCCATGCGCGCTCTGGTGGCGCTCACCTGATTCACGTCTCGACGGACTACGTGTTCGACGGCCTGGAGGGTCCGTACGACGAGGAGGCCAGACCGAATCCCTTCGGGGTGTACGCCCGGACCAAGTGGCTGGGCGAGGAGGCCGTCCGGCTGCTCGCCGGCAGCTGGGCCATCGCCCGGACCGCCGTGGTGTACGGGTACCCTCCGTCTCAGCGGCCCAACTTCGGCAGCTGGCTCCTCGGCACGCTCCGGGAAGGCGAGACGGCACGGCTGTTCGTCGACCAGTACGTCTCGCCCAGCCTGGCGCTCAACGTCGCCGAGCAGCTGGCCGAGCTGGCCGAGCGGCGGCTCCCCGGCATCTGGAACGTGGCCGGCGCCGAGGTGGTCAACCGGATGGAGTTCGGGGAAGCTCTGGCGGACGTGTTCGGTCTCGATCGCCGGCTGCTGGTGCCCATCACGCTTGCCGATGCGAGCATGGCCAGCCCGCGTCCGCCGAGGAGCGGGTTGCGCGTGGACAAGGCGCTCGGCGCGCTGAAGGCCAGGCCGCTCGGACTCCGAGCCTCGCTCGAGCAATTCCGCGCCGAGGTGGAGGGTCGCGCGTGAAGGGCATCATCCTCGCCGGCGGCTCGGGCACGCGGCTCTATCCTCTGACCCGCGTGGTCAGCAAGCAGCTGCTCCCGGTCTACGACAAGCCGATGATCTATTACCCGCTGAGCACGCTGATGCTCGCGGGCATCCGGGATGTCCTCATCATCTCCACCCCGCAGGACCTTCCGCGCTTCCGCGAGCTGCTCGGCACCGGGCAGCAGTGGGGCCTCCGGTTCGAGTACGCCGAGCAGCCGCGCCCCGAGGGGCTGGCGCAGGCCTTCATCATCGGCCGGAACTTCGTGGGGAAGGACCGGGTCGCGCTGGTCCTCGGGGACAACATCTTCCACGGCCACGGATTGCCCGAGCACCTCAAGGCCGCGGCCGCGCGCACCACCGGGGCGACGGTCTTCGCCTACTACGTACGGGACCCCGAGCGTTACGGGGTGGTGGAGCTCGGCCCCGAGGGTCGGGCCATCTCCATCGAGGAGAAGCCGGCGAGGCCGCGCTCGAATTACGCGGTGACCGGGCTCTACTTCTACGACAACCGGGTGCTCGACATCGCCGCCGGGCTGAAGCCCTCTGCACGGGGGGAGCTGGAGATCACCGACGTGAATCGCGCCTATCTCGACGGGGGAGACCTGAACGTCGAGGTGCTCGGCCGCGGGTTCGCCTGGCTCGACACCGGAACCCACGAGTCGCTCCAGAACGCGTCGACCTTCATCGAGATCGTCGAGCGGCGGCAGGGACTCAAGGTCTCGTGCGTCGAGGAGATCGCGTTCCGCATGGGCTACATCGGCCCCGAGCAGCTCCGGGCCCTCGCCGAGCCGATGCGGAAGAACGACTACGGGCGGTACCTGCTCGACCTCCTCGAGAACCGGGGGGCGATGGGATGAAGGTCGTCCCGAGCGATCTCCCCGAAGTGCTGATCATCGAGCCGAAGGTACACGGCGACTCGCGGGGCTTCTTCTTCGAGTCCTTCCAGGCGAGGCGCTACGCCGAGGCCGGCATTCCCGGTCCCTTCGTCCAGGACAACCTCTCGCGGTCGGCTCGGGGCACGCTCCGTGGTCTCCACTTCCAGGAGCCGAAGGCCCAGGGGAAGCTGGTTCAAGTGCTCCGCGGGGTGGTGTGGGACGTCGCGGTGGACGTCCGGCGGGGTTCGCCGCGCTTCGGCCGGTGGGTCGCGCTCGAGCTGTCGGAGAGCGCGCCTCGCCAGCTGTGGATCCCACCGGGATTCGCGCACGGATTCTGCGTGCTGAGCGACTCGGCGGACTTCTTCTACAAGTGCACCGAGGTCTACGCGC
This sequence comes from Myxococcaceae bacterium, assembly GCA_035543115.1. Classification (GTDB taxonomy): domain Bacteria; phylum Myxococcota; class Myxococcia; order Myxococcales; family Myxococcaceae; genus RPRB01. The sequence goes on from DATKKF010000113.1 coordinate 3,112, forward strand.
CGGAGTGCGAACGGAGCATTGCCTGGAACGACCCGTCCATCGGGATCCCGTGGCCGCTGAGCGAGCCTTTGCTCTCGCCGAAGGATCGCGTGGCGCCGGCCCTCCGTGAGGCGCCCGTGCTGCCCTCCTACCCCGGTTGACGTGCGCGAGCTCCTCCCGGACTGGCTCCTCCCACCCGCCTTCGCCGTCCGGCGCGCGCTCCTGCCCCGGCACGCGCGCCTCCGCCTCGCGAGGGGGACAGACGGTGGATTCCGGCCCAGACCGCCGCCAGCCCGGCTCCCCCATGGGCGCGTGCTCCTCCGCCCGCTCGGATGGCCACGGTGGGACGCCGTGATGCTCGAGGGCGCGATGTGGAGCGCCGGGTCCTCCACCCCCTGGTCGGTCTGGCTCGAGCCACAGAGCGGCCCCGGCCTGCTGGAGCTCGAGCTTCCGCACGGCCTGCGCGATCTCGTCGCACGTGTGCGGCCCGAGCCCGACGCTCTGGGCGAGCTCGTGCTCGACCTGAAGGAGATCGGGGCGCTCCGGAGCGCGGGGGTGCTCCTCCGCAAGGGGAGCCGCGCCCTGGCCGAGCTGCGCCGCGCGTTCGACGGAGCCCGCCCCGGGTGGTCCCACCCAAGTCGCGTCGGGTGGCCACTCCTCGAGGGCGTCGATCGTGCGAGCTACGCCCGGTGGCTCCACACCTTCGAGGTGCCCTCCCCGGCGGCGATGGAACGCCTGCGGGCCAGAGCCGTTGGCTCCGGACTCCGGGTCAGCCTGGTCACGCCGCCGAGAGACGACGAGACTGACCTGGCCGCCCAGCTCCCGGGCCAGGTGGAGATTGTCCGGTCGTTTCCGGAGGCCGCCGCCGACATCGTCGTCCCGCTCGACCCCGGCGTCCGCCTCGCCTCGCACGCGCTCGCGACTCTGGTCTCCGTGTTCGCGGAGGAGCCGGGGCTGACACTGCTCCACGCGGACGACGACCGCCTCGAGGCGGGCCGCCGAACCCGCCCCGATTTCAAGCCGGTGCTCGGGCCCGAACTGCTCCGGAGCAGGAACGTCCTCCGCGGGCTCGTGGCCTTGCGCCGCGCGAACGCACCCGTGGTCCCCGAGGCGACCCTGGACGACGCCGGGCTGTACGCATGGGCGTTGACGTGCACGACGCGGCTGCCCCCCGGACGCGTCCGCCGCCTTCCGGTGGTGCTCGCCACGCTGGGTGCCGAGGCTGCGGTCGACGAGGACGGCGAGCGTGCGGCGCTCGCCAGGCACCTCGAGGCGATCGGTACGCCTGCCGACGTCGGTCCAGGGCTCGCACCCGGACTCCACCATGTCCGCTACCGGCTCCCGAGCCCCTCGCCGCGGGTGGCCATCGTGGTTCCCACCCGGAACGCCCGCGCGCTGGTCGAGACCTGCGTCGGGAGCGTGCGGCGACTCACCCGGTATACCGGGTTCGAGATCCACCTCGTGGACAACGGCAGCGACGAACCCGAGGCGCTCGAGGCCTTCGACGCTTTGTCCCGCGCTGGCGAGGTGGTCCTCCACCGCGACCCGCGCCCGTTCAACTTCTCGGCGCTGAACAACGCCGCGGTCGCCCGGACTGACGCTGACCTGATCTGCCTGCTCAACAACGACATCGAGGCCCTGCACCCCGAGTGGCTGGAGGAGATGGTCTCCGTCGCGCTTCAGCCGGGAGTGGGCGCGGTGGGGGCGAAGCTCCTCTATCCGGACGGGCGGATCCAGCACGGCGGGATCCTGGTCGGTCTGTACGGGCTTGCGGACCATGCCTACGCCGGAGCACCCGGCGACTCGCCCGGAGTCGCGCAGCAGCTCCTGGTGCGGCGCGAGGTCTCGGCGGTCACCGCGGCCTGCCTCGTCGTGCGGCGCGTCCTCTATCTCGAGGTGGGAGGCCTGGACGAGGAGGCGTTCCCGGTCTCCTTCAACGACGTCGACTTCTGCCTCAAGCTCCGCGAGCGCGGACACCGGAACGTCTGGACGCCGCATGCCCGACTGGTGCACCACGAATCCGCCAGCCGGGGCAGGGACCTCGCTCCCGCGCAGCGGGCGCGGGCCGAACGCGAGATCGCCGCGCTCCGTGCCCGCTGGGCCTCCGCGCTGGTGGATGATCCGTACCACAGTCCCAACCTCTCGCTGACATCGAAGGTGCCCCGCCTGGCCTGGCCACCTCGCGAGCGGCGACCCTGGTCCGCCTGACGTGCCGCTGCTCCGGATCGGCATCGTGCTGTTCGAGAACACCTGCGCGGAGCTCGAGCGGGTCGCGCGCTCACTGCACGCCTCCGAGCTCGCCCCGGGTCTCAGCGTCGAGTCGAGGGTGCTGGACAACTCGGCGGATCGGCGGCTCGAGCCGCTGACGGCCGAGCTCCTGGGCAAGGGCGTCTACGCGTGGACCGGCGCCAACCGCGGCTACGGCGCCACGCACAACCGGGCGATGCGCGAGGCCTTCTCCGCCGGGGCCGACGCGTACCTCTGCCTGAACCCCGACGCCGTGCTGCACCCGCGGTGCCTCTCCGAGCTCTGGGCCTCCGCGGCCCCGGCGGAGACGGGCCTCGTCGACGCGCGAACGTTCCCCGAGGAGCACCCCAAGCCCTACGACCCGGAAACCGGCGACACCCCCTGGTGCGCCGGGACCGCGTTGCTCGTTCGCCCGGCGGCCTTCACCGCCACCGGAGGGTTCGATGAGGCCTTGTTCATGTACGCCGAGGACGTGGACCTCTCGTGGCGCGTGCGTGCTGCCGGGCTCCGCACCCGAACCGCGCCGGGCGCGCTCGTCCACCACTGGGTGGAGCACCGCCCGCTCACCCTGGAGCGCGAGCTGCGCGTCCTGCAGAGCGCGGCGTACCTCGGGCGGAAGTGGGGGAACACGGTGTTCGCGCGGCGGTACGACCGCCTCCTCCGAGCGCGCACCCGGAAGCCCGTGGAGAGCGAGCGGCCGGTGTCCGTCGCCGGCGCCGACCGCATTGTCGCGGACTTCGCGCACGGCGTCCGGTTCGCGAGGTCGCGCTGGTGAGCGCCGCGCCGCGCATCCACGTTCACCTCGTCGCCTGGACCGACGAGCCCTGGGACCTCGAGGAGAGCCTTTTCTCTCTAGTCACCCAGCATGAGGTCGTGCCCTCGGTCTCGGTGGCCGTGCCAGCCGCGAACGAGGGGTTTGCTCGCGCGGCCTGTGAGCGGCTCACCCGTCTCGGCGGTGCAGCGGAGCTCCAGGTCGGCACACCTCCCGGGTGGTCTGCCGAAGCCCAGGCGGTCGCGGTCTGGGTGGCGGGCACGGTGGCGACGCCGGATCACCTGGCGCGCGCGCTCGCGCTCTGCGGGACGGCCAGCGCCATCGCCCCCGCTCGACGGGTCCTTCGGCGCCCGGTCCCGGGGAGGCCCCCGTACGCGCTCCGGAAGACACGACGCTTCACGTCGGCCTCGCCCTCGCTCGAGGAACTCGGTCGCGATCCCGCCTTCCTGGGGCGGTGCCTCGTCGCTACCGCCCGCGCTCCCGGGTGGCTGCCAGCCCATCCCGAGGATCACCGCCGCTGGGCTGCGGAGGCGTGGTCATCCGGGCCCGTCGCGCGCGTCGCCGGCCCACCCTCGGTCGACATCCCGGATCTCCGGACGGAGCGGGGCGTTCGCTCGCTCGACGACGTGCGTGATGCGCTGGCCGAGCTGCGTTACCAGGGCCCGCGATGGATCGAGCGGCGGGCGCCGCTCACCTTCGACCGGCTGCGTGGCTGGTACAACCGGATGCGCGACCGGGCTCGCTGAGCGGCTCCTGTCCCCTCAGCCGGCCGTCGGCTCGATCGACCATCGATGCACCGGCGCCAGGAGCCCGCCGGAGTCCTGGGCCCGCACCGCGAAGCCATGCAGGCCGCGATGAACGTCGTACACCGCGCCGGCGGCATTCCCCAGCGAGAGGTCCACCAGGTAGTTCCCGTCCCCGAGCCCGAGCCTCGGGAGCTCCAGGGCCAGCGACGCCGCCTCCGCCTCGGGGAGCTTCTCCGTGGTGCTCCACACCAGGGTGCCTCCGTCGGTGCGGATGCTCAGCTCGAGCTGAGGGGCCTCCACCGCGCCGTAGCGCTGGTACCGCGCGAGGAGCCGGAACGGGGCGTCGGACGAGAAGACGTGCTGCGCGCCGTTGGGCCCGTGAATCTCCACTCCGCTCAGCTCCGCATCGAAGCTTCCCCAGCGCCGCCCGGGCTCGGCCGGGGGACCGGAGCGCGGCTGCACCGGCACCGGAGCCCGGGCCACATGCTGCTCCATCGCCGCCACCTCGGCCTCGGCCACCGACGCCCGGTATGCGGCCACGACGTCCACCGGGTCCCCCGAGGCCCGGAGCTCACCGGCGTCCAGCCAGGCCGCCTGGTCGCAGCGGCGCTGGAGCGTGGTCAGGTCGTGGGTGACCAGGAGGATGGTCTTCCCGGCCTTCCGGAATTCCTCCATCTTCGCCGCGCTCTTCCGCCCGAAGTGCTCGTCACCCACGCTGAGGATCTCGTCGATGAGGAGGATCTCCGGATCGACGTGCGTGGCCACCGCGAACGCCAGCCGGGCGTACATCCCGCTGGAGTAGGTCCGCACCGGCTCGTCGATGAAGTCTCCGAGCTCCGAGAACTCGATGATCTCCTCCAGCCGGGCGCGGATCTCCCGCCGCGACATCCCGAGGATGATCCCATTGACGAAGATGTTCTCCCGCCCCGAGAAGTCGGGGTGAAAGCCGGCCCCCAGCTCGAGCAGGGCCGAGATGCGGCCGTGCACCTCCACCGTCCCGCTGGTCGGGGCGTAGATGCCGGTGACGAGCTTCAGCAACGTGGACTTCCCCGAGCCGTTCCGTCCCACCAGCCCGAAGGTCTTCCCCCGGGGCACCGACAGGGAGACGTTCCGCAGCGCGGGGATGACCGCCGACGGAGCCTCGGGCCGCCTCTGCCGCTTCAGCCAGCGCACCAGCTCGCTCTTCAGCGTGGTGTGCTCCTTCCGGATGGTGCTCTTCCGGAAGTTCTTGCTCACGTCGGTGAGGACGATGGCCTCGGAGGCACTCATCAGATGAGCTCCGCGAACTCCTCGCGGCGAGTCTCGAACACCTGGGCCGCGAGCGCGAGCAGCACCACCGAGCCGAGCGCCACGATGGCCAACGCCCGCCAGTGAGGCCACCGGTGCTCGTAGAAGATGCCCTGGTAGGAGGTGATGATGACTGCCATCGGGTTGGCGATCAGGTAGAGGCGGCGCACCGTTTCCGGTACCGCGTTGGGGATGTAGAGCACCGGGGTGACGAAGAACCAGAGAGTCAGGATGTTCGCCACGATGTGCTGTAGATCCCGGAAGCGCACGTTGAGCGCCGAGACCACGAAGGTCACCCCGAGGGTGAACACCAGCTGCACCAGAAGGACCAGGGGGAAGGCGAGGGCATGCACGTCGGGCCAGATGCCCACCAGCCCCCCGAGGCCCACCATCAGCGGGAGCGAGAGCAGATAGTTGATGAGGTTCGTCCCCACCACGGTCGTGGGTAGCACCTGGGCGGGGAAGCGCACCTTGGTCAGCAGATCCCGCCGGTCGCTGATGGTGCTCGCCCCGCTCCCCACCGACGACGCGAACCAGAGCCAGGGAAGCAGCCCGACGAAGATGAAGTACGTGTAGTGCGGAATGCTGTTCTTCTGGATGACTCCGAAGACCAGCCCGTAGACCGCCATCAGGAGCAGCGGGTTGACGAAGGTCCAGAGGAACCCCAGCGCCGAGCCCCGGTAGCGGGCCTTGAGCTCACGCTGCGTCAGGTTCCAGAGCAGGGCCCGGTACTGCCACAGCTCCCGGAGGTTCCGGATCATGTGCGGCGCTTCCTCGGCCGGCGGCGCGGAGCGAGCAGGGCGCCCCGGGGCTGCTTTGCCGCCGCGGACTCCAGCGCCTCCACCCGGGCGCGGAGCTGGAGCACCTCGGCCGCGAGCTGGGCGTCCGCCTCGCGGACCCGGGCGTTGAACAGCCGCTGGCGCTCGAGCACCTCGTCGATCAGCGCCTGGCTGGCCAGCCGGAACACCCGGCGGACCACCGAGACGGGCGCCCCGCGCTCGCTCGCGGAGACCGGCAGGGTGGGGTCCTCGTTCTCCTCCAGGGCACGCACCAGGAACGACAGCGGCTCGAGCACGGGCTCGGGCTCGTTGTCCACCGCCATCGCGTCCTCGCGGATCCCCCGAGCCTCGAGCCGCTCCCGCGCGGCCTGGAGCAGCGAGCGGGCGTCGATGTCGCGTCCGAGGAGCTTCATCCGGGCCTCACGATCGCATCCATCTCCTCGCGGTAGGCGTCCACCACGCGGGCCCATCCGTACCGGGACGCGTAGCGCCGCGCCGCCCGGGCCATCGCCGCACGGTTCCGCTGCAGCCGCGCCACCGCGCCGACGAAGGCCGGGGCGTCCTCGTACGCGAGCCCGGCGCGGCTCCGCTCCAGGTGGCCGCGCACCACCGGGCTCTCCGCGTTCCCGAGCACCGGCGTGCCCACCGCGAAGGCCTCGAGCGCGAGGAGCGACAGGCTCTCCTTCGCCGAAGGAACCACCGCCGCCAGCGCCCCGGCCAGCCCGTCCCACTTCTCCTGCTCGCTCACTCGACCCAGCACCCGTACTCCTTCCGCCCGGATGTCCATGCTCGCCTCGCCGGCCAGGACCAGCGCCGGTGCGTCCGCCACCGTGGCCCGGAGGCGTCCGTACGCCCGGAGCAGCTCGGGAATTCCCTTCCCGCGCTCCACCCGCCCCACGTAGAGCAGGTAGTCCCCGGGAAGCTCGAAGCGTCCCCGGAAGCGCTCGGCCCGAACTGCCGGCGGGTCCACCCCCACGCCTACCACGCGTGCACGGGCGTGCCGGGGGAATCGGCGCTGGATCAGCTCCAGCTCCTCCGGCGTGTTCACCAGCAGGGCCCGCGGCCGCTCGAACACCTCGGCGTAGGCGTCGAACGCGAGGGGCTCCTCGTCGTGCGCCGTGGGCACCAGCAGGGTTCGGTCTGCGACCAGCGGCACCGACCAGGCCGTCGAGACGTACAGGTAGGTGAAGGCGACGAAGCCGTCGTACTCCCCGCCGCGCTCTGCGAGGTGGCGCCACAGCCCGGGCAAGAGCGGCCCCTGGAGCGCCATCCACGCCTCCTCCTCGTCGCGCCCGAGCGAGCGGCCGAAGAGACGGCGCGAGAGCGCGTTCAGCTCCCGCATCCGCCGCGGACGCGGGTTGGGGAAACGCAGGACCGGCACGCCATCCACGGTCGACTCGCCAGATGGCAGCGCGTTGGCCCAGGTGAGGTGGTCGGTCGCGCAGCTGGTCAGCACGCGCAGCTCCCAGTGGGGAAGCATCCGCCCCACCACCTGCGCGGCGTGTGCCTCGGCCCCTCCGGTGATCTCCGGGCCGTAGCGCTGCACGATGATGCCCACCCGCGGACGTCGCCGCCGAGCACGCGTTCTCGAAGGGCGCGGCACCCCCACGCTGTCCAGCGCTGCCCCGAGCCGCTCCTCGCTGCGGTCCGCCCCGACCGCCTGGAGCCGCCGCCGTTGCCCGGCGAGGATGCGCGCCCGGAGCCGCGCGTCGGTCCCGAGCTGCACCGCGAGCTCGGCCAGGAGCGCGAACCGCTTCTCGTCGAAGCCGATGCCGGCGCCGTCCAGCGTCTCCGGCACCGCCCCCGCGGCGTAGGCCAGCACCGGGACCTCCCCGGCCATCGCCTCGAGCAGGGGAACGCCCGAGCCCTCGTGCTCGCCCATCGAGACGAACACCGAGCCGCTCCGGTACACCGCCACCCGCTCCGCGTGGCTGACCTGCCCGAGCAGCGTCACCCCCGGCGTGCGCGCCGCCTCGACCTCCAGCGCCCGCATCGCCGGGGAGCGTCGGTCCACCTCGCCGGCGACGACCAGCCGGGCATCCGGACGGATGCGGAGCACCTCCCGGTGGAGCGCGAGCAGGTCCTCGACGCGCGCGTGCGGCGCGACCGGACCCACGCTCACCAGGCCGAACGCCGCCGAGCCGAGCCGGGTTCGCAGGGCCGGGTCCACCCGGTCCGGACCGAAGCGCTCCGGCTCGACGAAGAGCGGCACGGTGTGCACGTTCGCGTACCCGGCGCGGCGGAGCTCGGCCGCGCCGAAGCCCGACAGCCCGATGCCGAGCCCGACGTGCGGCGCCATGCCGGACAGCTGCGCCCGGCCAGACAGCAGCGCGGGCTCGAGCGACGTCCGGCGGTGGAAGCGCAGCGGCGGCAGCCCGTGAAACACCACCCCGCGCCGGCCGGGGGTGTGGAGCAGGCGGCCCGGGAGCTGGCTCCCCACGCCGTGGTGAAGGAGCAGGAGATCCTCTGCCCGGACACGCAGCGCCTCCAGCGGCTGCACCAGCGCCTCCGTGCCCGGCTCCCTGCTGACGCTGAACAGCCCGCCCCAGTGCCCCAGGCGCCGGAGCAGCACCTGGAACTGGACCGCGGCCTGCGCGGTGGGATCGCCGATGCGGAAGTGGGGGACGAGCTGATGAACGACCATGAAGCTCGCGGGGGCTCTAGCACATGTGCCAGGGTGCGCCGGCCCGTGGAGCTCACCGTGGCCCTCGACGCGACGCTGTGGGACGAGCCGACGACCGGCATCGCCCGGTACGGCCGCGAGGTGGCCAGGGCGCTCGAGCGGCGTGGGGTGCGAGTGCTCCGAGTCGGCGCGCGCCACTCTGGCGAGCTCCCGCGGCGGACGCAGAGCCGCACGCTCCATACCCTCGCCGAGCTCCCGCGGGTGCTGCCCGGGAGCGGGGCCCAGGTGTTTCACGCGGTGGGCAACGTGGACCTCCCGCTGGTCCGCATTCCGGGCATTCCCTTCGTGCTCACGGTGCACGACCTCATCCCCCTCACCTCGCCGGACACCGTCTCCTGGGCCTTCCACTGGCAGTTCCGGCTGTGGCTCGGGAGGAGCGTCCAGGTGGCGGACCACGTGGTGTGCGTCAGCACGTGGACGCGGTCCCAGCTGCTGGCTCGACACCCCGAGCTGGACCCAGCGCGGGTCTCGGTGGTCCACAACGGCGTGGACCACGTCCAGCCCAGGCCGCTCGACGCGGTCTCGCACGCGTGGCTGCGGAGCCTGGGGCTCCCGGAACGGTGGGTGCTCTTCGCCGGCGCGCTCGACGCCCGGAAGAACCTCGATCTGGTACTGGACGCGCTGGAGCGGCTCGGCCCACGTGCCCCCGCCCTGGTGCTCGCCGGGCAGCGCTGGTACGGCGCCGGGCCGGTCGAGCGCCGCATCGGCGTGCTCCGCGCCCGCGGTCTGGACATCCGCCCACTCGGCTTCCTTGCCGAGGGGTTGCTCTGGGCCCTCATGGCCGCTGCGCCGGTGTTCGTCTTCCCCTCGCGTGACGAGGGCTTCGGGCTGCCGCCGCTCGAGGCGATGGCGCTCGGGACCCCGGTGGTGGTCAGCACTGCCGCGGCGCTGCCCGAGGTCTGCGGGGACGCGGCGATCCAGGTCGCGCCCGACGATGCGCCCGCGCTCGCCGCGGCGCTCGAACGTCTGCTCGACGACACCGCCGAGCGCGCGCGGCGCGGAGAGGCCGCTCGTGCCCACGCAACCCTGTTCCGTTGGGACACCGTCGCCGCGCACCTGGTGGAGGTCTACCGCGGACTGGTGCGCACCTGAGCCCTCTCGGGCCTTCCCGGATCGCGGTGGTAGCATCGCCGCCGCCCGTGACCCGGATCGCACTCACCGCGGCGCTGCTCCTCGGAGGGGCCGCCCTCGCGCAGCCGGAGACGTACTTCGCGCCGATCGCCGCGCGCACGCCCGCGTCCTCGCCGGTGGACGCCACGGCGATGCAGGCGACCCTCTGGCTCCCCGACCCCGGGGTGGACGCCGCGCAGTCGGTGCTCTTCGGCACCGGCGGCGGGAGCACGGTTCCCTTCCGGCTCGACACCCAGGCCCCGACCACGCTGAGCGGTCTGCCCGCACAGGTCGCCGCTGTCGCCGCCGCGCCCGGGGTGCTGGTGGGCGGCAGTGCGCGCACACTGCTCGCGATCAGCAGCAACGGCGCAGTGAGCTTCGTGACGCTGGAGGCAGGGGCGCTCGTGGCCAGGGGACCGGGCAGCTCGATCCCCGCCGGCACGCAGATCGCTCTCTCGGCAGTGCCCGGCGGCGGCGCAGCACTGCTGGTCTCCGACGGTTCCCAGATCACCCGCTGGGACCTCGACCTCTCCACCGGCAGCGCCATCGCGACGCGCGGCCTCAGCATCCCGGCATCGCCCGGGGGGGTCGGCGCCAACGACCAGTCGTACAGCCTCACCTTCGACGGGACGAGCAACGTCGGCTTCGTCGGCGGGGGAATCGTCGGAGACCTGTACACCTTCGATGCGCGGCTCGATGCGGGCGTCCCGAGGGTGTTCGACGCCGCGCTGGTCAGCCAGGGACGCCTCCTCGGCCCGGTCACCGGGCTCGCCGTGTACTCCGGCGTGACCGCCCGGTACCTGCTGGCGGCGAACGGTCAGGGCATCACGGTCTACGACCTGCTCCGTGCGACCCCGCCACAGAGCGCGTTCCGGGTCATCCCCCAGGACGGCCTGGGGCAGATCACCGCCCCGGCCGGCATCGCGGTCACCAATCTACCCGCCGGGGCCGCGCTGCCGGCAGGTGTCATCGCCGTCGGCGACCGCACCCAGACGGACCTCGCCCTCGTGCGCTGGGACATCCTCGCCGGGCAGGTGGACGGGGGGCTGGTGGTGGACATCACGAGCGACCCGCGTGGCACCGGCGACGGCGGTCAACCGCCCGACGGCGGGGCTCCGGACGCCGGCGGGGACGGTGGCTCGACGAGCGGCCCTCCGCCGGGCGGAGGCCCTACCGGTCCGGGCGTCCCCGTCGATCATTCCTCGAGCTGCGCCACCGCGGCGGGCGGGCCCGCCCTGCTCGCGCTCCTCGCTGGGCTCGGACTCCTCGTCCGAGGGCGCCGCCAACGCCGCTGATCCACTGGCCTCGACCGACGGTGTCAGGGGCTCCTGCTTGATCCCCAGACACCATGCTCTACAAGGTGACGCCCGCCCTCGTGCCGCCGGCGCGCCGGCCCCGCGCTGCGGAGGGAACGCGCCCCAAGAAACGCCGGGCGAGCGCCGTCTTCGATGCCGACGGCCACGAGGTCCTCATCACCCTGATGTGCCTCAAGTGCCGCCAGGTCCGGCCCCTCGCTCAGTTCGGGCTCAGAAGGATGCCGGACGGCGCCATTCGCAATCAGCCCTGGTGCCGCGGGTGCCGCGGCGCTGCGACGCCCAAGAAGCGGCCTGACCCCGCCGAGCCGGCCACCACCGAGCCCGCGGCCAGCCTGCCTGCGCCCACGGCGGAGCCCGAGCCCGGGCGACTCGTCTAGGCTCCCGGGGCGGCCCACGCTCCCCATCGGGCCCCGGCTGCGCTTCGCCTAACCGCCCGGGGCGTGCAGCGTACATCTGTGTACATTGCATTGACTAATTTACAAGACCGTAGGCTACACTGGCGCTAATGCTGCTCGCATGGCAGGTCAGGCGGTTGGAACGCCTCTGCCACTTGCGCACTCCCCCGGGTGATTCCAGCTTTACAGCGCGGCATGTCATTCGATACACAGATTGACAGCTGAGCGCTGCGTCATGGCGCGACCCAGTCAAGCCCGCCCAGGGAGGCACGAAGATGAGCATGGGGATGGTGATGAAGGAGGGGTCGGGTGCCACACCCACCCCCGCCGGACGCAGCAACGAGTCGCTGCACGCCCGCCGCTTCGAGGGAATCCTCCGGCCGTACAAGGCCGCGGACGTCGACCGGCTGCGCGGCTCCATCCGAATCTCCTACACGCTGGCCGAGATGGGCGCGAAGCGGCTCTGGGAGCTGCTCAACACCGAGGACTACGTGAATGCGCTCGGCGCGCTCACCGGCAACCAGGCGGTGCAGATGGTGCGCGCCGGGTTGAAGGCCATCTATCTCTCCGGCTGGCAGGTCGCGGCGGACGCGAACACCGCGGGTCAGATGTACCCCGACCAGAGCCTCTACCCGGTGGACTCGGTGCCCGCCGTCGTGCGCCGGGTCAACCAGGCACTGCGCCGCGCGGACCAGATCGAGCACGCCGAGGGCAAGTCCGCTCACTACTGGATGGCGCCCATCGTCGCCGACGCCGAGGCCGGCTTCGGCGGGCCGCTCAACGCCTTCGAGCTGATGAAGTCGATGATCGAGGCCGGCGCCGCGGGGGTGCACTTCGAGGACCAGCTCGCCTCGGAGAAGAAGTGCGGCCACATGGGCGGCAAGGTGCTGGTGCCGACCTCGCAGTTCATCCGCACGCTGATCGCCGCGCGGCTCGCCGCCGACGTCTGCGACGTGCCGACACTCCTGGTCGCCCGCACCGATGCCGACAGCGCCAAGCTCCTGCTCTCGGACGTGGACCCGCGCGATCGCGAGTTCATCGTCCCGGGTGAGCGCACGCCGGAGGGCTTCTTCCACCTCCGGGGCGGCCTGGAGTGCGCCATCGCCCGTGGGCTGGCCTACGCCCCGTACGCCGACCTCCTCTGGTGCGAGACCTCGCACCCGGACATCGCCGAGGCGAAGGCGTTCGCCGAGGGCATCCGGGCGAAGTTCCCGAACAAGCTCCTGGCCTACAACTGCTCGCCGTCGTTCAACTGGAAGAAGAACCTCGACGACGCGACCATCGCCAAGTTCCAGCGCGAGCTCGGGGCCATGGGCTACAAGTTCCAGTTCGTCACCCTGGCCGGGTTCCACGCGCTGAACTTCTCCATGTTCAGCCTGGCGCGCGACTACGCCAAGGAGGGCATGGCGGCGTACAGCCGGCTGCAGCAGGCCGAGTTTGGCGCCGAGTCGACCGGCTACTCCGCCACCAAGCACCAGCGCGAGGTCGGCACCGGCTACTTCGACGAGGTGACCCAGGTCATCGCCGGCGGCGCCGCGTCCACCCTGGCGCTGAACGAGTCGACCGAGAACGAGCAGTTCTTCGAGACCCGCGCCGCGGCGGCCGCCAAGGTCGCCTGAGCGGCAGACGCAGGGCCCGAGAAGTGAGGCGCCCACGTCCCCGGGGTCCGGGGCGTGGGCGTCGTCACTCTCAGCCGCGGACGAGGTGCACGCGCGGGCGTGCCGCGCCGCTCACCGCCTGCACCGGGGCCCGGGCGACGAGGTACTTGTAGCCGGTCCGGGCCGCCGCGCTCGCCCCGCGGGGGCCGATGCGCACGTCCCTGGGCACGTAGAACACCTCGCCCTCCTCGAGCAGCCGCGCCCCGCGGACCTGGAGGTGGCAGCCGAAGAGCAGCGCCGACTCTGCGCTGTCCAGCTCCACCTCGCTCTCGGGGTGGAGGATCTCGATCTCCAGATCCTCGCCGCCCGCCACGGTCATCCCCAGGGTGCGGTAGCGGCTCCGGTCCGGCGTCAGCGCCCAGTCGATGAACGCGCCGAACGGGCGCGCCTCGGAGTCGTCGGGGTCGCCGAGTCGACCGCGGGCCTCCTCCGCGCCCAGCAGGAGGCGCCCGGCGTGCTCGGCCACGAGGTGAGTCCCGCCGGCGTCGAGCGCCGCGCGCAGCACCCGCAGCAGCAGGCGGGTGACGCCGGACGGGCCCCACGGGTCGGCCGCCTCCGGCCCGAGCAGGCGCCGCTCCTCGGCCGGGAGCACGCCCGCCGGGAGCACCTCCCACAGGACGGCGGGGAGCGGCCCGACCGAGGGCACGAGCCGTCGCTCCAGCTCGCCCGGCTCGGGGGTGCGGCGCTCGCGGACCAGAAGATGCGCTCCCGGCCAGCGTGCCTCGACGAGCGTGCCGCCTTCGGGCAGGGCCCGCGCGGTGAGCCGCGCGCCCGCGGGGAGACCCTTTCCCAGCGCCTGCTGCCAGCGCGCGCTGCTCGCTCCGAGCTCGTCCACGGTGAGCACCGTCGCCCACCCGAAGGGACGCGCCGGCGCAGGCTCGGGCCGCACCGGGTGCCCCGGCAAGGTGAGCCGCAGCAGGCTGCCATCCTCTCCGAGCTCGGCCACCGCAGACAGGCCCGGGACCGGATGGAAGCCGACCACGTCGCCGCGGGTGAAGGGAAAGGTCCGACCCCCACCGTCGAGCATGCCGCGCGCGCCGTCCCACTGGATGACCTGGACCGGGACCCCCTGGTGCGGGGGGCCCGGGGGATTCCCGGGCCCCGTCACGGCATCAATTCTTGACGAGTGGAGGTGGACGGGATCGAACCGACGACCTTCGCATTGCGAACGCGACGCTCTCCCAACTGAGCTACACCCCCGGGGGGACGGGACAGCGGCTCCTATACGCCCGCCGGGGGGTGTGTCAACGGACGCCCGGCTTTCGGGAGACGGGTGCTTTCCTTTAGATTCCGCCGAATTCGATGAGCACAACGCCCGCGAAGACGCTGAGCCCCCAGGAGCTCGCGAAGCTGGAGAGTGCATTCAACTCGGACCCTGGATCCGACGCGTACCGCCCGCTCGCCGAGGCGTACCTCGCCGCCGGCCGCTTCATGGAAGCGATGGTGGTCTGCAAGAAGGGCGTGAAGGCGCACCCCAACCGCCCCGATCCACGGCTGCTGCTCGCGCGGGTCTACGCCGAGCAGGGCAAGGACAAGAAGGCGCTCGACGAGCTGCAGGGCGCGCTCGGCGTCGCCCCGACCGATCGCACCGTCCTCCGCGCCCTGGCCGAGGTGCAGATGCGCTCCGGCGACTCCGCGGGGGGCAAGACGACGCTCCAGAAGGTCTGGGACCTGGACCCGAAGGACCCGGAGACCGCCGCCGCCTTCGCCCACTGGAAGCTCGAGCCGCCGAAGCCCCCGCCGCCGCCCGAGCCTCCACCGGCCCCGGTCGCCCCCTCCGGCCCGCGGGGCGGGCCGCCCCGCCTCTCGGAGGTGCCCGCCGGCTCCGGGCCGTCCACCGCGCGCACACGCTCGATGAACGGGATGCCGGTGCAGCGGCCGGCCGCACCGCGCTCCGCCGAGTCCGAGGACGACGACCAGGTCCGGCTGCCCGCGGCGAGGAAGGGCCGTGCCACCCGCTTCATCCTCACCGCGGTGGCCGGCGTGGCGATCATCGGCGGCTGGTATGGCTGGGGTCAGTGGAAGGCCGGGCGCGACATCAAGCTGAAGAAGAGCCTCAAGGAGGCCAGCGAGCAGCTCCGGCACGACAGCTTCGCCTCGTACAAGAAGGCCACCGACGCGGCGACGGCGGCCCTGGACATCGATCCGAACAGCGCCCTGGCACACGGCTACCTCGCCTACGCCTACGCCATCCGCTGGGGTGAGCACGGGGACGGTGACGACGCCCGCCGCTTCGCCGAGGAGCACCTCGCCTCGGTCCGCCGGCTCGGAGACCAGGACAGCCGCTTCGCCGACGCCGCCGAGGCGCTGCTCGCGAGCTATTCGGGGAAGGCCACCCAGGCGCTCGCCACGCTGGAGACCAAGGTGAAGGCGCTCGACGAGAAGGGCCAGACCAGCGCCTTCCTCGAGCTCACGCAGGGGATCATCCAGATGCAGGTCGGAGATCTGGAAAAGGCCCGCGACAGCCTGGAGAAGGCGCAGCAGGCCGCGCCGAGCGACCCGCGCGTCTACTCGGCGCTCGGCACGCTGCACCGCCGCCGCGGCGATGCCCGGGCGGCGGACCAGAACTACGGGTTCGCCCTGCGCTACGAGAAGGACCACCCCGAGTCGCTCCTCGGCCGCGCGCTGCTCGCGCTCGACTCGGACAACGCGGCCGGCTTCCCGGTCGCCAGCACCAACCTCCGGAAGCTCCTCGATGCCGAGCCGCCCCCCTCGCCGCGGCAGCTGGCGGTGGCGCACCTCGCGCGGGCGCTGCTCGTCAGCCGCGTCCAGGTGGCGGCCATGGGGGTCCAGACGGAGGTGGGCAAGAAGCTCGCCGAGGCCACCGGCGTCCCGTTCGAGCGTGCCGCGGCCACCGCGCTTGCCGCCAAGGAGGACGAGGAGGGCTTCGCCCTCGACCGGAACAACCCCGAGCTCCACCTGCTCCGCGGCAAGCGGCTGCTGGTGGAGGGCCAGGCCGACGCCGCGGTCCGCGAGATGCGCGAGGCGGTCAAGGCCGACCCGAGCCGCGCCCAGGCCTACGTGGACCTCGCGCGGGCGTTGATGCAGACGCCCGAGGGGGCCGGGGCCGCGGAGGAGGCGCTGACCACCGCCATCCGCACCATGGGCGAGAGCCCGCGACTCATGGTGATGCTCGGGCAGGTGTACTTCCGGCAGGGCCGGCTGGACGAGGCCGCCGCCCAGTACCTCAAGGCGCTGACCGACCCGAAGTCGAAGAACCCCGACGCCCGGCTGGAGCTCGGCGTCGTCTACCGGGAAAAGAAGGACTACCCCAAGGCCATCGAGCAGCTCGCCCGGGCCAGCCAGGAGTTCATCGGACAGGGTGCACGCATCGCCGAGGCGCTGACCGAGCTGGGGCGGACCTACGAGGCGGCGGGAGACCGGACGAGGGCCGACGAGGCCTTCCGCCGGGCGCTCGACACCGACCCGGGCGCCGCCGGCACCTACTTCTTCTACGCCCGCGTCCTCGGCGCCGACCGGCGGACCCGCGAGAAGGCCCGGGTGACGGCGGCGAAGTACCTCGAGCTCGAGCCCCGGGGGGAGCACGCCGCCGACGCCCAGGCCCTCTCCCGCTGAGCCGGGCCGCGCGGCGGCACGAGGGGAAACCGTCCCGGGGACGGCAGAACGGGGGATGCCCGTCGCCTTCCGGGCAAAGGAGGCACGCCCGGCTCTTGAAGCGGGACGCCGGGACGGCTAATCGGGAGGGTCTCCATGACCGTCCGTGCCCTGCCCAGGCCGGTGTCGCCCGCCGCCGACCTGGTCTCGCTCGTCAAGCCCCGCCTCTCGAGCCTCGTGCTGTGCACGCTGGCGGGCGGGATGTGGCTCGCCCCGGGGGAGCTGTCGGTGTCCCGGTGGGTGGCCACCCTGCTCGGCACCGCGGGCACCGTGGGCGCGGCCAACGCGCTGAACTGCTGGATCGAGCGGGACCGCGATCGGTTCATGGCCCGCACCCGCCTGCGGCCGCTGCCCTCGGGGCGGATGGAGCCGGGGGTCGCGCTCGGGTTCGGCCTCCTGCTCGCGGTGTTCTCGCTCCCGCTGCTCGCCCTGGGCAGCAACGGGCTCACCGGCTCGCTCGGGTTCCTGGCCCTGGTGAGCTACGTGGCGGCGTACACACCCTTGAAGCCGCGGAGCCCGATGGCGATGCTCGTCGGGGCGATCCCCGGGTCACTGCCGCCGCTGATGGGTTGGACCGCGGTGACCGGGCGCATCGGCACCGGCGGTCTTCTCCTCTTCGGCGTCCTCTTCGCCTGGCAGATGCCGCACTTCCTCGCCATCGCGCTCTTCCGCAAGGACGAGTACCGGAACGCGGGCTACCTGGCGCTGCCCCTGGTCCAGGGCGACGACGCGACCCGCATCTGGATGCTGGTCTGGACGGTGCTGCTGGTGGTGCTGAGCGTGCTGCTCGTCCCGCTCGGCGTGGCCGGGCCGCTTTACCTGGGCGTGGCGCTGGTGCTCGGCGGCGCGTTCCTGGGGCTGGTCGGCCGGGGCGTGCTGCGGCGGGAGCAGAAGGCCTGGGCACGCCAGACCTTCCTCTTCAGCCTGGTGTACCTGGCCGGCCTGTTTGGCGCGCTCCTGCTCTCGGCCCGCGCGCACTGAGCACCCCCCAGCGCGCGGGGACGACGAGTGGGCCCTCCAGGATTCGAACCTGGGACCAATCGGTTATGAGCCGACAGCTCTGACCGCTGAGCTAAGGGCCCGTCGGGTGACCACATCCTGGTACACCGGCGCCGTTCGGTCCACAGCGGACGAAACCTTGCCGGGTGACGGCGGAGAGGGGAGCATCGGGCTGCCCCGGAGGACACGGATGTCACTTCACGGAAGACTCGCTGCGCTGGGCCTCCTGGTCTGGGCGCTGACCGCCGAGGCGGCCCCGAAGATCACCGTCGCTCCCATCACCGGCGACAAGCGATCCCAGGTGCAGAGCCAGATCTCCGCCGCCCTCTGCCGGACGTACACCTGCGTCCCCTCGAGCCGGGTCTTCACCAAGAAGAAGCCCGACTGGAAGAAGATCCAGAGCGCCCAGGTTCAGGGCCTCCTCGTCGGCGGCGTGGCCAAGGCCAAGTCCGGCAAGGGCAAGGAGGTCCAGCTGTCCTGGCTCAACAAGCCGGGCAAGGCCGCACAGAGCTGGTCGTTCCCGCTGACCCAGGCTGGAAAGCTCACCAGCTCGAGCCTCCAGACGCTCGGCACCGACGTCGGCAACCTCGCCTCGGCCGGGCCCCTTCTGGAGGCCGGGGTGGGCGCGGTGGGCGCCGTCGCGGCGGGCACCATGAGCACCACCCCGCCCACCACCACCCCCGGTGCGCTGGCCCCGGGCGTCTCGACCACCGCCCCGCTCGAGCCGCTCCCGCTTCCGGTGACGCCGACGCCTCCGCCTCCCGGCGAGAAGACGTTGGCCGACACTCCGGTGGCCGTGGATGCTGGCGCCAATCAGGGCCTGGAGGCCCCCCGGCACCAGTGGCGCTTCGCGGTCGAGCTGGGCGCGGACTTCCTGAACCGGGACCTCTCTTACGGCAACAACACCTCGCTCAAGCCCTACAGCGTCGGTCTCTTCATCGCTCCCCACGCCCGGCTGGAGCTCTTCCCCCTCGCCTTCTTCTCGGACGGGTTCTTCGCCGGCATCGGCCTGTTCGGCGACTACGCGTTCTCGGTCGGACTGAAGAGCTCCAACGGGAGCCTCGACAACAAGGGCACCTCGTACAGCCGGTGGCAAGCGGGCCTGGAGTGGCGGATGCGTTTCGCGAAGGACTCGGACTTCGCCATCGTCCCGTTCTACGCGTACAGCAAGTACAAGTTCCTCACCGACGGAGACCCGCAGGGCGTCGGTTTCGCCAACCTGCCGCAGTACAGCATCTGGGGACACAAGTTCGGTCTGCGGGTGGACATCCCCGTGGTGGGCGGCTTCTGGATCATCGTCGGCGGCGACTACCTGCTCTGGAAGACCACGGCGCTCGCCGTGCAGGACTCCTCCGGCGTGAGCTCCAGCAGCTACAGCGGGAAGTCCAGCGGGTTCGAGGCCGAGCTCGGCTTCCACATCCAGCTGGTGGGGCCGCTCTCGCTTCGCATCTTCGGCTCCTACAGCTCGACCAGCTTCACCTTCGACGAGAACCCGCCGGCCGGGAGCGCGACCGATCGCTACCTCGGTGGCCGGGCGATGCTGAGGTTGCAGTTCTAGACAAGGGGCCGCCCGTTTGAATGGGCGGAACGGTGGTGCGGTCCAAGGGTGCAACGAGGGCGAATGAGTCGCCCTCCTTCCCGAAAGGAATGACGCACCCATGAAGAAGAACCTCCTCGCCGCCGTCGCCCTGGCTGTTGCCCTGCCGTTCGCCGCGTTCGCGCAGGCGCCTGCCTCGACCGGTCCGGCCCCGGCCCCGGCGACCAAGTCGGAGAGCAAGACCGAGTCGAAGACCACCACCCAGGCCGACGGCTCGGTGAAGACCGAGAAGAAGAGCACCGAGAAGAAGGCGAAGAAGACCGCTCCTCGGCACAAGGCGGCCAAGCGGAGCGCGGAGCAGGCTCCGGTCGCGAAGTAAGCAGCAGGGTTCAGTGATTCAAGCGGGCGGCGGCGCTCCTCGGCGGGGCGCTGGCCGCCCGTCGTCTTCCGGGCCGGAGTGCGCTCGTCCCGATGCTCGCCCGGAGTGTTACTCGGTCCGCTGGCGGCGTTCGCCTGCTCTCGAGCTCGAGCCCGTGCTGCCGCGCCGGATGCGCCGGTGCAGCGCCTGGTCGCCGATGGGCAGGAACGCCGCGCGGGGCACGCGGCCGCCGTCCACCACCCGCACGCCCTCCGCCCGGAGCCGGCGGGCCTGCTCCACCCGCACCTCCTCGGCCAGCGTCCGGTCGGCGCGGAGCACGCGCCACCACGGCACGCCGGACCCGATGCGCCCCATCACCTTGCCCACGAGCCGCGCCCGGCCCGGCAGCCCCGCGAGCACCGCCACCCGCGAGTAGCTCAGCACCCGGCCGCGTGGAATCGCCCGCACCACCCTGGCCACGGTCGCGTCGAGGTTCTCTCGGGGCAGCGGCACGGTCGACCTCCACTGGCGCGGGCCAGACTCCGCACGCCCCCCCGGGGTGCGCGACGGGCCGCCCGGATCGCTCCAGACGGCCCGTGATGACGTGCGCGGCGAGCGCCGGAAGCGGGTCAGGTCCCCTCGACGAACGACCGCAGCCGCTTGCTCCGCGACGGGTGCCGCAGCTTCCTCAGCGCCTTGGCCTCGATCTGCCGGATGCGCTCGCGCGTCACCTCGAAGTCCTGACCCACCTCCTCCAGCGTGTGGTCCGACTTCTCCCCGATGCCGAAGCGCATCCGGAGCACCTTCTCCTCGCGCGGGGTCAGGGTGGCGAGCACCTTCCGGGTCTGCTCGGCCAGGTTCATGTTGATCACCGCGTCCGACGGGCTGACCAGGCTCTTGTCCTCGATGAAGTCGCCGAGGTGAGAATCCTCCTCCTCGCCGATCGGCGTCTCGAGGCTGATCGGCTCCTTGGCGATCTTGAGAACCTTGCGGACCTTGTCCAGCGGGAGCTCCATCTTCTCGGCGATCTCCTCCGGGGTGGGCTCGCGGCCGATCTCCTGCACCAGATAGCGGCTGGTGCGGATCAGCTTGTTGATGGTCTCGATCATGTGCACCGGGATGCGGATGGTGCGCGCCTGATCGGCGATGGCTCGGGTGATGGCCTGGCGGATCCACCAGGTGGCGTAGGTGCTGAACTTGTACCCGCGCTTGTACTCGAACTTGTCCACCGCCTTCATCAGGCCGATGTTCCCCTCCTGGATCAGGTCGAGGAACTGCAGCCCGCGGTTGGTGTACTTCTTGGCGATCGACACCACCAGGCGGAGGTTCGCCTCCACCAGCTCGGCCTTGGCCCGCTCGGCCTTGCGCTCCCCGACCCGGATCGCCTCGTAGTTCCGGCGGAGGAGCTCCACCGGGAGGTTGGCCTCCTCCTCCACGCGCTTGATCTTCCGCACCGCGGTGCGGACGTCGCGGTCGATCGCCTCGAGCTGCTCCTGGGTGACGTTCAGCCGCTTCTGCAGCTTCTTCGAGGTGGCTGGGTTCTCGCGGGACTCGCGGAGCTGGGGCCGCAGCTCCTTCATCTCCATGCCCAGTCCGCGCTCCATCTGCCGGAGCTCGTCCTCGGCCTTCTCCACCCGCTCGATGAGCCCGCGGAGGTTCAGCACGATGCGGTCGATCTGCTTCTTGTTGAGCCGCATCTCCTCCAGCACCTCCATCATCTTGGTGCGGGCGTCGCGGATCTCCTGCTTCACTTCCTTGCGCTTGGCCTCGGAGAGCTTCTTCTTGCCGTTGAGCTCCTCCTCCAGCGCGTCCACCACCTCGGCGTGCTTGCGGATCCGGTCGATCTGCTTGCAGATCTGCTCGATCCGGTTGAGCTCGCTCTGGTTCAGCTGGGCGGCGGCGTCACCCTCGCCGGCCTCCCCCTCGACCTCGGCCTCCGACTCTCCCTGGGCCTCCTCTGGAGCGTCCTTCACCACCTCGCGGATGCGCAGCTTGCCGCTCCGCAGCCGGTTCCCCATGTCCAGGATGTCCGCCACCGCCAGCCGGCAGGCCAGCAGCGCCCGGAGGACCTCCTTCTCGCCCTCCTCGATGCGCTTGGCGATCTCCACCTCGCCCTCGCGGGTGAGGAGCGAGACCGAGCCCATCTTGCGCAGGTAGAGGCGGACCGGATCGTTCGACTTGCCGCCCGGCTCGTCGTCCTCGTCCTTCTCCTCCTCCTCCTCGACCTCCTTGGCAGCCGGCTCCTCGGAGGCGGCCACGGTGGGCTTGGTCTCCGAGCCCTGAGCAGCCTTCTGCGCGTCGACGATCTCGATCTCGTTGTCGCCGAACATCGACATCACGTCGTCGATCTGATCCGACGACACGATGTCCGCCGGCAGCGCGTCGTTGACCTCGTCGTAGGTCAGGTAGCCCTTCGCCCGGCCCGCCTCCAGGAGGTCCTTGACCTCCTTGCGGTCCGCGATGGGCTCCTCCTCCTCGGCCTCCTCGACCGCGTCGGGATCCACCTCGACGGCCGCGGCGAGCTCCTCGGCCTGCTCCTCGGGATCCACCTCGTCGTGCGCCGCCACGGGCTTCTTCGCCCGACGGGCGTCGGCGCTCGCCCTGCCCGCCGCGGGCTTCTTCTTCGACTCCTTCTCCTTGTCCTTGGAGGGAGCCTTCAGCCGGGACGAGCGCGCGGCGGTGGAGGACTTGGCGGACTTCTTGGTGGGCATCGGGCGGCGACTCCAGAAATAGATGTGCGAACGCGCGGCTTTATCACCGGAGCGCGCACGGTCACAAACTGCCAGAAAGGGGTGGGGACGGGGCGGCCTCGAGCTGGCGCTTCAGCCTGAGTAATTCCCCCCGTTCCTCCTGCAACCTTTTCGTCTCCTCGTCGAGCTCGTGCGCGCCCACGAGCAGGGCCGTGCTCCGGGCGATGTGGTCCAGCCGCTCCTTGACCCGGGCCAGCTTCAACCGTCTGGAGAGGGTCTCGAACGCCTCGGGCAACTGTCCGGCATCGCGCGGAAGGAGCCCCTGGGCGGCCTCCAGGCTCGCCCGGAGCTGGGGGTGACAGCCCTCGAGCGCGTCCGCCGGCGCCGCCCCCGCCAGGAGCTGCGCGAGCACTCCCCGGAGCCCCGGGTGGGTCACCTCGTCCAGCACCGCCGCCGCTGCAGCGCCGCGGATCAGCTCGGGCCGGGTGAGGAACAGCGCGCCCAGTGCGGCCTCCGCCCGATCCAGCGGCCGCTCCACCCGCACCGGTGCCCCCGCGCCCGGCTTCGGAACCGGGCGGAGGAGGGGGCCCTTGCCCCGCAGGCCGGCCTCCAGCTCGGAGGCCGGCAACCCCGAGTACGCCGCCAGGCCGGAGAAGAACGCCGAGCGGAGGAGGCCCACCGGAAGCTCGGCCACGACGGGTCGGAGCCGCCCCAGGGCCTCCATCTTCCGCTCGAAGCTCGCCGCCCGGCCCTCCGGGAGCAGCGTCCGGAACAGGTGCTCCGAGAGCGGCACCGCCGCGGCGAGGAGCGCCCGCACCGCGTCCCCGCCCTGACTCCGGGCGAAGGTGTCCGGGTCCTCGCCCTCGGGCAGCAGCGCCACCCGCGTGGACGCCCCCGCGGCCAGGAGCGCCGGGGCGAGCCGCTCCACCGCCTTGCGGCCCGCCTCGTCGCCGTCGAGCAGGAGCACCAGCTCCCGCGCTTCCACCCGCTGGAGCGCTGCCAGATGTCCCGGGGTCAGCGCCGTGGAGCACAGCCCCACCGCGTGCTGCACCCCCGCCTGGTGCAGCCCGATGACGTCGAAGTAGCCCTCCACCAGAACCGCGCTCTTCCGGCGCCGGACCTCGTCCCGCGCCCGGTCCAGCCCGTAGAGCGTCTCGCTCTTGGCGTACAGCCGCGACTCCTTCGAGTTGAGGTACTTCGGCCCCTGGTCCCCCAGCAGCAGCCGCCCGCCGAACGCCACCACCCGCCCATCCGCGGCGCGGATGGGGATGATCAGCCGGCCCCGGAACACGTCATAGGCGCCGTCGCCCCGCGTGCGCCGCTGGACCAGCCCCGCCTGCAGCCCGAACTCCAGCAACCCGCGGGCGAGCAGCGCATCCGCCAGCCGGGTCCAGGCCTCCGGCGCCCATCCGAGACCCAAGCTGCGCGCCGTCTCCTCGCTGACGCCGCGGGCCGCCAGCGCCTCCCGCGCCACCCGTCCCTCGCTGGGATGCCACAGCTGCGACTTGAAGTGCTCGAGCGCGAGCTCGGTCACCTCGCGCAGCTGCTGCCGCTCGCGCGCCGACGGGTCCTCCGCCGCGGACAGGTCCACCCCCACCTCGCGGGCCAGGTCGCGCACCGCATCCACGAACGTCTTCCCCAGGTAGCGCTGCACGAAGGCGATGGCATCGCCCCCCGCCTGGCACCCGAAGCACTTGAAGCGCTTCAGCTCCGGCGTCACGTAGAACGACGCGCTCTTCTCCTGGTGGAACGGACAGCGCCCCTTGAAGCTCTTCCCGGACTTCTTCAGCTCGACGTGACGGCCCACCAGCGCGACCAGGTCCACGCGCTCCAGAATCTCGTCGATGGTGTGCTCGGGGATGGACACGGCGTCGGTCGAGTGTAGTCCTCCGTGGTGACTCCGGCCCGGCCTCGGCGGCGTTCACCCCAGCAGGCCGGACGGCCGCCTCACTTCGGCGCGAGCTCCGCCTTCACCGCCTCGGAGACTGCCTTGCCCTCGGCCCGCCCCGAGACCTTCGGAAGCAGTGCCTTCATCACCGCGCCCATGTCCTTGGGGCCCTTGGCCCCCACCTGGGCGATGGCCGCCCGCACCTCGACGCGGAGCTCATCCGGCGTCATCTGCGCCGGCAGGTAGAGCTGGAGCCTGGCGATCTCCAGCTCCTCCTTGTCCGCCAGCTCGGGGCGGCCGCCGGCGCGGAACTGCTCGACCGAGTCGCGGCGCTGCTTGATGAGCGTCTGGATGACCGCGAGCACCCCCGCGTCCTCGAGCAGGTGGCCGCCGGGCTCCACCTCCTTGTACTTCACCGCGCTCTTCAGCATCCGCAGCACGCTCGTGCCCAGCTCGTCCTTGCTGCGCATCGCGTCCTTGAGGTCGGCGTCGATGCGTTCCTTCAGGCTCGCCATGGGAGGGTTCCTTCCGTCGCGCTGCGTCCTGCAAGGGCGGCGCTAGAACGACTTGCGCTGCTTCTTCACCGCGCGCTTCTTCGCCGCCAGCGCCTTCTTCTTCCGCTTCACGGAGGGCTTCTCGTAGTGCTCCCGCTTGCGGATCTCGGACAGGATGCCGGCCTTCTCGGTCGCCTTCTTGAAGCGCTTGAGCGCGCTCTCGATCGATTCGCCTTCCTTCACTCGGATACCGGGCATGTCGGGGTCACCTCCCTCCGTCAGGATTGGACAGCGGCCCTCTCCATGGCCGATGCGGCCGCCGGATGCAAGGGCCGCCCGCGCCCGCGGCAGCGGTGCCCGCCGCGCAACGCGCGTTCCGGATCACGATGACCGGGGGGTCCGGTCGGGGAGGGGTCTCCGCGCGCGGCGGGGCGTCCGATTCGGGCCCCCAGGGTGCGTTCGGGAATCAATTCCAGCGTCTTCACCGGCGTCGGAAGCCGAGGATGGCGTCTCCGAGCTCCGCTCCCCGGCAACGGCGCGCTCCATCGCGCGGCGAATCGCCGCCAGCGAGCGGTGCACGCCGAGCACGTGCATGAGCTTGGTCACCGCCGCCACCGACGTCATGTCGCCGCCGCCGATCGCCCCCTCGGACAGTGCCGCCGAGCCGCCCTCGTAGAGTGACAGGTCCACCGCGTTCCGCGGCGCCTGGCTCACCATCACCACCGCCACGCCCCGGCGCCGAGCCTCGTGGAACACCGGACGGAGCGAGCGGCCGCCTGCCTCGTCGACCGGCACGTTGCCCGCGCCGTACGCCTCCACCACCAGGCCGCGCATCCGTCCGAGCAGCGCCATCGGGAGGGCAGGGTCCAGGCCGGGGTACACCTTGAGGAGGAACACCCTCGGGTCGAGCCGGTCCACCAGCTTCAGCGGACGCGGCGGCAGCCCCTTCGCGAAGTTCGCCCTCACCCCCAGCGTCCCGAGCAGCGGGAAGTTCGGACTCTCGAAGGCGTCGTAGTCTGCCACCGCCGCCTTCAGCGTCCGGTTCCCCCGGTAGAGCTTGCTGTCGAAGCACACTGTCACCTCGGGCGGCCCCCGGAGCGCCGAGGTCACCGCGTCGATCAGGTTCAGGCGCGCATCGGTCCGCACTTCCTTCAGCGGCCGCTGGCTCCCGGTCAGCACCACCGGACGGTCGAGTCCGGGGAGCAGGAACGACAGCGCGCTCGCGGTGTAGGCCAGGGTGTCCGTCCCGTGCGTCACCACCGCCCCGTCGAACTCCGGCAGCCTCCGGGCCAGGACACGGGCCAGCTGCAGCCAGGCCTCGGGCTGGATCTCGCTCGAGTCCAGGTTGCTGAAGACCTCCAGCCGGACGTCGGCCAGCTCCGCCAGCTCCGGCACCCGCTCCCGGAGCGTCCGGGCGAACGGCGAAGGACGCAGCGCCGAGGGCCGGCCCCCCGTCATCCCCAGGGTGCCGCCGGTGTGCAGCATCAGGACTCGGGGACGGTTGGGCACGGGCGTGGTGTCCCCCAGTTTCAGCAGCCCCACCGCCTGTCTTGCAACTGCTCCGGGCGGACGTGTAGCAAGGGACGCCGTGGGCAACTCCCCCGTCTCCCGCTGGCTCGCCGCGGCGGCGGTCCTGGCCTGCACGGCCACGACCCCTGCCACCGCACAGGATGCTCCCCTCGACGCCTCGGCGCTCCCGCCTGCCGCGCGCGCCGAGTACGACCGCGTGCTGGAGGACGAGTTCTGCGGCTGCGGCTCGCCCCACTCGCTCGGCCAGTGCCTGAAGAGCCACCCCGAGTGCCGCCACAGCCGCCGGCTCGGGCAGCTCGCCGCCATCGAGGCCTCGCGCGGCGTCACCGCCGCCGAGATCGGCGTCGAGCTCGCTCGCTACGACCAGGGCTTCCGCGACGCGCGCACCACCTTCAAGGTCGACGAGCGGCAGTGCCGCGGCAAGGGCCCGGTCACCCTGGTCGAGTTCTCCGACTTCGAGTGCCCCCACTGCGCCGTGCTTCGGCCTGCGCTCGAGAAGTTCGCCGCCGACAATGCCTCCAAGGTCAAGCTTTGCTGGATGAGCTACCCCCTCACCCAGCACCCCAACTCCATGCCCGCCGCTCAGGCCGCGCTCCTGGCCCGCGACAAGGGGAAGCTCTGGCCGGTGCACGACGCCATCTTCGACAACCAGCGCCGGCTCTCTCCCGAGGTCATCCAGGAGATCCTCACCAAGGCCGGCATCCCCGCGGCCGAGTGGCGCAAGGCGCTGGCCGACAAGACCTACCTCGAGCAGGCCGAGGCCCAGCGCGCCGCAGGCGTCGCCGCGGGGGTCAACGCCACCCCGACCGTCTTCGTCAACGGCCGGAAGCTGGACCTCGCGCCCGCACCTGAGATCCTCGCCATCACCGTGGACGACGAGCTCGACTGGCAGAAGACGCACGGCACCTGGACCACGGCCACCCGGTGAGGCCCGCCGCGCGCCCATGACCGCCCGCATCCGCGTGGAGTCCGGAGGGCGTGTGGTGCCCGACGCCGAGGCCTCGGGCGAGCTCGACGCTCACCACGGCAGCTTCGTCCTCCTCCACACCGCGCCGGATCTCCTCGCCGCCCTCCGCCAGCCCGCCGAGGGTGGACGGAGCAAGGCCCCGCGGGTGGTGCTCGTCGGCGACGCTTCCGGCTTCCCCCTTTCCGACCTCATCGCCTTCCTGAGCCAGTCGCGCTGGACCGGGACCCTCCGGCTCCACTCCCCCGGCGGAGAGCGGTCGGTCGTCCTCGAGGACGGCGAGATCCGCGGCGCCAGCAGCGAGGACCCCGCCGATCGGCTCAGCGAGGTGCTGGTCCGCCTCGGCCACGCCGCCCGCAACGACGTCGAGGACGCCCTCCGCGACAACCCCCCGAGCCGCGTGGGCCGGGCCCTCGTCGACCGCGGGCTGCTCCAGCCGCACGACCTCTGGGCCTGCGTCACCCAGCAGGTCTCGGAGATCTTCCACGCCCTCGTCCTGGCCCGCGAGGGAGCTTTCACCCTCGCCGACCAGGAGCCCGAGGAGAAGACCGGCCCCGCCGTCCAGCTCTCCACCCAGAGCCTGCTCATGGACGCCATCCGGAAGATCGACGAGCTCCAGCACTTCCGGCAGCGCATCCCCCACGGCCGCGTCTACGTGAACAAGAAGCGCCCCAGCGACGGAAAGCTCCACCCCGACGAGGACCGGCTCCTCGGCCTCGCCAACGGCCAGCGCACCGTGCTCGAGCTCGCCCGGGCCGCCAAGCTCAGCGAGTTCGACGCCACCAAGGTCCTCTTCCGCCTCCTCGAGGGAGGCTACGCCTCGGTCTCCGAGATGAAGCACGGCGAGGTGGCCGTCCCCCCCCGCGGCCGCGCGAGCCGGGGCGCCGAGTCCGAGCCCGCGGCGCGGGTCGTCGCCACCTTCGAGGAGATCTTCGCCGAGGTCGCCAGCGAGGTCGCCAGCAAGGGCCTGGCCCGTGAGTTCCTCGACGCCGCCAACGCCGCGCTCGAGAGCCGCACCCTGACCGAGTCGCCGGTGCTCGTCGGGCTGAAGCTCGGCACGGACGGACGCTTCGACGCGCGGAAGGTCCTCGACGCGTACGCCAGGGCCCGGCCGACGCTGGGCAGCGAGCCGGTGGCCTCGCTCCGGCAGGCCCTCTCCGACGTGATGTTCTTCCTGCTCTTCCAGGCTGGCGAGCTGCTGGAGTCGCGCGCCGACGAGGACCTCGCGCGACGGGTCAAGGACCTCCTCGCCACGCTCGATTGACCCCCGGCGCGCTCCGGCTCACCGCGGCGCTGCCGGGCACCGGCGGCAGGCTCCGGGCATCCCCGGAGGACTTCGAGGTCGAGGAGATTCCCGCCTACCTGCCGTCGGGAGCGGGCGAGCACCTCTTCCTGTGGATCGAGAAGGTCGGGCTCGACACGCCGGAAGCTGCGCGGCGCATCGCCTCGGCGCTCGGGCTCCAGCTCGCCGAGGTGTCCTGGGCGGGGCTCAAGGACCGCGTCGCCGTCGCCAGGCAGTGGCTCTCGGTCCCTGCCCGTGCCGAGGCGGCCCTCGCGGCGCTCGAGCCGACTCCGGAGCTGCGCGTTCTTGCCCATGCCCGCCACGGGAACAAGCTGCGGGTCGGACACCTCCGAGGGAACCGGTTCCGGATTCGCGTTCGCGACGCCGAGCGTCCCGATGTGGCCGGGCCGGTGGTGGAGCGGCTCGTTGCCGAGGGACTCCCCAACGCGTTCGGCGCGCAACGGTTCGGACGGGGGGACACCGCGCTCCGGGGCCTGGCGCTGGTCCGCGGCGAGCGGCTTCCGTCCCGGCCCAGCGCGTTCGAGCGAAAGCTCTACCTGTCGGCGTACCAGGCGCTGCTCTTCAACCGGATGCTCGAGGCGCGGCTCGGAGCCGGCACGCTGCGGCGTGCGCTCGCGGGCGACCTGATGCGGAAGACCGACTCGGGCGGCCTCTTCGTCTGCCGCGAGCCGGAGGTCGATCAGGCGAGAGTGGAGCGCGGGGAGGTCGCCCCGACCGGACCCATCTTCGGCTGGAAGATGCAGCGTCCCGAGGGAGAGGTGGACGCCGCCGAGCAAGCGGTCCTAACAGCAGAGGCCCTCGGGCCCGAGAGCTTCCGGCGGCTGGGCAGCATCGCCGAGGGCACCCGCCGGCCGTTCGCCGTGCCGGTGACCGACGCGCGCTGGTCGATCGAGGGGTCCGCCGTCGAGCTGTCGTTCGCGCTTCCGGCGGGGTCCTATGCGACGGTCCTGCTCGACGAGGTGATGAAGAGCTCAGCGGACCCCGGGTCCGGCCTCCGCCGGTGAGCGGGTCACCGCCCGCGCCTCGCCGATGGCCGAGTGCGCGCCCGCCGGGGGGGGCATGCTCACCCCAGCGCGTCGAGGAACAGCGCCCCCTGGTGCGCGATGTACGAGAGCATCCCCACCTCGTACTCGCTGAACACCGGCGACTCGCGCCGGTTCACAAGCTCCATGCAGCCGAACGTCCGGCCGTGGGCGATGACCGGCGAGCAGAGGATGCTGCGGGTCTCGTAGTGCACCCGGTCCGAGACCCCGCGGTAGAAGCGCGGGTCCTTCTGCACGTCCGAGAGCGCCAGCGACACGCCCTCCACCGCGCAGAAGCCCACGATGCCCGTCCCCGCGGGGATGACGATCTTCGCCTCGAGGATCTCCTGCGCCTTCGGGCCCCGCACCACCACGAAGCGGAGATCTCCCGAGACCAGCTCGCTCGAGAACACGCTGCCGGCCTCGACCGGGATCTTCTCCATCGCCAGATCCAGCAGGTACCCCAGCCCGTCCGCCGCGTCCCGCCGCTGGTAGACGCCCTGCACCCGCTCGAAGACCTCGGCGAGCACGTCCTCCATCTGCGCCGCCGGCGAGCGGGCCGGCTTCCTCCGCCCGATGGGCCCGGTCGGCGGCCGGTGCGTGGCCACCAGCTCGTCCGTCGGCGGGAGGATGACCCGCGGGGTGCTCATCGGCGTCGGCCGCGAGGCCATCGGCGAGGTGGGCCGGTCGGGCGGCCGCATCACCGTCGGCTCGAACCCGCCCGGCGGCACGTCCATCCCGCTGGTCTGGTGGGGATCCTTCGCCTCGCGGGAAATGCCGACCAGCGGAAGGTCCGGTCGCTCCGTCTTGCTGACCACGTCCACCATCGCCGCCGTCGGGGGCGGCGCGACCGGCTCGGCCGGCACGGGAGTGCCCAGGGGCGTCGGCTTGGGCTTCACCTTGGCCGAGGCGGTCTCGGCGTCGGTCATCTCGCGGATCCGGAACACCCGGGCGCTGTTCGCATCGGTGACGTGCACCGAGCCATCGTCCTGCACGTCGACCAGCACGTTGTGCGGGACGAGCCCCTGCTCACCGAGCCGGTGGAAGCCCGTCTTCAGGGCCTGCATCCAATTCGCTGCCTCCACGCGGAGCGTGACGTCGAAGCTGCCCGGCTCCGCCGCGGGAATGAAGACCTCGTAGCGCGCCATCGGTGCCCCGAGGGGCTAGCAGACGGCCCCGTCAGGCTGCAACGGCGGCCGGTCGGTCAGGCCCGGGCCTGGGGGGCCGAACCCTCACCCGCGGGGGTGGGGTGGGCTCGGCCGGCGGGGCGGCTCGGCCCGGGTCGCCGCCGCGATGTCCCGGACCGCCACCCGGGCGTGGCTCCTGAACAGCGCGAAGTCCTGCCCGGATTCGGTCCTCACGTCGATCACCTGGTCGATGAACGTCGTCCCGTCGCGCAGCTCGATGGCCACCGGGCGCTTCACCAGCACCGCCTCCTCGAGCACGTCCACGAAGCTGCAGCTGCCCACCTGGTCCTGTTCGAGCCGGCTCATGTCCTCTCGTCCCATCGCGGGGAGGCACGAGAACATCGACCTCTCGGTGCCCTGCGGCAAGGTGTACCGTGGCCAGCCCGATGACTCCCGACGAGTTCCGCGTACTTGGACACCAGCTCATCGAATGGGTGGCGGCCTACCGCGAGCGCCTCCCCGGCCTCCCGGTGATGAGCCCCGTCCATCCCGGCGACGTCCGCCGCCAGTTCCCCGCCGCGCCCCCCGAGCACGGGGTCCCTCTCGAGGGCCTCCTGCCGCAGCTCGACGCGGCCATCCTCCCCGGCATCACCCACTGGAACCACCCGCGGTTCTTCGCCTACTTCCCGTCGAACTCGACGCTGCCCTCGGTGCTGGCCGACCTGGTCGCCGCCGGCCTCGGCGCCCAGGGCATGAGCTGGCAGACGAGCCCCGCCGCCACCGAGCTCGAGGAGGTGGCGATGGACTGGCTCCGCCAGCTCGTCGGCCTGCCTCCCACGTTCTCCGGCGTCATCCAGGACACCGCGAGCACCGCCACCCTCGTCGCGCTCCTTTGCGCCCGCGAGCGCACCACCGCCCACGGCCAGGTCCGCGGCGGGCTCCAGGCGGAACCCGCCCCGCTCACCGTCTACGCCTCCGAGATGGCCCACAGCTCCATCGAGAAGGCCGCGCTGCTCGCCGGATTCGGACGGGACAACCTGCGGCTGCTCCCCACCGACGCGCACCACGCCCTCGGCCCTGACGCGCTCGAGGAGGCGATGCGGACCGACGCCGCGAACGGCCGCCGGCCCTGCGCGGTCATCGCCACCGTGGGCAGCACCGGCACCACCGCGCTCGACCCCGTCGCCCCCCTGGCCAAGCTCGCCCGCGTCCACGGAGCCTGGCTCCACGTCGACGCCGCCCTGGCCGGCACCGCCATGGCCTGTCCCGAGCTCCGCTGGATGTGGGACGGCGTCGAGCAGGCCGATTCCGTCGTGTGGAATCCGCACAAGTGGCTCGGCATCGGCTTCGACTGCACCGCCTATCACGTGCGCGACCCCGACCACCTGGTGCGGGTCATGGCCACCGATCCGAGCTACCTCCGGACCGCCCAGGATGGCGCGGTGAAGAACTACCGCGACTGGGGCATCGCGCTCGGTCGCCGCTTCCGCAGCCTGAAGATCTGGTTCGTCCTCTCCGCGCTGGGCGTCGAGGGAGTCCAGGCCCAGGTGCGTCGGGATCTCGCGCTCGCCCGCTGGCTCGCCGAGAAGATCGACACCACGCCCGGCTGGGAACGCCTCGCGCCAGTCCCCCTGCAGACCGTCGCCTTCCGGCATCACCCACCCGGCCTCGAGGGCTCCGGGCTGGATGCCCACAACCTGGCGCTCGCGCGGGCCATCAACGGCTCCGGGCGCGCCTACCTCACTCCTGCCATCGTGAAGGGGGCGCAGCTCCTCCGGGTCTCGGTGGGCGCCACCGCCACCACCGCCGAGGACGTGGCTGCGCTCTGGGCCCAGCTCTGCGAGACCGCGGCCGCCATCGCCTCCGGCCGCTGACCCGCCCAGGAGTTCCCACCCCGGGGCCACATTGGACAGTGCCCCCGGGGCCCGGGGACGATGCGGGCGGTCGCTCCCGTGCTCGTCGCCACCGCCCTCAGCCTGGTCCTCCTCGCCCCTCCGGCGCATCCGGGAGCGGACGACGCCCGGCTCGAGGCGCTGCTCGCCTCGGTGCGAGGCCGCTCGCTCGACGGCCGGCTCCTGGGCCTCAGCGAGCAGCTCCTCGGAACGCCCTACGCCCATTCACCGCTCGGCGAGGGCGAGGGTCAGGATCCCGACCCGCGCCTGCGCCTGGACCGCGTGGACTGCCTCACCTTCGTCGAGACGGTGATGGCGCTCGCGCTCTCCTCCTCGGTGGAGGACGTGGTGCACGTCCTCGACTCCCTCCGCTACCAGGCCCGTCCCGACTACGCCGGACGCAACCACCTCATGGAGGCCGAGTGGCTGCCGTCCAACGCCGCCAAGGGAATGGTCCGCGACGTCACCGCGCAGCTCGGGGGCGGGGCGGCCGTCCGGAGCTTCAAGGTCCTGGGCCCGGAGGCATGGGCCTCCACCACCGCGCGCGCCCTGGCCCTTCCGTCCGAGACGCACCTCACCGGGCGCTTTCCGCTGTCCATCCTCCCCGTCTCCGAGGTCGCCGCACGTGCGGCGCGCTGGCCGTCGGGCACGCTGCTGCTCCTGGTCCGCGAGGACGCCCCCTGGCGCATCACCCGGGTGAGCCACCTCGGCTTCGTCGTCCAGCGTGGGGGGAAGACTTACCTGCGCCACGCCACCCGCGGATGGAAGGACGGGGTGGTGGACGAGGAGCTCGCGCACCTCCTCGCGCGGCACGCGCAGTACGCCTGGAAGGTGCAGGGCGTCTCTCTCTGGGAGGTGCGCGACCCGCGCCCGAGCCCGGAGACGGTGTCGACCAAGACTCGTTGATCCCCCCGCACCAGGGGGACGCCTGTGGAAGCGCGCAAGAGCGCACAGCGAACGGGCTCAGCGTCAGGACGGCTTGGGCGTCTCCGTCTCGCGCTCCTCGTCCTCTGCGGCGCGCTCGGCGTCGGGCGCCGTCTCCGCCAGCTGCCGGCGCTCGGCCTCCAGCAGCTCGCGGGCGCGCGGCACGTGCTCCTCCAGCACGCTCAGCTCGAACCAGGGCAGCGCCCAGCCGGAGCCCAGCGCCTCGACGCTGGCCGGATGAGCAGTGCGCAGCACCGCCATCCCGGCGCCCCGCAGCACTGCCTCCAGCGCATCGGCGGTGAACGGGTCCTCTGCCTGTGCGACCTGGACGAAACGCTCCGACTCGGGGTTGCCTTCCATGGCCAAGGGACCATAACAGGCAGCGAAGCCCCCAAGGAGGCTGCTCCGATGCAACTGCTGGTACGAGGTGTTCACATCCAGGTCACCGATGCGCTGCGCGAGTACTGCGAGGTCCATGTCGGCCGCGCGCTGGATCGGGTCCTCGGACGCGAGCCCGCCGTGCAGGTGGAGGTGCACCTGGTCGACACCACCGGCGAGAACAAGGGCGGCATGGACAAGGAGGCGCGGGTCACGGTCCACGTCCCCGGCCACCCGGCGCTGCACATCACCGAGACCTCGGACGAGATTCACCGCGCCATCGCCGCCGCCTGCGACCGCGTGGAGCGTGCGGCGAAGAAGTACGTCGACCGGCGACACGACCACTCCGGTCCGTCGCTCGCAGATCTCCCCACCGAGGGGAGCTGAGGCCGAGGGCTCCAGCGACGTCTCGTTCCCTTGATGGGCCGCGGCCCGGCGGCCTATAAAGGTTCGTCTCGACTGCCCCAAAGGAAGGGGATGTCCCGCATCAAGCTGCTTCTGTTCGCGCTGCCGGCGCTCGCGCTCTGGCTGGCGGACCTCTCCCTCACCGCGTCGTCCCTCAGCGAGAAGGCGGTGGACCAGGCCGCCGCCTACGCCCAGCGCGGGGTGGATGCGGTCTCCGTCCGGCTCGCAGGGCGCCGGGCGGAGCTGCAGGGACTGGCGCTCCGCCTCGGGAGCTCGCCAGGAGCCTTCGTCACCGTCGAGGCGCTCCGGGCCGGCAAGGCCGAGCTCGCCTCCGAGCGGATGACCAGCGTGCGCCGGAGCGCCGCCGACGCGGTCTCCAGCACCCTCCGGCCGGGGCTGGTGCTCGGCGTGCGGACCGACAACGGCGCGGTCTTCGTGCGCGGGGCCGAGTCCCCCGCCTCGGCGCTGAACGGCCTCGAGGCGGACGCCGTCGCCGGCGCCGGCAGCGACGGGCAGACCCGCGAGGCGTTCGGCACCTCGCACCTCTTCTTCTCCTTTCCGCTTCTCGGCTCAGACAAGGAGGCCCGCGCGCAGGGGATGCTCATCGTCGGCGGGCCGCTGCTCCCCCAGGGCACCGCGGATCAGGTGGCCCTCGAGACCGGTCTCTCCGCGCTCGGGCTGGTCCAGGCCGGAAAGCTGGTCTCCAGCGGTGGCCCGGAGAAGGCGCGCCTCCAGGACGCCCTCCGCGAGACGCCGGTGGGGAAGAGCGCGGTGGTGGTGCGCGGCCCGGCGGGGTCGCTGGGGTTCCTGCGGCTCCCGCTCTTCACCGGCGGGCCGGATCCGGCGCTCCGGGTCGCGCTCCGG
This sequence comes from Myxococcaceae bacterium, assembly GCA_035543115.1. GTDB lineage: Bacteria > Myxococcota > Myxococcia > Myxococcales > Myxococcaceae > RPRB01. The sequence continues at coordinate 38,074 of DATKKF010000113.1, forward strand.
CGGGGAGTCCCCGGGCAGCCGCTCGAGGCGCTGTCGCTGGTCAGCACCGAGCCCGCCATGTCCGCCCTCGCTGACACCCAGCGCTTCAGCCTCGGCGCGATGGCCTTCCTGCTCGCGGGCCTGGCGGCGCTCTGGCTGTGGATGGGGCAGGACGTCCCGCAGGCACGGACCCAGCCCCAGGAGGACACCGAGCCCGGCACCCGCCGCCGCGGCCTCTTCGGCCTCGCCACCTCGCCGCCTCCGGTGTTCCGCGCCCCGGAGGCCAGCCCCCGCCTGCCCGAGCCACGGGCCGCCCGTTCCCGGACCGCCATCGACCTGGACGAGCCCCCGGCGCGCGCGGTGGAGCCTCCGCCTCCGGAGACCGCGCCGGCCTCGGACGAGCCCGCGCTCGAGCCGCCCGACGGGCTGCCGGGGCCACGGACCCCGCGTGAGCCACCGCGGGACGACCTCGCCGCGCTGCTCGATGCCATGCCGCCCCCGCCCGAGCCCACCCCGGCTCCGGTGCGGCCGCCCTCGCAGCGCCTCTCGCCGTCGCCCGCCACCCCGCCGCGGCCCGTGCCTCCGAAGCCCGCGCCTGCGCCCGCACCCCTCGACTACGACCACCAGCCCACCACGGCGTACCCCATCCCCAACCTGCCCGACTTCAACCTGCCGCCGGCCGCCGCGCTCGGACCCGCGGCCAATGCCATCCCGGAGGCCACCCGGGTCGCGGACGTCTCGCCGGACCTGCTGGCCTCCACCCGCTCCTCGGGTTCTCGCCCGCAGCCGCTCCCGAAGCCGGTGGCAGCGGACGAGGTCCACTTCCAGGACGTCTTCCACGAGTTCCTCGCGGTGCGCGAGCGGTGTGGCGAGAGCGGCGACGGGCTCACCTTCGAGAAGTTCGCCGGCAAGCTCCGGAAGAACCGCGACCAGCTGGTCCAGAAGTACGGCTGCCGCACCGTCCGCTTCCAGGTCTACGTGAAGGACGGGCGCGCGGCGCTCAAGGCCACGCCGGTCCGCGAGTGAGGCTGAAGCCGGACCCCGGCGCGCGCGGGATGCGCAGCCGGAGGAGCGCCCCGCCGCCTGCGCCCGTATCCACCTCCAGCGTGCCCCCGTGCCCCTGCGCGATCCGCGCCCCCAGCGCGAGCCCGAGGCCCGTCCCGCTCGCCTTGGTGGTGACGCCCGGCTCGAGCACCCGGGCACGGTCATCGGCGGGAATGCCGGGGCCGGTGTCCTCGACCTCCAGCACCGCCCGGTCGCCGTCGGCGCGTGTCCGGACCGTCACCTGCCCTCCGGAGGGCATCGCCTCCTCGGCGTTCTTCAAGAGGTTGTGAAGCAGCTGGGCCAGCTGATCCCGGTCGGCGCGCACCGGAAGCGGCGGGCCCGGCTCCCAGCAGAGGGAGACGTTCGGCCGGGCCCCGGCGATGGCGAGCGACTGCTCGGTCCAGGGAGTCAGGTCCAGCGGCTCGAGCCGGGCGGCCGGGAGCCGGGCGAAGCGGGCAAAGGCGTCGATGGTTCGCCGGAGCCGCTCCACCTCCTCGAGCATCGCCGGGGCGCTCTCGACGAAGAGGGCCTCGAAGCGCGGGTCGTGCGCCTCGCGCGCCGCGAGCAGCGTCTCGAGCGACATCCGGAGCGGGGTGAGCGGGTTGCGCAGCTCGTGGGCGAGACTCCGTGCCACCCCCTCCCAGGCGGCGGCCTGCTCCGCGGCCCGCAGCGCCCGCGTGGCGTGCCCGAGGTCCTCGGTCATCCGGTTGAAGGAATCCACCAGGACCCGGACCTCGCCGCTCCCGGCCGAGGGCACCCGGGTGTCGAGCGCGCCCCCGGCCACCGAGCGCACCCCCTCGGTGAGCGCCTCGACGGGGCGGGTGATGGCGCGGGCGAAGAGGACCCCCGCGGCCAGGGCGAGCCCGAGCCCGAGCGCGCCGGCAGCGACCAGCGCCCTGAGGAGCGCCGCGCGCGCCTCGTCCACCGCCGCGCTCCCCACCGCGAGGGTGAGGACCGCCGGACCCAGCGGAAGCTCCCGGCGCACCGTCCGGCCCTCGGTGGCGCCGGCCGCGGCCGGGGCCAGTCCCGGTCCCTCGAGCGACACCCGGGCGCCGGTGAGCCGGGCCAGCCGGCCGACCCAGGCGTCATCGAGCACCTGGCCTCCGACGAGCGTGGCGGCCCCATGCGCCGCCTCGATCGGCCGCGCCGCCACCAGCGCCGGCCGCAGCTGCACTCCGTCCGGGGCCTGCACCTCCACCGGCACCACCACCGCCGGCTCGCCGGTGCGCACGGCGGCGAGCCCGGGCTCGACGTCGCCCACCCGCGCCGGAAGGAAGGCGCTCGAGCGGCTCACCCCGGCCGCGTCGCGCAGGGTGAGCACCGTCACCGACCGCCCCTCGGCCACCCCCCGCATCGCGTCCGCGTCGGGCGGCACGCCGGACTCGAGCTGCAGCGCCACCGACTCGGTCACCGGGTCGGCCGCGCAGGCGGCGACCGACTGCTCGACCTCGGCCCGGAGCCGGTCCAGCTCGGACCCGGCGAGGCTCGCCGCGGCGTCGGCGCGTGCCGCCAGCTCGCGGGCGAACGTCTCCTCGATCCGGCGTGAGGCCAGCGGCACGGTCACCGCCAGCGGGAGGAGCGCCAGGAGCGCGAACGCCAGGAGGAGGAGCGTGCGGAGCCTCATCTGGCTCAGGGGGACCAGGCGTCGTCGAGGACCATCAGCCCGAAGCCATCTCGCCGGACGTCCACCATGGCGGGGTCGACCCGGGCCCGGAGGCCCTCGACGTAGAGCGGAACGACCGGAAGCGCCCCCCTCAGCTGCTGGGCCCGCTCGCGGGCGCGGGCGGCCCGGGCGTCGCCGTCCGGCAGCGCCCCCAGCGCTGCCAGCTCCCGCCGGGCCAGCTCCGGGTCCGGGGCCAGCTCCAAGACCACCGCCAGCGCCGGAGCCGGCAGCGGGGGAAGGAGCACCGAGCGCAACGCGAGGTCGCCCTGGCCGCCACGCCAGTCCCGGTCGAGGGCCTCGGCGCTGCGCGCGCCGAGGGTGAGCTGCACCCCCGCGTCCCGGAGGAGAATCTGGAGCCGCTGGGCGACGGCGCGCTGGCCGGGGCGGTCCTGGAGGTAGAGGAGCATCGCCGCCCCGGACCCCCGCGCGGGTGAGGCGCTTCCCCCGGCACCCTCGGGGCCGCCGAGCGCGGGGGGAAGCAGCCCGGGCATCGCGGCCGCCGGCCCACCGACGAAGGCCCTCACCAGCGCGGTGCGGTCGAGCCGCCCGTCGAGGAGCGCCACCAGCGGCCGCGCGGCGGGGCGGTGCACCAGGTAGGTGGCGTAGAGCGCCCGGGCCGACGGATCTCCGCCGTCCCCCAGCAGCACCTGCGCGGCGTGCGACTCGAGCGCGCGCTGCGCGGCGCGCCGGGAGAGGGTGGCGAGGGCGAGCGCGTCGGGGTACGGGCGCCCCTGCGGGAAGTCGGCCGACGCGCGCGCGCGGTCCGGGCCGTCGGGGACGTAAGGCCCGATGCCGTCACCGGCGCCGTCGCCGAGCACCGGCGTGAGCGCCGGGTGGCAGAGGCTCGCCTCGAGGTCGGGCCAGGGATGGACGAGCGGGAGGGTCAGGGTCGTCCCGTGGGCGCGCGTGGCGCGGTCCAGCACCCCGGCCGCATCGCGCACCGGCCCGAGGAGCGCCCGCGCCACCGGGCTCCGCTCGAGGGCGCGGAGCCAGGCCTGGGCCAGCTCGGCGGACCCGAGCGCCGTGCCGGAAGCGAGGCGGGCTCCGGGGCGGGCGACCACGTTGATGCCCTCCGCGGTGCGCCGGACGTCGGCCAGCACGGGCTCGGGGCGGCCCGCGGCGTCGAGACGGCAGAGCGGGGCGGCGGACAGTCCTCGCATCACCGCGCCCTCGGGCGTGTCGCCGGACCGGTCGGCGCGCACCTCGGGGAGAACCGCGAGCCGGAGCGTCCCGCCGACTCGCGCCCGGGCCGCGGCCAGGGCAGGGACGGGGAGCGTGGAGAGAAGCAGGACGGATGCCGCAACCGCGCGCTGGACCGTCACCGGGCACCCCGGACGACGCGCAGCTCGGACCCGCCCTCCGCCGTCCAGACCCCGAGCACCAGCGCGGGCGCCCCACCGAGGTCATCCGTGGGCTGGACCTGGAGGATGCGGCCCGCCACGGCGAGGGAGGGCTCCTCCGCACCCGGCCCGAGCAGCCGCAGCCTGTCCTCGGCGGGCGCGGCCGCGGCGCTGCTCGCCGCCACGCGGAGCTCCCCGCCCCAGGACACGAGCGCCGCGCCCGCGCCGACCTGCCCCAGCACCCGCGGGCCAGCACCCGGGGCGGACCAGCGTGCCGTCCCGTCGGGGAACAGGAGCAACCGATGTCCGCCGCGCGCGTCTCCGCCCCAGACGACCTCGCGCTCCTGCCCCCGGTCGAGCTGGAGGCGGGCCATCCCGGGCACGAAGGTGGCCGGCTCGGCAGACGCGCCGCAGCCGAGCGTGGGCCCCCCGCCGTGGCCCAGTCGCATCAGCTGGCTCCCCCGGAGCTGGAGCGTCACCGCCGCCTCCGCGCTGGCCGAGGCCACGGCCAGGAGCCCGTTGGCGATGCACAGCGTCCCGAAGGGTTCGCGCACCGGGGCCGGGGCCGGCGGGAGGTCAGAGAGCCCATGCCGGGCCACCGGCTGGCCCGCGGCGTCGAGCACCACCACCTCGTCGCCCACGAGGACCGCGAGCTCCGGTCGGCCGTCGCCGTCCAGGTCGCCACTGGCGAGCGCGGCTGTCCGGACCGCGAAGCGCGCGAGCGGGGCCGGGTCGAGGATCAGCGACGCCCCCGAGGCGCCCGCGGCGGCGAGCAGCCTCGCCGCCGGGTCCGCAGGCACGGCCGCCGAGACGAGGCGAGCCGGTCCGGCCTCCACCGGGGTCCGGCCGGCCCAGAAGTTTCGCCACACGCTCCGCAGCTCACCGGCGGCCGCGAGCTGGCCGTCGACCCGGAGCTGGAGGCTGAGGAGGCTCCTCGCGCCCTGGCCGCGCGCGCGGGCCGGCGCGTCGGGGCCGCCCGGGAGGACGAGCGCGGGGAGGCCGGCGCCGGTGAGCCGGGCGGCGAGCACCGCTCCCACCGACTCGCAGAGCGCCGAGGACGTCCCCTGCACCGCGACCGCGACCGGGGCCTCGGGGCGCGCAGCGACGAGCACCTCCCGGAGCTGGTCGGCGAGCGCCTCGACGGCGGGGGCGGAGGCCCCGGGCGCCGCAAGCAGGGCCACCGCGAGCGCGATCCCCGCGCTCACAGCCGACCCCGGCCGGGCTCCTCCATCAGGAAGCGGTCCGGGCTGGCCTCGCCGGGGGGCGGCGCCTCGGCCGTCGGCGCGGTGCCCTCGAGGAAGTTCTCGGCTCGGCCCGGGACGTGGGCCCCGGCGAGGAGCCCCGAGCTCGGGTCCACCCGGACGGTCTGCACGCCGGGCGGCATGTCGAAGTCGCGCGCCGGTCTTCCGTCCAGCGCTGCCCGCATGAAGCCGAGCCAGATGGGCAGTGCCGCCCGGCCGCCGGTCTCACCGCTGCCGAGGCTCGCGTGGTCGTCGAACCCGACCCAGGCCGTGGCGACGAGATCTGGCGTGTAGCCGCTGAACCAGGCGTCCCGGTACTCGTTGGCGGTGCCGGTCTTGCCGGCGGCGGGCCGCCCCAGCTCGCGGACGGCCCCCGCGGTGCCCTCCTCGACCACGCTCCGCATCAGCGAGGTGGCGAGGTAGGCGACCGGCGGGGGAATGGTCTCCTCGGGGGCCGCCTGGTGCTCCTCGAGCACCGTGCCCTGCACGTCGGTCACCCGGACCAGGAGGATGGGGTCGGCGTACCTCCCGAGCGTGGCGAAGGTGGTGAAGGCGTTCGCCAGCTCCAGCTCGGTCACCTCGCCGGTGCCGAGGGCGAGCGTCAGGTTGTCCGGCATCTCGGAGCGGATGCCCGCGCGCCGGGCGAAGTCGATCGCCACGGGCGGGGTGATGGCCTCGATGAGGCGGATGGAGACGGTGTTCTTCGACTTGGTCAACGCCTGTCGAAGGGTGATCGGGCCCTCGAACCCGCTCTTCTCGTAGTTGTGGGGCTTCCACACCTTGCCAGTCCAGGGATCGCGCACTGCCTCGGGCGCATCGTTGAGCACCGAGATGGGAGTGAACTTCTGGCTCTGCAGGGCCGCGGCGTAGATGAAGGGCTTGAACGCCGAGCCGGGCTGCCGGTGGGCCTGGGTGGCGCGGTTGAACGACGAGCGGGCGAAGTCGTATCCGCCGCTCAGCGCCAGCACCCGCCGCGTCGCCGGGTCGATGACGGTGAGCGCGCCCTGCACCTCCGGCACCTGGTCCAGGGTGGCCTCCACCGGCTTGCCGGCGGCCGGCACCGAGAGGATGCGGGCGCGAACCACCTGCCCGACCTTCAGGACATCCGAGAGCTTGGTCGGGGCGGGTGTCCACTTGCCCACCCCCCGCGGGCGCGCCCAGGCCACGCTCGGGAAGGTGAGGGTGCCCGTCCGGCCGACGAAGTCGAGCGAGGCCACCTTGCGTGCATCGTCGACCTGGGTGACGTAGCCCCCGAGCCGCAGGCCTTCCTTCAGCGGCACCAGCGGGACGGCACGGACCAGCACCTCGTCGGAGGTCGGCGCGGCCTCGCCCTCGGCGCTCGTCTCCGGCCGCTCCTCCGCCCCCTCCTCCTCCTCGCCGGGCTTCTCCCGCGGCCGGGCGAGGTGCGAGAGGTCGGCGACCAGCGCGCCTTCCTGGCTGCGTCGGCCGGCGTCGGCGAGCCGCTTCTCCAGCAGCGTGCGGAGCTGCCCGAAGCGCTTGCCGTCGAGCTCACCCAGCGGCCCCTGGTACCCCATGCGCCGGTCCAGCGTCTCCAGGCCCTCGCGGAGCGCGGCGTCGGCGAAGACCTGGAGCTTCGGGTCCATCGCGATCTCCACCCGCATCCCGCTGGTCAGGACCACCGCATCGCCGTACCGCGCCACCAGCATCCGGCGGATCTCCTCGACGTAGTACGGGCCGACGGGCGGGGGAGGCCGGGGGCCGAGCACCAGCGGGGACTTCAGCGCGGCGTCATGCTCCCGCGCGGGCAACAGGCCGTGCTTCAGCATCTGGCCCAGGACGTAGGACTGGCGCGCCTTCGCCCGGGTCATGCTGGTGACCGGGTTGATGCGCTCGGGCTGCTGGACGACGCCGGCGAGCATCGCGGCCTCGGACACGCTCAGCGCCGAGGCGTGCTTGCCGAAGTAATAGAGCGCCGCCTCCTCGATGCCGTAGCGGTTGTGCCCGAAGTAGATCTGGTTCAGGTAGAGGTTGAGGATCTGGTCCTTGGTGAGTGCCCGCTCCATCCGCGGGGTGAGGATCCACTCGCGGATCTTCCGGCTCAGCTTCCGCTCCTGCGAGAGCAGGAGGTTGCGGCATGCCTGCTGGGTGATGGTGGAGGCGCCGGTGAGGTGGCCGCCGGGGAGCAAGGCCTTGATCCCCGCGCGCAGCATGCCGACGTAGTCCAGGCCCTCGTGCCGGTAGAAGTCGGCGTCCTCGGCGGCGAGGAACGCGTTCCGCACGTGCGCCGGCAAGGTCGTCGCGTCCACCAGGGTCCGCCGCTCGAGGAAGTACTCGGCACAGACGCTGCCGTCGGCACAGCTGACCTTGGTGACCTGGGGCGGGCGGTAGTCGCGCAGCGCCTCCACCGAGGGCAGGCCGCGGCTGAACCAGAGGAAGACGCCGACCACCGCCCCCGCCAAGGCGAGCAGGAGCACACCGAGGGCGAGGAGCAGCCGGCGGAGCAACGACGGTCGAGGTGCGCGGCGGAGCATCGGACGTGGACGAAGCAGCGGGGAGCGTAACACCGGAACGGCCGAGGCCGACGCTCCCCTGAACCCAGGGAGCGCCCGGCCCGGGCGGCCACTCTCGTGAGGTGGGCTCACTCCTCTCCGTCGCTCGCCTCCGGCACGTGGGCGTCCTCCGCCCCGGCGTCGGGAGCGCTCCGGAGCATCGCGGTGCGCTCGCCGTTCACCCGGGCCTTCACGTACTTCGGGGCCAGGAGCGCCGAGCGGGCGTACGACTCGCGAGCGCCGTCCAGGTCACCCGTGCGCTCCCGGGCCACGCCGAGGTTGTTCTGCACCACGGCCGCCTCGGGGAGCAGCTCGGCGGCGCGCTCCAGCACCTCCAGGGCCTCGGGGGCGCGGCTGGCGCGGAGGTAGGCGAACCCGAGGTTGTTCAGCACCCAGCCATGCGAGGGCTCGAGGGTGCGCGCCTGCTCGAGGCTGTGAATGGCGCCGGCCAGGTTCCCCGAGCTCAGCTGGGCGCGACCGAGCGCCTGCCAGGCCTCGACGTTGCCCTCGTCCCGGGAGATCGCCGAGCGAGCGAGCGCCTCGGCGGCCTCGGAGTTCCCGGCGGTGAGCCGCATCCGGGCGGCCTGGACTAGGGGAACGCCGTCCTCGGGGTCGATGCGCCCGAGCCGCTCGTAGGCCTCGGCGGCGAGCGTCACCTGCCCGGAGGCACGGGCCAGCCGGGCGATGAGAGAGAGTGCGCCCTGGTCCTCTCCATCCTCGCCCAGGGCGCGGCGGGCCTCGACCAGCGCTCCGGCGGTGTCGCCGTCCTCGCGCAGCGTCTCGGCGCGGGCGAGGTGGTCGACCCCGGGCGGGCCCGAGCGGGGCAGCGCCAGCGTGTCCACCGGGGTGCCGGTGGGCTTCGCGGCGGGGACCGCGACCGGCGCCGGCGCGGCGGCCGGGATGGGCGCGTGCACCTCGGCGACGGGCGTCGATGGGGCAGGGGACTTCTGACAGCCGGCCACCAGGGCGGCGGCGAGCGGGACGGCAAGCAGACGGTTCGACATTGAGGACTCCTTCAGGGGACCCAGGGCGATCCCTCGACCCGCCCCCATTGCGCCCGGCGTGCCACCCCCGTCCACCCTCGGCACACTGCCGCCAGGGGTGCGGTCCACCTGCCGCGCCCCGTGTCTGCTTGCCCTGGTGCGGGTGGCTGAGCGAGGGTGCGCGGTCGCCTTGCTCGTTGCCAGCTGGAACATCAACTCGGTGCGCGCCCGGACCGACCGGCTCCTGGGCTGGCTCGACGCCCGGCGCCCGGATGTGGCGTGTCTTCAAGAGCTGAAGTGCACCGACGAGCAGTTCCCCTCCGAGGCGGTGCGAGCGCTGGGCTATCACCCGGCGCTGTTCGGCCAGAAGAGCTACAACGGGGTGGCCATCCTCGGTCGCGCCGAGCCCGAGCACATCGAGCGCGGATTCCTCGACGGCGAGGACGACGCCCAAGCCCGGGTGGTGAGCGCGACCGTGGCCGGCGTCCGCATCGCCTCGATCTATGCCCCGAACGGGCAGGCGGTGGACTCGCCGGCGTACCACCAGAAGCTCGAGTGGTACGGGCGGTTCCGCCGCTGGCTCGACCTGCGGCAGAGGAAGGACGAGCCCCTGGTCGTGTGTGGCGACTTCAACGTCGCCCCGGAGGAGCGGGACGTCTGGGACCCCAAGCTCTGGGAGGGGCAGACACTCTTCTCTCTTCCCGAGCGGGCGGCGCTGAGGCGCGCGGTGGAGTTCGGCCTCGAGGACACCCTCCGGCGGCTCCACCCCGAGCCCGGCCGGTACAGCTGGTGGGACTACCGGATGCTCGGGTTCCAGAAGAACCGGGGACTGCGGCTGGACCACATCTACGCCACGGCGCCGCTCATGGCGCAGCTGCAGGCGGCGGGGATTGACCGGGAGGCCCGGAAGGGCCCCCAGCCGTCGGATCACGCACCGGTCTGGGCGCGGTTCCGCCTGGGCGGGGAGCCCGACGTGCACTCCGACCGGTTCGAGTGAATAGGGCAGGGGGGAGGTCCGTCGAAGCGCCCTCGGCTCCGGGCTACACTCCCCGGCCGGGGCTTCTCGAAGGGAGCTGCGGTCATGTCGTCACGTGCTCTCCCCGTCGTCGTCGCGCTGCTGGCGGTCGGCTGTGCCCACGCCCCTGCCCGGACCGTGCCCGGGCCCGACTGGGGCATCGCCCGGGCGAGCACCGAGGACACGTTCGAGATCGGCGGCCAGGCGGACCACTGGGGCGTCCGGGTGACCGACGACCAGATCCTCGGCATCCAGCCCGACTTCGCGCTGGCCCGGACCGACGGCGAGATCCGCGGCCGGGCGATGGGGGTGCCGGTGGTGGTGGGCTTCCACGAGGACGAGGGTGCCGGCGTGTACCGGGGAGCCCCCTTCCAGGTGAAGGTCGAGCGCACCCCGGCCGGCCTGCACGTCAACGGGCTCTTCGGTGGGGCGATCAGCGACTTCGAGCTCTCGGCGGACCGGATCAACGGGCGGATCGGGACCTGCGGCTGGGACGTGCGGTGGAACGGGAGCGTCTACTCGGGCAGCCGCGGCTGTGGCACCCGGATCGAGCCGGTCTCGGTCTCGCTGCCAGCCACCATGGCGCGCTGGTCGGACCTGGAGGTGGCGGGGACGCTGGGGCTCCTCATGAACGTGGGGGCGCCGCTGGGGACGGACCGCCTGGTGGACAACTCGGCCGAGTTCCGCGGGCCGCCGGACCCGACGCTGATGCCGTACTACCGGCTGGCCTACAACCTCCGTCCGGCGGTGGGAGGAGCGCCCTACGGCCGCACTGGCCTACTGCCCGGGTCGGTCAGCGCGGCGGCCGCGGCCAGGGCCGCCGGCCCACGTCCGATGGCGCCGTCTGGCGCCAAGCACTGACCCCGGGGTCTCAGCTCGCCTCCGGAGGCCCCGGGCCCTCGTCGGCACCTGGCTCTCCGTCGTTTCCTTCCGCCGTCTGGGCGCGTGACCGGCGGATCCCGAGCGCCTTCATCTTCTTGTAGAAGTGCCCGCGCTCGAGATCGAGCAGCCGCGCCGCCTCGGTCGCGTTGTCCCGGGTGAAGGCCAGGGTGCGGAGGATGATCTCCCGCTCGGCGTCGTCCACCAGGTCCCGGAACGGCTTTTCACCCACCGGACGCAGCGCCGCGGCGGTCTTCTGCTCGACGTCGGCGGCGAGCGCGGCGGTCGGGGCGCGGAGCGGCCGCGGCCGGGGGAGCAGCGCGCGGGCCTCGTCGCCCGAGACCTCGGGGCCCTCGCAGAGGATGGCCAGCCGCTCGACCAGGTTCCTCAGCTCGCGGACGTTGCCCGGGTAGTCGTGCGCGGAGAGCGCGGCCACGGCCTCGGAGGTGAGCCGGAGCGCCCGGCGGCCGTTGCGCTGGCAGGCCTCCGCGAGGAAGGCGGCGATGAGGTCGGGGAGGTCCTCGCGGTGCTCGCGCAGCGGCGGGGTGCGGATCTGCACCACCGCCAGCCGGTAGTAGAGGTCCTCGCGGAACCGGCCCTCGGCCACCTCGGCCTCGAGGTCGCGGTTGGTCGCGGCGATGACCCGGACATCCGCCTTGAGTGTCTCGGTGCCACCCACCCGCTCGAACTCCGATTCCTGGAGGACGCGGAGCAGCTTGGCCTGCATGGTGGGCGCCATGTCGCCCACCTCGTCGAGGAACAGGGTGCCGCCGGAGGCGAGCTCGAACTTGCCTCGCCGGAGCGCCAGCGCGCCGGTGAAGGCTCCCTTCTCGTGGCCGAAGAGCTCGCTCTCGATGAGCTCGTGGGGCACCGCGGCGCAGTTCACCCGCACGAAGGGCCCAGAGGCCCGCCGGCTGTTCCGGTGAAGCGCGCGGGCGACGAGCTCCTTCCCGGTGCCGTTCTCGCCCATGACCAGGACCCGGCCCTCGCTCGGCGCCGCCCGCTGGACCAGGTGGTAGAGCCGCTGCATCGCCGGGCCCTGTCCCACCATCTCGTACCTGCCGGACTCGGCGCGGAGCGACTCGAGCTCCTCCACCGCGGCCCGGTGCTCGAGCGCGTTGCGCAGGGCCACCAGCAACCGGTCCCGCCCGATGGGCTTCTCCAGAAAGTCACGGGCGCCGAGCCGGGTGGCCTTCACCGCGGTCTCGATGGTGCCGTGCCCGGACATCATCAGGACGGGGAGCCCGGGGCGGGCCTGGAGCAGCTGCTCGAGGACGCTGAGCCCGTCCAGGTCGGGGAGCTGGACGTCGAGCAGCACCGCGTCCACCGGCCTGGCGAGGGCCACCTCCAGGCCGAGCTTCCCCGTCCCGGCGAGCTCGGTGTGGTAACCGGCCAGGTGGAGGGCCTGGCTGAGGGTGAGGAGGATGTTCTTCTCGTCGTCGACGAGGAGGACGCTGTGGGGCATCACCGCACTCCCGGTCGCGGCTGGCACGCCGCGACGACGTGTCCGGGCAGCCGCGCATGCTTCGAATTTCTTTTGACTGCCATCACAGCATGACGGTACAGCGGGCGACAGGGATCGAGCCGCCCAGGGCAGGGGGCCACCCGTGGAGGAGTGCGCATGTCCCGTCGGTTCGGTGTGCTGGCGCTGGGAGTCCTGGGTCTTGCCGTTCTCACCGGATGTCCTCCCACGTATCCGAAGTGCGATTCGGACGAGCAGTGCAAGTCGCACAACGAGGTCTGCGTCGCTGGGCAGTGCCAGGAGTGCGCCACCGACGCGAACTGCAAGGCCGGGTTCGTCTGTCAGGGGAACAAGTGCACCCCCAAGCCCGAGTGCACCACCGACCAGAACTGCCCGGCCGGGTCCACCTGCGCGTCCGGCAAGTGCACTCCCAAGGCCTGCACCGCGGACGGCGACTGTGGCCCCGGCGCCCGCTGCAAGAACAACCAGTGCGTTCCCAACACCTGCTCCACCAACGACGACTGCGGTACGGGTGAGACCTGCCAGTCCGGCGTCTGCGCCAAGGGCGCCTCGTCCGACAAGTGCAACTGGACGCCGATCCACTTCGCCTTCGACCAGAGCGCGCTGACCGATTCCGCCCGGGCCCAGCTGAACGACCTCTCGGACTGCATCAAGAAGGGCGACTTCAAGAAGATCACCCTGGAAGGCAATGCCGACGAGCGCGGCACCGAGGAGTACAACCTCCACCTCTCCAACCGCCGCGCGGCGAGCGTCCGCAAGTACCTGGTGGACCTCGGCGTGGCCCCGGCGAAGCTCGACACCGTGGGCTACGGCGAGAACCGGCCGGCGGTCGAGGGGCACAACGAGGAGGCCTGGGCCGCCAACCGCCGGGTGGAGTTCCGCCGCTAGATGCGGGGCGCCCGCGCCGCGCTGTCCCTCGGGGCCCTGGCCCTGGGGGCCTGCTTCTACTCGTCCGAGGCCGGCAAGAACCTCGAGACGCGGGTGGACAAGCTGGACAAGGACCTTCGCGCCGAGCAGAAGGCCCAGGCGGACAAGCTCGACCAGCAGCTCCCGCGCATCGACCAGAAGATCGCCGAGGTGACCAAGGCGCTGGACTCGCTGGACCAGGCCTCGCGGCGGAGCGGCGCGGACACCAGCGTCCAGCTGCAGAAGGTCATCGAGGACCTGGCGCAGCTGCGCGGGCAGGTGGAGGCCTACACCCACTCGCTCGACGCGCTGCAGGACAGGGCGGCGGCGGGGGACAAGAGGCTGGCGGAGGACGTTCCGCGGCCCACCGACAAGAAGGAGTTCTTCGCGCTGGCGCAGAGCAAGGCCAAGGCGGGCGACCTGACGACGGCCCGGGTGCTCTACCTGGACTTCATCCGCAAGTGGCCCAAGGACGACCTGGCGGGCGATGCGCACTTCGCCCTCGCCGAGTCGTACTACGCCCAGGACAACTGCCCGGAGGCGCTGCCGGAGTACGGGCAGCTCATCAAGAGCTTCGGCAAGTCCAAGTCGGTGCCGCTGGCCTACGTGCGCAGCGGGGACTGCTTCGCACGGCTGAAGAACCCCGAGGCCGCGCGGCTGGCCTACGAGCAGGTGCTGAAGGACTACCCGAAGTCCTCGGAGGCCAAGTTGGCCCAGAAGGGGCTGTCGAACCTCAAGAAGGCCCCGTCCTCCAAGGGGAAGAAGTAGCGCCTGTCCCGCCCTTGAGGCGGAGCCTGGTCGCTGTTAGAGAAGCCCGCCTCGCCCGCCGGTCCTCCGGGGACATGAGGTCTTCCGGGGCAAGGCGGTCCGCATGACTGGAGCTGCACGTCCCATGAAGCCCGACCTTCACCCGGTCTACCCCCCCTCGCGCATCACCTGCGCCTGCGGCAACGTGATCGAGACCCGCAGCACCCGCGGCTCGTTCCACGTCGAGATCTGCTCGGCCTGCCACCCCTTCTTCACCGGCAAGTACAAGCTGGTGGACACCGAGGGTCGCGTCGAGCGGTTCCGCAAGAAGTACGAGGCCAAGCCGGGGACTCCGGCTCCGGCGGCGCCGAGCAGCAGCAAGAAGGCGCCGAAGGCCAAGGCCTGAAGCAGATCGCCCGGGTTTGAGCGAGCGTCCCTACATCGGTGGGCAGGCGGTCCTGGAGGGGGTGATGATGCGTTCCCCGGGGAGCCTGGTGGTCGCCGTTCGCCGTCCGGATGGGCAGATCGCCGTCCGGGAGGAGGCGTGGGAGACGCTCTGGCCGCGGGCGACGCTGCTCCGGAGGCCGTTCCTCCGCGGCGCGGTGGTGCTCATCGAGTCGGTGTGGAACGGCTTCACCGCCCTGGCCTTCAGTGCGGAGCAGGCGGAGCTCGAGGAGAGCGCCGGCAACGATGGGGCGGAGTCGCCCCGACCGGTCGCGATCCCCGAGGCTCCGGCGACGGGCCGGTTGACGCGCGGCCTGCTGCTCGGCCTGTCGTTCCTGTTCATGGTGGGGCTGTTCATCGCCGCGCCGCATCTGTTGACCCTGCTGCTCTTCAAGCTCCTGGGGCGTGACCCGAGCCTGAAGGGGCTCCTGTTCCACGTGGTGGACGGGGTGTTCCGGATCGCGATCCTCGTCGGCTGGCTGGCGCTGGTGGCGCGGACGAAGGATGCGCAGCGGCTGTTCCAGTACCACGGGGCGGAGCACAAGGCGATCTGGACCTACGAGTCGAAGCTCCCGCTCACCGTGGAGAACGCCCGCGGCTTCACCACCCAGCATCCCCGCTGTGGCACGAGCTTCCTCTTCGTGGTGGTGGGGGTGGCGGTGCTGCTGCACATCCTCGTGCTCCCGTTCGTTCCGACGATCTCCAGCGTGGGTGCGCTGCAGACCCTGGCCGTGCTGGGCCTCAAGATCCTGCTGGCGCTCCCGGTGGCGGGGATCGCCTACGAGCTCCAGAAGCGCTCGGCCCGCGCGGATTGCCCGCCGGTGCTGAAGGCGCTGGTGAGCCCGGGGCTGTGGCTCCAGCGCATCACCACGGTGGAGCCCACCGACGACCAGCTGGAGATCGCGCTCCTCGCCCTCGACCGGGCGTTGGCTCGGGAAGAGGGGAGACCCCGGGCCGTCGACGGCGTGCAGGTGTACCCGGACTTCTCGGTCGCCCTCGCTGCCTGAAGGCTGAGCCGCCCCCCCCCGGATTCGCGGAATGTGGGCGGGGCAGCGGCCTCTGCTCCGGAGGGGACGCGGGCGGCTGGCTCGTGGGCGGCACGGCCGTGCACGCGCCTGGCCTCGGTCCGGTCCGTGGCAGTGTGCAACGACGTTGTCCTGGGGAGCACTGGACTGGCGAGCTCAGCTCTGGGCCGTCGACGTCGGCCCCAGACCAGGGCCGGCTCACTGACCGGTTCACCGGTTCGGGATGTGGGGAGCCTTCTGGCATACCGAAACGGTCATCGACGGGAGGGCGGGGCGCGGGCAGCCGCCTCGAGCGGCCCAAGCGGTTTCCCCAACGCAACTTTGGAATCACCTCGGGCGCTCTCCGCGCGTCGGCTCCTGGCAGACGCCGCCGGAGTCTTCTTCCGGTTGCCGCTCAGGTCTGTAGCACTCGCCCGGAACTGGCTGCGATCGATCGCTCGGGTACCGTGAGTCGGGCATGGCCAACGCCGCCCGCGCCCCTCGTGTCCTCGCTCCCGGGTCCCCTTTCCCCGAGCTGCCTGCGTGGGCAGCCGGTCCCCGGTGGACCCTGCACGCGGGCGACTGTCTGGACCGGCTCGCGGCGCTGCCCGAGGCCAGCGTCGACCTCGTCTTCGCCGATCCGCCATACTTCCTGAGCAACGGCGGTTTCACCTGCCAGTCGGGACGGCGTGCCCCGGTCGGGAAGGGCGCCTGGGACACCTCGCGCGGCCTCGAGCAGGACCACCGCTTCACCCGCGCGTGGATCGATGCCTGCGGCCGGGTGCTGAAGCCCACCGGCTCGCTGTGGATCTCCGGCACCCAGCACGTCATCTTCTCCGCCGGCTTCGCCCTGCAGACCCTCGGGTGGCGGCTGCTCAACACCGTCACCTGGTACAAGCCGAACGCGAGCCCGAACCTCTCCTGCCGGTACTTCACCCACAGCTCGGAGATCCTGGTGTGGGCTGCTCCGCGCCGGCCCGGCCGCCTCCAGCACCTCTTCGACTATCCGCGCATGAAGTCGGAGAACGGCGGCAAGCAGATGCGCGACGTCTGGGCCCTGCCGCGGCCGGGTGACGAGGAGCTCGACGCGGACGGGCAGGGTCGCATCTGGACGCTCACCAGCCCCCGGCCGGAGGAGAAGGCCCACGGCAAGCACCCGACCCAGAAGCCGGTGGCGCTCCTCCGGCGCATCATCGAGGCCACCGCGCCCGAAGGTGGGCTGGTGCTCGACCCGTTCTCCGGGAGCGGCACGACGGGCGTCGCCGCGCTCCGGCTCGGCCGGCGCTTCCTCGGCATCGAGCAGGATCCGGCCTGGCTTGGCCTGGCGCGGGCCCGGCTCGAGGCCGAGTCGGAGGGTGCGACCCCGACCATCGGAGAGAGCTTCGGTCCACGGCGCAGCAGGGCACGCCGGGTGAAGGGCGAATGGAGTTGACTGGGCTCGCCAACGGCCGGCTCTGAGATGCTCGAGGGCTTCACCTTCGACCAGCCGTGGCCTGCGGAGAGCGCCCGGTTCGAGCTTCGATACGAGCCCTTCCCGAGACGGCTCTCCGCTCTCGACTGAACGCGGTGCTCAGGCGCCCTTGCGCAGCAGCGCGTCCACGCCGGCCGCGGCGATGACGTGGTACCGCTTCCGATACCGCCGCGCGCAGGCCTCGGCGAGGCTCCGCGTCCCCTGTCCGGCGATGAGCGCGGCGTAGAGCGGTTTGAGGTACTTCATCCGTCCCACCTCGCCGAGCAGCACCTCGGCGCGGCGGACCGCCGGCGCGTGGCCGCTGCGGATGGCCACCGTCAGCCAGGCCACCAGCACCTCGGGATTGGGCGCCTCGGTGAGGTGGAAGCGCTCGTCGAGCGCCGTCATCAGCTCGGCCGGGGACGGCCGGGGCAGGTGGTTCAGGTACACCTGCCACTCCCACGGTGACCAGTCCTCGGCGGACCCCGGCGGCAGCTGCGTCTTCAGCGCCTCCACCCGCTCGAGACGGCTGCTCCGTGCCACCGGGGCCCCGGGAGGCACGCCCTCGGCGTCGATCCACCGGGGCGCGTCCACCGCCTCGAGCGCGCCCGGCAGCTCGGCCCGCACGAGCTCCAGCAGCTCCTCGGTGGTGATGGACTGGAACCGGAACGCCGCCATGTAACGCCGGAGGAAGCGATCGAAGGCCGGGCGCCCCACGGTGTCCTCCAGCGCGCGGAGGAACAGGTACCCCTTCTCGTACGGCACCTGGCTGAAGGCGTCGTCCGGGTCCACCCCCGCGAGCTTCGTCCGCAGCCGGGTGAGCTCCGGTCGGTCACGGAAGTTGGCCACCGCCTCGTCCAGGGCCTGGCGCCCCACCGCCGCGTGCAATGCGACCATCTCCGGCCCCTCCAGCACCTCGAGGATGCGCCGCTCGGCGAAGACGGTGAACCCCTCGTTCAGCCAGAAGTCCTCCGCGGTGGCGTTCGACACCAGATTCCCCGTCCAGCTGTGCGAGAGCTCGTGGGCCACCACGTTCACCAGCGACCGGTCGCCGGTCAGGAGCGTCGGGGTGAGGAAGGTGAGGCGCGGGTTCTCCATGCCGCCATAGGGGAACGACGGCGGCAGCACCAGGAGGTCGAATCGCCCCCACGGGTACGGCCCGAACAGCGCCTCGGCCGAGGTGAGCATCCGGTCCACCCCGACGAACTCGTGCGCCGCGCGGCCGACCACCGACGGCTCCGCCCACACCCGGCTCCGGGGTCCCAGCTCCCGGGACTCGAGGTCTCCCACCGCGAACGCGAAGAGGTACGGCGGGATGGGCTCGTCCATCCGGTAGCGCTCCACCGCGCGGTCGCCCCGGACCTCTCGATCGACCGACCCGGCCGCCATCAGCCCCCGGAGCGCCGCGGGGACGGTGAGCGCGGCGTCGTAGGTGATGCGCAGGCGCGGGGTGTCCTGGAGCGGCACCACCGAGCGCGCGTGGATGGCCTGGCACTGGCTGTAGAGGAACGGCGCCTTGCCGCCGGCGGTCTGCTCCGGCTCGAGCCATTGCAGCGCGGACGCCTCGGGGCCGGTGCGGTAGCGGATGACGCAGGTATCCACGCCGGCGGGAAGCTCGACCCGGAGCCGCTCGCCGAGGATGGGCTCCGGGGCTCCCACCTCGAACCGGAGCGGCCGCCCGTCCGGTGCGGTCACCTCCTGTACCTCGAGCCCCCGGCTGTCCAGGTCGACCGGGCCGCCCCCGCGGTCGAAGGAGAGCGTGGCCGTGGCCCGCACCATTCGTCCGGCGAAGTCCACCTCGGCGTTCCACGAGAGATGGCGCTGGTGAGGCTGCGCGAGGTCGGTGTGGCTGTGCGGGTCCGGTCGGGCCATCGTTGGCGGGCTCCCTCTCACTCGCGGGCGTCGTCGCGCACCGGGATGCCGGCCAGGGCCAGCACCCGGAGGGCGTTGGTGCTCTGCACCACTCCGGGGCGGAGGGTGTAGTCGAACCGCATCCGGCCGTCCTCCAGGAGGTCCTGGAAATGGACCGGAACGAGGGTGCTTCCCGGGACCCGGGCCAGCTCGGCGAGCGAGAGGTCGTGCGTGGTGACCGCCCCGATGCAGCCGGTCTGCACCAGCAGCCGCAGCACCTCCCCGGAGGCCAGCCGACGCTCGCGGGTGTTGGTCCCGAGCAGCATCTCGTCCACCAGGACCAGCGCCGCGCGGGGGTGGGCCGCCGCGCCCTCGAGCACCTGCTTCAGCCGGCGGACCTCGGCGTAGAAGAACGAGACGCCCTGCTCCAGCGAGTCCTGCACCCGCATGCTCGTCCAGGTGTGCAGCATCGACAGGGTGAGCCGGCGCGCCGAGACCGGGCCGCCGGCCAGCGCGAGCACCGTGTTCAGCCCGATGGCCCGGAGCAGCGTGGACTTTCCGGACATGTTCGAACCGGTGACCAGGAGGAGCTGCCCTGGGCCCTCGAGCGACACGTCGTTCGGCACGGCGTCGTCCAGAAGCGGGTGCGCCAGCTTCTCGGCGCTGAAGCGCGGCCCGGTCTCGGCCACCTCGGGCACGACGAGGTCCGGCCGGTCGTGAAGGTACCCGCCGAGGCACGCCAGAGCCTCGACGTCGGCGAGCCGGTCCAGCCATCCCGCAACCTCTCGCCCGTACTTGCGCCGCCAGTCGTCGAGCCGGAAGAAGACGTGCAGGTCCCACAGGGTGAGCACGTTCACCACCACGTGCAGCTGGTTCCGCCGCTGCTCGGCGAGCGACGACAGCCGCGCGAGCTGACGCATGGCGGCGCTCGGCGCCGTGCCGCGCGCCGTTCCCCGGGCGAGCGCCAGGAGCTCGGGCGAGGAGAACGGCTCCTGCTCCAGGCGCCAGAGCGCCCGGGCGAGGCGGTCCGCCCCGCGCTCCCCGAGCTCGAGGCCCTCGAAGCTCCGGGCGATGCCCGGGCGGGCGAGCAGGAGCATCGCGCCCGGGACGAGGAGGAAGAGCCAGGGCGCCTCGCCCGGCAGGCGGTCCGTCGCCGCCGCGGCCACCACCAGCGCCCAGACCAGCGGCACCACCGGGGCGAGTGGCCGCATCCAGCGCACCTGCTCCATGGACGGCGGCGACTCGGCCCAGGCGATGAACGCCCGTGGTGAGACCCGGGCGTTCCCGCCAAGCCGGCCCTCCACCGCCAGGTCGCGCCGGAACACCGGCCGGCCCGCGAGCTCCAGCACCTGACGCTGCCGCCGGCGCACCTCCTCGGGGGCGGCCGGCGCCGAGAGCCACCCGGCGAGCCGCTGCTCCCCGTGCGCCGTCGCCGCCTCGTCGAGCAGCTGGAACAGCGACCCGTGCCCGAACACGTCGAGGTCGGCGGCGTAGGGATGCTCGGCGAGGTGCTCGGGTGGCGGTCCGCCCGGGGAGTGCATGTGCCAGGCGCCGGTCAGCCGCTCCTCGCCGCGGAGGTGGTACGCCGCCTCGGCCCGGGCCCGCGCCTCGGACTGGAGCAGTCGGCCGTGCCAGAGGGCCAGCGCGCCGTAGCCCAGCGCCGCGGCGAGCGCCGGCAGGTAGCCCCACGACGGCAGCCGGTGGAAGACGGTCAGCAGCAGGGCCGTGGCCGCGACGAGAAACGCCACCACCCGGACGTTGGCCACCCCCGCCATCCGCCGGTCGAGTGCCGCGGCGATGGACTCGGCCCGGACCCGCTCGTCACGGTGACGCTGGGCCGCCTGGGCCCTGGTCTCGGGGAGGGTCGGCACGGGAGCGAGGGCAGACTGCCACCCCGGGAGGGCCGCGGCGAGTCCAGTCGTTCCGTGCCTGGAGGCGGCGGGCGGCCTACTTCTCGGCCGAGGCGATCTTCCGGAGCGCCTTCTGGTCGCGGATGCAGAGGATGCGGCCGACGTTGCCCAGCATCCCGTCGCGCTTCATCTCGTTGATCAGCGTGGAGACGAAGGAGCGGGAGGCGCCGACCAGGTCGGCCAGGTCCTGCTGGGTGATGCCGCGGAGGTCGGTCTCGCCGCCGTGCGGGCAGCGCTCACCGTGCGCCTCGGCCAGGGTGAGCAGGGTGTCCGCCAGGCGCGCCGGGACCTCCTTGAAGGTCAGCCCGAGCACGCGCTTCCTGAGCGAGCGGACCCGCTCGGCGTAGGCGCGGACCACGTCCACCGCCAGGGTGGGGCGGGCCTCGAGCTGGGCGCGGAAGTCACGTCCCTCGATGCTCCACACCTCGGCCTCGCCCGCCGACACCGCCAGCTCCTCGACCGGGGTGCCCTCGGGGCGGAACAGCTCGCCGAACAGGTCTCCCGGCCGGAGGATGGACACCACCGAGCGCTGGCTGTTCCGCCCGAGTCGCATCAAGCGGACACGTCCCGTCTTCAGGAGGTAGACCCGGTCGCTCGCGTCGCCTGGCCGGTAGATGACCGCGTTGTGCGGGAAGGTCTCGACCTTGAAGTAGCCCTTGAAGTCGATGGACTCCTCGGGGGCGGCCACCTTGGCCGCGGTGACCAGCATCCCCGAGGAGGTGGTCTGGAGCGGTGGAACGACGTTCGAACCGATGGGTCCCAGCGGGCGGTTGTAGCCATGCATGGTGGAAGGTCCTCTCCGGCGGTGTCGTGTGCGAGGAGTCATTCCAAGACGCGTGCCGTGCCCCGCAGTCGGTGCGACGGGGCGCAAAGGTTCGAAACCTGGACAACTTCACGGGCGCCCGGACAGTTGCTGTCGGATTGAACCGGGAGGCGATTGAACGGAACGTTTGAACGTCCTGAACTGGACTGGACGAAACGTTCAATAGCCTGGGCAATCGTCCCCTGCGCGACAGTTTCCGTCAACTGACACTCTTGAGGGGGTCTTTCACGGAACGTGCACTCGCGTACTTCGTGAGCTTCCGTTCCAGCGTCGGCCGGCTGATGCCCAGCATCTGGCACGCCCGACCCTTGTGCCCGCGCGTGAGGAGGAGCGCGCGCTCGATCAGCTGTCGTTCGGCTTCCTCGAGCGTGGGCAGCCGGGCGTCCGGAGGGAGCCAGCTCGCCTCCTGCTCGTCCGTAAGCTCGTCCCGCGGGAGGCTCTCGGCGAGGAGGACTTCCCCCGGCGACAGGACGACCGCCCGGGTGAGGACGTTCTCCAGCTCGCGGACGTTGCCGCGCCACGGGAGCCGGACCAGCGCCTCCATCACCTCGGGGGGCACCCGGGTCACCCGCTTGTGGACCCGGCTGTTGATGCGCTCGAGCAAGCTCTTGACCAAGAGCGGGATGTCCTCCCGGCGCTCGCGGAGCGGCGGCACCAGGAGCGCGATGACCCGGAGCCGCTGGTAGAGGTCCTCGCGGAAGCGGCCGCCCTTCACCTCCTCCGCGAGCTCGCGGTGGGTGGCGGCGATCACCCGGGCCTCGAGCGGGATGCGCTTCGTCCCGCCCACCCGCTCGAACTCCCGTTCCTGAAGCACGCGGAGGAGCTTCGCCTGCAGCGGGGGCGACAGGTCGCCGATCTCGTCGAGGAAGACCGTTCCGTCCTCGGCCACCTCGAACTTGCCTGGCTTGCTGCTGGTGGCGCCAGTGAAGGCGCCGCGCTCGTGGCCGAAGAGCTCCGACTCCAGCAGGGTCTCCACGATGGCCGAGCAGTTGATGCCCACGAACGGACGCAGCTCGTCGAACGAGTAGTTGTGGATCACCCGCGCCACGAGCTCCTTGCCGGTGCCGGACTCTCCGGTGACCAGGACGGTGGCCCGCGGAGCGGCGGCCACCTTGCCGATCTCCTTGACCAGCTGCTGCATCACCGGGGTCTGGCCCACCAGGTCGCCCAGACGGGCCGGAGCAGCCTCCAGCTCGGCGCTCGCCGCGCGCCGGCTGAGCTGCCGGACGCTGAGGGCGCGGTTGATGACCAGGTCGAGCGTGGCGGGGTCGGCGAATGGCTTGTGGATGTAGTCGAAGGCGCCGAGCTTCATTGCCCGGATGGTGCTCTCCATGTCGTGGTACGCGGTGATCAGGACGATGGGGGCGTCCCCGCAGACCGCCTTCATCTCCTCGAGGAGGTCGAGCCCGCTCCGGTCGGGGAGCATCATGTCCAGCACCACCAGCGAGGGCGAGGACTCGCGGGCCTTGGCCAGGCCGGCCGCGGCGGTGGTCGCGGTCACCACCTGGAAGCGGGGCCGTCCCTCCTTCTCCGCCTCCTCGAAGTGGAGGGTGAGCGACTCGAGGAGCGAGACGTCGTCGTCGACCAGAAGGAGCGTGTCCATGGTCAGGAGGCCCTCGCGAAGTCCAGGCTGAACAGGACGCCCCGGGCCGGGGGGACGGCGGTCGCGGCGACCACATCCCCGCCCTGCTGCTGGAGCACGCGGCGGAGCGCGGCGAGGGACAGCCCTGCCCCGCGCGCCAGACGGGAGCCGAAGGGCTCGAAGACCCGCTCCTCGTCGCCCGGGCCGAGGGCCGCGTGCTCGTCGAGCAGCTCGACCCCTGCCCCCCGCTCGGACCGTCGAAGGCTGACGAGCAGCGGCTGTCCCTCCTGGAGGCTCGAGGCGACGTTGAGGAGCAGCTGTGCCAGCACCGGGCGGAGGCGGACACCATCGGAGCGCACCCGGGGAAGCCCCTCGTCGGCGGCCAGCTCGAGGCGAACGTTGCGCTCGGCCAGGTCCTGCTCGATGAGCGCCACCGAATCCTGGATGAGGTCTGGGAGAGCCCAGGTGTCGAGGGCCAGCGGCCCCTCTCGCCCGTACTCGCTCAGCATCCAGAGCATCCGCTCGAGGGTTCGGATCTCCCGGAGGGCGATGGAGAGCCGGCGCTGGTCGCGGGGCGAGAGCCCCTCGTTCCGGGAGAGGGTCTGGACGGCCATCTTCACGCTGGACAGGGGGTTGCGAAGCTCGTGGCTGAGCGAGCTGGAGAGCCGGGAGATCTGCAGCGGCGGCGCCCCCTCGAGCAGGGGCCCCAGGTCGTGCACCCGGGCTTCCACGGCGGCCCCCGCCGGGGCGACTCCCACCCGCAGCCACCGCGGCACTCCCGTGGGCCCGGTGCTGGTGCGCACGAACTCGACGCCGCCGCCTCGTCTCCCCCGTGCATCGAGCGCGCTGGCGGTGGCCGCGTCCACGCCCAGCGCCTCGGAGAGCGGCATTCCGGGTGCCGGCACAGGGCACCCGGGTAGCGCGCCGTCGCCGGTCACCAGAAACAGTTCCTCGTCCCAGCGGATGCGCAGCGGCAGGCTCCACGCCGGATCAGCCATGCAAGGAAGTTTATCCCCCTGCGTGCACACATGCTCGCCACGGCGCCAACGGATACAGTGCCAGTTGGCATGGAAGGCCGCCTGCTGGTCAAGGATTGCACGCTGCTGGATCGCGGGGCCGTGCACCCGCACCGCGCGGTGGTGGTCGAGGGCGGGATGGTGGCTCGCATCTCGCCCGACGGGAACGAGCCGGTCCTTCCCGGTGACTGGGCCATCGAGGCGCAGGGACGGCTGCTCGTGCCGGGCCGGGTGGATGGGCACGCGCAGCTCGGCGACGTGCCTTCTGCCCGGCGCCCACTCACCGCCTCGGAGTCGTCGGCGCTCGCCGCGGCCGCCGTGGCGCTCGCGCTCCGCTCCGGGGTGACCACCGTGCTCGACCAGGTGCAGGGTGTGGCCGACGGCGCCGCCGTGCTCGCCGGTCGCCTTCGCCTGGCGCGCGCGCTGGGCGTGAGGATGGTGACCTCGCTCGCCGCGGAGGGCCGGCACGGCATCGCGACCCACGAGCTGAACGTGGAGGCTGCGCGGGGCAGCGCGGAGGACCCGCTGGCGCGTGCGGGCCTGGGGTTCGCGAGCTGCCTGACCGCCTCGGACGAGCTGCTCCGGGCGGTATCCCGCGACGCCGAGTCGCTCCGCGCCCCGGTGCACTTCCGCCTCGCCGAGACGAGCGCCGAGCTGGCCGAGCACTTCGAGCAGCACCGCACCCGGATGGTGGAGCGGCTGGACCACCACGGCCTGCTCGGCGCGACCAGCGTCGCCGCCCACGCGCGCGCCGTGGAAGCAGCCGAGGCGCAGCGGCTCGCCGAGACCTCGGTGCTGGTGGCCTGGAGCCCGCTCGCCGATCTCCTGGGAGAGCAGCACGGCTTCGAGTCGGTCTGGCAGCCGGCGCACCGGGTGGTCCTCGCCAGCGCCGGCGCCGGCGACCTCCGGGAGCAGTGGACCGCGGGGCGCATCCTCGCCCACCGCGCGGCGCGCATCGGGCGGCTCTGGGCGAGGGAGCGGGTCCCGGAGGTGCTGGGGGACGGTCCGGCCGGCTTCCTGGAGCGTGTCTTTCGCCGCCCGGCGGGCCGCATCACTCCGGGGGCGATGGCAGATCTCGTCTTGGTCGACATGTTCCCGCAAGGGGAGGATCCGCTCGAGGTCCTCGCGGCGTCGATGCGCGCCCCGGTGGCGTGGACGGTGGTGAACGGGCGGGTGGTGGTGCGCGAGGGCCAGCTTCTCGGAGTCGAGCTGCTGCCGCTCCTCGCCGAGGCCGCCGCGGCCCGTCGCGCGCTGGCATGAGCGCAGGTGCACGGGCGCTGCTCGCCCGGGCGCTCGCGCGGCGCGCGACGCTGCGGGAGGACGGCCGGACCACCGCGTTCCGCTGGCTCAACGGCGCCGGGGATGGGGTTCCGGGCCTCACGCTCGACGTCTTCGGCGACGTGGGGGTGCTCAGCACCTACGGCGCGCAGCACCCCGGGCCGGTGGTGGACGCGGCGATGGAGCTGCTCCCCCTCCGGGCCCTGTACCTCAAGCGGCGGCCGCGGGAGGCGGGAGCGCTCGGAGGCGAGGAGCGAGCAGCGCGCGCGCCGGCCCTTCCGCTCCGGGGCGAGCCGGTGGCGTCGCTGGACGTGCGCGAGCAGGGGCTCATCTTCCGCATCCGCCCCGGCGAGGGGCTCGCCGTCGGCCTGTACCTCGACATGCGCGAGGCTCGGGGGTGGGTGCGGCGCCACGCGCGCGGCGCCACGCTGCTCAACTGCTTCGCCTACACCTGCGCCTTTGGAATTGCCGCCCGGGCCGGTGGCGCGGTGCGGGCGGTGGACGTCGACCTCAGCCGCCGCTCGCTGGGCTGGGGCGAGGAGAACGCGGAGCTGAACGGCCAGTCGCCGCCGCCGGCCGACCGGCTCGCCGGTGACGTGTTCGACTGGCTGCGCCGGCTGGGAAAGCGGGGCGAGCGGTTCGACGCGGTGGTGCTCGATCCACCCGGGTTCGCGCGGGGGCGGGTGGGCACCTTCTCGGCCGCGCGGGACTGGCCGGCGCTGGTGGGGCAGGCGGCCCCGCTGGTGTCCCCCGGTGGCTGGCTGCTGGCGGCCTGCAACGTGGCGGCGCTCCCGGCGCGCCGGTTCGAGGCGGCGCTGGCGGAGGGTGTGCGACGGGCGGGGCGGACGGCGGAGGAGGTCGCCCGCCCGGAGGCCTCGAGCATCGACTTCCCGGTGCTGCGCGGCGTGGAGCCGAACCTCAAGGTCAGGGTCCTGCGGCTCGGGGTGGTAACCTCCAGGCGTTGACCAAAGAGCTTCCTGCCCAGCGCACCGGCGGACTCCGCTTCGGCAAGTACGTCCTGCTCGACCGCCTGGCGGTGGGCGGGATGGCGGAGATCTTCCTCGCCCGGCAAGAGGGGCTCGAGGGCTTCGAGAAGACGGTGGTCATCAAGCGCATCCGTCCCCACCTCTCGAAGCAGAAGAGCTTCGTGCAGATGTTCCTGGACGAGGCACGGCTGGCGGCGCAGCTGAACCACCCCAACATCGTGCAGATCCACGAGCTGGGGCAGGTCGACGACAGCTACTTCATCGCCATGGAGTACGTCTTCGGCCGCGACATGGCGCGCATCATCCCCAAGGCCGAGCGGATGGGGATTGCCTTCCCGACGGTGTACGCGCTGAAGATCGCCTCCAGCGTCTGCGAGGGACTCCACTACGCGCACCAGCGGAGCGACGCCTGGGGCAACCCGCTCCACATCGTCCACCGCGACGTGACCCCGGAGAACGTCTTCGTCTCCTTCGACGGCACGGTGAAGATCCTCGACTTCGGCATCGCCAAGGCGCGGGGGCAGACCGGCGAGACCACGGCGGGGGAAATCAAGGGGAAGCCGAGCTACATGAGCCCGGAGCAGGCGATGGGCAAGCCGCTCGACTGCCGCAGCGACATCTTCTCGCTGGGCGTGGTGCTCTACGAGTGGCTGACGGGGTTCCGGCTCTTCACCGGGGACTCCGAGGTGGCGGTGCTCCGCAGCATCAGCGAGGGAAAGATCTACGGCCCGAGCTACTTCAAGCCCGACATCCCGCCCCAGGTGGAGGCGGTGGTGATGCGTGCCCTGGAGAAGGATCGCCAGAAGCGGTACCCCAGCGCCTGGGAGTTGCAGCGGGACCTCGACCATCTGCTCGCCGAGAGCGATTTCCGCCCCTCGAGCATGCACCTCGCCAACTTCCTGAAGCAGCTCTTCTCCGACGAGCTGGAGGCGGAGCAGGCGCGGCTGACGCGGGCCTCGGAGACGCTGGCCTCAGACGGCGAGGCGCGTCGCGGGGGGCGTGCGCTGCGGCTCCACCTCGACGACGCAGACCGCAGCGCGCTGGAGGCGGTGGCCGAGCGCAACGGGCTCACGCTGGAGGAGCTGGCCCGCGACGTGCTGCGGGACTGGCTGAAGTACCGCTGATGCCCCGCGTCCGGCTCTCACTCGAATACGACGGCACCGACTTCGTCGGCTGGCAGCGGCAGCCGAACGGCCGCAGCGTGCAGGGGGTGCTCGAGGCCGCGCTGGCCGAGCTGCTGGGCGCGCCGGTGGGCGCCGCCGCGGCGGGTCGGACCGACGCCGGGGTGCACGCGCTGGGGCAGGTGGTGGCCTTCGACGCTCCCCGGGCGCTTCCGGCGAAGGCGTACCTGCGTGGGCTCTCGTCGCTGCTGCCAGAGGACGTGGCAGTGGTGGGGGCGGACGAGGTCCCGGACACCTTCGATCCACGTCGCTGGGCGACCGGGAAGCGGTACCGCTACCTCGTGTCGCGGCGGGCGAGCCGGGCGCCGCTGCTCCGCCGGACGCACTGGGAGGTCTTTGCCCCGCTCGACGTCCGGGCGATGCGGGTCTCGGCCCCGGCGTTGCTCGGGACGCACGACTTCTCGAGCTTCCGGGCGGCGGACTGCGAGGCCCCGCACCCGAG
Organism: Myxococcaceae bacterium; assembly: GCA_035543115.1. Lineage (GTDB taxonomy): Bacteria > Myxococcota > Myxococcia > Myxococcales > Myxococcaceae > RPRB01. The sequence continues at coordinate 65,831 of DATKKF010000113.1, forward strand.
GCGGACGCTCCGCGAGCTCGAGCTGCACGAGGACGGCGAGGTCCTGCGCTTCGAGGTGGAGGGGACGGCGTTCCTCAAGCACATGGTGCGGAACATCGTCGGCTCGCTGGTCGACGTTGGCCGGGGGAAGCGGCCGCCTGGATGGGTCGGCGAGGTGCTGGCGGCGAAGGACCGGACGCTGGCCGGACCCACCGCGCCGGCGCACGGGCTCACGCTGGTCGAGGTGACGCACGGGACGGGCCCGCGGCCATCGAGCGCGCCCGCGACCGGTACCTGACGGCGTTCGGAGAGCGATGCCCAGGTGACCGTCTCTCTCCGCGTCACGGAGTGTCCTCGACGACTCGCTGACCCTCGATCAGCGCGAGCACGTCCTGCGCGGAGCCGCGGGCGAGCGTGTAGCCCGCGCCGCCGTGGCCGTAGTGGTGGATGAGCCGGCCGGCGCGCTCGACCCGCACCTCGGGCCGGAAGGGCCGGAGCCCGACCGCGTCGCGGAGCACGGGGCCGTGCCGGAACCCCGCGGCCCGCGCGCGCTCGAGGAACGCCGCGCGGAGCGCCGGGTCCGGCGCCGGCGGAACGTCGCCCTCGAAGGGCAGGGCGCAGCCGCCGACGACGACCTCCGCGCGGCGCGGGATGACGTAGAGCATGCGCGCGAGGTCGCGCTCGTC
>DATKKF010000114.1:0-24351 GCA_035543115.1 Myxococcaceae bacterium
CGCCGCGGAAGAGGCCGGCGGCTACCCGCTGGCGATCGGCTGAGCCGTCAGGGCACGACGTTCGGAGTGTGCGCGTCGTACCGTGGGAGGGCGAGACGAGCGTCCATGCGCATGGACGCTGGAGCGCGTCGTGCACCGTGCCGCCAGCGTGGACGAGAGCTGCCGCCCGGGGTCCCTCGAAAACCAAATATGTGCGTCCTGCACAGTCGTGCACGCGCGCATTCTTTTTTGGGGGAGAGGCCCCGTGCCGCCCGACGCTGGCCGGGCGTGCCTCACACGGCGAGGGGCCGTGGCGCGTGCCCCGGGAAGACGGCGGACATCGGTACCTCCCCATGGCGGGCGAGGACCGCGGCGAGCACGTCCCGGTAGTCGTGCACCACCGGCAGGTCGCCCGGTCCCTCGAGCCTGTCCGTGTCCAGCCCGGGCCAGCGGCAGTGCATCCCGCCCGGCGTCCCGCCGCCGAGGACGAGCATCACCCCGCCCCGGCCGTGATCCGTCCCGAGGCTCGCGTTCTCCGCCACCCGCCGCCCGAACTCGGACATGACCACCACCGTGACCCGGGAGAGCGCCGTTCCGAGGTCGGTGGCGAAGGCGGAGAGCCCGAGCGCCAGCGCACGCAGCCTCGGCGCGACGATCGTCTCCTGGGCGAAGTGACTGTCCCAGCCCGCGAGGTCGACACAGGCGACGACCAGCCCGATGCGCGCGCGGATCAGCGCGGCCACCTGGGCCAGCTGCTGGCCGAAGGCGTGCGCCACCTCGCCCTCGCGGCGCTCCGCGTACTGGGCCCCGTGCTCGGGTCGGACACCCTCCGTCCGGAGCTTCGAGACCCGCGCCGCTGCAGCGAGCGCATCGCGCGCCGGGCCACCCAGTCGTGCATCCCGCGCGTAGAGTCCGCCCAGCGACTCGCACAGGGAGCTCCACTCCGGACCCGGCGCGAGCTCCATCAGGCCCGCCAGGGCGGTGGCCGATGGTGCGCCGCGGAGGCTGTCCGGGACCTCCCGACCGGTGGTGACCGCGGTGAGCGCGCCGCTCACCGCGCGCGCTCGCAGCCACCGCCCGAGCCATCCTCCGGACGCGGCCACCCCGCCGCGCTCCATCAGCTCCTGCGCGACGAAGTGCGATCGGCTGTCGTCGTCTGACCCGACCGCGTGCACCACGGCCAGCTGCCCCGAGAGGAAGAACGGGTGGAGCTCGGCCAGCTCCGGCGCGAGTCCGAACGGACCGTCCAGCGGGAGCGCCCGCGCCGGGGGAACGCCGAGACGCGGTCGAACGCGGCGGTAAGCGTCGTCGCCCACCGGCGGGACGAGCGCGAGCCCGTCCGCGCCCCCGCGGAGGAACACCGTGACCAGCACCCGGTCCTCGCCGGGAGGAGTGCCAAGGGAGATCGAGCTCATCGAGGTCAGCACACCTGGAAGCCGGGAGAGGCGAGGAGGAGCGCCAGCGGGCGTGGGCTCCCGGCAAGCGCAGCCTGCTCGGCCGGGTCCGGTGCCCGCCCGAGCAGATGGGCGGCGAGACGGTCCACGCCTCCAGCCCGTGCGATGAGCCGCTCGGCGTCGAGCGAGGTCCCGGCGAGCTCTCCCCCGGCGAGCGCCATCGCCAGCCGCCAGCGCCAGAGCAGGGTCCCGGTCCAGGCCGGGGCCACGTCCGGGGCGCCCTCGGGCGTCGGGTACTGGAATGGCGCCTGCCCCATGCGCCTGAGGAGCTCGAGCAGCGGCGGGCCGCAGTCGGTCCGGGCGCCGGTGGCACGCAGCGCCGAGGCCATCGCCTGGAACGGCCGCTTCAGCTTCGTCCTCCGGTCCGCGGGCGACCGAAAGGCCTCGGTCCGGAAGAGCGACCGAAGCGTGACGCGGAGGTCACCGTCGCTCCTGCGAAACGCTGCCGCGACGCTGCGCACCGCGTCCGGAGGCGGGGTGTCGGCGATGAAACGGCGGCAGAGCTTGACCGCCACATGGCGGGCGGTCGCCGGGTGCCTCGCGACGATGTCGAGCAGCACTTCCAGATCTCGTGCCAGGCCACCCGCGGCGATGCGATGGCCGAGCACGCGCTTCTCGCCGTCGTCGTGCAGCGATGGATCCAGCTCCACCCGCCCCTTCCGGAATCGATGCCGGTCCCGCACCGTCCACCCGGTCAGGCACCGGGCCGCCTCCATCACGTCGGCCTGCGTGTACCCGCCCTCCACCCCCAGCGTGTGCAGCTCGAGCAGCTCGCGGGCGTAGTTCTCGTTGGGGCGCTCGCTCGCGGTCGCGCGGCGGTTGGTCCGCCCATCCAGGTACCAGAGCATCGCCGGGCTCAGCGCCGAGGCGCCGATCAGCTCCCGGAACCGGCCGAGGGCGTGGCGGCGGATCACCTCGCGGTCGTCCGCGGCCTTGAGCCAGGCGCACTCGCCCTTGCTCGCGTCGATGTTGAGGTGGTCGCTCCAGAAGTCGACCATCACCTCCCTCAGCTGCCAGCGCGAGCCCACTGCCCGCAGCAGCGCCGCCGACGACAGCTCGCGGAGCAGCACCTCGGGCTTCCACTCGTACAGCTCGCCCAGCGGCTGAGCGAGCGACTCGAGGCGGCCGAGGCTGCATCGCAGCGCGGGGTCCTCCTCGTTGGAGGGCTCGAGCTGGCGGTCGATCCACGTGTCCACCGCGTCCTCGGTGCGTGGCCTGAGCGCCCGGAGCCGCTCGCGGTCCCCCGGCGCCGCGCCGAAGCTGCAGCGGGCGAGCACGTGCTCTACCAGGTCCACCTCCCGGGCCTCCGGGACCGCGAAGGGGGCTTCCCCGACCGCCGCGGCCCTCGGCGCCCGGCCGAGGACCACCAGCGAGAGGACTGTCGCGCCACCCCCCGCCAGCACGCCTCGTCTCGTCAGGCTCACGGGTCGGCTCCCCGGCTGCCGGTCAGCTCTCGATCTGCAGCGGCGGGGTGCTGAGCCGCGGGCGCCTCTGCTCCGGCAGGGCCAGCGGCCGCCGCGGCAAGAGCATCGCCCCGAGCCCGCTGGCGAGGGTCAGCGGGAAGACCGCGAACCACCCCAGCAGCGGGACGAGGAAGAGGAGCGCGAGCACCGCCCCGCCGCGGAAGACGCGCCGCCACGGCTGCTGGCGGTCGCCGGGCGAGGGGAGACCGGCGCCGATGCGGTCCGCCAGGCCGGCGGAGCCAACGAGGGCCAGGAGCAGCGGAACCATGAGGATCGCCCCGGTGAGGAGCTTCACCCCCGGATGGGCCGCATGGGCGAAGACCACGAAGACGCCGACCGCCGGGACCAGCGCCCCGAGCCCGGCGAGCGTCGCGGCCACCGGCCGGGTGGCGTAGGTCTCGTGCGCGCGCTCGACCGCGGGCCGGAACAGCGCCACCGCGGCGAGCCAGTACGCGTTGAGGGCCAGGTAGGCCCCGGCCACCATCAGGAACCAGAAGAGGATGTCGGCGAAGATCATGGCGTGTCGGTCCGGCGGGAGGTGAAGGGGAAGTCGGACATCAGCTCCGGCCAGCGGGTGACCGCGGCGAGCGCGGACCGGGCCGGAGGGAGGGCAGGGCGCGGGGGCAGGGGGGCGGGCAGGAGGCGCGGCGCATGGGGGACCTCGCGCGGAAGCGAGGCGATGCGGGCCCCGAGCGCGTCCGTGGCAGTGGCGATCGGCCCGGGCCAGAAGAGGACGCCGGCGAGGGCGGCCGCGGCGAACACCGTGAGCCCCCCCCAGGCGAGCGTCTCCGGCGCCCGTGGATGGTCCGCGGACCGTGCGGCGATCCCCCGGCGGGCCACCCGCTCGACCCAGCCCGCGCTCACCGGTGCGCTCGCAGGGGCCGGTGCATGCCGGGCCGCATCCACCAGCCGGTTCCACCGCTGGTCGAGGTCACTCATCGAGTCGCTCCCCCGGCATCGAGTGAAGCCGGCGCGCCGCCTGCTGCAGTCTCCGCCGCGCCCGGAACGCGCGCACCTTGAGCGAGGTGCGGCTGCGCCCGGTGAGCGCCGAGACCTCCTCGAGCGAACGTTCCTCGAGCGAGAGCAGGGTAAGCAGGAGGCGATCCTCGGCCGGCAGCTCCGACAGGAGCGCCTCCACCGCGGCCCGGGCCCCGAGCACCTCGTCCATGCGCGGCGCTGGATCCGTGATGAGGGAAGCAACCCATCGCACCGCCTCGGTCGAGAGTGCCGGCCCCACCGCCCGGCGGCGCTCGGCCCGGAGCGCATCCCGGCAGAGGTTGATGGTCAACCGCGAGAGCCAGTGGTCGAAGGGAATCCCGTCGCGCTGCTGGTACCGGTCGAGCCGGGTGAGGACGGCGACGAAGACGTCCTGAACCAGGTCGTCCTCCGCTACCGCCCGTGGCCGGTGCGCCCGGACCAGCCTCCGCACCAGCGGCTCGCAAAGACGGACGAGCCGTTCCGACGCGCGCCGCTCGCCCCGCCGCACGCCGTCGAGGCACGAGGCGAGCTGGAGAGGCACGTCCGGAACCGCTGGGCAGGAGGTAGCCATCCACGACCTGGAGAACGACGGGCGACGTCGACGGTTACGCCCGAATGGGGGGGGTGCTTGCGCAGCGGGTCCGGGTCTCGCCCGACCTGCCATCGGGAGGCTGCGGAAGCTCTTTGGCCCGCTTCGCTCAGGGCGCGAAGCCGCTGGCCGCGCTGCTCAGTCGCGCCCGCACGCTCTCCAGCGCATCCCGGTACAGCCGGTCGTCCTTCTTCGCCACCGCCTCGGCGTACAGCGCCTCCGCCGCGTCCCAGTGCCCGAGTGCCTCGAGCACCAGGCCGAGGTCGTACGCCGCGGCGGCCAGCTCCGGATGTCGCGCGTGCACCGACTCGAACGACGCCCGCGCCTCCTCCAGCTCTCCGCGCGCGGCGGCGGTCGCCCCGGGCTGGAGCAAGGGGCTGTCGACATCGAGCTCCACCTCCTCGACCCGGGGGCGAGGGGCGAGCGCGCGCAGGAGGTCGTCCACGGCCCGGAGGCTCGACTCGACCAGCAGCTGCTCCTGCGCGGCGCGCGAGACGTCGGTCGCGCTCTCGCCGCCCTCGACCAGACCGCCGGTCTCGTACGGCTCGCTCCAGGGGCCTTCGGGCGCGCGGGACACCCGGGTGAGCAGCCGGACGCGGGCCTGGGGCTCGGTGCCGCCCCCGTCGGTCCCCGGGGAGGCCAAGCTCCACTCGGCCACGTCGATGGAGACGTAGGCACGGCGCCCGCTCGCATCGGCGGGCTCGCCGGGCTTCCAGGCCTCGATCTGGAAGAAGCCCTGCCGTGCCGCGCGGGCCTTCAAGGTGTGGACGACGACGCCCGGCGAGTCGTGCGGGCCGTCCACCCGGACCAGGCTGAGCACGCGTGCCCGCGCGCCGAGGTTCACCACCGCAGGGGTGGGCCGGGCGACGCGCACCGTCGGGGCGCAGGCTCCGAGCAGGAGCAACCCCAGAGGCGCGCTACGGCATCCTCCCCACCGCATCCATCCCAAAGGTCAGCTCCGCCTGCCACGGTCCGGCGGGGAACCCGTCCAGCACCAGCACCCGGTCGAGCGCCCGGAGGGTCTCGAGCCCGAGCCGGCCGAACTCGACACCGAGCGCCGGCGGGGTCCTGGGGCGAGCCGTGCCCCCCGTCAACCACACCGCTGCCCCGTGCAGCATGAGCTGTCCGCTGTCGAGCTGCAGCTCGAGCAGCACCGGCACGCCGAGCCGGGCGTCCCTCGGCAGCTCGCCCGACTCGAGCTCCACCCCGGCACCGCCGCGCGAGAGGTCCCGCACGCTCCACACCTGCGTCGCGCCCTGCGCCTTGAGGTGCACCGGGACCCGCGGGTACCGGCGCGACTTCTCGTGGCGATGCGCCTCGAAGAGCTTGAGCAGCGCCGCGTCGAGCCCCTTCCGGCTCCGCCCGGGCACGTACTTGATGTTCAGGAAGTACTCGCCCGAGGCCGAGCGACGGACGTCCACCACCTCGCCCATCACCTCGACCGGATGGGAGACCGACTCGGCGGTGAGCTCGAAGAGGAACTTCGTCCCCCGCTCGAGCGGCCGCTGGCTCGGGAGCGACACTCCGCCCTTCCCGACGCTCTTGGTGAACGCCTGCAGCAGCGACTCGGGGCTCCGGTAGGAGATCCGCAGGCGGACCGGCTGGACGGAAAGCGGGGTGGCCGGAACGTTCATCGCCGAACGGCAAGGTGCCCGGAAACTCGAGGTGCCCACAAGCCCCGCCGGGGTGGGCCTCCCTCTTTCTGGCTTGATCGTGGAAAGAAGTGGTATGAAGTGGATCAGCAGGGATCTCCAGCGGCAGGCAAACGTGTGTTCCGGGGCGTCTACGAGCACCACATCGACGCGAAAGGGCGGACCAGCCTCCCGGCCAAGCTCCGGGAGACGCTGGTGGGCGCCTACGACGAGCGCCTCATCGTCACCACCGCCCTGGACCCCTGCCTCCATGCGTACCCGGTGCGCGAGTGGGAGCAGCTCGAGGCCGCGCTCGCCACCCGCAACCCGATGGAGCCCGGGGTGAAGACGCTGATGCGGCTCTACGTGGCGCCGGCCCAGGAGTGCCCGCTCGACAAGCTGGGGCGGCTCCTGATCCCGCCAACGCTGCGTGCCCACGCCGGCCTGGAGAAGGACGTGGTCTGGGCGGGGATGGTGAAGGTCCTCGAGCTGTGGAGCCGGGAGGGCTGGCGCAAGGCGCAGGAGGACGCGCGCGGCGCCGCCGACTCGGCCGACGTCATGCGCGTGCTCACCGAGCTGCGCCAGGGAAAGGAGCAATCGTGACCAAGGCGGCGAAGAAGGCGAGACCGGTGGAGGCCGAGCCTTCGCTCAGGCTGAAGCACACCACCCTGTCCTGCATGGGCGAGCTGGACCGCGACGCGCTCCGGGCCATCCGCGACCGGATGCTGCGCTTGCTGGATCAGGGCTGCGTCTGGCTGGTGCTCGACCTCACCGAGGTGAGCCACCTCGACTACCGGGGTGTGCCCTGGCTCGTGTCGCAGGCCGAGGAGTACCGTCGCCGCGGCGGGGACGTGAAGCTGGCCGGCGTGTCGCGGTACCTGCTCGCCATCCTCCGCGCCGCGGGCGCTCACGATGCCTTCGAGATCTACCCCGACGCCGGTGACGCCCGGGAAGCGCTGACCCAGGGCCACAACGCCTGGCTCCACTGAGCCGGCCTGCCGTCTCTTGCCGTTCGTCCACGCAACCGTCCTCCGCGACGAGGTGGTGCACCTCTTGAAGCCGCTGCCCGGAAAGCGCCTGGTCGACGCGACGCTCGGTGGCGGCGGGCACGCCGAGGCCCTGCTCGCCGGCGGGGCCGAGGTCATCGGCGTGGACCGCGATCCGTCCGCCGTCGCCGCGGCGCGCGCCCGGCTCGCCGGCTCGGATCGCTTCCGGGCCGTCGAGGGGCGCGCCGGGGAGCTGGAGGCGCTCCTCGGCCCGATGGGCCTGCTCCCGGTGGACGGCCTGCTCCTCGACCTCGGCGTGAGCAGCCCGCAGCTCGACACGCCCGAGCGGGGCTTCAGCTTCCAGGCCGACGGGCCCCTGGACATGCGGATGGGGCGTACCGGCGAGACCGCGGCCGAGCTGATCGCCCGGCTGTCCGAGGCCGAGCTCGCCGCGGTGCTCCGTGACCTGGGCGAGGAGCCCTTCGCCCGGGCCATCGCCCGCGCGCTGAAGGCGGACCTCCCCGCCACCACGCTCGGTGCGGTCGAGTCGGTGAAGCGGGCGGTGCCGCGCAGGGCCTGGCCGTCGAAGGTGCACGTGGCCACCCGGACCTTCCAGGCGCTGCGGATCGCGGTGAACGACGAGCTGGGCGAGCTGGATCGCGTCCTCCGGTCGCTTCCGCGGCTCCTCCGGGTCGGTGGCCGCGCGGCGGTCATCGCCTTCCACAGCCTCGAGGATCGCGCGGTGAAGCAGGCGTTCCGCGCGCTCGAGGGCCGGTGCACCTGTCCGCCCGGGTTCCCGGTGTGCGCCTGCGGTGCCCAGGGCACCTTCAAGGTCCTGACCCGGCGGGCGGTGCAGGCGTCGGACGCCGAGGTCGAACTGAATCCCCGGGCACGCAGCGCGCGGCTCCGGGCCGTCGAGAGGGTGGCATGAGCCGGAAGTCGCGGAATGGGCGCCGGGTCTCGCTCGGCGGAGTCCTGGGGCAGATCTTTCCGGTGCTGCTCTGCTTCGGCCTGCTCGTGGCGGTGGGCATTCTCCACGTCGCCTCGCGGAGCCTGGTGGTGGACTCGGCCTATCGCCTGTCCGCGCTCGAGGCCGAGAGCCGCACGCTCTCGCTCACCAACGACCGGCTGAAGCTCGAGCTGGCCACCCTGAAGCGCCCGGCGCGCCTCGAGGCGCTCGCCCGCGGGCAGCTGGGGATGGGTCCGCCCGACGCCTCGGTGGTCGACTCGGTGGCGGCGCGCCCCGCGCCGGTGTCGACGCACGCCGCCGAGGGCCGGCGCACGCTGGCAGACCGCCGCTCACCGCGATGATTCCCCGGCGGTCCACCGAGCGTGGCCGTCCCCCAGCGGAGCTGACCCGGTGGACCCGGGCGCGGGTGCTCCTGATGGGCGGGCTGCTCATGACCGCGCTCGGGGCAGCGATGGTGCGGGCGCTCAGCCTTCAGGTGCTCCAGCGCGCGCGCCTGACGTCCATGGCCACCGATCAGACGGTGCGGGAGACGGAGATCCCCGCCCGCCGCGGCGACATCTACGACCGCCGTGGTATCCCGCTGGCCCAGAGCGTCGAGGTGGACTCGATCTGGCTCGATCCGTCGGTGGTGGGCGACACCCACCGGGCGGCGCGCGACCTCGCCCGGACCCTGCACCTCGACCCGTCCGAGCTGGAGGCCCGCTTCGCCCGGGGCCGCCGCTTCGCGTGGGTCAAGCGCCAGGTGACGCCCCAGGAGGTCGCCGCGGCCCAGCGGCTGGAGGTCCCCGGGCTCGGCGTGGCCAAGGAGCCCAAGCGTTTCTACCCGCAGCGTGAGCTCGGGGCGCAGGTGCTCGGGGTGGTGGGCACCGATGGACACGGGCTCGAGGGGCTGGAGCTCGCCTTCGAGGACGAGCTGTCCGGGCAGAGCGAGAAGGTGGAGGGGACCCGCGACGCCCGCGGACGGAACCTCCTCCTCCAGGGTGCGCCCGAGGTGGTGGGTAGGCAGGGGGCGACCGTCACCCTCACCCTCGACCGGCAGGTGCAGTACGTCGCGGAGAAGGCGCTGGACCATGCCGTCGAGGAGAGCAGGGCCATCGGCGGGATGCTGGTGGTGCTCGACCCGCGCACCGGCGAGCTCCTGGCCATCGCCCAGTCGCCCCGCTTCAACCCCAACGCCCCGGCGCCCGGGATCGCCGCGGGCGCGGTCCGGGACCGGACGGCCCTGGACACCTTCGAGCCGGGCAGCACCTACAAGGCCTTCGTCGCCGCCTCGGCGCTCGAGGACCGCGCGGTGCGCCCGGAGGACACCTTCGACTGCGAGGGCGGCAGCTGGGAGGTGGGTCGCCACGTCATCCACGACACCCATCCGCACGGGATGCTGAACCTCGCCCGAATCCTCGCGGTCTCGTCCAACATCGGTGCGGCCAAGGTGGCCCAGCGGCTCGGGCGCGAAGGGATGATGCGCACCGCGCGGCGCTTCGGCTTCGGCGAGAAGACCGGGCTCGCCCTCCCCGGCGAGGGGCGGGGGAGCGTCCCGTACCCCAAGGCCGACGTGTCCCTGGCGACGCAGGCCTTCGGACAGGGGCTGAGCGCCACCGCGGTCCAGGTCTCGGCGGCCTACGGGGCGCTGGCCAACAGGGGCGTGCTGATGCGCCCGTACCTCGTGGCGCGGGTGACCGACCCGGACGGGGTGGTGCTGCTCGAGAACCAGCCCACCCAGGTGCGGCAGGCGGTCAGCGAGCGGACGGCCCGTCAGGTCACCCAGATGCTCGAGGGTGTGGTGCAGAGGGACGGCACCGCCCCGCGTGCGGCGCTCGAGGCCTACCGGGTGGCCGGGAAGACCGGCACGGCCCAGAAGCCCGACCCGGTGGCCCGGGGCTACTCCGACAAGCGCATCGCCAGCTTCGCCGGCATCGTTCCGGCCGACGACCCGCGGTTGGTCATCTATGTGGTGGTGGACGAGCCCAAGACCGACGTGTACGGCGGCCTGGTCGCCGCCCCGGCGTTCAAGGAGGTCGCCACCGCGACCCTCCCCTACCTGGGCGTCCCACCGTCGCTTTCCGTGCTTGCGGCCGCCAAGAAGGTTTCCATCCCGCCCCCGATGCAGGTAAAGGAGGAGCCCGCCGCGGCCCAGCCGGTCACCGAGCGGCTGGAGCAGGGGAGTGTGTCGGTCCCGAACGTGCAAGGACAGGTCGGTCGTGATGCCGTGGCGCGCCTGCTGGCGACCTCCCTGGAACCCAGACTTCGTGGCAGTGGACGGGTGATGGTGCAGTCGCCTGCCCCGGGCGCGCACGTGGCGCGCGGGGCGAGAGTGACGCTCGAGCTTGGCGCCGCACCCTGAGCAAGGACTTGCGTACATGAAGTTGACCGAAGTGTTGGCGGGGATTGGTGCCGAGCAGCAGTCCGGCTCGCGGGCGTCGCTCGAGGTGACGGGCGTGGCGCACGACTCGCGCAAGGTCAAGCCGGGCGACCTGTTCGTCGCGGTCCCGGGGGCCACCTCCGATGGAGCGAATTTCGTCGCCGAGGCGAAGCAGAAGGGTGCGGCGGCCGTGGTCACCCAGCGGGCGGTCCAGGCGGACGGGCCGGTGTTCCTGGTGGCGAACTCCCGGCAGGCGCTGGCCTCGATCGCCGCGAACTTCTACCGGAAGCCGGCCAGCGAGCTGATGCTGCTCGGGGTCACCGGGACCAACGGGAAGACCACCACCACCTGGCTGCTGGAGTCGATCTGCGCCGCCGGGGGTGCGGCCACCGGGCGCATCGGCACCATCGACACCCGGTTCGCCGGACGCTCGCTCGAGCCCACCCACACCACGCCGGACGCGCTGGCGCTGCACGCCTTGTTTCGCGAGATGGTGGACGCGGGGACGGACACGGTGATCATGGAGGTCAGCAGCCACGCGCTCGATCAGGACCGGGTGCACGGGCTCGTCTTCCGGGCCGCGGGCTTCACCAATCTCAGCCGGGACCACCTCGACTACCACGCGGACATGGAGGCCTACTTTCAGGCCAAGCGGAAGCTCTTCAGCGAGAACCTGAGCCCCGGCGGGGTGGCGGTGGTGAACGGCGACGACACCTACGCCGCGCGCCTGTACAACGAGGTCCGCTCGAGCAAGCGGATGGCCTGGAAGTTCAGCCGGAACGGCGGGGAGATCTCCGCGGCCGGGGTCGAGTACTCCATCGCCGGCATCAAGGCGACGCTGAAGACCCCCGCCGGGGACATCGCCATCCAGTCCGCGCTGGTGGGCCCGCACAACCTCGAGAACATTCTCGCCGCGGCCGGCATGGCGCTCGGCGCGGGCTTCAGCCGCCAGGACGTGAAGGAGGGCATCGCCCGGATGAAGGGCGTGCCGGGTCGGATGGAGCGGATCGAGTCCGAGGGACGGGTGGCCCTGGTGGACTACGCCCACAGCGACGATGCGCTGAAGCGCTCGCTCGAGGCGGCGCGGACGCTGGCCCGCGGCCGGGTGGTGGTGGTATTCGGCTGCGGCGGCGACCGTGACAAGGGCAAGCGCCCGCTGATGGGCCAGGTGGCCGCGGAGAACGCGGACCTGGTGGTGGTCACCAGCGACAACCCGCGCACCGAGGACCCGGACGAGATCATCTCGCAGATCACCGCCGGGGTGGAGAAGGCGGGACTGCGGCGGATGAGCGCCGGCAAGGCCAAGAGCGGTGAGCGCGGCTACCTGGTGGACGCCGACCGGCGCGCGGCCATCGAGCTGGGTGCCTCGCTCCTGAAGGATGGCGACGTGATGCTCGTCGCGGGCAAGGGCCACGAGGGGTACCAGATCATCGGGACCGAGAAGCGGCCCTTCGACGACGTGGCCGAGGCCCGCACCGCCCTGGGCAAGGCCGGAGCCGCCTGACGCCGCCGCGATGGCCGCCGAGCCGCGGTTCACCCACCTCGAGGTCGTCAACGCCACCGGTGGCCGTCCGACCGGGACACCGGCGGCCGCGTACCAGGGCGTCTCCACCGACTCCAGGACGCTGACCCCGGGCGTGATCTTCGTCGCGCTCCGGGGCGAGCGCTTCGACGCTCACGCCTTCCTCGCCGACGTCGCCGCCCGCGGCGCGGCCGGAGCGGTCATCCAGGCGGACCATCCCCGGTCCGCCGTTCCTCCCGCCTTCCCCCTTTACGAGGTGCCGGACACGCTCCAGGCGCTCGGCGGGCTCGGCCGGCTGCACCGGCGGCGCTTCCGGCTGCCGATCGGAGCGGTGGGCGGGAGCAACGGCAAGACGACGACCAAGGAGATGGTCGGCGCCATCCTCGCCGTGCGCGGCCCCTCCCTGAAGACGGAAGGGAACCTCAACAACGAGGTGGGCCTGCCGCTGACGCTCCTTCGCCTCCGGCCCGAGCACGTGGCCGCGGTGGTGGAGCTGGGAATGAACCACCCGGGCGAGATGACCCGGCTCACCTCCGTCGCCGAGCCGGACGCCGCGCTCATCACCACCATCCAGCCCGAGCACCTCGAGGGGCTCGGCAGCATCGAGGGGGTGGCCCAGGCCGAGGGCGAGCTCTTCGCTGGCCTGTCGGAGGTGGCGACGGCGGCGGTCAACCTCGACGACCCCCAGGTGGTGCGTCAGAGCGCCCGCGCCAGGGGGCCCCGGATCGGATTCGGCAGGGCTGCGGGCGCCCAGGTGCGCCTGGTGGAGGCGACCCCGCGGGGCAAGGGTGGTCTTGCCCTGGTCATCGAGGCCGCCGGCCGGCGCTGGCCGGTGTCGCTCGGCTTCGTGGGCGAGCACAACGCGCTGAATGCCACCGGCGCCTTCGCGCTGGCCACCGCGCTGGGCTACCGCCCCGAGGAGTGCGTGCAGGGGCTCGAGGCCGCTCGCCCCTACGCCCGGCGCCTCAACGTGGTGGAGGCCGCCGCCGGCTGGACGGTGGTGGACGACTGCTACAACGCCAACCCGGCCTCGATGGCCGCGGCGCTCGACACCGCCCGCACGCTCGCCGTCGGGGGCCGGGTGGTGGCGGTCCTGGGCGACATGCTGGAGCTCGGGCCCGGTGAGCGAGAGGAGCACGTGGCGCTGGGTGCGCGGGTGTCGCAGGTGGCGGCGCTGGCCGCGTTCCTCGGCCAGCGGAGCGCCTGGACCGCTGCCGCGGCGCCGGGCATCGAGTCGGCACACTTCCTGGAAGTGGAGCCCCTCTGGGACTGGCTCCGGCCGAAGCTGCGGCCAGGAGACCTCGTCCTGGTGAAGGGGAGCCGCGGCATGCGTCTCGAGCGGATGGTGGAAAAACTGACCGGAGCGTCAGCTTCCGGGGGACACTAGCGACACCTCGAGACCGTGCTCTTCCTCCTCTACGGCCTGCTCCGGGACTCCCAGGCGCAGCGGTTCCTCAACTTCCTCCGCTACCCGACCTTTCGCATCGTCGCGGCGGGCGTCGCGGCGCTGCTCATCGGCCTGCTCTGGGGCCGGAGGTTCATCGAGCAGCTGCGCTTGACCCAGCACGGGCAGAGCAACGTGCGCGAGGACACGCCCGACCGCCACCAGACGAAGAAGGGCACGCCGACCATGGGCGGCACGCTGATCTTGGTCTGCATCGGGCTGGCGACGCTGCTCTTCGCCGACCTCTCGTCGCGGGTGGTGTGGGTGGCGCTGCTCTGGACCTTCGGCTATGGCTTCATCGGCTTCCTCGACGACTGGCTGAAGCTGTCGAAGCGCAACAGCAAGGGGCTCGCCGGCCGGAAGAAGCTCGCGCTGCAGACGCTCTTCTACCTGGTGGGCATCCTCGGCATCCTCTGCACCTGGAAAGGCGGGGTGCCGCACCTCCTGATCGAGACCCGCATCACCGTTCCCTTCGTCCCCACCCGGCACTTCAACCCCGACCTGGGCTGGCTGTACGTGGTCTTCGGGTGGATCGTGGTGGTCGGCACGTCGAACGCGGTGAACCTCACCGACGGGCTCGATGGGCTGGCCATCGTGCCCACCATCGTCGCCGCCACCACCTTCGCCATCCTCTGCTATGTGGCCGGGAGCGGTCTCCACATCGCGGACGTGGTCGAGGTGGGCGGGCAGCAGCGGCTGGTCAGCACGCCGCTGTGGCGCTACCTGGGCATCCTGCCGGTGCCCGGCGGCGCCGAGCTGGCGGTGTTCTGCGCGGCGATCGTCGGCGCGGGCCTGTCCTTCCTCTGGTTCAACACCTACCCGGCGAGCGTCTTCATGGGGGACATCGGCTCGCTTGCCCTGGGCGGGGGCCTGGGCGGCCTGGCGGTGCTGAGCAAGAACGAGATTGCCTCGGCCATCATCCACGGGGTGTTCCTGGCCGAGGCGCTGTCGGTGATGATCCAGGTCGCCTCGTTCAAGATGACCGGACGGCGGGTGTTTCGGATGGCGCCGGTGCACCACCACTTCGAGCTCAAGGGCCTGTCCGAGCCGAAGATCATCGTCCGCTTCTGGATCGTCTCCATCGTCTGCGGCGCGGTGGCGCTGATGACGCTCAAGCTGCGCTGAACGCCCGTGATCCTGGTTGAACGGACGGTGTCGGTGCTGGGGGCGGGAAGGAGCGGGCTCGCCGCGTCCGAGCTGCTCCTCTCGCGCGGCGCCCGGGTCACCCTCTGGGACGAGCGCCCCGGCTCGGCGCTCGGGGCCAAGGACCTCGCCGCGCGGGGAGTGTCCATCCGGGGCGGCGCTCCGCTGGGCCTCGCCGACCTCGGCCGGCCGGACCTGGTGGTGGTGAGCCCGGGCGTCCCGCTCCGGCTTCCGTCCGTCGTCCGGGCCCGCGATTCAGGCGTTCCGGTGTGGGGGGAGATCGAGCTCGCCGCGCGCTTCCTCCCGCCCGGCGCGGCGGTGCTCGGCGTCACCGGCACCAACGGCAAGAGCACCACCACCGCGCTGCTCGGCGCGCTGTGCGAGGCGGGGGGGCTCGGTCCGTTCGTCGGCGGCAACCTCGGCACGCCGCTCTCGCAGGCGGTGCTCGAGCCGGCGCGCCGCACCTACGTGCTCGAGCTGTCCAGCTTCCAGCTCGAGGGGATGGACACCGTCCGGGTCCACGCCGCGGCGGTGCTCAACCTCACCCCCGACCACCTCGACCGTTACGAGGGGATGGAGGACTACGCCCGGGCCAAGGCGCGCATCTTCCGGAGCCAGGAGCCCGGGGACGTCGCGGTGGTGAACGCCGACGACGCGTGGACGATGGGCATGCTCGCCGGAGCCCGGGCGCGGCGTTTCGGCTTCACGCTCCGCCGTGGCCGCTCCCTGCCCGAGGGCCTGCTCGGGCTGGCCGAGCCGGTGGAGGGCGGATTCCAGCTCGGCTTCGCCGGCGTGCGGCTCCGGCTCTCCAACCGCGCGCTCCGCGGCGGCCACAACCTGGCCAACGCGATGGCCGCGGCTCTCCTTGCCTTCCACGCCGGGGTCCGGGCCGACGGGCTCCAGGCCGGGCTCGACGCGTTCCCCGGGCTCCCCCACCGGCTGGAGTCGGTGCGCACGCTCGACGGGGTGGAGTACGTGAACGACTCGAAGGCCACCAACGTGGACGCGGTGCTCACCGCGCTCACCGCGTTCGCCCCGGGCCAGCGGCTCTGGCTGATCGCCGGCGGGAAGGGGAAGGGCGTGCCCTATGCCCCGTTGGTGCAGGCCTCGGTCGGAAAAGTCGCGGGGGTGCTCACGGTTGGGCAGGATGCCCCTCTCCTCGAATCGGAGTTCTCCGCCGTGCTCCCCGTCCACGCCTGCGAGACGCTCGACCGCGCCGTCGCCCGCGCGCGCACCCTGGCGCGTCCGGGTGACGTCGTGCTGCTCTCGCCGGCCTGCGCCTCGTTCGACCAGTTCCGGAACTTCGAGCACCGCGGCGACACCTTCCGGGCGCTGGTGGAGGCGCTGACGTGACGCCGCGCCGGAACACGCCGCCCTCGCCAGCCCTGCCGGACGGCCGCTCCGACCCGGTCCGGCTGGCCGTGGACCCGGTGCTGCTCGGCGCGGTGCTGGCGCTCGTCTCGCTCGGGCTGGTGATGGTGTACTCGGCGAGCGCGGTGACCGCGGCCGAGAAGCAGGGCAACGGCTTCTACTTCCTCGAGCGGCAGCTGCTCGCCGCGGGCGTGGGTCTGGTGGTCATGGCCGCCGCGGTGAGGGTGGGCTACCGGCGGCTGGCCCGGCTGGCGTACCCGATGCTGCTCCTGAGCGTCGTGCTCCTGGTGCTGGTGCTGGTCCCGGGCGTGGGAACCGTGGTCGGCGGCGCGAGGCGGTGGCTGCGCCTGCCGGGTCTGAGCCTGCAGCCGGCGGAGATCGCCAAGTTCACCTGGGTGGTGTACCTGGCCTACTCCCTGGCGAAGAAGCGCGAGAAGGTGGCCACCTTCTCGATCGGCTTCCTGCCCCATCTGGCAGCCGTGGGGCTGCTGGTGGCCCTGTGCATGGCCGAGCCCGACTTCGGCAGCTCGGTGGAGCTGCTCGTGCTGCTCTTCATCCTGCTCTTCGCCGCGGGCACCAAGCTCTCGTACCTGGTGGGCTCGGTGCTGCTGGCCCTGCCGCTCGCCTACGGGGCCATCGCCCACTCGCCCTACCGGCTACGACGCATCACTGCTTTTCTCGACCCGTGGGCACACCGGCACGACATCGGGTACCAGGTGGCGCAGTCGCTCATCGCGGTGGGCTCGGGCGGCCTCTTCGGGCTCGGCCTCGGCGAGAGCCGCCAGAAGCTGTTCTTCCTCCCCGAGGCGCACACCGACTTCATCTTCAGCATCATCGGCGAGGAGCTGGGCCTGCTCGGCGCGGTGGCCACCATCGCCCTCTACGGCCTCATCGTCTGGCGAGGGACGCGGGCCGCGCTCCGGGCCAGTGAGACCTTCGGCACCTACCTTGGCCTCGGGCTGACGGCGATGCTCGGGTTCCAGGCCGCGGTGAACATGAGCGTGGCGATGGGGATGCTGCCGACGAAGGGGTTGACCTTGCCGTTCATCTCCTATGGCGGCTGCTCGCTGGTCATCTCCATGGCCGCCGCCGGCGTGCTGCTCTCGCTGAGCGCCTCGTCCGCCCCGCTGCGCAATCCCGGGCCCTCCCGCGTCGGCCGCATCCAGGAGGCGGTTGCGTGAGGATGCTGATCGCCGGCGGCGGGACGGGAGGGCATCTGTTCCCCGGCATCGCCCTGGCGGAGGAGGTCACCACCCGGCATCCGGAAAACCGGGTGCTGTTCGTGGGCACGACGCGGGGCCTCGAGGCGCGGGTGGTCCCCGCGGCGGGCTTTGCGCTGGAGACCGTCTCGGTGCGCGGGCTCAAGGGGATGGGCGTCCTCAAGGCGCTCCAGGCGCTGCTCTTGCTCCCGGTCTCGTTCCTCGAGAGCTGGCGCATCCTCGGGCGTTTCCGGCCGGACGTGGTGGTCGGGGTGGGCGGCTACGCCTCGGGGCCGGTGGTGCTCGCGGCGTGGATGCGAGGCATCGCCACCGCCATCCAGGAGCAGAACGCGCTGCCCGGCCTCACCAACCGCGTGCTGGGGCGAATCGTCCGTGCGGTGTTCATCGCCTTCGAGCAGGCGCGCACCGCGTTTCCGCCGCGGAAGACGTTCCTGGTGGGCAACCCCGTCCGGCGCAAGCTGATGGACAATTACCTCCGGAGCCGGCCCACGGTGACCGACGGCCGCTTCCGGCTCCTGGTGGTCGGTGGTTCGCTCGGGGCCCGCGGCCTCAACACCCGGATGCTCGAGGCGCTGCCGCACCTGGGAGAGCTGCGCGGGCAAATGGACATCGTGCACCAGACCGGAGCGACCGACCTGGAGCGGGTGAAGGCGGGCTACGCCGCCGCGGGAATGGCCGCCGAGGTCGTGCCCTTCGTCGACGACATGTCCGCGGCCTACGCCCGCGCGTCCCTGGTGCTGTGCCGCGCCGGGGCCACCACGCTGGCCGAGCTGACCATCTGCAAGAAGGCGTCGATCCTCGTTCCCTTCCCCTTCGCCACGGACGACCACCAGGCGGTCAACGCCGCGGCGCTGGTGGACGTGGGGGCGGCGCTGACGTTCCGCGAGGCGGACCTCACCGGCGAGGTGCTGGGCAGGGAGATCCGGCGGCTCGCCGGCGAGCCCGAGACGCTCCAGCGGATGGAGCGCTCGGCGGGCCACCTGGGGCGGCCCGAGGCGGCGCGGGAGCTGGTCGACCTCTGCGCCGAACTGGTGGCCCCTCCGACGGGCCGCCGACAGGTGGTCCCCCGATGACTCGACGCTCCCCGGTGGTGAGCCTCTTCAAGACCCGTCACGCGGCGCAGGTGCACTTCGTGGGCATCGGCGGCATCGGAATGAGCGGCATCGCCGAGGTGCTCATCAACCTCGGGTACCGGATCAGCGGCTCGGACCTGAAGGAGTCGGAGACCACCCGGCGGCTCCAGCGGCTCGGGGCACGGCTGGAGATTGGCCACCGGGCCGAGAATCTGGTGTCCGCCGACGTGGTGGTCATCTCCTCGGCGGTGCGGCGGGACAACCCCGAGGTGCTCGCCGCCCAGGCGCGGAAGATCCCGGTGATCCCCCGGGCCGAGATGCTGGCCGAGCTGATGCGGCTCAAGTATGCGGTCGCGGTCGCCGGTAGCCACGGGAAGACGACCACCACCTCGATGGTGGCGACGGTGATGAATGCCGCCGGCCTCGACCCCACGGCGGTGGTGGGAGGCAAGGTCAACGTGCTCGGGAGCAACGCCAAGCTCGGCAAGTCGGACCTCATGGTGGTGGAGGCCGACGAGTCGGACGGGAGCTTCCTCAAGCTCCATCCCAGCATCGCGGTGGTGACCAACATCGACCCCGAGCACCTGGACCACTTCGGCAGCCTGGACGCGCTCCGGAACGCCTTCGCCGAGTTCTGCAACCGGGTGCCGTTCTACGGGCTCAACGTGCTCTGCCTCGATCACCCGAACGTGCAAGCGCTGCTGCCGCAGATCGCCAAGCGGGTGGTGACCTACGGGAGCTCTCACACCGCGGACTACCGGCTGGAGGGAGTGACCCTCGACGGGTTCTCCACCCGCTTCCACGCTCACCGGCGCGAGGAGGCGCTGGGCGAGTTCACCGTCCGGATGGTGGGGGCCCACAACGCCCTGAACGCCCTGGCGGTCATCGCCGTGGCAGAGGAGATGGAGATTCCGCTCCCGGTGGTCCGCACCGCGCTGGCCGACTTCGCCGGCGTGCAGCGGCGCTTCACGGTCCGGGGCGAGGCACGGGGCATCATGGTGGTGGACGACTACGGGCACCACCCGGCCGAGGTGATGGCCACGCTCGCCGGCGCCCGGCGGGCCTTCGGACGGCGCCTGGTGGTCGTCTTCCAGCCCCACCGCTACACCCGGACCCGGGATCTGATGTCCGAGTTCGCGACCGCGTTCAACGACGCCGACGTGCTGCTGGTGCTCGGCATCTATGCCGCGAGCGAGGAGCCCATCCCCGGCATCTCCGGCGAGGCGCTCGCCCAGGCGGTCCGCAGTCATGGCCATCGCGACGTCACCTACGTCGAGCGCCGGGCCGACGCCGCCAGCACGCTGCTCCCCAGGCTCCGCGAGGGGGACCTGGTGGTGACTCTCGGCGCGGGCGACGTGACGCAGGTGGGCCCCGAGCTGCTCCAGCTGCTCGCGCCGGCCCAGCAGGGCGGCCGGGCGGGCTAGCGGGAGGAGAATCGCGCAACCTGGGGGTTGCATCCAGCCCCGGTGCCCTGCACAATGCTGCAACCTGGAGGTTGCGCATGGCCGACACCGTCCCCGATCGCATCGAGAAGCAGATCCTCCTCCGCGCCCCACGCTCCCGGGTCTGGCGCGCGCTCACCGACGCCCGCGAGTTCTCGGCCTGGTTCCGGGTGAACCTGGTGGGAGAGTTCCGCGCCGGGGAGCGCATCACCGGCCCAATCACCTACCCGGGCTACCAGGATCTCACCATGGAGGCCTGGGTGGAGCGGATGGAGCCGGAGACGCTGTTCTCGTTTCGCTGGCATCCGTTCGCGATCGAGCGGGGGGTGGACTACTCGAAGGAGCCCACCACCACGGTCGAGTTCCAGCTGGAGGAGGTTCCCGGGGGGACGCTCCTCAAGGTCGTCGAGTCGGGGTTCGATCAGCTTCCCGCCGCCCGCCGCAGTCCAGCCCACAAGGCCAACTCCTCCGGCTGGGAGGAGCAGCTCAGGAACATCGAGCAGCATGTCGCCGAGCACCCATCCCCGCGCGGTTGACCCCAGCCCGCTGTTCGCCGCGCTGGGTGATGCGACACGGCTCGCGCTCGTGCGGCGCCTGTCCACCGAGGGCGCGCTCTCGGTGACCTCACTCACCAAGGGGACGCGCATCTCGCGGCAGGCGGTGACCAAGCACCTCGCCGTGCTGGCCCGCGCCGGGCTGGTGGAGAGCGAGCGGCGGGGGCGGGAGCGGCTCTGGGCGCTCGCGCCCGGTCAGCTGGATGAGGCGCGGCGCGCCCTGGAGCAGATCTCGCGCGAATGGGATGAGGCCCTGGGTCGGCTTCGCAGGCTCGTCGAGCGCTGAGGCGGTCATTCACGGCTGGACGCGGCACCAACGCGGCGCTTGGCCCGCTCCGCCGTCGGACGGCACGACACCGGCCCCGCTCGGGAGAGGGCGGACGGCGTGCTCGAGATCGGGGGTGGCGTCCGGCGCTCATCCTCGGAGTGCGAACAGCAGCGCCACCGCCGCCGGGAAGCCCTGGATGAGGAGAATCCGTCGCGAGACCGTGGCCGCCCCGAAGACCGCGGCGACCAGGACGCAGGCGAGGAAGAAGAGCCGCAGCGGCCCGGGGAGTGGCTCGGGCGCGAGAAGGCTCCAGAAGAGCCCCGCGGCGAGGAAGCCATTGTAGAGGCCCTGGTTCGCGGCGAGCGGCGCGGCCTGTGCGGCGAACTCGGGCGTGGTCCGAAAGATGCGCCGGCCGGCAGGACTCTTGAAGAGGAACATCTCCAGGACGAGGAATCCGACGTGCTCCAGCGCGACGAACGCCACCAGGAGGTTCCGGAGGAGGGGCACTTCCACATGCTGGTCCCACCCCGGCGCACCCGTCCAGACAAACCGGCGAGGATCTTGCGTCCGCCCCTTCCATCTGATTCTCAGGAGGGACTCTTGACTGCGCACTCCACCCCGCCGACTCCGGCCGGGCTCCTCGCCGGCCTCGCCGCGGACGCGAGCCCCGGCGAGGCGCTCGCCCCCTGGACCAGCCTGCGCGTCGGCGGTCCGGCCGAGCTGCTCGTCCGCCCACGGTCAGCGGACGCGCTGGTGGTCGTCCTGGCCCGGGCCAGGGCCGAGGGCGTGCCGGTTCACGTCCTCGGCGGCGGCGCCAACACGTTGGTGGGAGACCTGGGCGTCCCCGGCATCACGCTCAAGCTTCCGGCCGACCTCTTCCCCGAGGAGGTCCAGCCGGCGGGCGTGGGCGGCGGCGGAGGCCTGGTGACTCTCGGGGCCGGGGCGTCCATCGTCCGGCTGGTGAACGTCATGCGCGCCCGCGGATGGGTGGGCGCCGAGTTCCTCGCCGGAATTCCCGGGACCATCGGCGGCGCGGTGGCGATGAACGCCGGGACCAAGCAGGGGGAGTGCAAGCGGGTGCTCGACGCCGTCGAGCTCGCCACGCCGGACGGTACCGGCTGGATCGGCGCCAGCGCGCTGACCATCCGGTACCGGCACACCGAGCTGCCCGTGGGCGCAGTCCTCACCCGCGCCCGCTTCCGGCTGCTGGAGGGCGACGTCGACGCCTCTCGCGCGGCGATGGAGGCGGACCTCGGGTACCGGAAGCGCACCCAGCCGCTCAGCCAGCCGAACTGCGGCAGCATCTTCCAGAATCCTCCCGGGGACCACGCGGGCCGGCTCGTCGAGTCGGTGGGGCTCAAGGGGGCCGTCCTCGGCGGGGCACAGATCTCGACGCTCCACGCCAACTGGATCGTCAACCTCGGCGGAGCACACGCCGCGGACGTGGTGGGGCTCATCGAGCGCGCGCAGGCGCGGGTGCGCGAGGCGACGGGCATCGGGCTCGTCCCGGAAGTGAAGCGGGTGGGAGTCTTCGGATGAAGGACCGGCGGATCGGCGTGCTGATGGGTGGGCTCTCCGTCGAGCGGGAGGTCAGTCTGCGGACCGGCGCCGGGGTGACGGCTGCGCTGCGGACCCTCGGCTACACGGTGGTGGAGATCGACGTTCAGAAGGACGTCGCCGAGCGGCTCCGCGCCGAGCGCATCGACGTGGCCTTCGTTGCCCTGCACGGCCGGTACGGCGAGGACGGCTGCATCCAGGGCCTGCTCGAGTCGATGTTCATTCCCTACACCGGCTCGGGCGTGCTCGCGTCCTCGGTGGGGATGGAGAAGGTCTTCGCCAAGCAGGTCTTCCTCGCTCACGGCATCCCCACGCCGCCCTATCGATCCTTCGACGGCGCGGAGCACGCGCTGGCCGGGGTCGAGTCGCTGCCCTTCCCGTTCCCGGTGGTGGTGAAGCCCTCGCGCGAGGGCTCGAGCGTGGGGGTCCACATCGTCCACGCCGAGGACGCCTACCCGGCGGCGGTGGAGGACGCGGCGAAGCTCGCTGGCTCCATCCTGGTCGAGCAGTTCGTGCCCGGGCGCGAGGTGCAGGGCGCAGTGCTCGACGACGCCTCGCTCGGCGCGATCGAGATCGTCCCCGCACACGAGTTCTACGACTACCAGGCGAAGTATGCGGCCGGCAGCGGGACCCGGTACCTCTTCCCCGCGCCGCTGCCGCCGGACCAGTACGCGCGGGTGAACGAGGTGTGCCTCGCCGCGCACCGGGCGCTGGGCTGCCGGGGTGCGACCCGCTCGGACGTCATCGTCACACCGGAGGGCAGGGTGCAGCTCCTGGAGCTCAACACCATCCCCGGCATGACCCCCACCAGCCTGCTCCCGAAGATCGCCGCGGGAAGGGGCATCGACTACCCGCAGCTCTGCGAGCGCATCCTCCTCGGTGCGCGGCTGCAGGCGTGAGCTCGGTGCACCGAGCGCCCGGGCCTCACCCCCGGTTCAGGTCCCGCGTGTAGACCCCGAGCTGCGGCGAGGGCCCCCCGCCCCTCGGGGTGTTCGGCTCCCGCCCCCGCATCGGGTGGGCCCACCGTTACAGGGCTGTGGCCGAAAACTGGCGCGGGCGCTGATCCGGGCAGACCATGCGCCGGATCAGATGTCCGGAGTCCTCGTCTCCAGGAACCGGCGCCGCCGCGCCGACGGCGCAGCTTCCCGTGCCCCCGGTGGACGGACGATCCTGCGCGGCCTGGGACTGGTGGCGCTGCTCGCCTCGCTCGGCTGGGTCGGGGTCCAGCTCGACGGCTGGGCGGCCAGCTCGCCCCGGGTTGCCCTCCGGACGGTGAGGGTCCAGGGGCTCCGGCGTGCCACCGAGAAGGAGCTGCTCCGGCTGGCCGGTGTTGCCCCGGGGATGAACCTCTGGTCACTGGATCCGGCCGCCGTCGCCCAGGCGATGGGCGCCCACCCCTGGGTCCGGACCGTCGAGGTCACCCGGAGCCTGCCCGACACGCTGCAGCTCCGGGTGGAGGAGCGCTCCCCGGTGGCGCTCGCGTCGCTGGGTGAGCTGTACGTGGTCGATGCCGAGGGTGCGCCGTTCAAGCGCCTGTCCCCCGGCGAGGCGCTGGACCTCCCGCTGCTGACCGGGCTCAGCCGTGAGACGGCGGAGAGGGACCCGGCGGCCACCGCCGTCCGGCTTCGCGAGGCCCTGGGCGTCGCCGAGGCCTACCAGCGCTCCTTCGAGCGTCCGCGGCTGTCCGAGGTCCACCTCGGCGAGGCAGGCTTCGAGCTGGTCGTCGCGGATGGCGTCCGGGTGGTGCTCGGACGCGAGGACCTCGACGGGCAGCTCCGCCGGCTCCAGCGGGTGCGCGACGAGCTCCAGCACCGCGGGCTGCTCGCCGCCGCGATTCACCTCGAGAACCGCGTCCGGCCCGGCTGGGTCGCGGTGCAGGTCCACCCAGGCGCCACGGCGCCCAGCCACTAAGCGAGAAGGGACGGAAGTCACATGGCCAAGCAGAAGGGTGGAGAGATCGTCGTCGGCCTGGACATCGGCACGACGAAGATCTGCGCCATCGTCGGTGAGCTCACCGAGAACGGGATCGACATCATCGGCATCGGCAGCCACCCCTCGAAGGGCCTGCGCAAGGGCGTGGTGGTCAACATCGACGCCACCGTGGCCTCGATCAAGCGGGCCATCGAGGAAGCCGAGCACATGGCGGGGTGCGAGATCACCACCGTCTACACCGGCATCGCCGGCGGGCACATCAAGGCCTTCCCCTCCCATGGGGTGGTGGCGGTGAAGGACAAGGAGGTCCGCCCGGCCGACGTCGAGCGGGTGGTCGACCAGGCCAAGGCGGTGGCCATCCCCCTCGACCGCGAGGTGATCCACGTCCTGCCGCAGGAGTTCGTGGTCGACGACCA
>DATKKF010000115.1:0-18686 GCA_035543115.1 Myxococcaceae bacterium
CAACGTGATCAAACCTGATGCTCGCACTGCTTGGACGTTTCTAACCGACGAGGAGCAGTCGGCCCGGCGACTGCGTACCAACTTCAGCTGGATCGACGCTGTCCACGGCTTTCACAACCAGTTGGTCACCGGGGATCCTGCTCTGCACTTCTTGGAACATTTCCGCCGCCGGCACCTTCCCCCTGATTCCCGACCGGTGGCCGCGAGCTTCGGCTGCGGCGAGGGCCACCTCGAGAGAGCGCTTCTCGGGCTCGGATGGCGCTTCGAGGCGTTGACAGGGATGGAGCTGAACCCAGCGCTCGTAGAGCACGCCCAGGCCAAGGTCGCAGCGCTCGAGGGCGGGGACCGAGTGCGTTACCAGGTTGCCGACCTGAACCACCTCTCGCTCGAGCCTGCCTCCCTCGACCTCGGGATGTTCTTCCACTCCCTCCACCACGTCGAGGGCTTGGAAGCCTGCCTTGCCGAAGTGAGCCTCGCTCTCCGGCATGGAGGAGCGCTCTTGGTCATCGACTACTTCGGCGGCAACCGCCTGCAGCGCGGCATGGCTCATCTCAGCATCTGCGATCTCTACCTGCGCCGCATTCCCGAACCGTATCGTGTGGATCTCACTCGCTCCAGCCGCAACGAGGTCGTCTTGAAGGAGCGTTGCACCAACACCCCGGTAGACCAGGTTATCGCCAGCGATCCGTCGGAGGCCATTCGCTCCGAGGAGCTGGCAATGGCGCTGAGATCAACGCCCGGGCTCGTGGTCGTCGAGGAACGGCCTCTGGGCGGCACGCTGCTCGATCCCCTCTTCGACAGGATCGCCGGCAACTTCGTACAGTCGGATCCTGTTGCCCAAGCCTGCGTCCAAATGGCCATGGCCGGAGAAGAGTCGCTCATCGCCTCTCTCGCACTGGAGCCCGACTACCGCTACGTGGTGTTGCGGCGGCACTAACGCAAACGGCCGCAACCGCCTACCGCACCGCTGCAAGGAGAAGTGGTCTTGGACATCTACAGCCAGCAGCGGTTCCTCATCCATCTGCGCGATCGGTTCGGGATCGCCCCCGACTACGAGAAGATCCTCCAGGAGCATTATCTGCGGTTCCTGAAGGCCGGAGACGTGGTCTTCGACATTGGCGGCAACGAGGGGGTCCACGCCACGAAACTTGCCGAGATCGTCGGAGCGCAGGGAGTGCTCCACGTATTCGAGCCAATCCCCGACTTGGCCGCAGCGCTCCAGGAGAGATTCGCGCGGCAGAGCCACGTCACCGTCCACAACGTCGCCCTGTCAAATTTCCACGGCCAGTCCGAATTCGTGCTCGCCAAAGGCGTGTTGTCGGAGAGTGGCCTCAAGGAGCGCAAGTTCAGCAATCCGGCGATGGTCGAGCCAACGCGAATCCAGGTGCAGGTCGAGCGCCTGGACGACTTCACCCGCGATACCGACCGACTCGACTACATCAAGATGGACATCGAGGGCGGAGAGCTTGACTGCCTGTCCGCGGCGGTGGACACGCTCGGTCGCCTGCGGCCGGTGATGTCGGTGGAGTATGGCGCGGAGGCCTACGCCGCCTACGGGCACCGGCGTGGGGATCTCTGGGACCTGTGCCAGAGGAACCGCTATGCACTCTTCGACATCATCGGCAACCGGATTCCCGACGCCGAGGTCTGGGACCGGGTCTGCGACAGGGTCTATTGGGACTACCTCTGCGTCCCGAGCGAGAAGTTGGAGTGGTTCGTGTCCAGGATTGGCCCCGGGCCGTAACCCTGCCGTCGCTGCCTACCCGCCCAGCTCGGCTTCTGGTGAGTGCCGTCCGAGCTTCGAGACTCGCCCGGCCCGTGGAGCGGCTCGGGACGGCTCTACCCTCTGGGCGGTAAGCACGCCCGCGGAGACTTCCGTCCCGACTCGCGCGGCCCCGTTCTGGCCGAGCGACGCGGCCCGCTACTCGGCCTCCGGCGCGACAACCCCGCCGACCCTTTCGCAACAGGGACCCAGCCTTCCACCGCGAATACCCTGGGTCGTTCTCCCTTGGATCACCGAACGCCGTGCTAACAAGGCGACATGATTAGGTCTGAATCACAACTGGTCCACCCGACTTATGACTACGGGGGCATTCCGGTCGGTTTCTACGATTCGGTGCTCCGGGGTGGCAACCCGGTGCGCCGGCTCTGGCACCTTTCCAAGTTCGAGCGTGTGCTCGACTGCCTCCCCTCGACGGGGATGCGTTCGCTCCTCGACGTTGGCTGCTTCGCCGGGTCCTTCTTGTCGCTGGTCCCCGAGAGCCAGTTCCCGCAGCAGGTGGGCGTCGACATCCTGGCCCCGCAAATCGAATATGCGCAGGCTAGATACGGGAGTTCTTTCCGTGAGTTCAAACACGTCCCCGACGTGGCCCGGCTTGCGGACGTCCCCGGCACATTCGATTGCATCACGCTGATCGAGGTGATCGAGCACCTTGCGGCGGACGAGGTCCGCGTCCTGCTCGCCGAGCTGACCAAGAAGCTGGAGCCTGGTGGGCTCCTGGTCATCACCACGCCGAACTACGCGAGCACCTGGCCGCTGCTCGAGATGATCCTCAACCGCGTCTCCGAGGTCAGCTACCGGGAGCAACACATCACTAGATTCACCTGGTTCAACATGGAGCGGCGCCTGCGCGAGCTGTACCCGCGGTTCGACGACGAGTTCGAGGTCGAGTTCAAGACCACGACCCACCTGTTGACACCGTTTCTCGCGGCGCTCTCGTTCCGCCTGGCACACTCGCTCTCGCGCGTGGTCCCGCACAAGTCCTGGCGGCAGCCGTTCGGAAACCTTGTGCTGCTCGTGGCGCGGCGCAGGGCGATCGCGAATGGCTGACGGTTCAGCCGCGGCCGGGGCCGCCAGCCCGACTGACCGGCTGGCCCTGTCACTCCTCCTTGCGGCCACCACCGGCTACGTGCTGCACGCAGTGCTGCTGGTCGCGTCCGGGCGGCACCTCTACGGCGACTCATCCTGGTTCCTGATCCGGATCGCGTCGGAAGGCGTGGCCACCTCGTTCGTGGACGACTGGGTCCGCCATTTCCACCATGCACGGACGCTGGCGTTCTGGATCACGCAAGGGCCCGCCGTAGCGGCGCTGCACCTGGGCTTGCGCGACCTGCAGTCGCTCTCGATCGTGCTGGGCTGCACCTACGTCGGGTTGAAGGTGCTGTCGCTGATGCTCTGCTACTGGCTGCTGCCCTCAGGGGAGAAACTCTTCTTCGTCTTCCCTGCGCTCGCACTCTTCGCCGGCACCATCAACTCGGACATCTACCTCGTTTCCGAAACCCACCTTGCGGTCGCCATCGCGTGGCCACTGCTCATTGAGCTGCGCGCCGATCGGCCGGGCGGTCCTACGCGCGACGCGATCGTTGCTGGGGTGATCCTGGGCTCCTGCCTGATCCACGAGTCCTTCGTGGCGTTTGCCAGCATCATGCTCTTCGTGCTGCTGTGGCGCCGGCGGGTGGCGAGCCGCACCGTCACCGGGCGGACAAACGCGCTCGCCGTGCTGCTCGCGCTCTCTTGCGCTGTCAACCTGCTCGGGATCCTGCTGCCGCGCGACCCAGTGAACAAGGCCGGCTTCGCGGGCGGCCTCCTCAAGATCCTGACGGACTCGCTTGGCTCGCTCGGCGACGCCCACGCCGGACCAGTCGCCTCGATGCTCGCGGTCGGCGTGCTGCTCGTCGTCGTCTTCCTGCCGGATCGCCAGCTTCGACCCTCCGTCGGTGCCACGCTCTGGGCCTGCTGCGTCCTGCTCGCGCTGGGGCCGTTGATCCACTTCGTCGTTTTCGTTGACCGCGCCCGCTTCGAGGACGCGATCACCGATCGCGGCTTTTCGGGCGGCGCAATGCAGGTCCTGCTGATGGGCGCCTACCTCGCGGTGGGCGCGCTCGGGCGGGAGGCGTTCTTCCGCAGGGCCGCTGCAGTAGTGGCGGTTGTCGGCTCGCTCGCGATCGGGCAGTTCGCCTGGCAGATCTTCGCGACCCACCTGTGGCGCGACGCAGTCTCCAGCCTGCGGCAGCGGCTGGCCTCGGCCCCAGGCCTGCAAAACTGCCCGGCGCTCGACGCGGCGACCGCCGCGGCACACACACGCGCCGACAAGATCCTCTGTAAGTGGTGGGTGACGCCGCTTTCGATCGTGCTCTCTTACCGCGAGGGCGTGCGTTCGATGATGCTATCTACGGACCCGTTCCAGGCGTTCGACCCCGGCAACCCCGAGGGATTGCCTTCGCTGCGATACGTCGGTCCGCGGTACGAGCGGTATGTCGCGGCGCTCGGAGACGGGCGGGCCCTGGGTCCCTCGGAAAAGGTCCTCTTCGGCGCGGGCGGGCGCGGCTATCGGATGGTCCGCGAGGGCTTCGCACGCCCTGAGAGCTGGGCCGCGTGGACTGATGGCGAGAGGGCTCGTCTCGAGGTGTGCGGCCTTTCGGCCCGGGGAAAGGACGCCAGCGTGCGGCTGCTGTTCCACGTCGTGCCGTTCACGCCGCCCGGCGGGGCACCTCCCGAGGCCTCCTTCTCGGTGGAGGGGCAGGCCGGCACCTGGCGCTTCGGGCCGGGCGAGAGAGAGGCGGCCCGCGAGGTGATGGTACCGGGCGCCGCGGTCCCATCCAGCGGGTGCGTGGACCTGAGGTTCCGCATCGACAACCCACGATCGCCCGCGGCGCTCGGGCTCTCGAAGGACCCTCGCCGTTTGGGCCTGGCATTCGTGGACCTGCAGCGCACGGACGTGGCCTCTTCCGAGGCGGTCACCGGCGGGCACCGTTAGCCCGCCCCACGACGGCGTCAGTGCTGACCTGCCCGGGGAATTCGGACACCGACGGAGTCCCGATGCGCAAGAGCAGATGGTGCAGATCGTCCGGGAGGCGGACAAGACCCCGGTTTCGAGGTTGCGAAGAAGCACGGCCACGTCCGGAGAGCCAGGCGGGTAGCGAAGATCCCTACCAATAGACCGACCAGGCGCTCCAGCGCATCGCAACGGAACCTCGGAGGCAATGTTCGGCCCGAGCGCGACCCGGCGAACGTTTGGGCCCGATGCCGCCTTACGGCATCATGAGGGCGGTGAAGCTCCTCATCTTCGTTATCGCCTACCAGGCAGAGCAGACGCTGGTGGAGGTCCTCGAGCGCATTCCCCGTTCGGTCTTCCGCGACTGGGACTGCGAGATCCTCGTGGTCGACGACGCCTCGCGCGATCGGACCTTCGACATCGGCCGCGAGTACCAGGAGGCCCACCCCGAACTCCCCCTGACGGTCCTCCGCAACACCTACAACCAGGGCTACGGCGGAAACCAGAAGGTCGGGTACGCCTACGCCATCGCCGAGAAGTTCGACGTCGTGGCCATGGTCCACGGCGACGGCCAGTACGCCCCCGAGGAGCTCCCACGCCTGCTCGAGCCCCTTCGCAAGGACCGGGCGGACGCCGTGTTCGGCAGTCGGATGATGTCGCGGTTCGGTGCGCTGAAGGGCGGGATGCCGCTGTACAAGTTCGTGGGGAACAAGATCCTCACTGCCTTCCAGAACGCGGTGCTCGGCACCAACCTGTCCGAGTTTCACTCGGGGTACCGGCTCTACCGCGTCCCGACCTTGGCCCGGCTCCCCCTTGAGCTCAACTCCAACGACTTCCACTTCGACACCGAGATCATCCTCCAGCTGCTCAACGCCGGGGCGCGGATCGTCGAGCTTCCCATCCCCACCTACTACGGCAGCGAGATCTCCCGGGTGAACGGGATCCCCTACGCAAAGAACGTCGCGCTGGCCACCCTCCGCAACGCCGCCCACCGCGCCGGCATCCTCTACCAGCGCAAGTACGACGTGGGCCCCGCCGACGACCACGCCCACTACGCCCCGAAGCTCGGCTACCCCTCGAGCCACACCTACGCGCTGGAGGCCGTTCCGGCGAGGAGCCGGGTGATGGACCTCGGCGCCGGTCCGGGGCACCTCGCGCAGCAGCTGGTGGACAAGGGCTGCACCGTCACCCTGGTGGACCGGCTCCCGCCCACCGAGGTTCCGCGCGGCACCGACGTCATCCTCCGCAACCTCGATGCAGACCCGCTCGACCTCGACCTCTCCCGGGTGGACGTGCTGCTCCTCCTCGACGTCATCGAGCACCTCCACGAGCCGGAACGCTTCCTCGCCGCGCTCCGCCGAAACCTCGACCACCGCCCGCGCACGCTCGTCCTCACCACGCCCAACGTGGCGTTCCTCATCCAGCGGCTGATGCTGCTCGCCGGCCAGTTCAACTACGGCAAGGCGGGTATCCTCGACCGGACGCACGCCCGGCTCTTCACCTTCCGGAGCCTGCGGCGGCTCCTGGTGGACTCGGGGCTCCGCATCCGCGAGTTCCGCGGGGTCCCCGCGCCCTTCCCCAAGGCCGTGGGCGAGAACGCGCTGGGCATGGGGCTGCTCTGGCTGAACCAGGCGCTCATCCAGCTGAGTCCGACCCTGTTCAGCTACCAGATCTTCGTCGAGGCCGAGACCACTCCCGACGTGGCGTACGTGCTCGCAGACAGCCGGCAGTCCGCCGCGCCGGCGACGCTCGAGCGGCCGAGGCGTGCCGCGGCGGCGAAACGCGGCCGGAGCGCGAAGTCCCGCTCGCGGAAGAAGCCCCGGTGACCGAAGCCCAGGCCGAGGTGGCCGAGAGCCCCGCGCTCCTCCTCCCCGGAAACGCCACCCGCGCCTTCCTGCTCGCCCTGGCCGCGGTGTTCCTCGGCCAGGCGCTGCAGATCAACAACGGGAACGGCCACGAGGAGGCCTGGCCCTACGTCTTCGCCACCCTCTTCATCGTCGCGCTCGCTGCGCTCTCGCCGCCTTGGCCCACCGTGGAAGCCAGTGGCGACCAGCTCGCGGCCCTGGTCCTCGGCGTCGGCCTGGCGCTCCAGTTCTCGCAGCTGGTGACCAGCCCTCCCGGGTACTACGCCCGGCCCATCCCCGGGTTCCGGGAGTTCTTCGCCATCCTCGCCGCCGCAGCCGTGGTCGCCGGTGGCGCGCTCGCCCGACGGCCGGCGCTCGGCGCCTACCAGGGCCCTGCCCTGGTCCTGCTCTTCGCGATCGCCGGGTGGTGGATGATCCGCGCCTCGTACCCGCCGCAGATCGACGTCTTCGTCTTCCAGCAAGAGGCGAGCCGGGCGCTGGCGCAGGGGCGCAATCCCTACGCCCTCACCTTCCCCAACATCTACGGGAACATGCGCTTCTACGGGCCGGGCATCGCCGACGCGCACACCGTCTTCATCGGCTTCCCCTACCTTCCGCTCTCGCTGCTCCTCGCCTTCCCCGGGTGGCTGATCGCCGGGGACTTCCGCGTGGCCCAGCTCGCCGCCTGCGCCATCGCCGCCGCCGCGTTTGCTGGGCTCGGCTCGGGCCGGCTCCCGCTGCTCGCCTCGGCGCTGCTTCTCTTCACCCCGCGGATGTTCTTCGTCCTCGAGCAGGGGTGGACCGAGCCCTTCGGCGTGGCCCTTCTCGCAGTCGTCACGCTCGCCGCGGCCCGCCGCTCGCGCTGGCTCCCCGTCGCGCTCGGGCTACTGCTCGCGTGGAAGCAGTACACGGTGCTCTTCCTCCCCCTGGCGGCGCTGCTCGTCCCGCGCCCCTTCCGCTGGCGCGCCTACGCCCGGCTTGTCCTCCCGGCCATCGCCATCGCTGCGGCCATCACCCTTCCCTTCTTCCTCTGGAACCCGGCGGCGTTCTGGAAGAGTGTGGTCCTCGCCCAGTTCGCGCAGCCCTTCCGGGAAGAGGCGCTCTCGCTGCCCGCCTGGTGGGTGGTGGAGAAGAAGCACCCCGAGTTCGACGTGCTGCCGTGGATGCTCGCCGGGACGCTCGCGGCGATGGTGGCCGTCCTCGCCCGCGGCCGCCGCGGTCCCGCCGCCTTCGTCACCGGCTCGGCACTGGTCTACGCGGTCTTCATCGCGCTCTCGAAGCAGTCGTTCTGCAACTACTGGTGGTTCGTGCTCGGGACGATCTGCTGCGGCATCGCCGCCAGCGCCGCCGTGGAGGAGCCGGTCGCGTCGGGGTGATGGGTCGCCCTCAGCGCGCCGGCACGCCCCACAGCTCGAGCACTGCCTTCTCCCGGGCGAGCACCACGTCCACGGCCTCATCGCCCCACCGGGCCCGCACCTCGGACAGGGTCCGCGCCCTGTCCTGCTGGGCCCGGAGCCGGACGACCGTCCGCTCCACCCCGGCCCGCTGCTCGGCCGGGAGCTGGTCCTTTGCCGCCTCCAGCGAGCGCAGTGCCTCCTCCAGCTCGGGCCCACCGGACCCGGCGCGCGCCAGCGCCACCTCCGCGGTCAGGGTCTCCAGGGCCTGCACCTCGGTCTGCGACAGCCCGGCGTCGACTCGCACCGCCTGCGCCCGCTCGGTCCGCCGCCTCAGCCCCGCGTAGGCCTCCTCCAGCGCCCGCGCCCCACCGTCCACCGCCTGGGACAGCCGTCGGACCTCGCGCGACGAGGGCGCGGGCTCGCCGCGGAGCAGCCGCTCGTAGGCCAGGAAGCCGTCAAGCTTGGCCACGCTCAGCTCCAGGCCGGCATCGGGGCCGGAAGTCACCGCCGCGACCGGTCCGGCATCGGCTGCGGGCCGCGCGCTCTCCCTCCTCCGGCACGAGGTTGCCCCCACCAGGACCAGAAGCACCGCCGCCACCACCGAGGGTCCACGCATCGACCTCCCTTCTGCCATACCCTTTGACTCCCGAGGACGCTCCAGGGGAGGGTACCCGCCGTGAAGGTCTACCTGGTGCGCCACGCGCAGGCCGACTCCGACGTCCCCGAGGGCCTGGACGACGGCGCCCGCCCCCTCACCGGGAAGGGCCGCCACGCCGCCGAAAAGCACTTCCGCGGCCTTCACAAGCGGATGCATGGGGTGGATCTCATATTGATGAGCCCGCTGGTCCGGGCCGTCCAGACCGCGCAGATCCTTGCCCTGGTCCAGGAGCTCGACGTGCCAGTCCGCGTCCACCGGGCCCTGGTCCCCGACATGCCGGTGGGGAGCCTCGAGCGGCTGCTCGAGGAACACCGAGACGACGACCTGGTCCTGGTGGGCCACAACCCGTCCATCCCGGCGATGGCCGCCCACCTCATGCAGCTGAGCCAGTTCCCGCGCTCGGTGCCCACCGCGACGGTCATCGCGCTGGAGCTCGAGAAACTCGACGAGCCGGCCCAGCTCCTCTTCTTCGCCGCGCCGGGCGAGGACGTCCAGGAGGAGCTGAAGCCATGATGGAGGAGGCCCGCTACAACGGGCTGGTGGCCGGGCTGTGGAAGCGAATCCTGGCCGCCGTCGACCAGGTGGACCCCGACGTCCTCGACGCGGTGGCCACCGCGGACATGGTGACGCTCACCTCGGCCTCTGGCGAGAAGGTGGTCATCAACACCCAGCGCGCGGTCCGGCAGATCTGGGTCGCCGGCAAGGGGATGGGGATCCACTTCTCGCTCGGCGACGATGGCCGCTGGATGGACGACAAGGGCAAGGGCCTCGAGCTGCTGGCCTGGATCGGAGAATGCGTCGCCGCGCTGACCGGGGAGCCGCCGCCGCAGTTCTGATGAGCTCGCAACGGCTCCGAGGTGGATTGCTGCTGGCGGTGTGCCTGCTCCCGGTGTTCCTGTCCGCCAACTTCGTCTGGCGCTTCGGGGTGGACGTTCCGTTCTGGGACGAATGGGAGCTGGTCCCGCTGCTCCGCGCTCTCCACGATGGACAGCTCTCCTTTGCCGCCCTGGTCGCGCAGCACAACGAGCACCGGCTCCTGTTTCCCCGCGTGGTGATGCTCGCTTTGGCGGTGCTCACCCGGTGGGATGCCCGGGCCGAGATGTGGTTCGGCTGGGTCCTACTCTGCGGCATGGGGCTGGTGCTCTTCTTCCAGCACGGCCGCGCGCTCGGAGCGGGCGCGCGATCGGCGTGGCTCTTTGCCCCAGTGCCGTGGCTCGTCTTCACCCTGAGGCAGAGCGAGAACCTCATCTGGGGTTGGCAGCTCCAGATCTTCATGGCCGCCCTCGCCATGCTTTTCAGCATGGCGGCACTAGAACACGAGCGGTGGGGCTGGTTCCTCGTGGCTATCTGCACTGCAGTAGTGAGCAGCTTCTCCTTCGCCGCCGGATTGGCCACCTGGCCGGCTGGGCTCCTGGTCATCGGGCTCGCCGGGCTTCGCTCGAGACCACAGCGCGTACGCTTGGGAGCCTGGGCCATCGGCGGTCTGATCGTCGTGGCCCTGTACCTTCACGACTTCCAGCGGCCCGCGCACCACCCTGACCCCGCGTTCGCGGCTCGGCATCTGGCTCAGGCGAGTGAGTTCTTCATCGCCATGCTCGGCGCGAGCCTTGCCGGCCAAGACGTCATGCTCGCCCTCGCCATCGGCCTGCTTCTCGTCGCGATCTTCGTGCTGGTCATCCGCGCCGTGCCACTGCGCCTGGCGGACCTCTCGCGGCTGCGGTTCGGCCTCGCACTGGGCCTGTTCGCCGCCTGCACGTGCGCGATGGTCACCGTGGGGCGCGTGGGATTCGACGAGGGCCCGGAGGGCATCGGGCTGGCGATCACCTCGCGCTACACCACCTTCACCATGCTCGGCGTTTGTGGTGCGTACCTCTGCGTCCTGGCGATCCGCCCATCAGCTCTTCGCTCCGGCCTGCTCGGGGCGCTCCTGGTGCTCCTGATGATCGGGACTACCGTGTCCCTGGGCACCGAGTTCCGGTCCGGGGCGCGCACCCGGCGAACGAGGCTCGCCGGGCTGCAGGCGCTGCTCCACTACCGCGAGGCAGACCCGGCGGAGCTCATGAAGCTGTACCCCGACGCGGCCCTGGTGCGGGCGCGGGCTGCGGAGATCGAGGCACTGCAGACCAGCGTCTTCAGAGCCTCGGCGCGGGCCCCCCGCCATTAAGCGCAGATCACCGCCTGGCGAATGCCGCCACGTACCAGCGCAGGTACCGCGGCAGCCACTTGCCCAGCTGAAATCGGCTGCTGCCCGCCGTGCGCTCCTGCCACACAGTGGGGAGCTCGACGATGCGCCGCCCCTGGAGGTGCGCCTTCACCGTGAGCTCGAGGGCGACCTCGAAGCCACCGGTGCTCTCGATGGAGACCGAGCGCAGGAAGTCGGTGGAGTAGAGCTTGTAGTTGTTCGTTGGATCGGCGGTGGGCAGGCGTCCCAGGAGCTTGAGGGTGAGGCCCGCCAGGCGCGACAGCGTGCTCTTCACCAGCGGTGCACCGTGCTGTGCGCCGCCGCGCATGTAGCGGCTCGGCGCGACCACCTCGGCCCCTTCCCGAGCCAGCGCCACCATCTGGTCGATCTGCCGATGATCGTCCGAGCCGTCGGCCATGGTGACCACCACCCAGCCATGACTCGGACGGGCCAGCCCGGTCTTCAGGGCGCCGAGCACCCCACGGCCGGTGTTGAGCACCAGCTCCACCCGTCCATCCTTCGCCGCGATGGCCCTCGCCACCGGCAAGGTCGTGTCCTCCTCCCGGTCGTAGACCACCAGGAGCCGCCACGGCGTCTGGACGCTGGCGACGATGCTCTCGTAGAACCGCGGGAAGTTCTCCGCCTCGTTGTAGACGGGAACCACCAGCGCCAGATCCGGCTCGGGCTGCGGGGAAGCGATGGTCAGATGTTCCCCAGCTCGACCTGGTGCTTCACCCACGGGATCACCTCGTCGAGCATCGTGTCCAGGGAGGTGGTGCACTCGAACCCGAGCATGCCCTTGGCCTTGGAGACGTCCGGGACGCGCCGCTGGACGTCGTACTTGAAGGGCTCGTCGGACTGGTAGCGGAACGGAATGCCCGGCCTCAGCTTCTTCCAGATCATCCCCGCGAGCTCGAGCACCGTGGTGCTCTGGGCGGTGGAGATGTTGAAGTCCTCGTTCAGCGCCGCGGGGTGCTCCATGCACACCCGGATGCCCTTCGCCAGGTCGCCGCCGTAGGTGTAGTGCCGGATCTGGCTGCCGCTCCCGAGGATGTGCAGCGGATCCTGTCCCTTCACCACCTTCTGCACCAGGTCGGGGACCACGTGGCTCATCGCCAGCTTCACGTTTCCACTCATCACCTGGCGGTCGTTCCGCGCTCGCCCCTCGCCGATCCCAACGCAGTTGAACGGCCGCACGATGGTGTAGGGGAGCCGGTACTGCTCGCGGGCGCCCTTGGCGAAGAACTCGCAGGCGAGCTTCTGGAACCCGTAGGTGGACAGCGGAGGCGGCGACCGGAGCTGCTCGCCCTCCGGCGTGGGGAACACGGCGGTGCTCTCGTAGACCATCGAGCTGCTGAGCACGGTGATCTTCGTCAGCACGCGCTCACGGTGGGCCCAGATGGCAGCGTCGAACGTCGAGGCCACGATGCGTTCGTTCTCGGCGATGAGGTCGTAGGCCAGCTCGTGGAAGTAGCTGATGCCGCCGATGATCGCCGCACCGGCCACCAAATGGTCGCAGTCGGCGAGCAGCTCCTTGAGCAGCCCGACATCCTTCGCATCCCCGGTCACCGCCCGGTAGCGGGGATGGCGGTCGTAGCTCTTCTCCACCTTCCCGTACTTCGAGAGGTTGTCGAGGCCAACCACCTCGTACCCATTCTCCAGAAGCTCCTCCACGAGGTAGCCGGCGATGAACCCGGCGGCTCCGGTGACCAGGACCTTCAAACGGTGCTCCCTTTCCCCAGATGGTTCCAGACGTCCACCACCGGCTTCCCCAGCGTGTCCAGCATCCGGTAGCACTCGTGCGGCGCGCCGATGACCAGGATGTCTGCCGCCCGGACCACCTTCTCGAGCGGGTACAGATCCGCGTCCCTGACGTACGGGTCGGTGGTGAGGACCTCCTCGCAGTGGAGCGAGAGGACCTTCTTCAGCTTGTAGGAGAGCGACTCGCGCGGGTCATCGCTCTCGGCCTTGAACGCCATTCCCAGGAGCCCGACCTTGCGCCGCCGGAGGTCCGGCCAGCGGCGGAGCATCCGGTTGACCACGAACTGCGGCAGACCCTCGTTCACCAGCATCGCCGCGTGCCCGAGAAAGAACTGGTTGTTGTTGAAGGCCGACATCTGCATCGTGTCCTTGAAGAGACACGGACCGGCGGCAAAGCCCGGTCCCGGCATGTGCGCGGCGCGGGGGTAGTTGAACTTCATCGCGTGGAGGATCCGGTGGAAGTCGATGTTCCACTCGGAGGCCAGCATGTAGAACTGGTTGGCAACCGCGAAGGTGATGTACCGGTAGACGTTGTTGCAGAGCTTGGTGATCTCCGCCTCGAGCGGAGTGAGCTCGAGCAGGTCGACGCCGAGCGGCTCGAAGACCGCCCGCGCCGCTTCGACTCCCTCGCGAGAAAACCCGGAGATGATCTGCGGAAGCTTCCGGATCTCCTCCAGCGCCACTCCCTCGGCGACGCGCTCGGGGCAGAACGCGACGTGGACCTTGTGCCCGCGTAGATGGAGCTCGCGCTGCACGCGAGCCGAGGTCCCGGGGTACACGGTCGAGCGGAGAACGAGCGTCTGCCCGTCGCGCATGTACTCCGAGACCTGGTTGAGCAGCCGATCGAACTGGCCGAAGGACGGATTGAGGTGCTCGTCGACGGGGGTTCCGATCACCACCGCCACCACGTCCGCACCCTCGAGCATCTGTGCGCTGTCGCTGACCACCAGGCCGCGTTCCAGCGCCTCCCGGAGGCCCTGTTCCGCCCCGGCGTCCCGGAACGGCATCTCTCCCCGGCGGACCCGCGCCACGGTGGCCGAATCGATGTCGAAGATCCTGACCCGGTGATGAGAGGCCAGCGCGATGGCGAGCGGAAGCCCGACATGCCCACAGCCTCCGACGACTGTGATGGTCTTGCTCATGAGAAGCCACGGCCTCCGGGGGACGCGGCACCGTAGATGGTGCCCCGTTCGATCGTCAAAGTGCCGTCACGCCAGCGTGATCCGGCTCCTTCTGGGGCGACTCGCCGGCGTCCCGGCGGCCATGAGCGTCCGGCCACCGCCCTCGGCGCGCGCCTGGGCCAGAGCGTCGGTCGCGTCGCGGAACAGCTTCCCGAAGCTCAGGTCACCAGTGCCCTCGGTGGGAACGTGCGCCGCGACCCCGGCCGAGGCCATCAGGAAGGTCCGCTGCAGCCCGGTGAGCTTCTCCCGCAGCCGCTCGGCCACCACCATCGCCCCCTCCGCCGGGGTGTGCGGCAGGAACGCCACCCAGCTTCCAGGGTGGAACGCCGAGACCAGGTCGGTCTCCCGCAGGTGCTGGGCCAGCACCCCCTTCGCCCCGGCGAGCAGCGCCGCCACGTCGGTGGTCTCCAGCTCGGGCATCCCGGTGGCGAACGCGTCGTAGGCCACCACGATGAAGGCGACGGGGTAGCGATACCTCCGCGAGCGCTTCACCTCCCGGGCGAGGAGCGACCGGAACGCCCCGAAGTCCGCCGCCTGGGTCGGCCCGCCGCTCGGCTCCGGTATCTGCACCGGGTCGTCGGCGAGCGGATCCAGCCCCTCGTCGCCCTCGGGCTGCTCGGGCGCCCGCCGCACCAGCCGCGCCTTTCCGCGGAGCTCGGCCAAGGCGAGCACGTTGCGCACGCAGGAGAGCACGGTCCCCTGCTTGAGCGGCCCCTGCAGGCATGCTTCGGCGCCCACCCGGAGCGCCCGGCCGTCCGGGTCCCCCTCCTCGGGCGCGTACACCAGGATGACCGGGAAGTCCGGGTCGCGGGCCTTCAGCGCCGCGCACACGGCCTCTGCGTCGAAGCGATCGGACTCCGAGGCGATGAGGAGGTCCGCCCCGAAGCTGGTCACCGCCTCGAGGGTCTCGTCCTCGTCCCTCGCAGCGCGCACCTCGTACTTGCCCTCCAGGAATCCCCGGAGGGCCCCGGCCACGGCGGGGCTCGCATCGGCGACGACGATCCGGCTCAGACCTCCATCACCTCTTTCTCTTTCTTCGCGATGATCTGGTCCACCTGCGCCACGCCGCCGTCGGTCTCCTTCTGGACCCGCTCGCCGGCGCGCTTGTTCTCGTCCTCGGTGATCTTCTTGTCCTTGAGCAGCGCCTTCAGCTTCTCGTTCGCCTCACGGCGCTCGTTGCGGATGGCGACCTTGTGCTCCTCGCCCTTGGTCTTCACCTGCTTGGCGATGTCCTTCCGCCGCTCCTCGGTGAGCGCGGGGATGGGCAGGCGAATGAGCTCGCCGTCGTTCATCGGGGTGAGGCCCAGGTTCGCCTCGCGGAGCGCCTTCTCCACGTCCTTGAGGAGCCCCTTCTCCCAGGGCTTCACGGTGATCAGCCGCGGCTCGGGGACGGCCAGGCTGGCCACGCCGGCGAGCGGGGTGGGCGTCCCGTAGTAGTTGACCCGCACGCCCTCGAGCAGGCTCAGCGAGGCCCGTCCGGTGCGGATCTTCGCCAGCTCGCGCTTGAGGTCCTCCAGCGCCCGGTCGATGCGTCCCTTCAGGTCCTTCACCACGTCGTCCGTCACCGCCATGTGCTGCCCTCCTGCGAGGCGTCCTTACGCCCAGCTCGTCTCCGCCGCCCCCACCAGGGTGCCGAGCTCACCGGATCCGGTGACCACCCGG
Organism: Myxococcaceae bacterium; assembly: GCA_035543115.1. Taxonomy (GTDB): domain Bacteria; phylum Myxococcota; class Myxococcia; order Myxococcales; family Myxococcaceae; genus RPRB01. The sequence continues at coordinate 15,461 of DATKKF010000115.1, forward strand.
CGGATGTTCCCGTGCACGGTGAGGTCGAAGACGACGATGGGAAGCTTGTTGTCCATGCAGAGCGAGATGGCCGTCGAGTCCATCACGTGCAGGTTCTGCCGGAGCACGTCCATGTAGGTGAGCGTCCGGTACCGGCGTGCCGTCGCGTTCTTCTTCGGGTCCGAGTCGTAGACCCCGTCCACCTTGGTGGCCTTGAAGATGACCTCGGCGCCGATCTCCATCGCCCGCAGCGAGGCCGCGGTGTCGGTGGTGAAGAAGGGGTTGCCGGTCCCGGCGGCGAAGATGACCACCCGCCCCTTCTCGAGGTGCCTCACCGCGCGCCGGCGGATGTACGGCTCGGCGATCTGCTCCATCTTGATGGCTGACTGGACGCGGGTGAAGATGCCGTGCTTCTCCAGCGCGTCCTGGAGCGCCATGGCGTTGATCACCGTGGCCAGCATCCCCATGTAGTCGGCGTTGGCCCGGTCCATCCCCGCGGTGGAGGCGGAGACTCCGCGGAAGATGTTCCCGCCGCCGATCACCACCGCGATCTGCACCCCGGCCTTCACCACCTCGCCGATCTCGGTGGCGATGCGCTCCAGGGTCGGCGGATGGATGCCGTACTTCCCATCCGCCATCAGGGCCTCACCCGACAGCTTGAGGAGGATGCGGCGGTACCGGAGGGACGAAGGCGCGGTCACGTACCACCGCTTCTACCCCGCGCCCGGCTGGCCCGGCAACGAACGCCGCCGTGTCTCGCCGCCAAGGTTGCGGCCGGCTCTCCCCACCGGCGATCCTCCGGCGCCAGGAGGGGATGATGCCGGAGGCTCCGACGCAGGCGGAGGCAGGCCCTCGAGCGCCGTCGGCCACCCGGCGGCTCCTCCTCGTCTGCCTCCTGTTGCTCGCGATCTCGCTCCCCGCGCGGCTGGTGAACCTGGGCGCGCCTCCGCTCGATCGGCACGACTTCCGGCAGACGCAGACGGCGATCACCGTCTGGACCTTCCTCAAGGGGGGCCCGAGCGTCCTCCACTACCAGACCCCGGTCCTCGGACCGCCGTGGGAGGTGCCGTTCGAGCTCCCCCTGTTCCAGCTCTCGGCGTTCGCCGTGGCCCGGGCCAGCGGCCTTCCACTCGACCTCGCCTGCCGGCTGACCGCGCTCCTCTGGTTCTACAGCTCGGCGTGGGCCCTGTTTGCCCTGGTCCGGAGCCGGGGAGGCCTCCGGCTGGCGACCGCCTCGCTCGCGGTCTACCTCTTGACGCCCTTCACCCTGGTCTGGAGCCGTGCGGTCCTGATCGACTTCGCCGCGGTGGCGCTCTCCCTGGGCGGGCTGCACCTCGGGCTCACCTGGCTTGCCACCCGGAGGCTCTGGCCTGCAGCCTTTGCGCTCCTGCTCGGCGCCCTGGCTGGAATGACCAAGCTCACCACGCTCGTCGGGGTCCTGGCCGCGGGCGCGGTCCTGGGGTTCGACGACCTCCGCAGGGCTGTTCGCTCGGGGCCGCTCCCGGGCCGCCTGCGCGCGGCGGCATTCTCCGCGGCCCTGGCGGCCATCCCGCTCGGGGCGGGCGTCGTCTGGACGCGCTGGGCCGACCGGATCAAGGCGGCTCAGCCGGCGACGGCGTGGCTCACCTCGGAGCGTCTCTGGGCCTGGAACTTCGGCACGCTCGCCCAGCGCGCGAGCTGGGAGCCCTGGGGGGAGATCCTCGGCCGCATCGGAGAGGCGCTGCTCCCGGGAGCCCTGGTGCTCGCGGTGCCCCTGGCGCTCGCCAGCATCCGCCACGGTTCCCGCGAGCGTCGCACCCTGGTCGCTGGGGCCCTGGTGGGCACCCTCGTGCCGATCCTCGTCTTCTTCAATCTCTACGCGGTGCACGACTACTACCTGATCGCCGCCGCGCCGTTCCTAGCCATCCTCGGCGGGGCCGGCGTCCTCCACGGGGTCTCGCTGCTCGACGCGGCCGGCGGGCGGCGGTGGATCGGCCCGGTCCTGCTGGTCATCGTCCTGAGCTCGATCCCCTCGTGGGGGTACGCGCGCGCGGCATACGAGGTGAGCAGTGAGGCGCCGATCGCCCGGCTGGGCCGGCTCATCGCGCTCACCACCCGGCCCGATCAGTGGGTGGCGGTGCAGGGCGACCAATGGAGCTCGCGGATCCTCTACTCCGCGCGGCGGCGCGGATTCATGATCTGGGATGGCCACACCGACGTGACGCCGCTCGCCGGCCGGCCCGAGTTCGGAGCCCTGGCCTGCAAGGAGTGCACGCCCGCGCTGCTGTCCCTCTTCCCGCGGCGCGAGCTCGTGGGCCGCGAGGCGGACTTCGACCTGTACCGGCTCTGGTGAGCGCTAGCCCTTGCCGAGGGTCTTGGCGACCTCGGCGGCGAGGTCTTCCTTCTTCTTCTCGATGCCCTCGCCCACCTGGTAGCGGGTGAAGCGGCGGATCACGATGTTCTCGCGGATCTTCGCCGCCGCCTCGGTCACCACGTCGCTGACCTTCTTCTTGTCGTCCTTCACGAAGGGCTGGTCGACCAGGCACACGGTCTCGAAGTACTTCTCGAGCTTCCCGGTCAGGATCTTCTCGATCATCGCCTCGGGCTTCTTCTGCTCCCGGAGCTTGACCCGCTCGATCTCCTTCTCCTTCTCGAGCACCTCGGGTGGGATTTCCTCCCGACGGACGTACTGGGGGCTGAGCGCGGCGACGTGGAGAGCGATGTCCCGCACCAGGGCCTGGAAATCCTCGTTCCGGGCGACGAAGTCGGTCTGGCAGTTCACCTCGACCAGCGCGCCCACCTTTCCGTTGTGGACGTACGCCCCCACCAGGCCCTCGGCAGCGGTCTTCCCTGCGAGCTTCTGCGCACCGGTGATGCCCTTCTTCCGGAGCCACTCCTCGGCCCTGGCGAAGTCGCCCTCGCTCTCCTCAAGCGCCTTCTTGCAGTCCATCATCCCCGCCCCGGTCTTCTCCCGGAGCTCCTTCACCATCTCGGCCGTGACCTTCGCCATTGCTCAGTTCTCCAGCTGTCGACCGGCCGGCCGCGGGCCCTTCGAGGGTCACGGCATCGGCTCGGCCGGATTTTCGTGTTCGTTCGAGGAGCCGGAGCGGCGGGTCAGCCCGCGCTCCCGGCCCCCGGGGGTCACGACTCGGCGGGCCGGGCCTCGCCCTCGACAGCCCGCTGCTCGGTTTCGACCGCGGCAGTGGCCTCGGGAGCGGCCTCGACGGGCGCCACGGCCTGGCCCTTGATCTCCACGGTCGGGCCCCGG
>DATKKF010000116.1:0-16880 GCA_035543115.1 Myxococcaceae bacterium
AACATCGTCGGGGCCTCCTGGAGCAAGTCGTCGAGGGGACGCTCCGGCCCCACGACCAGGGTGGGGGCCGCCTCACCAATGGCCTGGCGAAGCTCGGGTCCGATGCCCGGGCGGCTGGTCCGGACCACCGCCGCGAAGCGCGCGGACATCGACTGCGTGTCCGGGTAGTAGAGGACCGCCGGCGGCTCCTCGTCGAGCCCGCCGAGCGTCTGGTTTGCGACCACGCCGACGATCGTGAACACGGGCTGGCTCTTCGCGGCGACCAAGCGGATGGTCTTCCCGAGGGGGTCCTCGCCGGGAAAATACCGCTGCTGGAGAGCGCGGTTCACCACGACCACCGGCGTCGATCCGGGCCTGTCCTCGGGACCGAAGTCCCGGCCAGCGAGCAGGGAAAGACCGAGCGTGCGGAAGTAGCCGGGACTGACCTCGCGGGCCGTCGCGACGGGCTCCGCGCCGCTCGGCGGTGGCCGATCCATCCGGACGAAGCTGTGCGCGCCCTGACTCCCCGTTCCGGGAAGGCGGCTGACCGTCGCGACCCCGGTCACGCCGGGAACGCCCTCCAGGCGCTGCCGGAGCCGCGCCCGCGCCGCGATCGTCTCCGCCGGCTCGAGGACACGCTGCTGGGTCGGCGCCAGCTCGATGCCGAGGAGCCCCTCGGGGCGGAAGCCCGGATCGACGGTGAGAACGCGCATCAGGCTCTTGCCCATCAGTCCCGCCGAGCAGAGGAGCATCAGCGCGAGCGCGACCTCGAGGCACACCAGGAGCTCCCTCACGCCGTGTCGCGTGCCCGCAGTGCGTTCCGCCGAGGTGACGTCCTTGAGCGTGGAGTGAACGTCGGGGCGGGAGGCGCGGAGCGCCGGGAGGATGCCGAACAGCGCCGTGGTGACCACGATCATCGCCGCGCCGTAGCCCAGCACACGGCCATCGACGTCGAGATGCTCGAGGAAAGGCATTCCTGCGCGATCGCGTGCCGGGATCCCGGCGAGGAGCAGCGGCAAGCTCAGGTGCGCGGCGAGCAGCCCCAGCGTTCCCCCGGCGAGTGACAGCAGGAGACTCTCGGTGAGGAGCTGGCGAACGAGGCGTCCCCGGGCCGCCCCGAGCGCCACCCGGATCGACATCTCCTTCTGGCGCGACGTTCCGCGAGCGAGGAGGAGATTGGCCACGTTCACGCAGGCGACGAGGAGGACCAGGCTGGCGCAGACGAAGAGAAGGAACAGCACCGGCTCGACCTGGCCGACCAGCTCGTCCCGGAGGGGAGCGACGTCGGTCAGCACGCCTCCGAGCTCGACCGGGAAGCGGGTCCGCAGCGCATCCTCGAAGGCTGTGAGTCGCTTCCGAGCCTCCGTGAGCGTCACCCCGTCGCGCAGGCGGGCGATGGGCCGGATCCAGTTGAAGCCGCGCCGGGTGGCCTCGTCACCTCGGGGCTGTGCGGCGATGATCACCCGGGCATCCCGGGCCGGTGCGAACGGGAAGCCCGGCGCGAGAATGCCGACCACGGTGGTTGGCTCCCCGGAAAAGTCGAGAGTCCTTCCGACGATTCCCGGGTCTCCGCCCAGACGGCTGCGCCAGAACGCGTCGGTCAGGATCACCGCACCGGGCCCACCGAGCTCGTCCTCGCCGGGCAGGAAGGTGCGCCCGAGCGTGGGACGAACACCGAGGACGTCGAAGAAGTTCGAGGTGACCCGGAGCGCCGGAATTTCCTCGGCCACGGCCCGGCCCGTCCAGACCACCGGGGTCGCCGCATAGCCCGCGACCGAGGCGAAACCCCCCGGCTCGGCCTGGAGCTCCCGCAACGTCTGCCAGGCGAAGGAGAACCGCGTCCGCTCCTGGTTTTCCTCGACCTGCCACAGATGAACCAGGCGATCCGGCTCGGCGTAGGGCAGGGCGCGCAGAAGCGCTGCGTCCACCACGGTGAAGACCGAGGCGTTCAGGCCGATGCCGAGGGCGAGGGTGAGGACGGCAACGGTCGCGAAAGCGGGTCGGCCCCCGAAGCTCCGGAGGGCGTAGCGGAGGTCCTGGAGGAAGGCGGCCATTCGTTTCCGGCAACTTCAAAGCATGTGCCAGGTAGACGTCTGGTGGGATCGGGATCTCCACGCTCGGCGGATGCCCGATCCAGGGAACCGGCGTCCCGGAATCGGACCGCGACGCGGCGTTCCAACCTTCCTGCGCCTCCTCCACCGGGTCGAGCCCGGCGACCCTCCGACGCCCGCCGGCGTGCCGGCGGTCCTGCTGCTCACCACCCTCGTGGCGAGCTCCTCCTCCGGAGGCTCTAGAGCCCGCGCAGGAAGCCGCCGTCCACGGCGATGGCCTGTCCGGTCAGGTATCCCGCCTGCTCGGAGGCGAGGAACGCCGCGAGCGCGCCCAGCGGGCGATGGAGGTGCTGAGCGCCCCGGTGCCGCAGCCGAAGTCCGCCACGTCCAGCGGCGGGAGCAGCGAGGCGAGTGCGCTCGCCCAGAGGAACCACGACTGGCCCGGCTCGAGGAGACGTTCGTTCAGGATCTGCCGGTCCTCCCGCTGCCGGAGCAGGTCCTTGAGGCCGGCGAGGTCCCCGGTGCCGTCCTCCGCCTCGCAGGCCATCTTGATCAGCGGCGCCTGGACGTCGCCCGCGTCCACCGCCAGCGAGTAGTAGGTGAAGCCCGCGGAGCGCTCCTCGCAGACCAGGCCCAGCTGCCGGAGCTTGCCCAGGTGGTGGCTCACCGAGGACTGGGCCACCCCCACGACGGAGACCAGCTCGGAGACGTTCAGCGGCGCCGCGGCCACCAGGCGGAGGATGCGGAGCCGGGTCGGATCGCGAGGGCCCGGAAGGACTGGGACAGGGACTCCATATCAATTGGTGTTCATATGTCGATGTGGGCGCCGGGGCAAGCTGAAGGCGCCCCACCGGCGAAGGCCGATTCTCCGACGCCACTCGATGGCCTATCGCCGCGAAATTCATTGCGCAGCCGCCCCCGACCGATCGGGCCGAGACGACGATCTCCCGCAGGTTCTTCGCTCGATCCCATCAGTGCCCAGGGCCACGGGCGCCGTTCGGGGAGATCTCGCGCAGATCCTTCGCCGCTTGAACGCTTCTCACCGAGCTGGCCGTTAGATTCGATTTGCACCAGGCCGCGTCATCAAGCGCCGACGCCCCACGTCATTCGACGACTCTGAATTCGTACATTATCGGTCGTTATTTTCTGCTGCGGCCGGCCTCTCGCAAAGAAGGCGTGCGCGCCCTTGCGCCGTCTCGGCGCTCCGCCCAGGGCCCACTCCATGCACTTCGCCCCCGCGCCATCGGGCCAGTTCTGCCGGTGGCGGGGAGACCCAGCATGCACACCAAACACGCCACGTGGGCGCTGGCACTCGTCTGCGCTCTCACGCTGTCGGTCGCATACGCGAAGGGAAAGCGAGGGGAGCACGACAACGTCGCTCCCGCCTCGAATCCGAAGAAGACGCAGACGACGGACACCATCACCTGGTGGTGCGTCGACCTGAACCGTTCTCTGGAAGGTCAAGGTTCCCGTGGTCGTCGGGCGCGGCGCCTTCCCCCCGGGAGAGCTCGCCCTCGCCGCGAACCTGTTCGCGGTCCCCTGAGCCCGTTCACCTGGGAGGGGAAGGCCCGCGCAGGGCCCTCTCCCGTCTCTCCAGGACCCGACCGGCAGGTCGGACGCGGCGCGCGGATTGCCCTCTCCCTGGCCCTGGGCTTTGCTCACCGCCGCGGGGGGAGCACATGCACGGGTTGCTGATCCTGGTCCGGCGGTTGGCGCATCCCAGCAGCCCGACGAGCCGCACCCCTTTCCGCCCGACCAGCTGGCCACCTACGAGGCCCTGTTCAAGCGGCTGGAGAGCGGCGACCGCGAGGTGACGCCCGAGGCCGAGAAGTTCCTCCAGGCGAACCCGAAGAACGCGCGTGCCCACTACCTGGCAGGGGTGGCCAGGCTCCGGGGCGGCGACACCGTGAACGGCCGGCTCGAGCTCGAGGAAGCGCTGCGGCTCGGCATCGGTCCGCCGAAGCGGCGCGGGGCCCTCCTCGGCATCCTCGCCCATGCCTGGTTCGACGACGGTCGTCCGAGGTCCCGGGCCTACCTCGCCGAGGCCGTCCGCCTGCTCCCCGACGACACCGAGCTGCTCCACGTCTCGGCCCGCATGGACCTCCAGGATCGCAACTTCCGGGAGGCCCGGCCCAAGCTCGAGCGACTCGCGCAGCAGCTCCCCGAGAACGGCAAGGTCCACGCCGAGCTGGCGGCGGTCCGGTGGAACGAGGGAGACCACCCCGGGGCGCTGGAGTCCGTCCGCCGGGCCACCTCGCTCGGGGTCACCGAGCCGTTCTTCGGGCACATCGAGCGGGAGGTCTGCCGTGAGCAATGGCGGCGGGCAGCGATCATCGGCCTGCTGGCAGCGCTCGGCGGGATCACCCTCTGGCTCGGCCTGCTGGCGATCGCCACGAGTCTGCTCTCCTGGGACCGAGGTGGGCGCCCTGGCGGAGGTGAGGACCAGGCTCGAGTCGGGCGTCCGGACCGCTCGGGAGCTCCGCGTGGAGAGGGCCTCCACGGCCGTGGTCTGGTCCGCGGTGGCGCTGCTGGTCCTGTCGCTCCCGATTCTCCTGGTGGGGACGGTCGGGTTCGCGGCTTCCTTGGATCCCTGAAGATTTCTTCGGAGAAGTCGGGGGCCTCGTCGTGTTCCTACCGTCAAGATGGATTTCGGCTGTCTTCCACCTCATCCGAGTTCTCGAGTCAGCCGTTTCCGGAGCGCCGCCCAGGGACCACCGGTCACTGCTTCGGAAAATGAAACCGCTCGAGCAGGGCAAGGAACCGGGGATCCTCCCGCAGGGAGCGGAGAAGTGGATCCGTCTGGATCGCCAGCGCGACCGGGTCGTGCTCGACCAGCGCACGCTCGAGCCATTCCAGCGCCTGATCCTGTTCCCCTCGCCAGGCATAGGTCCGGGCGATGTCGTACAGGGCGTTCTCGGCCTCGCTGGCAATCATCCGATCCAGTGCCTGGCGAGACGCAGAGTCGTCACCCAGGCTGTGATACGCGAGCGCCGCGCCGAAGTTCCGGTTGAACTGTGTAGGTGATTGCAGCGCGATGGACAGCGCTGCCGCCGGCTTGCCGTCCAGAAGCTCGGTGCACCACTGGAGCCATGTCCCGGGATGCCGCGGGGCGAGCCTCGTGGCGTCCAGGAGCGTTCCGCGGGCTTGCGGGTATCGTCCGAGCCTCATCTGGATGCCCGCCAGGGTGAAATGAGGTGCGCCTGAAACGGGGTCGAGGTCGACGGCCTGAAGTGCGGTGTCCAGCGCCTGGTCGCGTCTGCCCAGCCCCTCGAGAAGCAGCGCATACCGGCGAAGGGCGTAGGCGTTCGCGGGAGCCAGTTCCAGCGCGTGCTCGAGGTCACTGCGCGCCCCATCCCATTCCCAGCCCAGCACGAGGCGAGCATCGCCACGAACTGCGTACGCGTCCGCGAGTTCGGAGTCCAGGGACGCTGCGGCCTCCGCCTCGGCGAGGACGCGCGACTGCCATCGTGGATACCGAGGTTCGTCGGCCGGCGCAAAGCTCTCGTAGAACAGCAACGCTTTCGCGAGCGCCGCGTGCGCCGGGGCGTAGCGAGGGTCGAGCGCCACCGAACTCTCGAAGTCGGCAACCGCCTTGCGCACGTCGGCGAAGGATCCGGCATTCAAGAGCTGCAGCCCATTCAGATAGCTGGCATACGCCTCGGGACTGGTCGTCTGGATGGTCCGTCCCTTCCTGGACGAGAGGAGGCTCCCCTTCAGGGCTCTGGCCACCTCTCGAGCCACCTCGTCCTGCACCGCGAAAATGTCCACCAGCTTCCGGTCGAAGGTGCGCGACCACAGCTGATAGCCATCATCTGCGTTGACGAGCTGAGCAGTCACCCGGAGTCGATCTCCCGCCTTGCGGACGCTTCCCTCGAGGATGTGGGCCACCCTCAGCTTCGCGCCGACCGAGCGCAGATCCTCGTTCCTCCCCTTGAACGAGAACGACGAGGACCGTGCGACGACCCGGATCCCGGGCGTCTGGGTCAGGACGCCGATGATCTCCTCGGCCACGCCATCCGACAGGTACTCCTGGTCATGCTGCGGGCTCAAATCCACGAACGGCATCACCGCCACTGACGGAGCGGGGAGCGCAGCCCAGGGGGGGCCGTGCTCGGCGCCTCGCAAGCTTCGGACTGCCACCCCGCTCACGAGGAGCAGGAGGCTGCCCAGAAGCGCCGCAAGGAGCAGCCGGCGCCTTCGCGGCGGCTGCGCGACGAGCGCGGCGGCCACCTCATTGGCGTGCTGGAACCGGCGTGCCGGGTCCCGATCGAGGCAGCGAAGTATGGTCTTGGTCCACCGGGAATCGAGGCCCGGAGCTGCTCCCTCTGGCGTCGGCGGAGGTTCCTCGACACGGCGCACCGCCGTCGCAAGGGCGGTATCCCCCGAGAAGGGAAGCTGTCCCGTCACGATCTCGTAGAGCACCACTCCCAGCGAGTAGATATCCGTTGCGGGACTGATGCTTCCTCCGGTGACCTGTTCCGGCGCCATGTACGCGGGCGTGCCCAGGAGACCGGAGCCGGTGATGAGCTGAGGCTCCGGGACCTCGATGCCTTGCTTCAATGCTCTGGCGATCCCGAAATCGGTGATGACGACCCGGGGGACGCCGTCCGCCGAGTCGATGCTTCGTGGCACGAGGATCACGTTGCTGCTCTTGAAGTCTCGGTGAACCACCCCCTCCTCGTGCGCGGCGGAAAGGCCCTCGCACATCTGGTTGACGAGCGGGATCGCCTCGTTCAAGGCGAGTCTCCCCTTCCGGCGGAGCCATCGGGAGAGCGTCTGGCCCTCTAGGAATTCCATGGTCAGGAAATGGATGGGCTCGCCGACGGAATTCGTCGTCTCGAAGAACTCGTACACCCGGCACACGTTCGGGTGGCTCACCTGCCGGGCCAGCAACACTTCCCGGTGAAACCGGGTCATTGCCGCGGGATCGGCGGCGACTCTCGGCTCGAGGACCTTCAGCGCGACGGTGCTCTGGAGCACCATGTCACGCGCCTCGTAGACGCCCCCCATGCCACCCCGGGCGACGAAGCGGAGGACGACGAACCGTCCGGCGAGCACCTCACCGATCCGGAGGTTGGGCGACGGGGCGTTTCTCGGATCGACCGGATCGGAGTCGAGGGTCGCGGTTTCTCGATCCGCGGAGAATGACCCGCCGACGGACACCGATTCGGGCTCGTCATCTCGAGGGTCCGCCATGGCCCCCCCTCGTGAGGGAGCATCTCGCACGCCGAACGGCGTCGCAAGATCGGACGGGCTCCCGGGGGCGAGCAGAGCCACGACACCGACGGAGCCGTCGACGGATGCTCGGGCCGCGCCGGCGCGCTATGACGTCGCCCCGCGGCTCCCCGAACAGGGGCTGGGTCGATGGGGGTGACTCATGTTCGGCATCGATCGGTCCCGCAAGAGCCTCCCGCTTCCGGGCGATCGGCTCCTGCTGGGTCCCGCTGGGCTTCAGGTGAGTCCCTTCTGTCTGGGGCTGGTTCGAGACCCACGAACCGTGCTGGATGCGTTCGATGCCGGGATCAATTTCTTCTTCTTGTCCCTGGACCTGCACTGGCCTCTTTACGAGGGTACCCGACGGGGCCTGGCAGCGCTGCTTGCCCGGAACTCGATCCGGGACCGGATCGTCGTCGGCGTCGTCTCCTACCTGGATCAGCCGCTCTTTCACAATTTCCAGGCCCAGGAGCTGATCGACTCCGTCGAGGGGCTCGGGAGGACCGACCTTCTCATCGCCGGAGCAGTCTCGAACCACCTTGGGTTCGGTCCGCGGATCCATAGCCTGGCTGTTCTGCGAAGCTTCGGACACGCGGGGGCCACGGCGATCGGGGCCACGTTTCACGAACGACTGTATGCGCTTCAGGCCGTCCAGAGCGGTACGGTCGACATCGCCTTTTGCCGGTACAACAGCGCCCATTCACGAGCGCGAGCCGATCTGTTCCCGTACCTGCCCTCTCCGCGACGAACGCTCGTCTACGGCTTCAACAGCGTCTCCTCTCTCCCGAGTCTTCCTGTCTCTCACGGACGCTCACCGGAGTGGGTGCCGGCGATCAGTGACCACTATCGCTTTGCCCTCACCCGACCGGAACTCGACGGCATCCTCTGCGCGCCGAAGACGCCAGGAGAGCTCCGGGAACTGATCGACGCGCTCGGGAAAGGACCGCTTCGCCCTCAGGAGGAGGACGTGATGATTTCGCTCTCCGGAGCGACTCCGTATGGCTATGCGCAAGCTCCTTCCAGCGTGAGCAGTGAGGTGAAACGGTCGGGGCGAGCGAGGCGGAGATAGAAATCGCCGATGCCCGCGAGCCCGAGCAGAACGCCCGGGATCTCGGGGAGACCGGGAAGCCCGCACTGCCAGGGGATGTCTCCGCGCTGGTGCTCGGCGAGCCGCTCTGCCATCTCGAGCGCCAGCTGGTTCAGCCCCGGGTGGTCCTGGCGCCGGGCGACGAGCAGGAGCATCTCGAGAGTGCCGGTCAGTCCATGGCACGGGGAAGCATCACCCAGCCGAATCGGAGCCAGCGCACTGGCGCGGCAGAGCTCGATGGCCGTCTCGGTGTCGGCGGCGACCGAGGCCGGAGGTCGGGGAGCTCCGGTCGCCGCCAACCTGGCCATCCCGATCCCGGCTGCACCGTGACACCAGCTTCGGGGGAAGCGCGGCTCGCTCACACTCGAACGGCCGTCGAGGGGCACCTCGGATTCTGGCCATGTCTTGCGGCGCGGATCCTGAAAGGTCCGTTCGAAGTCGAAAGCCCTCCAGGCGACGGTGGAGATCGAGCCGCGACGACCGGTCGCCTGCTGCAGCCGCAGCAGCACCGAGGCGATGCCCGAGGGCCCGTGCGCATACCCGAGCAGCCGTGAAGCTCCGAACCGGTTCTGCGTGGGCCATGTGCAGCCGCGCGTCGAGCGGACCGAGCGAGCGACGAGCAGCTGCCCCAGTTCAAGCCCCAGCTGAAGGAGATCATCGCCGCCGGACCCCTCCGGGCCCGAGAGGAGCGCGAGCGCGACACCGGCAATCCCTCGGCCGAGGCCGCACACCTCCTCGCTTTGGGCTGCAGATGCCAGCCGCGCTAGCTCACCCAGACCTGCCACGAGAAGATCCTCCCTCTGCAGGAGGCGGCCGATCTCCGTGAGCGCCCAGCTCATTCCGGCGCGCCCCTCGTGGAAGCCCACCGGTAGCTCCGCTTCGGCGAGCGCATCACGAACTCGCTGCCCCGCCGCCTCGGCCGTGTCTCGGAGGATCGGGTCCCCCTCCGAATCAGCCAGTCGGGCCAGGAACACCGCGATCCCGGCAGTGCCCTCTCCAAGGGTCGGGTCCAGGGCGCGGTAGCCGACGGTCCAGCCTCGCTCCGAGCGAGCGAGCGTGAACCCGAGCCAGTTGCACCGGCCGCCGCTCCAGATTGCATCTCGACACAGGCGGCGTCCGAGCCTGCAGGCCACCTCGGCGAACCGGCCGGCCTCACCCATGGAGTCTAGAACCGGGTTCTGGAGCGATGCCGGGTGGATCGACCGACCCGGGATTCAACCAGGGCCGGGCGAGCGAGAGACCCTCCGCCGCGAAGCGAGCCTCCATCGCCGCCCACTTCTCCGCCTCGCCCGAGGGTGAGCCGCGCGCGAGGAGTGCCAGCATCGCTTCCGCGACCAACCGGCTCCGGTGCATCCCGAAGCTCTCGCCTGTCCAAGGGTCCTCGGCGAAACCCATCCCGGGGCCCAGCGGCCGGGTGAACAGCGGTGGAAGGTCGGAGAGGGATTCGCGCACCCCCTCGGGCATCCCCCCGATCAGCCGCAGCACGATGCCTGCGTACCTCCGGGCGCAGTAGAGCACGGCCGCATCTGCCCGTTGGTAGAGCGCTGGACGGTCCGGGAGCTTCATGCGGAACGGAACCTGATAGCGGTTCATCGTCTCCGACAACCAGCGCAGGAGGAGCGGAGCTGCATCTGCCCGAACATGGAAGTACAGGCGAACGAGGGCCACCTCGTCGAGATCGCAACCGAGGACGTCGCCGAAGGCGAAGTAGTAGGTGGGCTGGACATCGAGCGCTTGACTCGGCGCCGGGAGGAGGACCTCCGATCCGGGAGCGACTCCGGACGGGCCCGCGGGCAGGAGCTGCGCCACCGTCAAGCGGCGCACGCGCTCGCCCTTGACGACGTCGGCCCAGCCTCCGGGGTGAAGACGGACAACACGCCAGCCGTGGTCCCAGTGGCTGGTGCTGGCGTTCGAGCGAGAGAGACCACGGACAAGCTCGGGATCCGGCAGGAACACGGACGCGCCAGATGCCGGGGCCGCGCTCCGCGCGTAGCAGCGTGAATAGAAGAGCTGCTGGAAGGCGGCGATGAAGCGCAAGGGATGGCTTCTGGCGAGCGATGAATCGAGGGTTTCGTCCCCGAGACCCACGGAACCTTCCGCCTGGAGCTGGACTGCTGCGAGTGCCGCCCGGACGGTCGCTTCGACTGTCGAGGCTGGATCCACCTGACCATTCACTCCAGGGCGAACAGCGTACGAATGGCCCAAGCGGGTTGGCCCAGGATTGCGGTTGAAAGGGCCAGGAACTGCAGGACGAGGGGATCGGCCTGCCCGAGGCCCTGCGAGTACTCCAGCGCCGCCGTCACGAGCTGTGCCCCGGCGTAAGCGACCGCCCGGGCCAACAGCGACCTGCCCTCCATGGAAGAAGCGTGCCCGCGAGCCAGCAGGTACGCGGCCAGAAAGGCGCGGATCCTTGCCCGCATCGGCCAAAGATTGATCGTTCCGACGGGGCCGAGAATCAGCGCCGCTACCAGGTACTCCTTCAGGATCGTACCGACGTCGAAGGCACTATCCCCGACATCGACGAGTTCCCAGTCGATCACCTTCAGTTGCCGCCCGCCAGGACCTCTGACGATCAGCCAGTTGTCCCACCGGAGATCCCCGTGAACGAGAGTGTCCGCGCGCCAGTGCGGCTCTAGCATCGAGAGGAGGGCGATGAGCTGCGGCATCCGGCTCAAGGTGTCGGCGATTGCAGCTGCCGGAGCGCCCAAGGTCTTCAGGGCGGCGAGACCGGTGCGATGAAGACCGGTCATCCACGGCCGCGCGCGAGGAAGGCCGGCCACGACAGCCGCGTCGGACATCCGGGCCGCCAGCTCCTGGTGCAGCGCAGCGAGCAGGGCGCCGGCGCTTCTGGCCAGTTCGCCCGTTCCGTCCCCGGACCTCGAGTGATGCTCGGCAACGCTCTCGCAGTCGGCGAACAGCTCGAGCGCGAGGGCCCGGCGAAATGGATCGTATCGCTCGATTGCGGGGAGAGCAGAGAGCGCGGTGGATGGCCCCGCGTCCCGGCCCTGGAGCGACCGGTAAAGGCGTGCTTCACGTTCGAGAGTGCCGAGCCCCGTCGGGTCAGGGTTCCTGGCCTGCTTGAGGAAGATCCCTCCGTTCACCCCGTCCCGCACGAAGAAACTGCGATTACGCCGATCCAGAACGGAGACCTCGAGCTTGCCTTCGACGACCGCGCGCGCCGAGACCAGGCCCTGGTCCAGGAGGTAGGGGACGACGCTGGTGGCGGTCAGCAGCACGCGCTCACAGCTGCGCAACTTCCGTCTCGCCGCCTAACCCCCCGGCGGTCACCAAGGGTAAGGCCAGCCCATCGTTCCGGGCCGGGGGGGGCCCAGTGGCGTCGTGGCGGTAGGCCCGGTGGGAGTGGTGGTTGGAACCGTCGGAGTATCGGTTGGAACCGTCGGAGTATCGGTTCCCTGTGTGGGAGGGATGGTCGTCATGGTGGGAGTCGGTCCGGTCACCGGCCAGGACGGCAGCGTGGGGAAGGTCGGACGGGTTGGCCAGGTCGGCGGAACCGTCGGCCAGGTTGTCGGGGGTGGGAAGGTCGGCGGGGTTGGCATGGTCGGCGTCGTCGTGCCGAAGGTAGGCGGGCGCCATGTCGGGTGGCCCAGGGGGAACCTGACCAACCCGCCCTCGAGATTCAGGGTGACGGGCAACGGAACCGCGGCGTTGACCCAGACGTCGACGGCTCCCAGCCGGGATTGGCCGGACGCGCCCTGCTCCTGGTGCAGGATCTCGGGGACCGGAATATCGATGAAGGAGCTCAGGTCGGAGCTGAGGTAAAGCCGAACCTTCCCTTTCTCGGAGGAAGCACCGAGAAAACCGATGAGGTGCCTGACCCTCGGCGGATTCGCGGGGTCCTTGACGAGTTTCGACACGAATCCTGCGCCCGCTCTTGCTTTCGGCATGACGGCCTCCCCCGGGAACCGAATTCCCTGAACCGGTGTCCCTGCTGGCGCTCGCTGAAGCTCGGATCGGATCGGCGGGACGGCCGAACCTTACCGGGTCGACCGAGTCCTGCACCAGTCGCCCTGAGATTCAGCGGGGCTGGAACGCGGGACAGCGTTCCGTTGACCCTCGTCTCTGTCTCGAATCCACTCTCCCTCCCCCCGATCCGCTTGTTGCAGGAGTCAGGTGGCGTCCGGTCACAAGGTGTCGAAAGAGGGCGAACGGCTGGTGACCCCGGGAGGAGCGTGCTTCAGGGCACCCCGTGGCTGGGTTCTCCGTCGCTCCGCAAGGGCCCTCGTCCTCGAGCCCCCAGGCGGGGATGCGGAACTGGCAATCCTCGAGGGTCTCGCGGCGAGGACGGCGGGTGACGCAGTCGATGCAGCCTGGGCGATGTTTCGGCCTGGCACGGCTGGCCGCCGCCCTCTGGTGATCATGCCACGTGCCGCCAATCGGAATGGCTGGGGCGAGCGGACCGTCTTCGAGTTCGAGACCTCGCCGAAGGAGTGGTGCAGGGTCGAGGCCCGCGCCTTCGAGCGGCCGGACGACAGGACCTGGACGGTGGTTCTTCTCACCGGCTCACAGGCCACCTTGGAGAAGCGGACCGGGCAGCTGTCGCTCATCCTTCAGAGCTTGAGACCGCGGTCCTGGTCGCGAGAGTCTTTCAGAGGGCGTTGCGCGCGCTCGCTCGATGCTCCGCGTCTCGAGCAACTGGTCGCCTTCGTCGAGCTGGGGATGGAGAGACTCGGCATCCCTGGCGTGGCGCTCGCGGTCGTGCAGAAGGAACGGGTGGTGCTCAGCCGCGGTCTCGGAGTTCGCAGGCTGGGCGGAACCGAGCCTGTCACCGACAGAACGCTCTTTCTTGTCGCTTCCAATACCAAGGCGCTCACCACGTTGCTGCTGGCCCGCCTGGTCGACCTCCGCAGGTTCAGATGGAGCGATCTGGTCCGACGGCGCGAACCGAGCTTCCGTCTCGGCAACTCGAGGATGACCTCCCGGGTGCGCTTCGAGGACCTGGTAAGCGCGTGCACGGGCCTCCCCCGTCAGGACCTGGAATGGATCTTCAATCCACGGAACGCCGGGCCCACTTCGACCTTCGAGCTGCTTCGCTCGTCGAGGCCCACAACCAAATTTGGCGAGGTCTTCCAGTACAGCAACCTTCTGGCCGCCTCGGCGGGCTACGTTGCTGCGGACCTGGCGATGCCGGGTGTGCAGCGCGGGGCACATTTCGAGCACGCCATGCGTGCGGAGCTGCTTGGACCGCTCGGCATGGAGGACAGCACGTTCGACTTCGCGGCCGCGGAGGCTGGCGACCATGCCCATCCGCATGGAGTCGACTCATCCAGCAAGACAACGGTGGCAGATCCGGCAATCAATCGAACCGTCGCTGCGCTGTGCCCGGCAGGAGGACTCTGGACCTCGGCACGGGACCTCATCAGGTTCGTGCAGCTGGAGCTTTCCCAGGGACGGCTGCCGAACGGAGATCGGCTGGTCTCGAAACGGAATCTCCTCAGACGCCGGAAGGGGCGAATGCTGTTCGGTGAGGACAGTCGCTACGGCATGGGGCTGATCGAGTCCAGGCGGTGCGGGGTGAGGGTGATCAACCACGGTGGAAGCATGTTCGGGTACAAGTCTGATTTCGTCTTCCTGCCTCGGCATGGGGTGGGCGCGGTGTTGCTCACCAATTCAGACACGGGTTTGCACCTCCTGGCTCCATTCATCCGCCGGCTGCTGGAGCTTCTCTTCGATGGGAGGCCGGAGGCGGAAGGAGATCTCGAGGCCAACGCGCTACGCCACTTCGCCAGACTCGAATCAGAGCGGGCCCTCTGGGAAACGCCAACTCCCGGAATCCTTCAGGACCTTCTTCCGTGGGGCTCAGGCTCACGGTTCGTGAATAGTGCGCTGGGGACGCTCAGCGCGTCCCTCGAGGGTGCGCAGCTGGTGTTCGACTTTGGCGGGTGGAAGAGCGTCGTCTTGCCCCGCCGGGCGTACCCCGACGGAACCAGATCCTGGGTGACGGTCTCTCCGGGCCGGAGGGGCTTCGAGTTCGAGCTCGGAACTGAAGGCGGCACGCCTTCGTTGACGCTACGGGACGCCCAGCACGAATACGTCTACAGCTTGTCCCCCTAGACTAGTCTGCCCCGACCGCCCCGGTGCGGGTGCGGCCGGCGTCCTCCGGTGATGAGACGTCGCTCACCTCGCGAAGGTGAGGTCGAACCCGTGCGGTGCAGTCAGGTAGACCACGCACGGTCCTGCCGGGCTGCAGGCGTTCTCGTGAAGGAGCTTCCCGCGCTGTGACCAGTAGGAGCCCGGACCGAGCGTCACGGTGGGCTCCCGGGCCGCCGCGTGGCTGAACTCGCCTGAGATGACGATCCCCCGGTAGTCGGAGCTGTGCACGTGGGAGGGGACCTTCGCCCCCGCCGGAAAGCGCAGCAGGAACCCCACTGGCCCCTTCTTCGGGTCGCCCCAGAGGACTGCCATGGCCGGGCCCTGTGGCTGATCCGGGAACACCGGCGCCCACGAGGCCGCCTCGATCGGCACCGCCGCGGCGCCTCCGGCGCTCTCCTTCGGGTTCGCCGTTGCCGCCGCGCCCAGCATCAGCACCGCCGGGACCACTGCCCTCCATGCACCGTGCATCGCTCGCTCCCGTCACACTGCCCCGGGGAAGTCCGGAGCCAGGAGTGGTTAGCTGCCGACCCCTGGCAAGGAAACGGCCATGCCCGCTATGTTAGCATAGGTGGAATCTATGAAACCAACGCTGAGCCAGCTGGGCTACTTCGTCGCGGTCGCGGACGCCGGGTCCTTCACCACGGCGGCGCGGCAGCTCGGTGTCAGTCAACCGACCATCTCCGCAGCCGTCGCGGAGCTCGAGGCACTGGTCGGAACCGCCATCTTCCTCCGTTCGCGCGCCGGCGTCGAGCTCACCCCCACCGGACGGGACCTGCTCGGCCGCGCGCGCGGAGTCCTGGCCGCCCTGGAGGAGCTCAGGGAGGGCATTGCCCGTCTCCGGGATCCGGAGGTGAAGCTGCTTCGGTTCGCGTACTCGCCCATCCTGGACATTCGCTCGCTGAACCGGCTGGCCGCGCCCTTCATCGCGGAGCATCCCGCGGTCCAGCTCGTCTTCAAGGAGTGCCAGGTCGGGGACGTGGCCGCCCGGGTCGAGGCCCAGCAGGCCGACATCGTCTTCGCGCCCCGCGGCATCGGCAGCCCGGACTGGGTGCGGTGCACGCTCTACCGTGAGCGCCTCCGGTACGTTCCACCCGGGGGAAGCCGGCCCGGACTTCCGGCGCGCGTCTCGCTCCGCGAGATTTCTGGCGACCGCCTTCTCCTGCCGCAGGGGGTGTGCGGGCTGGCGGACGCCACCCGGCAGATGTTCGCCGAGCATCGACTCCGCATCGACGAGTACCCCGGCCGTGCCATCAGCTACGGCGCGCTGGAGGACTGGGCGGAGCTCGGCCTCGGCGGCGCGCTGCTTCCGGAGTCGAAGGTCCGCTCGGCGGACCCGCTGCCCGTGCTGACGCTCGGCGACGCCCCGGCCCTCCTCACCTACGACGCGATGTGGCCGCCCGACACCGTCGCGGCCCACGTGCGTGGCTTCACCCGGAAGCTCCCGGGACTCGCCCGGGCGCTCTTCGCCTCGACGCAGGGCGTGTGGGCTCCGGCGGCGAGGGTCGAGCCGGCGCGGGCCCGGAGCGCGCGCTGACCCTTTCCGGTCTGCCCCGCCCTCGACCGTTCCCACGAGCGGGTGCCCCGACCGTTTCGCACGGGAAGCGGGGAAGGAGCGACGACGTAATCGACCACGACGCCGGTTGATCAGGGCACCGGCCAGAGGAGCACCTCGTGTGGGGTGCGCTTCGTCCGGGAGCGCTGCTCATTTCCCTGGACGCCGCCCGGTTCGGAGCGCAGCGAGCGTGCAGAAGCCACCGGGTTACCTGCTCGCGGTGCGGCCGTCACATCCGGGGAGGCTCCTGGCCCCTTCCTGGCTGCTTTGTCCGTCCTCCCTCACGAAGGGACTGAACATGCGACGCGAGCGGGTGCAGCAGAAGAGCACTCTCGCCCCCGGGTGGCCTGGTCACTGGAGACCCTCGGGAGCGAGCTGGCGAGGAGCGCGGGCGCTGGCCACCGGCCTTGCCGTGCTCTCGTGCGCAAGCCAACGGCCAGCTCTGCAACTGCGGCGCCCGCGGGCCCCTGTCGCTCGAGCGACTGTCCGCCTTGCCCGACGGACGGCTCGCCTACCGGATGGGGCGGGCCTCTGCCACCGGACAGACGCACCTCGTGATGGCACCGGTGGCCTTCCTCCACCGGGTAGCCGCGCTCGTCCCGCCACCGAGGGCCAACCAGCGTGCGCTACTTCGGTGTCTTCGCCCCCAATGCCCGGGTGCGGCCCCGCGTCGTCCCCGCGCCTCGAGCCGCTGGCACAGGCACCTCTCTGCCCGCTGGCACCCGAGCCCGTCCGCCCACGGCACCCCCGCCGCCCCATCCCCTGGGCCGAGCTCCTCAAGCGCACCTTCCAGACCGACGCCCTCACCTGCCCGCGCTGCGGGAGCACTCGACGCGTCGTCGCCGTCGTCCTTCGCTCCACAACCGCCCAGGCCATCCTCGAGCAC
>DATKKF010000117.1:0-3115 GCA_035543115.1 Myxococcaceae bacterium
GCTGCAACGGCCACCACGCGCGATCCCGCGAGGGGTCGTAGGGGGCGGCCGCCACCTGTCCATCCCCCTCGGTGGGATCGACGACCCCGGCCTTCACCAGGGCCTCGTACACGCTTGGTCAGGGCGTTGAAGCCGAGATGCAGCTCGGTCGAACTCTTCACCTCGTTGACGACGCTCGAGCCCTCCCAGCTCCCAGCCGCCGTTCCCGACGATCTGGTGCAAGGGCTCCTCCGGGGGGGGAAGAGCGGGCGTGGTCATCGCGGTTCCGGTGTCGATTTGCAGAAGGTAGGGACCCCGGCCGCGTGAGTTTTGCAGAAGCATTCCCCCTCGGAGCTGAGGGATTTGCAGAAGCATTCCCTCCCCCATCGGCGTGACCTAGCTGCCAGGCTGCCCCCGTCCACGGACGGAGGCGGCGATGGCGTTTCGCGAGGTCACGATGCTGGAGGTGAAGGAGGTCTTGAGGCTGTGGCTACTGGGCGTGCCGAAGAGGCGGATCGCCCAGCAGCTCGGCTTCGACGTGAAGACGGTGCGGCGGTACCTGGCCGTGGCGCGGGGCCGTGGGGTTGACCAGAGCCATGGTCTGGCGGCGCTCGACGAGGACCTCGTCACCGCAGTGGCGGCCGCCACGCAACCGGCGGTGGGCCGCCCGCGCGGCGAGGGCTGGGCGATCTGCGAGGCGCACCATGAGTTCATCGCGGGCCACCTCAGCCACCGGGTGAGGCTCAGCAAGATAGGGAAGCTCCTGCGAAGGCGCGGGGTCGAGATCAGTTACGACACGCTCCGCCGTTACGCGATGGAGCAGCACGGATTCGGCAGTGGCCGGACCACGGTGCCGGTGGCGGATGGCGAGCCCGGCCAGGAGGTGCAGCTCGACACGGGCTGGATGACGCTGCTCGAGCCCGACCTGTTCGGCAAGCGGCGTCGCTTCAAGGCGTGGATCTTCACCGCAGTCCTCTCGCGGCACCGATTTGTCTACCCGATCTTCCACGAGACGACCGAGTCGGCCATCGCGGCGTGCGAGCTCGCCTGGGAGTACTTCGGTGGGATCTTCCACGTTCTCATCCCGGACAACACCAAGGCCATCGTCGCCCAGGCCGATCCCGTCGCGCCGCGGATCACCGACGCCTTCCAGGAGTACGCCCAGGCCCGGGGCTTCCTGATCGACACCACCCGGGTGCGCCATCCCAAGGACAAGGCCCGGGTGGAGCGCACCGTGGCCACCGTCCGCGACGACTGCTTCGGCGGTGAGCGGCTGCGCACGCTCGACGACGCCCGGGCCCACGCCCGCCGGTGGGGGCTGGAAGACTACGGCATGAAGCGCCAGGGCACCACCCAGCGGCTGCCGCGCGAGCACTTCGAGGCCGTGGAGCGGGCGGCACTCCTGCCGGCGCCCACCGAGCCCTACGACGTCCCGCTCTGGGCCGACTGCAAAGTCGCCCTCGACCAGTTCGCCGCCGTGGCGAAGAGCCTCTACTCGCTCCCGGTCGAGCTGCGCCGGCACCAGCTCCGGGCTCGGGCCGACAGCCAGCTTGTCCGCTTCTACGAGCACGGAAAGCTCGTGAAGACGCATCCCCGGAAGGCTCCCGGGCAGCGCTCCATCGACCCGGCCGACTTCCCCAAGGAACCCTTCGCCGCCGGCCAGAGGGACGCCGCCTTCTTCGTCGGCAAGGCCAAGGAGCACGGTGAGCACGTCGGCCGCTTCGCAGAGGCGCTCGCCGCCGGGCCGCTCCCGTGGACCCGCCTGCGCGCCCTCTTCAAGCTCCTCAGCCTCGCTCGCAAGTACGGACACGAGCGGCTCGACGCCTCCTGCAAGACCGCCTTGGACGCCGACATGATCGACGTCTACCGCCTCGCCGACCTCGTCCGCCTCGACACCCGGCTCGCGCCCGTCGGCGCGCGGGTGATCCCGCTCGCCCGGTACCTGCGCCCGGCGAGCCAGTACGCCCTCCCGCTCGCACGTCGCGAGCGGCCGAATGAAGGAGACGACCCGTGACCCCAGACCCCATCTCGCCAGAGCTGAAGACCGTCCTCCGGCGCCTGAAGCTCTCCCGGATGCTCGACACCCTGCCGGACCGGCTGGCCCTGGCGCGCCAGCAGAAGATGCCTCACCAGGATCTCCTCCTCCTCGCGCTCGGCGACGAGGCGAGCCGACGCGACGGCCAGGCCGCTGCGATCCGCGCCGAGCGCGGCCACCTAGAGAAGGACTCCCAGCTCGAGCGCTGGGACGAGACCGCCAAGGTCGAGTTAGACCAGGCCCTCCTCAACGAGCTCGCCTCCCTGCGCTTCATCGAGTCCCACCACCACGTGGCCATCGTCGGCAACGTCGGCGTGGGCAAGACCTTCCTCGCTCACGCCCTCGGCCACATCGCCTGCCGCCGTGGCTACTCCGTGCTCGCCCTCGCCACCGACCAGATGCTGAAGAGCCTCAAGCACGCCCGGCTCACCCAGTCCTACGAGAAGGAGCTGCGGGCGCTCCTCGCCGTCGACCTGCTCATCCTCGACGACTTCGGCCTCGACGCCATGGACGCCCAGGAGAGCCGAGACGCCCACGAGATCATTGTCGAGCGTCACCGCTCCGGGTCGATGATCATCACCTCCAACCGCGGCCCCGACGAGTGGCTCGCCACCTTCGCCGACCCCATCCGCGCCCAGGCCGCCATCGACCGCTTCACCTCTAACGCCTACGACCTCATCATCGAAGGCGAGTCTTACCGCGGCAGGCTCAAACCCGGTCAGAAGGCTGGACAGCGGACCGAGAAGAAGGGCAAGTAGATGTCGTCACGCCGATGCGGACCCAGGGGGGGGAATGCTTCTGCAACGGCGGGGTCCCATCCCTCTGCAAACCGGCAAGCAGCTCCGCCGGCGGGCGGCCGAGGTGCCCACCAGGACATGGCCGACGCCTGTTGCCCGCGTCCTCGAACGGATGCGGGCGGCCCGGCGCGCCCCCGAGCCCCCGCCACCGCACTGGTCTGAGAGGGACGAGCCGTGACCCACCTGGATCGCCTCCAGGCCCTCCACCAGGCCCTCGGCGCAGCGCAGCGGGAGGCCCTCGAACCGCTGGCCCGGCTCCTCCACCTCTCCGTGCAGCTGGCGGGCCCGGAGTCCGTGCTGGCGG
>DATKKF010000118.1:0-39495 GCA_035543115.1 Myxococcaceae bacterium
GAGCACAGTCGATGGTGGGTGAGCCCTGGAACGACTGCCCCGGCTCAACTCCAGCTGTCCAAACGAGGATACCTGTTGGTGACCTAACGCTCACTCCACCATCCGCGCTCAGGACATAGACGTTGCCTCCCGCTCCGATGACCGGCGCATTGAATGCTCCTGAGCTGACCACCTCGCTGGTGAGTGAAGCCAGGTCCAGCAGTGCCGTGTAGAAGCTAGCCTGCGCGCCTGGATACTCATCGAAGAAGACTCGGTTTGCTCCGACCACGAGGCCACCGGGGTCATTCGCAAGGCCGGCGTCCGGACCGCTCGCGATCAGGGCTCCATCCGACGTCCTCACCGCAAAGCCACCACGGAGCTTCGCTGTTCCGTAGATCCGATCTGTAAGTGCGAGCGGCCCAAGAGCACCGTCGGCCACGGGTACGTATCCTGCGCCTGAGCTCCAGTTTGAATTCTTGGCCCAACTTCCAGAGTCGAATACGAAAGCGCGGATCGCACCATCGCTCGTCCCTAGAAAGAGCGCTGAGTCCGTGGCAACGAGGTTCTGTCCTGGTGTCTGGGCTGCGTTTGAAAGTGAATTCAGACAAGCTTGGTCAGGGCCCTGAGCACGCGGACGGATCGTCACCAACCCTTGCTGGGACGCGAAGGCGGTCGCGCTCTCATAGTTTCCGGCAAGCCCGGCCGCGGTAAAGATCGCTAGTGTTCCAAAGATCTGGCCACCCGCCTTTGCATCAGTAGACGCAAGGCAGGTCCCAGCGTCAGAACCATCTGCGACGAAACGTGCATGCAGGTTGCTCGGCCTTCCTGCAGTTCCGACGTACGTGATCTGGGCTCCGGACTGTAGTGGACCAATGCTCGGGCTTGCGCGAATCGGCCCGAGGGGTACAGCCCACTTCTCAGACCCACCAGCGGAAAGAGCAACGAGGCTCCCGTTCGCGCCATCACTCGTCCCAAACACGATCGTCCCGTCATCCGCGATCGCCGGCGTCGTGTAGATCGGCGCGCCGGCCGAGTACCTCCACTTCCACCGCGTCACGTTCACCCCGGCGTCGGCTTTCCCGAGATTGTTGCTGAGGTCGGACCCCGAGACCTCCAGCGGGACCACCGCCCGGAATGCCTCGAGCGGCAGCGGAGCAAGAGAGACCGTCGCCTGCCTGCAGAGGCGGCTCGACGCACCGGGATTGCCCGACCCGCACGGGGACAATGGAACGACCAGCGCCGCCCCGGGATTGCTCGAGACTCCGTACACCACGAGCTTGACCGACCCGGCGTCCAAGTCCTGGTCGTTCGAGGTGACGGTCACGGAGACACTCTCGTCACGACGGAACGCGTCGACGCCACCATCCGGCGAACCTGGATCGAGCTCGGTCAGCTTCGCGGTGGCCTGCCTCTGCGGAGGAGGCGCCACCACGATCGAGAACACCGGTGGCGTGTGGTCGTCCGGGTTGCCCCCCGAGATGCACGTCTTCGTTCCCGGATCGCACGTCCCGTTCACGCAGTCGGAATTCGTGCTGCAGGGACGCGTCGGATCGAAGCACGCCCCGACCAGCAGCAGGACGGCCAGCCCTCCCAGCGTCGCGATCGCAGTCCGCATCGGCCCTCCTCAGAACCGTCCCACCATCACCAGCGAGCCACCTCCTGCTCCTGGCCGAAGCTCCACCTGCGCGCCCTCGGGCTTGCTGCCGTCGAGGATCCACAGCGTCACGCCCGTCGCCACCAGGGCCGCCCCCGCCACCAGCGCGATCGTCACCGGCGTGGACTTGCTCCGGAGCGAGTCCTGCGCCGCCGCCGCCTCCGGCGTGGGCGGCCGCTGGGCGTATGGGTCCAGCGTCTTCCGATACGCATCCTCGTTGCCCTTCGCCCCGAAGAAGAGCGCCGTCCCCACCGCCAGAGCCACCGCCCCCGCGCCCACACATGCGTATGCCGCAATGCGCTGCCCGGACGCACCGTGCGCCATCGCCGGAGCCACCGCGGCGGGTGGCACCTCGGCCCGTGGTTCGGGCACAGGCGTCACGGGCGGCGTCTCGACCGCGCCGGCCACCGGAGCCGTCACCAGCGGCTGGAGATCCAGCATCTCCACGTGGAGGCCCTCGGTCAGCACCTTCTCGATTCCTGGACGGATCATCTCCGGGCGGAGACGGCCCTTCGGACGGGTGACCTCCAGATTCGAGACACTCCGCTCGAGCAGCCCATCGGACCGCACCAGCTTCCCGACGAAGACCATCCGCGGACGGAAGGGATACACGGTCACGTAGAGGGCCCGCTGGCCACCGCAGGCCCGCGCGAGCTCGGCCAGACACCGCTCGTCTCCGGCGCAGCTCCCCCCCGGGCGGGCGGCCACGAACTGCCGGGCGCACTGCTGCCCCACCACACGGATGTCACGGCGCGAGAGCTCGGCATCGAGCTGCGGGCCGAAGCGCGCCACGTCATCCTCGCTCCCGCCCACCACGACCAGGGGGTGCGGAACCACCTCCGGCGCAGGCCCGCCCTGAGAAGCTGCCAGGGAACTCAGGGCCACCAGCACCGACCCGCACAGCGCTGTCCGCCGCAAGCCGTTCAAACCCCCCTCCTTCGGATCGGCCGAGAAAGGTCATAGCATCGGCCGCCCTGGGTCGGCACTTCGGTTGCTTGGTGCTCTGCGAGCTGCATGCCAGGTCGTGCAGGTGTCACGGGCAGAGGGGGGATGGACGTGGTCTCGATTCGCGGCTGGCTGGTGGGTGTGGTGCTCGCGTCCTCGGGTGCGGCGGCGGCTCCCCGGATGGCGCTCGTCGCGCTCGGCGACTGCCGGGACCCGGACCTCCTCAGGTACGCGCGCCAGTTCGAGGAACGGCTGTCGGACCGGGTCGGGCCTCAG
Source organism: Myxococcaceae bacterium (assembly GCA_035543115.1). Classification (GTDB taxonomy): domain Bacteria; phylum Myxococcota; class Myxococcia; order Myxococcales; family Myxococcaceae; genus RPRB01. The sequence goes on from DATKKF010000118.1 coordinate 2,855, forward strand.
CTCCTGTCCGAGCAGCAGTTCCAGGCCCGCCTCGGACCGCCGCCCACCCACACTCCGGACGAGGTGCGCCGGCAGGTCTCGACCGCCGAGAACCTCTTCTACAACGACCGTGTCGCCGACGCGCTCGCGCTGCTCGACCAGACGCTGGCCGAGCTCGAGCGTCTTCCTCCCGGCCCCGAGCGCGCCAGGACCTTTGCTGATGCGCAGCTCATCCGGGGCATGGCGCTGAGCGCCCAGCGCCGCCGCGACGCCTCGGACGACGCCTTCCGCGCGGTGCTCCGGGTGGATCCGCGCCATGTCATGAGCGCCGACGCGTTCTCGCCCACCTTTCGCCAGCGGTTCGACAAGCTGCGCGCCGAGCTCGCCCGGGCCCACAAGCTCCGTCTCTCGGTGCAGTCGCAGCCGGCGGGCGCGACGGTGTATGTCGACGGCTTCGCGCTCGGCCACACGCCGGCGACGCTCGAGCTCGTCCCGGGCAGCTATCAGATCGTGGTCGGCCGCCCGGAGGCGTTCTCCTTTCCGCACCTGGTGCAGCTCCGGGAGGATGCGAGCCTCCGGGTGGACCTAGCATTCGAGCAGACCATCCCCCCTTCGCGCGCGGCGTGCCTGCAGCAGCCGCGCGACGGCCACGAGACCCCGCTGGGCAATGCTCTGAAGCTGGCGCTGTTGCTCGAGGTCGACCAGCTGGTCGTCCTCCGGCTCGACCGTCCGGCGGCGGGACCCAGCTGGCTCTCGGCCGCCGTTCTCAACGCCCAGACCGCACAGCGGACCCGCGAGGGCGGCATCCAGCTCGGGGGTACCCGCGCAGGCGGGGACGATCTGGGTGAGCTGGCGCGCTTCGTCGTCACCGGGGAGACGGGCGAGCGGGTGGTGGCGGTGAATCCATCCACCGGTCAGGCCTCGGTGCTCGCGCTTCCGCCTCCCGCTGCCGTCAGCCAGGGGCAGACCGGCTCGCCGAGGACCTGGCGCACGCCCACCGGCATCGCGCTGACCGCGACCGGGGCCGTGGCGCTGGGCCTGGGCATCGTCGCCCAGCTGAAGGCAAACGACTCTGCCTCGAAGTTCAACCAGGTCTACGCGGGCGGGAGCGCCCCACTCCCGTCGCAGGTGTCGACAGTGGACGGCTACCGGAGCGAGGCTCAGACGCAGCAGACCCTGGCCTACGTGGGGTACGCCGTCGGCGCGGTCGCGCTGGGGACCGGGCTGTGGCTCTGGCTCACCGACGGGAAGGTGCCGAGCACCACGGTGATCGCCGGCCCCAGCTCGGTGGTGCTCGCCGGACGGTTCTGAAACGCCGTCAGGGGACGTAGACCCGGACGTCCGTCCCGGTGCTGTAGATCAGCCCGGGCTTGCGTCCGAACATCGCGGGCTGCCAAGCCACCGCGGAGGCGCTGTCCGGTGCGGTGGCGAGCACCGTCCAGGGCGAGTCGCAGTCGCTGGACAGGTCGCGCTCGAGGAGCTCGATCAGGTTGCTCGCGTTCCTCCGGGCCCCGAGCACCCTGGCGCCATCGTGCCGTGATGCGAGGGTGAGCGCCCCGGGCGCCGTGCGGTCGACGGGCGCAGGACAGACACCCGCGTCCGTGGCGGACTCGCAGCTCCGGCACGACTCGACCCGGGTTCCGGTGCGGGTGTCGAAGGCAAGGAGGCTCCGGTCGGCGCGGGGCAGCACCAGCGAGAACCTGGGGTCGTCCGCGAGATCGGTCCGCACCGGCGGCTCGACGTGGAGCTCCTCGACGGGCGCGGCACCGCAGCTGGCGCGGAACCACGCCCGGAGCAACCGGTGCTGTCCGTCCGTGGCCACCACCTCCCAGAACTGCTCGGAGCGGATGGCGAGCCGGTCGGGGACGAAGCCGATGCCGAGCGAGTACGGGCCGCGGGAGTACGTTCCGGTCGCGCTCACCAGGCCGACGCTGCCCAGCGCCGCCGCGGGCTCGGCGCACGACGGCCCAGCGGGAATGGCGTAGGCGGCGGAGGGAGTCGAGAAGGCGGTCCCGCTCCGCACGTCCACCCGATCCGTCGCGTCGCGCTGGAGAACGGCGGCCAGCCGCAGCGGGTCGCCGCCGTCCGCCTGGAAGGCGACGCTCGTCCGGAGCGCCGCGAGCGGCGGAGCAGCGACGTCGAGGAGCGTGAGCTGGGCGAACTGTCCGTCAGCCGGGTTGAACCATCCCCAGACCACCTTGCTCGCGGTCTCGATGGCGAGCGTCACCACGCCGTCCTCGTCCGCTGCGGCGTCGAACGAGACGACCGAGTCGAGTCCGCCGATGGTCCCGGTCTGTGCCGGATGCGCGGCCGTCCAGAAGCGCGCAGTCCCCCCCTGGTTCGGGTTCCCGAGCGCGTCGAGCACCACCCCTGCATCCACGTCGACCCGGTACCCCGTGTCGTAGCTGAGCCCGCTCAGGACGTACCGCTGGCGCGCCGAATCGTAGGCGCCCGTCGCCCCGCCAGGGACGAGCACCGCGGGAGCTCCGGCACCGGTGACGGGCTCGCCGAAGTCGACGGTGAGCTGCACGTCGGCCCCGCGCTCGCCATCTGCCGGCGAGAACCGCGGGTGCGGCAGGACGTCGTCGACCCGGAACGGCACCGAGACCCGACGCTCGCGGTTCTGGCTGTCGCGGGCGAGCAGGACCAGCTGCACGTCCTCCCCGTCGAGCGGCGGCAGGGGAACGGTCAGGGAGAACACCCCGCCGTCCACCGGCACGCCTCCCGCCGTTCCGGCATCGACGATCTGGTAGCTCATCCCCACCAGGGTCGAGTCGGACCAGGTGGCGACTGTTCCCCGCAGCTCGAGGGCCGGGTCCTTCACCGCCGCATCCGGTTTCGGGGAGAGCACGCTGATCTGCGGGCGCAGGTCCAGCACGCAGAGGCGAGTCTGCGCGTCGCACGTCTGGCCAGCGGGGCACGCCGAGCTGGAGCAGTCGGCCGCGGAGGTCAGCGAGGTGCACCCCACGCCGGCGAGCAGCAGCAGTCCTGCGGCGACCTGTCTCGACATTCATCCCCCCGTCCGCCGGCCCGGACGGATCCGGTGCCGTTCTCTGGCGTTCCGCGTCCGGTGTCCCCGGATTCTGCACACGACATTCCACCTTTCAGAGCATTTTCGAGCGGGGCTACTCTTGGCAGCTGGTATGCAACAGGCTCCGGCCATGAAGCAGGGGGCATGGTGGATGCCGGTCGCGCTGCTCGCCGCCTGCGGGACGGTCGAGCCCGGCCCGGGGCAGAACCTGAGCATCCAGACGGCGACACTGCCGGACGCGGTGGTGGGCCGGGACTACCGAGAGCGGAACGTCCTGCTGCAGGCCCACGGCGGAAACGGCTCACTCTCGTGGAGCCTGCCGCAGCTGCCGCCATCTCTCTCGACGTGGCTGAGCATCGGCGAGAGCACCGGTCTGCTCCAGGGGACGCCTCTGGACCTGGTTTCACCGGCGGCGGACTTCGTGGTTCAAGCCACGAGCGGGACGACCCGCGCACAGCAGGCCTTCAAGCTCGGCGTGGGGTGCTCCGAGGGCGCGAGCAGCCCGTGCGGCATGCCCGACCCGACGAGGTGCGTCGCGGGCACGCGGGTGTGCCTGAACGGGACGCTGGGGACGTGCACCGCCGCTCCCGGCCGCCCGCCATACGAGGCCGACGCCACCCACTGCGGGCCGGGCTGTGACGAGACCTGCTCGCGCACGTCGACCAACCGCTGCGTCGGGACCTGTACCTGTGGCGGCGCAGCCGGACCGTGCTCGGGGGCCACTCCTGCGTGCTGCCCGGGCCAGGACGGACGTCCGGAGAGCTTCACCTGTGTGTCGCTGCAGACGCCGCAGCACTGCGGGGCGTGCCAGACGGCCTGTCAGCCGAGGACGAACACCGACGTGGGCTGCGCGAACAGCAGCTGCACGTTCCCGTGCAAGGCGCCCTGGCTGAACTGCAACGGCGGGGCGCTGAGCACCGAGGGATCAGACGCGGACGGCTGCGAGACGCGGGTCGACAACGACGTGAACAGCTGCGGGGCGTGCGGCAAGAGCTGTCCGGCCACCCTCCCGGCGAGCTTCAACACCGCCGGGACGCCGCCGACCTGCACCGACGGCAGTTGCCGGTACCAGTGCAACTTGCCCAGGTGGCATGACTGCCACAACAGCACCCAGACCTGTCGCGACTTCACGACCGATCAGGACGGCGACGGTTGCGAGGCGGACTACGCGTCGGTGCACGACTGCGGTGGCCGCGGCCCGTGCACGGTGTCGATCGACAACGCAGTGGCCACCTGCACGATGAATGCGGGAACCGGTCAGTACCAGTGCGGCGTGAAGTGCAAGGAGGGGTTCGATCCCGACCCCTGCGGCGGGCTCTGCAAGCCACTGAATGACCCGGACAACTGTGGCGTGTGCGGGCGCACCTGCCCCACGGTCGACACGGTGGACGAGCATCAGCGCTGCACGGCGACGGGTCAGTGCTGTGTCCAGTTCTGCGATCCGACCGCGAAGCCCCCGTGCGGGAACGAGATGTGCGAGTGACGCGGGGGGCGTGGCTCTGACGGTTCAGTCCGAGACAGACTCATCGAGGCGCTCGCGATTCACGGGACTGGAGATGTCTCGGCGATCGGCCCTACGTTCTGTCGTATGGAGCCAGGTTCCGTGGAGCCCTTCCGTGCGAACGTCCCGGACGTGGTGCTTGCCGACCTGCGTGAGCGCCTCGCCGGCACGCGCTGGCCGGAACCGGTGGCCGGTGTCGGCTGGAGCGAGGGAGTCGACCAGGCCTGGCTCCGCCGCGTCGTGGCGCACTGGGAGAGCCGGTTCGACTGGCGGGTCCAAGAGGCCCGGCTGAACGCGCTGCCCCAGTTCATGGTGACGGTCGATGGGGCGCGGATCCACTGCATCCACATGAAGGGCCGCGGGCCGAGGCCCGTCCCGCTGGTGATCACCCACGGTTGGCCCGGGTCGGTGTTCGAGATGCTGCGGATCGTGCCGCTGCTCGCGGACCCGGCGGCGCACGGAGGCTCTCCCCAGGACGCGTTCGACGTGGTCGTGCCCTCGATTCCCGGCTACGGGTTCTCTGACCGGCCGACGTCACCCGGGATGTCGAGCTCGGCGGTGGCCGACCTATGGATCGGGCTGATGGAGCGGCTCGGGTATCCCCGCTTCGCCGCGCAGGGCGGTGACTGGGGGGCGGCCATCTCCACCTGGGCGGCGCGGAACGCCCCGGACCGGGTGCTCGCACTGCACCTGAACTACATCCCCGGCTCGTTCCGGCCGTGGGTGGAGGGCGAGGCCATGCTGAGCACCGAGGAGCGTGCATTCCTGGGCGACAAGGCGGCCTGGCTTGACGAGGAAGGCGCGTACGGACATCTGCAGGCGACGCGTCCGGGCACGCTGGGGTTTGCGCTCACCGACTCGCCGGTGGGCCTGGCGGCGTGGATCCTGGAGAAGGTCCGCACCTGGAGCGATTGCGACGGCGACGTCGAGGGGCGCTTCTCGCTCGACGAGCTGCTGGCCAACGTGACCCTGTACTGGGTGACCAACACCGCCGCGTCCTCGATCCGGCTGTACCGCGAGTCGAAGCTCACCCCGCTGCAGCTCGGCCCCGGCGAGCGGATCCGCGTGCCGATGGGGTTCGCCCGTTTCCCCCTCGAGGCGCCCTCTCCGCCCCGGCGCTGGGCCGAGCGCGGTTACGACGTGCGGCGGTGGACCGAGATGCCGCGTGGTGGCCACTTCGCCGCCTGGGAGGAGCCCGAGCTGCTCGCGCAGGACATCCGGGAGTTCTTCCACCCGCTGCGCTGAGCCGCGCACCCGAGCTCGGCGACCAGGACCCGTTGGTCGAGTGCCAGTTGCTGCGCTCGACGCGAGGAAATGGGGGAGTCGGCGCAGACGTGCGACTCGGGTGAGCGCGCGGCATTGCGGCGCACCCTCTGCGCTTGACCGGTCTCTGTGGCGGCCATCGGACGCTTGCCCGTCAGAGATGGGTCGGCTTCTTCATCAGCGACGGGATGCCGCTGCGCCAGGCGTCCGAGAGGCGCGCGACCGGCACCTCGAGCAGTCCGGAGATGACCAACCGGTCGCCACCCACCGAGCCGATGGTGGCGAACGGGACGCCCGCGGCCTTGCAAGCCGCGGCGATCTCCGCCTCGTGCTCGGGCGGGTAGGAGACGATGACCCGCGAGGCGTCTTCCCCGAAGAGGTACGCGTGCGGCGCCGCCGACCCGACCGGCAGCGAGACCTGGGCGCCGAGCGGAGCCTCCGCGTTTGCCATGCAGCACTCGGCCAGCGCCACCGCAAGCCCACCCTCGCTGGTGTCGTGCGCGGAGGAGACCTTGCGGCTGCGGACCAGCTCGCGGACGACGGACTGGAGCGCCTTCTCCCGCGCCGCATCCAGCACCGGCGGCCGGCCGGCGATCTTCCCCGCGGTCATGAGCAGCCACTCCGAACCGCCGAGCTGACCGCGCGTCTCGCCGAGCACCGCCACCTTGTCCCCCGCCCGACGGAACACGCCGGCGCAGGTCGCGCTCACGTCCGGGAGCAGGCCCACCACGGCCACGGTGGGCGTGGGGAGGATCGCCCGCCCTTCGGTCTCGTTGTAGAGGCTCACGTTCCCGCTCACCACCGGGATGCCCAGCTCGCGGCAGGCGGCGGAGATGCCCCGCGTCGCCTCGGCGAACTGCCACATGATCTCCGGGCGCTCCGGGTTGCCGAAGTTCAGGCAGTCCGTGAGGCCCAGCGGCTCGCCACCGACGCAGGAGACGTTGCGCGCGCACTCGGCCACCGCCAGCCGTGCCCCCTCGAACGGATCGAGGTAGACGAAGCGCGCGTTGCAGTCCACCGCCAGCGCGAGCCCCTTCTTCGTCCGCTCGACGCGCACCACCGCCGCATCCGCCGGCCCCGGCCGCACCACCGCGCCGAGGCGCACGGTGTAGTCATACTGGCGGATGAGCCACTCCTTGCTGGCGACGGTCGGCCGCGCCAGCAGCGCGAGCAGCGGCTCGCGGTGATCCCTCCCCGGCGTCACCGAGAGCGGATCGAACTGCTGGAGCGCATCCTGGCTCGCCGGAGGTGCCGTCGGCCGGTCGTACACCGGCGCGCCATCGGTCAGCGGAGTCACCGGGAGGTTCGCAACCTCCTTCCCGCCGTCGAGGATGCGCACCCGGCCGTCGTCCGTGACGCGCCCGATGACCGCCGCGTCCAGGTCCCACTTGTGGAAGATGCGGAGCACCTCGTCCTCGCGGCCTCGCTTGGCCACGATGAGCATCCGCTCCTGACTCTCGGAGAGCATGACCTCGTACGGGGTCATCCCCTCCTCCCGCCGCGGCACCTTCGCCACGTCGATCTCGATGCCGCTCCCCGCCCGGCCCGCCATCTCGATCGACGAGCTGGTGAGCCCGGCCGCGCCCATGTCCTGGATGCCGACCAGGGCGTCGGTCTGGAACAGCTCGAGACAGGCCTCGAGCAGCAGCTTCTCGGTGAACGGGTCGCCCACCTGTACCGTGGGGCGCTTGCTCTCGCTGTCCTCGTCGAACTCGGCCGAGGCCATCGTCGCCCCGTGGATGCCGTCCCGCCCGGTCTTGCTGCCGACGTACAGGATCGGATTGCCGACGCCCGAGGCCGTGCCCTTGAAGATGCGATCCGACTCCAGCACACCCACGGTGAAGGCGTTCACCAGGCAGTTGCCGTTGTAGCTCTCGTCGAAGGCGACCTCGCCGCCCACGGTGGGCACACCGATGCAGTTGCCGTAGCCGCCGATGCCCCGCACCACGCCGTCCAGCAGCCACGCCGTCTTCGGATGCGACGGGTCGCCGAAGCGCAGCGAGTTGAGCGAGGCGATGGGCCGCGCGCCCATGGTGAACACGTCGCGGAGAATTCCGCCCACCCCGGTCGCCGCGCCCTGGTAGGGCTCGATGTAGCTCGGGTGGTTGTGGCTCTCCATCTTGAAGGCCGCGGCCAGACCGTCGCCGAGGTCCACCACCCCGGCGTTCTCGCCCGGACCCACCAGGACCCGGGGGCCCGTGGTGGGGAAGCCGCGGAGGTAACGGCGCGAGGACTTGTAGGAGCAGTGCTCGCTCCACAGCACACTGAAGATGCCGAGCTCGAGGAGGTTCGGCTCCCGGCCCAGGTGCTCGAGGATGCGGGCGTACTCCGACTCGCTGAGCCCGTGCTGCGCGATGACGTCCTTGCTCAGGGCCATGTCAGTGGAGGAGGGAGGCCAGCACCCGGCGGCCGTCGGCATTGCCGAGCAGCGGCTCGGCGTTCCGCTCGGGGTGGGGCATCATGCCCAGCACGTTCCCCGAGGAGTTCACGATGCCGGCGATGTCGGCCCGGCTCCCGTTGGGATTCCCGACGTAGCGGAAGACCACCTGGCCCTCGCCCTCGAGCCGCTTCAGGCCCTCATCGTCGATGAAGTAGTTCCCGTCGCCGTGGGCGATGGGGATCTTGAACTGCTCGCCAGGAGCCAGGTCCCGGACGAACCGCGTCCGCGCCTTCTCCGCCCGCAGGATCACGTCCTGACAGATGTACTGGCGGTTGGCATTCTGGAGCAGCGCGCCCGGGAGTAGCCCCGCCTCGGTGAGGATCTGGAAGCCGTTGCAGATCCCGATGACCGGGCCGCCCTTCCTGGCGAACGCCGCGACCTCCTCCATCACCGGCGCGAAGCGGGCGATGGCTCCGCAGCGCAGGTAGTCTCCGTAGCTGAAGCCCCCGGGGAGGATGATGAGCTCGCTCCCCCGGAGATCGTGGTCCTTGTGCCAGAGCATCTGGGGCTGGTGCCCCAGGACCTGCCCGGCCACGTGAAAGGCGTCCTCGTCGCAGTTGCTGCCCGGGAAGACGACGATCCCGACCTTCATCCGATCTCCACCCGGAAGTTCTCCACCACCGTGTTGGCGAGGAGCTTCCGGCACATCTCTTCCACCTGGGCACGGGCCTCCGCGCGGTTGCCGTCGGGGAGCTGTAGCTCGATGTACTTGCCCAGCCGGACACCGGAGACCTGGCCGAAGCCGAGCGCGTGCAGGCTGCCCTCCACGGCCTTCCCGGCCGGGTCCAGGACCCCTGGCTTCAGCGTCACGTACACCCGTGCGACCATGTCACCTCCGGTGCGACATCCGCGGACCCGCGCAGTGCGTCGGCGCCGCCTCTATCAGCCGTCCGAGGAGGCGTCCACACGTGTCTTAATGCGGGGTTAGCGTGTCGGCCAGCACAGTTGGGCCTGGCGTGCTAACCGTTCCGAGATGCCGTCGTGGGCGCTGTGGCCCTGGTGCGTCGCCCTCCTGATCCTCCGCGCGCTCATGGCCGCGGCAGAGTCGGCGCTCTCGGGCGTCTCCGAGCTGAAGGCCAAGGAGCTTGCCACCCGGCACGGCAGGGCCGGCCGACGTGTGCTCCGGCTGCGCACCCACCGCGAGATGACCGCCGCCTCGCTGCGCATGGGCATGGTGCTCAGCGGTTTCCTGGCCGCCGGCGTCGGGGCGCTCGCCCCGCCGGCCATGGTGCAGTTCGACGTGTCCCGGCTCGGCGGCGTCGAAGGTGCCCTCGCCGCGCCGCTGGCGGGCGTGCTGCTCGTGGGGCTGCTCGCCACGCTCGCGGACGTGACCGCTCGGGCCATCGCCAGCACCGACCCGGAGAACGCCGCGCTCCGGCTCTCCTGGCTGGCCGGCCTCCTCTCGGCAGTGCTCGGACCCTTCGCGCGCGTGCTGCTCGCCTGGGTCAATCTGATCCTGCGGCCGTTCAAGATCCGGGCACGATTCGAGCCGCCGCCGCCGCCGCTCGAGGAGCTGGAACGCATGCTCGCGGCGCAGGCGGCGAACCAGAAGGTCGACGCCAGCGCGCCCGAGCTGATTCGCAGCGTGTTCGAGCTCTCGGACAAGCGCTGCCGGGACGTGATGGTGCCGCGGACCGAGGTCATCGCGGTGGAGATCTCCACTCCGCCCATGGAGCTCCTGCGCATCCTCGCCGAGGAGAACCACAGCCGGATCCCGGTCTACCGGGACGACATCGACCACATCGTGGGCGTGCTCCACGCGCGGGACCTGATCCCGCTCCTGCAGCACCCGGAGCTCATCGTCCTCCAGGACCTGGTCCGGCCGGCAGTGTTCGTCCCGTGGATCAAGCCGGTGGGAGACCTGCTCCGCGAGATGCAGCGGCGGCGCATCCACATCTCGATGGTCACCGACGAGTACGGCGGGTTCATGGGCGTGGTGACCCTCGAGGACATCCTCCGGGAGATCGTCGGGGACATCGCCGACGAGTTCGCGCAGCCGGAGTCGCCGATCGAGAAGCAACCCGACGGCTCGTACCTGGTCGACGCCCTGCTCGAGGTGGACGAGTTCGCCGACGCCTTCGGGCTCCCCCTGCCCGAGGGCGAGTACGAGACCCTCGGCGGATACCTGAGCTCGCTCTCGGGGAGCATCCCGGAGGTGGGCGACAAGTTCACCTACGACGGGTGGCAGTTCACGATCGCCTCGAAGAAGGGCCCCCGCCTCGGTCGCGTCCGGATGACCCGGCTCAAGGCCCCGCCCGCCACCACCCGCGAGGGCGGAACGCAGCCCAGCACCGTCACCTCCTGACGGAAGCTGGCGCCTCCGCCGACCGAGGCCGAGGCCGAGGCGGCCTACCGCCCGAGGAGCGGGTTGAGGGCCTCGACGGTGAGTGGCCAGCCGTTGCGCTGGGCGACCAGCTGGAGCGCCCGGGCGAACTCGGGCGCGCTCTGGAAGCGCCTCTCCCGGTCGGCGAACGTGGCCTGGCGCACCACCCGGGCGAGGTAGTCGGGGACTCCTGGGCGAAGCGGCTCGAGCAGCGGAACCTGCGCGTCACGGACCCGCTCCAGCAGGTCCAGGTCGCTCGCCTTCGGGAAGAGCCGCCGGTTGGCGACGAGCTCCCAGAGGATGACCCCCACCGAGTACAAATCGCTCCGGGCATCGATCACCTCGCCCACCACCTGCTCGGGGCTCATGTAGGCGACGGTTCCGCGCAGCGACCCGGGCTCGGCGCGGGGAAAGCCATCGAACTCGGCGATCCCGAAGTCGGTCAGCTTCACCTCACCGGTCACCGAGAGCAGCACGTTGGAGGGAGCCACGTCACGGTGCACCAGCGGGACCGCCGGGGTCGCGCCGATGCCCGCGTGCAGGTAGGCGAGCGCGTCGAGCAGGCACCACCCGATGTAGTTCGCCGCCGGCAGCGGCATCGGCGTCCCCGCCTGGATGAGCAGCTCGAGGAAGTACGCCAGCGTTCGCCCGGGGACGAGCTCCTGGACCATCAGGTAGTCCGAGCCCGACTTGAAGCAGCGAAAGGTGCGGACCAGGTGCCGGTGCTGCAGCCGCACGGCGATCTTTGCCTCGTCGATGAAGTGCTTCACGTGCGCGCCGTCGTTGCGGTACGTCGGGAGCAGCCGCTTGAGGACCACCTCGGGCCCCTCGCCCTCGGCCGGCGTCGTCCCCGGGAGCGGTCGGGCCTGGTACACCTCGGCCATCCCGCCCACCGCGAGCCGGCCGACGATCTCGTACCCTCCGAGCTCCCGCTCCAGCGGCACGAGGTCAGTCTACCGCGCGGGCCTGCTCCTCGATGGATCCAGTGGAAATCCGGGCCGGACCGACGCATTGTGCGCGCCACTTCAGAGGGAGATCGATGGTCTTCACGCCGCGTCTGGTGTCTGGCATCGGGGCACTGCTCTTCACCGCCATCGGAGTCATCGTCGGGCTGCTCGGCCCGGCGCTTCTCTCCCCGCTCTGGCGGATGTTCGGCGCGAGGACGGTGCCCCTCTCGGTCTTCGCCTCGGTCGGGCTGGGGCTCTTCGGCGGCTTCGTCGCCGGAATGCTCACGCCCTTCTTCGCCCCGGCGGGGGAGATGTTCTACCCGGTGTGGTGGGGGTTCCTGCTCGCCGCGGCCAACGCCGGTGGGGTCGTGTTCACCGGGGCGATGATCGCCTCGGTGCCCGGGCGAACCGCCGGGTACTAGGCCGGCCGCCCCACCGCGCCTGCATCAGCCCGTGGGCCGCTGACGGCCGGCGCGCTGGCCAGCGGGTCGTCCCAGCCGCCCAGGTCCTCCGCCAGGCGCTCGCCGTCCCGGGGGCCCCAGCTCCCCGGCTCGTAGAAGTGCAGCGGGGCGACGTTCCCCAGGATGGGCTCGACGATGGCCCAGGCTGCCTCGACCGCGTCCTGTCGAACGAAGAGGGTCGCGTCCCCGTTCATCGCGTCGGTGAGCAGCCGCTGGTACGCGTCGGCCTCGTCGCTGCTCTGCTGCTTCACCGCCGCCAGCTCCACCGTCTCGCCCACCAGCTCCGCACCGGGCTTCTTCACCCGCGCGCTCAGGGACAGCTTCATGTCCGGCCCGAGCCGGAAGCGGAAGGTGTTCGCGTCCCGCCGGGTCAGCTTCCGGAGCGGCGGGCGACGCAGCTTCACCGTCACCTCGGTGGCGGTCACCGGCATGCACTTCCCCGAGCGGATGAGGAACGGCACCCCGTCCCACCGCCACGAGGAAACCTGAAGCCGGACCGCGGCGTACGTCTCCACCTGCGAGTGCGGCGCCACCCCCGGCTCCTGCCGGTACCCCACGAACTGCCCTCGCACCACGTCCTCGGGACGGACGGGCGGAATGGCCCGGAACACGTCCGCCACCTCGTTCCGCACCGATTCCCAGTACAGGTCCGACGGCGGCTCCATCGCCAGGAAGCCGATGACCTGGAGGAGGTGGTTCTGCACCACGTCCCGGATGCAGCCGGTCTCGTCGTAGAACTTCCCGCGCCCCTCCACCCCGAAGCTCTCGGCCATGGTGATCTGGACGCTCTCGACGTAGTTCCGGTTCCAGATCGGCTCGAGGAAGGTGTTGGAGAAGCGGAAGAACAGGAGGTTCTCCACCGCCTCCTTCCCCAGGTAGTGGTCGATCCGGAAGACCGACTGCTCGGGGAACACCTGGTGGAGGATGCGGTTCAGCTCCTCCGCCGACCTGAGGTCCCGCCCGAACGGCTTCTCCACCACCACCCGCGCCCCGGTCGCGCAGCTGGACCTGCTCAGTGCCTCGATCACAGTGGCGAACAGCGTGGGCGGGATGGCGAGGTAGTGGGTGACCGCGCGCGCCCCGTCGAGCAGCGACTTCAGCTGAGTGAAGGTCGCCGGGTCGCCGTAGTCGCCGTCCACGTAGCGCAGCTGCGACATGAGCTGGGAGAAGGCCGGCTCGCGCACGCCGGGCCCGTTCTTCTCGACGCTCTCGCGCGCCCGCGCCTTCAGCTGCTCGAGGGTCCAGCCGGCCTTCGCCACCCCGATGACTGGACAGGGCAGCACCCCGCTCTCCACCATCGACTGCAGCGCGGGGAATATCTTCTTGTACGCCAGATCTCCGGTCGCCCCGAAGAACACCAGGGCGTCCGAACGGGTGTCCGACCGCGGGCCCTGCCAGAACGCGTCCGCAGTGGTCATTTGGCGCGAGGTCGTATCAGCCGGCGAGCGACGCGTACAGCCGTTCGTACGCCGCGGCCGAGGTCTCCCATGACCAGTCCTGGGCCATGCCCCGTCGCCGGAGCGCATCGAGCGCGTCACGCCGATGCCACCACCAGTCCATGGCCCGGCCGCTCGCCCAGAGCAGCGCACCCACGTCGAAGTCACGGAACTTGAAGCCCGTCCCCTCGAGGAGGTCCGCGTCCTGCACCGTGTCCTCGAGCCCGCCGGTGGCCCGCACCACCGGCACCGTCCCGTACCGCAGCGAGTACATCTGGTTCAGCCCGCAGGGCTCGTAGAGCGAGGGCATCAGGAAGAAGTCCGCCCCGCCCTCCACCAGGTGCGAGAGCGCCGGGTCGAAGCCGACGAACGCCCGGAACCCGTCGGGGCGCGCCGCGGCCAGCGCAGGCAGAGCGTCCTCGTACCAGCGCTCGCCGTTGCCCAGCACCACGACCTCTGCCCCGCGGTCGAGCAGGGTGGGGATCGCCTCCAGCAGGAGCGAGATGCCCTTCTGCCCGGCGAGCCGGGTGACCACCCCGAACAGGGGCGCGTCCGAGACCCGGTCCGGATCCGGCAGCCCGAAGCGATGCCGCAGCTCTGCCTTGCAGACCGCCTTCCCCGACAGGTCGTCGGCGTCGTACGGCGCGGGGAGGTACGGGTCGGCTCGCGGGTCCCACTCGTGCACGTCGATGCCGTTGAGGATGCCGTGCAGCTGGTGGGCGCGTGCCCGGAGCATCCCCTCGAGCATGCAGCCATAGCCCTCGGTCTGGATCTCCTTGGCGTAGGTGGGGCTGACCGTGCTCAGCGCGTCGGCGAAGGCCAGGCCCGCCTTCATGAGGTTCACCTGGTCGTAGAACTCGATGCCCTCGGGCGTGAACACGTCCCAGGGCAGGCCCAGGTCGGCCATCGCCTCCTTGGGGAAGACCCCCTGGTAGGCGAGGTTGTGGATGGTGAACAGGCTGCTGGCTTCTCCGACCGAGGTGCCGCGGAACCCGCGCGCCAGTGCCAGCGCGGCGAGCCCCGTCTGCCAGTCGTTCAGGTGCACCAGGTCCGGAGTGAACTGCATCGCCTGCGCCGCAGTGAGCGCGCCCACCGCGAGGAAGGCGAAGCGACGGTGGTTGTCCGCGTAGTCCCCGCTCGAGTCACCGTAGAGACCCGGACGGGCGAAGAATCCCGGGTGATCCAGGAACCAGACCTCGTGCCGGGGCACCGCACGCGCCACCCGGATGGCGGCATGCTGCTCGCCGAAGGGGAAGCGCAGCTGGATGGAGCGCCCGGAGTCCTCGACGTTCGTCACCCGGGCCGACGCGTACAGCGGCGTCACCACCCGGACCTCGTGACCCCGCGCCGCGAGCGCCCGCGGGAGCGCGTGCGCCACGTCGCCCAGGCCGCCCGATTTGCTGTAGGGCGCGACCTCGGAGGCCACGTAGAGAATCTTCATCGGCCCACCATGCCCACTGCTGGCCGGGCGTCAACGCCCGAGTGCGGCTCGCCTCTGCTATGGAGGGCCTCATGACGGATCCGTTCGAGCAGTTCGCGGAGTGGTTCCGTGAGGCCGAGGCCGCAGTCCCGGTCGACCCCAACGCGATGATGCTCTCCACCGTGGGGCCAGACGGGCGACCCAGCTCGCGGGTGGTGCTCCTCAAGGGCTTCGACCGCGAGGGCTTCGTGTTCTACGGCAACCTCGAGTCGCGGAAGTTCCGCGATCTGCGGGCGAATCCCTGGGCCGCCCTCAGCTTCCACTGGAAGCCTCTGGAGAAGCAGGTGCGCATCGAGGGGCGGACGACGCAGGTCCCGGATCAGGAGGCGGATGCGTACTTCGCCACCCGCCCGCGCGGTAGCCAGATCGGCGCCTGGGCCTCGCGGCAGAGCGAGCCGCTCCCGAGCCGCGCAGCCCTCGAGGCGGCGGTGAAGGAGGTCGAGGCGCGCTACGCCGGGCGCGAGGTTCCCCGACCGCCGCACTGGTCCGGGTTCCGGCTCGCGCCGGACCGCATCGAGTTCTGGAAGGCCGGCCAGTTCCGGCTGCACGACCGCCACGTGTTCCGCCGCGCCTCGCCCGACGCGGCCTGGACCGAGGAGCGCCTCTACCCCTGAGCCTGGACGCGCGGCCGAGCCGTCACCAGGGAATCTCGCGGCCCTGGAAGTCGAACGTGCGCCCGCTCTGCTCGCCGGTGAGGCCGTCGATGAGGCGGAGCATCCCCCGGACGGACTGCTCGGGTGGCACCGGCGCGGCGCCTCCGCCCATGCGGGTCTGCACCCAGCCCGGGTGCAGCGCCACGGTGCGGAACCCTTCGCCGCGCAGATCCTCGGCCAGGAGCCGGGTGGCCATGTTCAGCGCGGCCTTGCTCATCCGGTACGCGTACCGTCCACCCGAGGCCTCGGCGATGCTGCCCAGCTGGCTGGTGAGATTCACGATCTTCTTCGCCTTGCCGGTGCGCAGCCGCGGCAGGAGCGCGCGCACCACCCGGAGCGAGCCCACCGCGTTCACGTCGAAGACCCGGAGGATGTCGGGCGGATCGATGGGCTCCCCACCCTTCACCCCCGAGACCCCGGCGTTGTTGATCAGCACGTCCACCGGGCCCGGCGGCAGCCCGGTGGCGAACCCGGCGACGCTCGCGTCGTCCGCCACGTCGAGGGGGTGGACCCGCAGCCGGACGCCGGGCTGGACGAGGGCGCGCAGCTCCGCGGCGTCCCCGGGGTCGCGGGCGGTCGCCTCGACCTCCTCGCCTCGCGCTGTCAGCTGCTTGACGAACTCGAGCCCGATTCCCCGGTTTGCACCCGTGACCACGACGCGCATGGCCGTGACATAAGCACCGGCAACCCGGGCCGCGAGGCAAACCGCGCCCCGGTACGACTGGAGGAGCGTCCGTGCCGCACCTGCGCACCGCCGTGGTCGGAGCTGGCATCTCCGGGCTCACGCTCGCCTGGGCACTGCGCGGAAGCGGCACCCCGGTGACGGTGCTCGAGTCGTCGGAGCGCGTGGGCGGGCAGATCCGCTCGTGGCTGGACGAGGGCTTCGTGCTCGAGGCCGGCCCGAACGGGCTCCTGGACCGTGACCGGGCGGTGGCGCGGGTCGCAGAACGTCTGGGCATTGCCGAGCAGCTCCGTTCCGCCTCGGCCGCGGCCGACCGGCGCGCGCTCTTCGTCCGGGGCAAGGTGCGGTACCTGCCGGCGAAGCCGGCCCAGTTCCTCGCCTCGGACATCGTCCCCTGGTGGGCGAAGCTGAGGCTCCTGCTCGAGCCGCTCAGCCGACGCGGACCTGCCGGGGTGGACGAGAGCCTGGCCCGCTTCGGGCGCAGGCACCTCGGTCGTCACGTCACCGAGACGCTGCTGGACGCGGTGCAGACCGGCATCTTTGGAGGGGACTTGGAGCGGCTGAGCGTGCGGGCGGCGTTTCCCCGGCTGCACGAGATGGAGAAGAGCCACCGGAGCCTGCTGCTCGCGGCGGGGGCGATGCGCCGCGATGGAATGCGCGCCGCGCCCCCGCGCCTGGCCTCGTTCGAGGGTGGGCTGGAGACGCTTCCCCGGGCGCTCGGTGCCGCGCTGGGCGAGGCGATCCGGCTCAGAGTGCCGGTCCGCGCGCTCGAGCCTTCGGCCGGCGGCTGGCAGGTCCGGTGGGACGGTGGGACCGAGCGGTTCGAGCGGGTCATCCTCGCCGTCCCACCCCGGGTCTCCGCCGAGCTCCTGCGGCCGGTGGACCCGAGCATCGCCACCGCGCTCGAGGCGATCCGCACGGTGCCCATCTCGGTGGTGCACCTCGGCTGGCGCCCGGCGCTCGCTCCCGACCCGCAAGGCTTCGGGGTGCTCGTGCCTGCGCGCGAGCGGCGGCGGGTGCTGGGCATCATCTTCGTCTCCTCGGCGTACCCCTTCCGCGCACCGGGGGGCGGAACGCTGCTCACCACGCTCGTCGGCGGGGCGCACGGGGCCGAGTGGGCGGCGCTGCCGGACGCCGAGCTGACAGCGCTGGTGCGCGAGGAGCTCGCGGGAATCCTCGACATCGCGCGGCCGCCGGACCTGGTGCGCATCGTGCGCTGGCCCCAGGCGATCCCCCAGTACGAGGTGGGACACCAGGGCCGGCTCGATGCCATCGCCACCGCGCTGCGGAGTCATCCGCGGCTGGTGCTCGCAGGCAGCGCCCTCCGCGGGCCGGGCATCGCCGACTGCGTGCGCCAGTCGCTCGCGCTCGCCGAGAGCATCGCGCCGGCGAGCGCCGGGGCGTCTGCCTCGACCGCGGCCGGTTGACCCGTCGCGCGGTCCCCGGGCCCGGCGCGGGGGAGGTGCGCTCAGGCGGCGAGGCTGCGCTTCTCGAAATGCCCGATGCGCCCGCCCGAGGTCTCGATCAACCAGTAGCCCTCGTGTCCCGCCTCGGTGGACGAGCCCGCGCCGAAGATGTGCGGCCGGTGCGCGGTCGCCGGGAAGTGGTACCGCTGGTGAATGTGCCCGTGGAGCACCGCGAACCGCTCGCCCGGGAGCAGCGCCAGGAGCTCCGGGGCGTCGACCAGGCCGTGGAGCAGCCGGTCGGGCTTCCCCAGGGCGCCGAAGGGCGCGTGGTGGACGACGACCAGCACCGCGCGGCCCTCGAGCTCGGGGCGGCGGACGAGCGTCGCCAGCGCGTCCCGCTGCTTCTGGCCGACGACCCCGTACGACAGCCCCGGGAAGTACGGGACCCGCGCCGACTGCAGCCCGATGACCGCGTCGCGCTCGCCGAGCAGCCGCACGAAGGGAAAGCCCTCCTCGACCGCCACGTGGGGCAGGTCGGAGACCAGGAGGTTCCCGAAGCTCTGCTCGAAGCGTCGGGTGCGGTGGGCCCCGGGCGTGTACCGGTCGTGGTTCCCGGGGATGACGGTGCAGCGGCGCGGCTCCTCCGCCCAGCGGCCGAGCGCGCTTCGTGCCCCCTGGAACTCTTCCGGCAGCGCGTAGGCGGTCAGATCGCCCGAGAGGATGACGTGGTCCACCTGGAGCGCGTTCGCGTCCTCGAGGATGCGGCCGATGGTCTCCGGCGCTCGGGCAAAGGCCCGGGCCCGGCCGCCGAAGGTCAGCTCGCCGAGCGCGATCCACCGGCGCCACCCGAGCCGCAGCAAGGAATGCCGCCGGTAGTCAGCGGTGACGTGGACGTCGGAGAGGTGGAGGAACCGCATCGGGCGCCGGGCTCTTAGCAAAGGACGGCATTGCGGGTCACAGGGGGGCTGTGGCACGTCTACCCACGACGTGACGGCGACCCATCGCGGCCGGTTCGCTCCGAGTCCCACGGGGCGGCTCCACCTCGGCAATGCCTGGGCGGCGGTGCTCGGGTGGCTGTGGGCCCGCTCGGAGCGCGGCGAGTTCCTCCTCCGGATCGAGGACCTGGACGCGGCACGGTCCCGTCCCGAGCTCACCGACGCGCTTCTCGCCGACCTCGACTGGCTCGGCCTCGGGTTCGACGGCCCTCCAGTGCTGCAGAGCCAGCGGCTCGGGCTCTACCGGGCCGCGTTCGAGCGCCTCCGGGCCACCGGCCGGGTCTACCCCTGTCACTGCACGCGGAGCGAGATCGCCCGCGCCGTCGCCGCCCCGCACGGCCCGGCGGACGAGGGACCGCGCTATCCGGGCACCTGTCTGAATCTCTCGGCGGAGGAGAGCGCCGGGCGGACACGGTCGCGTCCTCCGGCGTGGCGCTTCCGCCCGCGCGAGGGCACGACCGAGGTCCATGACCTGCTCCAGGGGACCTTCGTCCAGGACGTGGCGCGCGAGGTGGGGGACTTCGTGGTGCTCCGGAACGACGGCGTGCCGAGCTACCAGCTTGCGGTGGTGGTCGACGACGCGGCGATGTCCATCACCCACGTGCTCCGGGGAGACGACCTGCTCCCCTCGACCCCGCGGCAGATCCAGCTCTGCGAGGCGCTGGGCCTTCCGGTCCCGGTGTACGCGCACGTCCCGCTCCTCCTCGGTCCGGACGGCAAGCGCCTGGCGAAGCGGGCCGGGACGCCGAGCCTCGCCGAGCTGCGGGAGCGAGGCGTTGCTCCCGAGCGCCTCATCGGCCTGCTCGCCGGCTGGGCGGGGCTGGGGGACGGCAGTCCGATCTCCCTCGACGCGCTGGTGCCCCGGTTCGCGCTGGATCGCCTCTCGCGCGCGCCGGTTCCGGTCGACCCGGCGCATGTCCGGGAGGTCCTGTTCCGCCGAGCTGCTCCGGGGTGACGGCTGGACCCGGGGCGCGGTAGGACGCCCGGCGATGAGCTCCCGGCCTCCGCCCGACAGTGCCCGCGTCACGCTCCGCTGCGAGACGGATCCTCGCTGGCTCCCGCATGCGCTCGCGCACCTCGACCAGGTGGTGATCGACCACGCGCACTGCGAGAAGAAGGCAGCGGCGAACGCCCTGTCGCTGCTGCAGGCCTATCCCGAGGTCCCGGAACTTCCCGGCCACATGGCGCGGCTGGCCCGGGAGGAGAGCGGTCACCTCGCGCGGGTGCTCCAGCTGCTCGAGCGGCGGGGGCTCGCGCTGGGTCGTGACCCGGGAGATCCGTACGCCCAGGCGCTCCAGGCGCTCGTCCGGACGCCAGCGGCGCAGCGGCAGCTGGACCGCTTCCTGGTCGCGGCGATCATCGAGGCCCGGAGCTGCGAGCGCCTCGCGCTTCTCGCCGAGGGCCTCCCCGACGCCGACCTGCGCCGGTTCTACGCTGAGCTGGCGCGCAGCGAGGACGGTCACCAGCGGCTGTTCCTGCGCCTGGCGTTGCGGGTGCACGGCGAGGCGGTGGCGGCGCGGCTGGAGCAGCTGGTCGCCCGGGAAGCGGACCTCGTCCGCCGGCTGCCGATCCGCGCCGCGATTCACTGAGCCGGGGCGGAGCGGGGCCGTCCTACGCTTCTGGCGAGACGGGATGGACCCCGCTCGGGGCGCGCAGCTGCGGGCCAGTGGGCTCGCGGGTCGAATACGGACCGGTTCCTGAACCGGTGCCCCTGCGCACCTCGGCCCAGATGCGGGTCCTCGCCGTCTCGGGCAGGAAAAGCGCCCCGAGCACGGCGGTGAGCAGCGCCACGGTGCAGGGGAAGGCCAGCCCCATGAACTTGTTGTTCGCGCTCACCGCGATCGACGAGGCGAGGTACCCGGTGAGCCCGCCGAAGATGCCGTTGCCGAGGTGGTAGGGGATGGAGAGCGAGACGTAGCGCGAGCGGGCCGGGAACAGCTCGACCAGGAAGGCGGCGATGGGCCCGTAGGTCATCGTGACCAGGAGCACCTGGACGAAGACCAGGGCGGTCATCGCGACCTCGTTCAGCGGGCTGGAGACGATCTGCATCGCCCGGTAGATGGGGAAGAAGCCGATCGCCGCGAGCAGGTTGCCCACCACCATCAGCCGCTTGCGCCCGATGACGTCCGACAGCGCGCCGAACACCACGAAGAACGGCATCCCGCAGAGCAGCGCCACGGCGGCGATGAGCGTGGCCTTGGGCCCCGGGACCCCGATCAGCTTGGTCATGAACTGCACCGAGAAGAACTGTGCGGTGTACCAGATGACGCCCTGGCCCGCGGTGGCGGCAAAGAGCGCCAGCGCCAGCTTCTTCCAGTTCCGCGCCGCCTCGACCAGCGGCTCGCGCGCCAGTCTCTTCTCAAGGCGGAGCCGCTCCCACAACGGTGACTCGCCGAGCTGTGCTCGCACCCAGCCGGCGACGCCGACCAGGAAGAGCGAGAACACGAACGGGAGCCGCCAGCCCCACGCCGCGAAGTCCGCGGTGCCCAGGTAGTTGCGCACTGCCAGGACCACGACCATCGAGACGAACAGGCCGAGGGTCGCGGTGATCTGCACGTAGCTGGTGTAGTAGCCGCGCTCGCCGTCCGGGACGTTCTCCGCGACGTAGATGACCGCGCCGCCGTACTCTCCGCCGAGCGCGAACCCCTGCAGCAGCCGCATCAGCACCAGGAGGGCCGGGGCCACAACGCCGACCCGATCGTAGCCCGGGAGCAGGCCGATGGCGGTGGTGGCTCCGCCCATCAGGAGCAGCGTCGCGAAGAAGGCGCTCTTCCGGCCGGCGACGTCACCCATTCGACCGAAGTACACCGCCCCCACCGGTCGGATGATGAACCCGGTAGCGTACGCGGCCAGGCCCAGCAGCCAGCCGGAGAGCGCATTGCTCGTCGGGAAGAAGTGCGGCTGCATCACCGTGAAGAGCGAGCCGTAAAGGTAGAAGTCGTACCACTCGATGGTGGTGCCGGTGATGATCGAGCCGATCAGCGCACGGCGCTTCGAGCGGTCACGGGTGTAGGTCAGGGCCTCGGAACCGGCGGACACGGCGGAGGAAGCCATCGGGCGTGGGATGTTAGCAGCCCCCGCCCGAACGCCCTCCCGGCGCACCGTCACGCACACCACCGCGGTGTCCTCGCGGTGAAGGTGGGTGCGATCGGGAGACTCCCCGGGCAGCGAGGATCGACCGGACTCCTGACGACGCGCAGGGGGGCGGATCCCCGCAGCAGCTCTTCGGCGGCGGTGCTTCCGGCCCGCCGAGGTCCGGTCCCGTGCGGTCCGGTGACGCGCCAGTGACAGAGGCGTCTGACACCTCGTCGACGGACACCTCGTCGACGGACACCTCGTCGACGGACACCTCGTCGACGCCTCGGGGGCAGGGCAACGCTGCAGCCCCGAGGTGTCAGACATCTCGTGAGGACATCCGCGCCGAGCTCGCCACGGCGGTCCGGGCGTCGCTCGCCTGCCGAGCACCGGCGAGCGAGGCCCCGCGTCTGGTGCGCTGCGCTTTCGCGCCGCGTCAGCACGCGCAGGCCTTGCTTATCCACCAGATGAGCGCACAAGGTTCTGCTCCCGATGTGTCACCCCGATCATCGCCACATGGGAGGCGCAGCCAGCCGGGAGCCTGTATTAGAAGCACCCCTCCGCAAGGATTCGTTCGGGAGATGAACTGATGGCGAGCCAGATTGACGGGAGCGCGACGACGCTGACCCGGAACAAGGCGCTGCTCGACTGGGTGCGGGACTGCGCCGCGCTCCTCAAGCCGGACCGCATCGTGTGGTGCGACGGGTCGGAGGCCGAGAAGGAGCGCCTCACCAAGCACGCGGTCGACACCGGGGTGCTGATCCCGCTCAATCCCCAGAAGCGGCCAGGCTGCTACCTCCACCGCTCGAACCCCAACGACGTCGCGCGCGTCGAGCACCTCACCTTCATCTGCACCAGGACGAAGGAGGCAGCGGGGCCCACCAACAACTGGATGGCTCCCGAGGAGGCCTACGGGAAGCTGACCAAGCTCTTCGACGGCTCGATGAAGGGCCGGACGATGTACGTGATCCCCTACGTCATGGGCCCGATCGGCTCGCCGCTGTCGAAAGTGGGCATCGAGATCACCGACAGCGTCTACGTGGTCCTGAACATGCGGATCATGACCCGCATGGGGAAAGCCGCGCTGGACATGCTCGGCGACTCGAACGACTTCAACCGCGGCCTGCACTGCACCGGTGACCTGAGTCCCGAGCGCCGCTTCATCTGCCATTTCCCCGAGGACAACACCATCTGGAGCTTCGGCTCGGGCTACGGCGGCAACGCGCTCCTGGGCAAGAAGTGCCTCGCGCTCCGCATCGGCAGCTGGCTCGGCAAGGACGAGGGCTGGTTCGCCGAGCACATGCTGATCCTCGGCGTGGAGAGCCCCGACGGCCAGATGACCTACGTCACCGGCGCCTTCCCCTCGGCCTGCGGGAAGACCAACTTCGCGATGATGATTCCGCCGCGGCGGTTCGCGGGGTGGAAGGTGTGGACCGTGGGCGACGACATCGCCTGGATGCGCGTCGGGAAGGACGGCCGGCTCTGGGCGGTGAACCCCGAGAACGGCTACTTCGGCGTGGCGCCGGGCACCAACTTCGCCTCCAACCCGAACGCGATGAAGACCGTCGCCAAGGACACCATCTTCACCAACGTCGCCATGACCAAGGACGGCGACGTGTGGTGGGAGGGGATGGACGGCGAGGTCCCCGACGAGCTCATCGACTGGCAGGGACGGCCCTGGAAGAAGGGCTCCCCCGAGAAGGCGGCGCACCCCAACTCGCGCTTCACCTCGCCGATGACCAACAACCCGGTGCTGAGCAAGCACGTGAACGACCCCGAGGGCGTGCCGATCAGCGCGATCGTCTTCGGCGGGCGCCGGGCGACCACGATTCCCCTGGTGCTCCAGAGCTTCAACTGGGCGCACGGCGTGTTCCTCGGCGCGACGCTGGGCTCCGAGACCACCGCCGCCGCCACCGGGAAGGTGGGCGTCGTACGCCGCGACCCGATGGCCATGCTGCCCTTCTGCGGCTACAACATGGGCGAGTACCTCCAGCACTGGCTGAAGATGCAGGCCAAGATTCCCTACCCGCCCAAGCTCTTCCAGGTGAACTGGTTCCGGAAGGACAAGGACGGCAAGTTCCTCTGGCCGGGCTTCGGCGAGAACATGCGGGTGCTGAAGTGGATCGTCGACCGGGCGCACGTCCGCGTCGGAGGCCAGGAGACACTGTTCGGCTGGGTGCCCAAGGCCGGTGATCTGGATCTCTCGGGGCTGGACATCCCCCATGAGAAGGTCGACGAGGCCACCGCGATCAACCTGGACGAGTGGAAGAAGGAGCTCACCGACGAGGGCGAGTTCTTCGAGCTGCTCGGGAAGACCGCCCCGGAGACGCTCCAGCTGCAGCGAAGGCTGCTGCTCTCCCGCCTGAGCTGATCACGGCGGTCGGTGGCCATGACCAGCGTGGTCCCCTGGTGGGAGCAGTTCTTCGATGAGAACTACCTGCTCCTCTGGGCCGCGCTGTCGACGCCGGGGGACGAGGAGGCCGCGGCATTGTGGCGAATCCTCGGGCTCGCCGAGGGCTGCCGCCTGCTCGACGCCGGATGCGGGTACGGGCGGGTGAGTCTCTCGCTCGCCAGGCTCGGTGCCCGCGTCCTGGCGGTGGACCAGTCCGCTGCGCTGCTGGCCGAGGCCGAGCGCCGGCGCAGCGACCTCGACCCCGGGCGGCTCCGCTTCCTCAGACAGGACCTGCGAGCGCCCCTGGCGGAGTCCGGGTTCGACGCCGCGCTGAGCCTGTTCAGCTCGCTCGGCTACGGCACGGAGGCGGACGACGCGGCCATCCTGACCACCCTCGCCGCGGCAGTGAGGCCGGGCGGGAGAGTGGTCGTCGACACGAACCACCGCGACGTGCTGGCCGCGCGGCTCTCCCGCGAAGGGAGCCCCGCGCACCGCCTCCCGGACGGGACGCTGCTCTTCGAGGAGCGGAAGTTCGATCCGGTCGCAGGCCGGGTCGAGACCACCTGGTTCTGGTCGGGTCCCCGGGGCTCGGGCCAGAAGACGGCCTCGATCCGGGTGTACACCATCACCGAGCTGGTGCGGTTGATGGAAGGCGTCGGCCTCCGATTCCAGGCCGCGCTCCATCCGGGGTCGGGGGCACCCTTCAGCCCTGCCGGTCCGTTGCTCGGCGGTCGCGTCCTCCTGGTGTCGGAGTCGCCGTCTCCGGGTGCTCCCCGGCCCAACGCCCCCTGAGCGAAGCGCAGCCCTCGGGGGGGAATCCCGCCCGCGCGTGGCGCGTTTTCGTTGCCGGAGCGGGCGGGGGCAGGCATTCACCTGCACGCCAAAGGCGCCCCGGGGGCGGTCGGAGCCCTGCGCACGGGAGAGGGGTGAGCGTGTCGAGGCGGGCCCGGGCCTGGTGGGTGGCAACGCTGGTGTGTGCCCCGGCGCTCGCGCTCGCCCAGACGCCGGCCGGGTTCCCCCCGGGAACGGGTGAGAGCGCACCCACCGCCGAGGCCCAGAGGCCCACCGGGCCGAGGCTGACCAGGCCCCCCGCGGTGGAGCGCTTCGTCGAGGCGGCCTATCCGCCCGAGGCCGAGGCCCAGAAGCTCGAGGGGCGGGTGGTCCTGAGCATCGACATCTCGGCCACCGGCGAGGTGACCCGCGCCGAGGTGGTGGCGCCGGCGGGCCACGGCTTCGACGAGGCCGCGGTCGCGGCGCTCCGCCAGTTTCGCTTCACGCCCGCGGAGATCGACGGCAAGCCGAGCCCCGTCCGGATCACCTACGCCTACGACTTCGTGCTGCGGCCCGCGCCCACCCTGGCCCAGGTCAAGCAGGAGGGGCCGGTGAACTTCACCGGGAGGGTCCTCGAGCGCGGCAACCGGAAGCCGCTCGCCGGGGCCGAGGTGGCGCTCCCCGCGCTGGAGAAGAGCGCTCTCACCGACGCGCGCGGGCAGTTCAGCTTCCGCGACGTGCCTCCGGGGAACGTGCAGGTGGTCATCACCGCCAGCGAGTTCCAGCGCTTCGAGACCACCGAGCGCATCGACGCGGGGCAACGGACGCAGGCCACCTACCACGTGCTGCGCACCTTCTTCTCTCCCTACGAGACGGTGGTGCGCGGCGCCCGCGAGAAGAAGGAGGTCAGCCAGACCACCATCTCGCTCCAGGAGATCCAGCGGATCCCCGGGACCACCGGCGATGCGCTGAAGGTCATCCAGAACCTGCCCGGCGTGGCCCGACCGCCCCTGAACGGCGGGCTCATCGTCATCCGCGGGACCAGCCCGCGCGACTCGGGCATCTTCCTGGACGGCGAGCGCATTCCCCTGCTCTTCCACTTCGGGGGGCTGACCGCCGTTTACAACAGCGAGCTGCTCGAGTCGGTGGACTACCTCCCGGGCAACTTCTCCACCTACTACGGCGGCGTGGTGGGCGGCGTGGTGGACGTGAAGAGCCGGAACCCCAAGACCGACGGGTTCCACGGAGTGCTCGAGGTCAACGCCTACAACGCCAACGTCGTCCTCGAGACGCCCATCACCGACACCCTGAGCATCGCCGGGGCGTACCGGCGCTCGTACATCGACCTGCTCCTCCCGCTGTTCCTCAAGGAGGACTCGCCGAGCTTCACCGTTGCCCCCCGGTACGACGACGCGCAGCTGAAGCTCACCTGGAAGCCGAACGGGAAGAACACGGTGCAGCTGCTCGGGCTCCACAGTCAGGACGCGCTCCAGCTCATCACCAAGAGCTCGCTCGCGGGCGACCCGACCCTCGGCCGCGACTTCAAGAACGAGACCGGGTTCAACCAGTTCCGGCTCCGGCACACGTTCGTGGACGGAGCGTGGCGAGTGGACACCATTGGTGGCTTCGACCGGACGGAGGTGGACCTCAACATCGGCGGACAGCGCGGTCTG
This sequence comes from Myxococcaceae bacterium, assembly GCA_035543115.1. Lineage (GTDB taxonomy): Bacteria > Myxococcota > Myxococcia > Myxococcales > Myxococcaceae > RPRB01. The sequence continues at coordinate 29,363 of DATKKF010000118.1, forward strand.
ACGCTCGGCGCAAGCACCTGGGCGCTGCGGAGCACCGGCGAGCTGCGGCTCGCGGACTGGGTCGCCCCGGCGGTGGGCGTGGACTGGACGTACACCCGCGGGACGACCCGCGCCGCGCTCGGCGAGCCGCCGCGCGAGGGCGAGCCGGCCTACTTCGGGCCGACCCGCGAGGTGCTCTACGCGGATTCGCCGTTCTGGCAGAGCCAGCTCGGACTGTGGACCGAGCTGCGGCTGCGGCCCATCCCCGCGTTGCTGATCATCCCGGGCGTGCGGATGGACCTCGTCACCATCCGCCTCCAGCAGACGCCGCTCCTGACCGCGGATCCGCGCCTCGCGGTACGGTGGACGGTGGTGCCCGAGGTGACGATCAAGGGCGGCATCGGGCTGTACCACTCCCCGCCCTCGCTCCAGGCCGGCGAGGCGGATCCGGTGTTCGGCAACCCGGACCTGGGGAGCCGCTATGCCTTGCAGACCAGTCTGGGCGTCGAGTGGAACATCCGGCCCGACCTCTTCCTGAGCCTCGAGGGGTTCTACAACCGGCTCTGGGACATCCCGGTCAGCACCAGCGCGCTCGTCGAGCGGAACGGCCAGCTGGTGCCGCAGAATCTGGTGAACGAGGGCCGGGGCCGCATCTACGGCTTCGAGGTCCTCTTCCGGCAGGCGCTGACCAAGCGGCTGTTCGGGTGGATCGCCTACACCTTCTCCAGGAGCGAGCGCATCGACCGCCCCGGCGCGAGCTGGCGGCTCTTCGACTTCGACCAGACGCACGTGCTCACCGCGATCGCCAGCTACAAGCTCGGCGCGGGCTGGGAGCTCGGCGGGCGGTTCCGCTACGCGACGGGCAATCCGCGCACCCCGGTGGTGGGGGCGGTGAAGGACGATCTCACCGACAGCTACGTGCCCCTGTTCGGACCGGTGAACTCGTACCGGCTTCCGAACTTCGCGCAGCTCGACGTGCGGATCGACAAGATCTGGGTCTTCGACAACTGGTCGCTCGACCTCTACCTGGACGTGCAGAACGTGACCAACACCCGCAGCATCGAGGGCACGCAGTACAGCTACAACTACGCCCAGAGCGCCCAGTTCGAGGGCCTCCCGATCGTCCCCATCCTGGGCGTCAAGGGGACGTGGTGATGCGGCGGGGGCGGGTCGCGGTCGCGGTGGGTGCGCTGGGGCTGCTGCTCGGGGCGAGCTGCGGGCCGGACCTCGAGAAGCAGAGCCAGCTGCTCGACCGCGTCCGGCTGCTCGCGCTCCGGGCCGACCCGCCGGAGGCGGACCTGGCCGATGGCGGGCTGCCGCCGCCGATCGCCTTCTCGCCGCTCGCGTACCCGGACGGCGGGCTGACCTTCCGGCTCGCGCTCTGCGGGCCCGGAAACCCGTTCGCCGCGGACTTCGACTGTCCGGGCAGCAACGGGGTCGACCTGCCGGACCTGGTGCTCGACGCCTCGCGGCCGGAGGTGCAGGGATTCCTCCAGGCCGCGTTCGGGAGCGTGGCCGCGATCGACGGAGGCATCAACGTCGGCGAGCCAGGGGTGGCGCAGATCGCCATCGGTTACGAGCTGGCGCGGGTGGACGCCGGGACGGACCCTTCCAACCGGGAGCGGGGCATCTACCGGCTCGCGGTCCGCTTCTCCGGGGCGCCGAACCACAACCCCGAGCTACTCGACGTCACGCTCCCCGACGGTGGCCCGCTCCAGGGGGCCGTGCTGCCGCTGAACCAGGAGATCCGCCTCTACCCCCACATCCCGGACGGCGGGCCCGGGGGCATCGAGGCCTACGTGGGTCTGGACGGCGGCATCCAGCACGAGCGCTTCAGCTACAGCTGGGAATCGACCGCCGCCGAGGTGGTGGACTTCCGCTCCGCCGAGCCCATCCCCGAGGACCCCAACGCCACCAGTGACATCCGCTTCCGGACCCACGAGGTGGCGACCCCGGTTCGCTTCTACGTGGTGCTCCGCGACCTCCGCGGAGGAGTGTCCTGGAAGGTGTTCGACGCCACGATCGGCCCCTGAGCGAGGCCACCCACCCGACGCAGGGGGTGTTCAAGGGACGGACGCAGGCGGCGACCCCGGCGCTGGTCGACGGAGCGACGCGGTGTGGGGTCCTCAGATCGCCAGCGGCTTCTTCGCCACCCGGTACAGCACCGCCCCCATGGTGACGAAGGCCCCGACCCCGATCAGGTCGTAGCCGGTCTTTCCCAGGGCCTTGATCATCGGGCCGCTCAGGTCGAGTGAGTTGAGGAAGCCGCCGATCTTGTCCGACAGCTGGAGCAGCGCGACGGCCACCCCGAGAAGGGTTCCCCCCGCGACCAGGCCGGTGGCGAAGAGGCTTCCCGAGCCGATCTCGTCGTCATGCGAGGCCTTCTTCCCGCTGGTTCGGTCCACCAGCGCCTTCACCATTCCACCGCAGAAGATCGGCAGGGTGGTGGAGAGCGGCAGGTAAGCCCCGACCGCGAAGGAGAGGGGCGAGACGCCACAGAGCTCGACGGTCACCGCCAGGAAGACCCCCACCAGCACGAACTGCCAGTCGAGGTTGGCGGACAGCAGCCCCTTGATCAGGGTCGCCATCAGGGTTCCCTGCGGGGCGGGGAACGTGGTGCCGATCTGATGGAGCACCGCACCGGACGAGTCGACGGTCGGCTTGTCCAGCGCGGTGACGGTGAGACCGATCACCAGCGATGCCGCAACGACCCCGATGATGAGACCGATCTGCTGGTACCTCGGGGTCGCACCGACCAGATAGCCGGTCTTGAGGTCCTGCGATGTCGCTCCGGCGTTCGCCGCCGCCACACAGACGATGCCCCCCACGCAGAGAGCCATCGGCTGGTAGATGTCGGCGGTCCAGCCGAGCCCGATGAAGAGGAGACAGGTCGCCATCAAGGTGGCGATGGTCATGCCCGACACCGGGCTGCTGCTGGTCCCGATGATGCCGACGATGCGCGAGGCCACCGTCACGAAGAAGAAGCCGAAGACGATGATCAGCACCCCGAGCACCAGCCGCCCGAGGAAGGTGCCGGGGATGAAGGGCAGGAAGGCCATGATCAGCACCAGGAGCACGCTGCCCCCCACGGTGACCGTGAGCGGAAGATCGTCCTCGGTCCGTCTGGCGGTCACCCCTTCCCGCCCGGCCTTCAGCGCGGCGATGCTCGACCTGAAGCTGCTGATGATGGTGGGCAGCGTCTTGAGCAGGGTCATGAACCCGCCCGCCGCGACGGCGCCAGCGCCGATCTGCCGCACGTAGGCGTAGTAGATGGCGCGGTTCAGCTCGGCGAAGGTGTGCGTGGTGGGGTCCCAGCCGTACGCACCAGGCCTGGTCAGGTCCGCGAGATACCCGAGCTTGTGCAGCTGGACGGCCACGACCTGCGGCGGCACCATCGAGGCGATGAGGGGGATGAGTGCCAGCCAGGCCATCACTCCGCCCGCCACCAGGACGCCGGCGATCCGCGGACCGATGATGTAGCCCACCCCGAGGTACTCCGGAGTGATGGTGGCGTTCACGGTCGCCGCGGGGAACACGCGGCTGGTCGCACGGGTCACGTACCCCGGAGTGTCGGAGATGACCTTGAACACCTGGTGCAGCAGCGCGTACACCGCGGCGAAGCCGACGCCGCGGTACGCGGTCGCCGCCATCTCGCCACCCTTCTCTCCCGCGATAAGCACCTGGGCGCAGGCCGTTCCCTCGGGGTAGGGCAGATTCCCGTGCTCCTTGACGATGAGCGCCCGCCGCAGGGGGATCATCATCAGCACACCGAGGATGCCGCCCAGCACCGCCAGGGTGAAGATGACCAGGTAGCTGAAGTATGGGGCGCCCACGCTCTGGTGGGTCCGCGGATCGATGGCCAGGAAGAGGAAGCCGGGCAGGGTGAAGACCACGCCCGAGGCGATGCTCTCACCCGCCGAGCCGATGGTCTGCACGATGTTGTTCTCGAGGATGGTCGAGCCGCCGAGCTTCTTCAGCACCGAGATGGAGAGCACCGCGATGGGGATGGAGGCCGAGACCGTCAGCCCCGCCTTCAGCGCCAGGTACACGGTGGACGCGCCGAACAGCAGGCCGAAGAAGACGCCGACGCCGATCGCCTTGGGGGTGAACTCCTTGAGCTGGGTGTCGTCCGGGATGTAGGGCTGGAAGTCGGACCCGGTCCCGGCGGCAGCACCGGACGGCGCAGTGGCGGTGGCGGGGCTTGGCGCGGCGGGGTCGACTGCCATCTGGGTGAGCCTCCCTCCCTCGGAGAAAGGTCGGCATTGAGGCAGGGCGCTCCCCCCCGCTGTCAAGCGTTTCCAGGGCGGACACCCACTCCACCCCCGGTGAGCGGACGCGCGACTCCACGGATGCTGCGACCGACGAGAGCGCTCGACCCGGGGAGCCGCTCCTCGGTGCACGGCGCGAGCTCGAAGCCAGCGGCCTCGAGGAGCGGTCCGGTCTCGCGGGTCAGGTGGCAATTGGCGGCGATGCGCTTCCAGACCGGCTCGAGCGCGCCTTGCGCGTGCCGGGTCCAGGTCCCGGCGGGCGCCGCGACATGCTCGAGGAAGAGGAACGTCCCTCCCGGGCGGAGGAGGCGGTGGATCTCGGACAGGACCCGCCGAGGGTCCTGCACCGAGCAGAGGACCAGGGTGGCGACCACGGTGTCGAAGCTCGCGGAGCGAAGGGGCAGGGCCTCCGCGGGAGCGTCGATGACCTCCACGCGCGGGCGGCCGGCGAGCTTCCGTTCGAGGACCTGGCGCATGTGCCGGTCGGGCTCGGTGAGCACGAGGCGGGTGACGGTGGACGGGTAGAGGGCCAGGTTGCCCCCGGTGCCCGCGCCCAGCTCGAGCACTTCACCGCGGGCGCGCTCGAGCAGCGCCCGCCGCCAGTCCCGGAGGCCGGCTCGCTCGGAGCCCTCCAGAAAGCGGTCGTACATCCGGGACATCAGCCAGGCCACGGCCGACCTCCTCGCGTCGAATCCGGCGTGAAGCAGACCCGAGCCTGCGCTAGAGAGCGCCCCCTAGGAAAGATGCCCAAACCCATCGTCATCTGGCCCGACAAGGTGCTGTCCACCCGGACCCGTCCGGTGACCGCATTCGGTCCCACCCTCGACCCGTTGCTCGAGGAGATGATGGAGTCGCTCCGCGCCGCGGAGGGGATCGGCATCGCCGCCAACCAGATCGGCGTCCCGCTCGCCGTCGCCTGGGTCGGCCGGGAGGATGGGACGTTCTTCGAGATTGCGAACCCGGTGGTGCTGGAGAAGACCGAGCCGGTGAGCCTCGAGGAGGGCTGCCTGTCGGTCCCGACCGAATGGGAGCAGACCCCGCGGTTTGGCAAGGTCCGGGTGCGGTACCAGGACCGGACCGGCGCCGAGCACGAGCTGTCCGCGGAGGGGCGGCTGGCGCATGTCCTGCAGCACGAGATCGATCACCTCCAGGGGACGACCTTCGTGGACCATCTGTCCCAGCTCAAGCGCGCGCTGATCCGCAAGCGGATGCAGAAGCTCAAGAAGGAGCGGGCAGCCGAGCAGGCCGGCGGCCATGTCCACACCGACGAGTGTGAACACGACTGAGACCAGGCCGGCACCTCTCCGGCCGACGCCTCACCGCCCGGCAGAGGTGTCCCGGCAGAGGTGTCTGACACCGAAGGCGGCCGTGTCGAACCTCCGGGCACCCTGGCGCGTTGCGTTGGGTCCCCTGCGGTCCCCCGCTGCCGATTCGTGCCTCCAGGGGACCCCGGGCCGTGCGAGTCTCCCGGCCTTGTGACCGCCGACGACCGCAACTTCCGCCTCTCCCGGAACGTCCGCCCCCGGCGTATCCAGGCGACCCTCACCCTGGACCTGGACGCGCGCACCTTCGCCGGCGACGCCGAGCTGACCCTCGCGGTGGAGCTCCCGGTCCGGAGCATCGTGCTGCACGCGGTGGAGCTCGACGTCTCGCATGCCGAGGTGCACTCCGCGGACGGCGTCCTCGGCGCGCGCGTCCACGCGCTGCCGCTGAGCGAGACCGTGGTGCTCGATCTCGACGCCGAGCTCCCGAAGGGCGAGGCGCGGCTCTTCCTGCGCTGGTCCGGCCGCTTCACCGCGGGGCTGCGCGGGCTGTACCTCGCCGGCCCGGTCGCCGCGACCCAGTTCGAGGCAGCGGATGCACGCCGGGTGTTCCCTTGCTTCGACGAGCCGGCCTTCAAGTGCTCCTGGGCGCTCACGGTGAAGGTGCCCCCGAAGCTCGTCGCTCTGAGCAACGGCCGGGTGCTCGCCGAGGAGGTCGACCCCCCGCACCGCAAGGTTCGCTTCGCCGAGACCGAGGTGCTCCCCAGCTACCTGGTCGCCCTGGTCGTCGGGCCGCTCGTCTCCACCTCCGAGGAGCTGGCGGCGGGAGTTCCCGTCCGGACCTGGTGCCTGGAGGAGAAGCAGGCCCTCCTCGGCTTTGGCCAGCAGACCGCGCTGGCGGTGCTGCCGATGCTCCAGGAGTACTTCGGCCTGCCCTACGCCTTCGGAAAGCTGGACCAGGTCGCCATCCCCGACTTCGAGGCCGGGGCGATGGAGAACGCTGGGCTCATCACCTACCGCGAGCTGGCGCTGCTGCTCGACCCGGCGACTGCGCCGCTCTCGGTTCAGAAGCGCGTCGCCGAGGTCGTGACGCACGAGCTGGCGCACCAGTGGTTCGGAAACTGGGTGACGATGGTCTGGTGGGACGACCTCTGGCTCAACGAGGCGTTCGCCACCTGGATGGCGTACAAGATCGTCGACCGCTGGCGCCCGGACTGGCGGGTGTGGCTCGACTTCGACGCCGGCAAGGCGACCGCGCTGCACCTGGACGCGCTTCGCTCCACCCACCCGATTCGCGGCACGGTGGCCAACGCCGCCGAGGCGACCGAGAGCTTCGACGCCATCACCTACGAGAAGGGCGGCGCGGTCCTCCGGATGATCGAGGGCTTCCTCGGCGAGGAGGCCTTCCGTTCCGGAATCCGCGACTACATGCGCAAGCACGCGCGCGGCAATGCCGTCGCCGACGACCTCTGGGGCGCGCTGGCCAGGGCCTCGAAGGCGCCGGTCGTCGAGCTGGCCAACGCCTGGATCCGCCAGAGCGGGTACCCGGTGGTGAGCGTCACGCTCGACGGCAACCGCGCGCGCTTCTCGCAGGAGCGCTTCTTCTCCGAGCCGGGCCTGGGCGGGCCGGAGACCTGGCCCGTGCCGCTGGTCATCGCCTGGGGAGACGACCGCGGCCATCGAAGCCGGACCTATCTCCTGGAGACGAAGACCGGCGAGGTCACGCTCGAGACTGCGGGCCCGGTGCGCTGGCTCGACGCCAATGCGGGCTCCACCGGCTTCTACCGGGTGACCTACTCGGCGGAGCTGCTGGCCCGGCTGGGCAAGTCGCTCGGAGCGCTGCTCCCAGCCGAGCGCATCGGGCTGCTCGCCGATCAGTGGGCGCTGGTTCGGGCGGGGCGTGCGCGCATCGCCGACTTCCTCGACCTGGTGCTGGCGTTCGGGGACGAGTCCGACCACGCGGTGCTCGACGAGCTGGTGGGCCGGCTGGCCTATGTCGAGGCGCGGCTCGTGGATGGGGAGGACCAGGAGCGGTTCCGGCGCCTCGTCGAGCGGCTGTTCCTTCCGCGGCTCCAGGCGATGGGCTGGGACCCGGTGGCGGGCGAGACGGATCAGGACCGGCTGCGGCGGGCGGCGCTGCTCCGGGCGGTGGCTGGCGTGGCGCGCGCGCGCTCGGTGCTCGCCGAGATGGCGCCCAGGGTGGACCGGGTGCTCAACGGGCAGCGCACCGCGCTCGACCCGAACCTGGTGGACACGGCGGTGGCCGTCACCGCACGGGATGGCGATGCTCAGCTGTTCGACCGGCTCAAGGCGGCCTTCCCGCGCGAGGCGGACCCGGCGGTCAAGCGGCGGTACCTGCTCGCGCTGACCGCCTTCGAGATGCCGGAGCTCGTCGAACGCGCCCAGGCGCTGCTGCTCGACACCGTGGTTCCCCTCCAGGACTTCGCCTCCTTCGTGCACGGACTGCTGGCGAACCGCGCCGCGAGGGAAGGGACCTGGAAGCTGATCCGCGACCGCTGGTCGGCGGTGATCGAGAAGACCGCCCAGGCGCCGATGCTGCTCCGCCGGGTGGTGGAGGCGCTCGGGAACCTGCGCGAGCGGAGGCAGCTCGACGAGGCACGCGCGTTCCTCCAGGCGCACCCGGTGCCCGAGGCGCAGCAGGCGGTCGCCCAGACGCTGGAGCGACTCGCGCAGGACGTCGCCCTGCGTGAGCGCCTGGTCCCCGAGGTCTCGGTGTGGCTGCGCGAGCGGTGACGCGGGCAAGGTGTCCGGGCAAGGTGTCAGACACCTCTGCCGAGCCCGCGTCTCCTCTGATTTCAGGGACTCGAGCTTGTTGCCGCCTCGGCCCCGGGCCGGAGCGCCGCCCGGGTCGCTTCCGTGCCGAACCGGAGCGCCTCGAGCAGACCCGGGCCGAAGAGCTGCCGCCGGGACTCCCCCGCTGCGCGCACCACCCGGTCGGCCGCCTCGACGTACCCGAGGTAGCCGTTCACCAGCGACACGGCGCGGGCGCCGCCGGCTGCGCCCTCGAGCACCCTGCCCGACGCGGCCGTCGTCTCCACCGGAACCCCGAGCAGCCGCACCGACCCGATGCGTAGCTCCGAGAGCTCGGCCCACCCCGGCGCCCAGGGCCAGAGCGCCACGTTGTCCACCAGCGTCCCGAGCCCCCACGGCACGAGGCGGGACGCGTCCGGCCCGGGCAGCGCGACCTCCAGCCGCGCATGAGACAGACCCGGCCCAGCCGGCTGGAGGGGCACGGTGGGCAGCGCCGCCTCCACCCCCTGCGCGAAGGCCTCGGCGGGCGTCCCGGAGCCGGCCGCCGCGCGCTGGACGCTCGCGTTCCCCACGCTGCCCTGGAGCACCAGCGTCACCCCCTGGCCTCCATGCTCCTGCGCGACCGCGAGCCGCCCCGGCCAGTCCGGATCCAGCCCGGGCGGGGGTCTCGCCACGAGCGTCGGATGTGCGGCGAGTACCAGGAGCTGCGCCACCGGCCCGCGCTGGCCCCGGAGCTGGACCCGCGTGAGCCGCCGGTCCACCTCCGGGAACTCGTCGCGGCTCGCGGTCCCGCTGGCGAGCTCGGACACGCCGGCGACCGCCTCCACCGGCTGCAGGGACGATGCTGCGGTGGTCAGGGCCCGCGAGGCCGCCTCCACCACCCGCGTACGGACGTCGGGACGGAAGCGGCCCGTGGCCGCCACCTGGGCCACCGGATTCCAGGCGAACCCGCCCGCCGACGAGTGGGTGTGCGTGGCCGCGACCCACAGCGCCGAGAGGCCGAGCCCGGACACGCTCCGGCGAATCGCCTCCACCAGCCCCTGGTCGGCGAGCAGCAGGTCCAGGGTCACGACCCCCACCCGCTCGTCGTCCGAGGCCAGCACCACCGCCCGGGCGGACAGCGGGAACGCCACGCGGTCCACCTCTGCCCGGACCAGGCCGTAGCCCACCGACAGCGCCGGGAGCGGGATGGCCATCTCCGCCACACCCGCTCCTGCCCGGAGCGCGCCGGCCCCCGCGCCGCGCGCCACCGCCCTCACGCTGGGCTCGCGGCCGAGCCCGGAGAACGGGACGACCGCCAGGAGCGCCACCGCGGCCAGCAGCACCCAGGGCCACCGAAGGCGTCGCCGAGCACGCCGCGCCTTCCTCATGCGGCGGCGGCGCCCGGGCCGGCGAGCCGTACGCTCACCTCCCAGAGCCGGCGCGCCACCTCCATGTCCTGGGCCTCGGGGCTCGTCCGGCGCTCGCGCTCGTCGTAGAAGTACTTCCCCGTCACGCCCTCCACCTCGGGCGAGGTCGCCAGGTACACCAGGGTGCGGGCGCCCCGCTCGGGAGTCCGGGCGAAGGCCTGGCCCAACTTCACCACCGTGCCGAGGAGCCCGGGGTTGTTCCGGGCGAACCCGCTGCGCACGAAGCCCGGGTGCATCGCGTTCACCGTGACGCCCGTCCCCTCCAGCCGCCTGGCCAGCTCGCGGGTGAAGAGGATGTTCATCAGCTTCGAGCGGCCGTAGGCGACGAACGCCCGGTACTTGCCGCGCGCGCACTGGAGGTCGTCCAGGTCGATCCGCATCCCCCGGTGCGCCCCCGAGCTCACGTTCACGATGCGTGAGCGTGCGGAAGATTTCAGCAGGGG
>DATKKF010000119.1:0-8225 GCA_035543115.1 Myxococcaceae bacterium
AGACCTCGCCCGGGCCGGTGCGCTGCTGGAGCAGGTGGCGCGGATCTACGAGTCGACGGGGCATACCGCCCGGGCGGCGCAGATGCGGCGGCACGTGGACCGGCTGGGCCCGGTGGCCCGGGCGAGCGCCCGCGGGGCGGACGAGCCGCCGACCAGTCGGCTCAACGGTCAGCACCAGTCGCCTGAGCCCGGGTCTCTCCCCGGCCTCGACCGCGCCCTGGTCGAGCGCACCCCGACGCTGGCCGACCCGGCGCTCGAGGCCTGGTGCAGCTTCTGCTGTCGACCTGCGCGCGAGGTCGGGGCGCTGGTGGCCGGCCCGGCGCAGGCGTACGTGTGCCGCGGGTGCGTGGAGCTCGCGTGGTCGCTGCTCACCGGCGCCCCGGGGGCCCGGGCCGACGCGGATGCCCGTTCGAACCGGCCCGAGGCGCTGCCGGGGCCGCACGCTCCGCTCGCGGCTCGCTCGCCCAGGGCGTGGGCCAGGCCGGCGCGGAGCTCGGGCCCATCGCCGGAGGCCTCTCCGGGGCGGTCGGCGAGAGAGGCAAGACCGGAGGCCCTTCCGACGCAGGCCGAGGCGGTGACCCGCATCGAGGCGGCGCTGCTGGCGGGTCATGCGCGGGTGCTGCTGGTGGGCGCGGCCGGGAGCGGCAAGAGCACCTGGCTGCACGCCTGGGCCGGGCGGGGGCTCGGGACGGCGTGGGACGGAGCCGAGCCGCTGCCCGAGCACGGGGCGCTGCTGGTCGACGACGTGGACCGGCTGGAACCGGCTGCGCGGCGCCAGCTGGCGCGGGTGCTGCGGAACCGACCGGTGGTGCTCGCCCTCGATGCGACCCTGCCGGAGCCGGATCAGGAGGTCGGCGGGCGGCGGGTCCACGCGCCCGAGCAGGTCGAGTCTCTGGCCGGGAGCTGGCTTCCCGGGCCGGCGCTGGACGGACTCACGCTGGAGTGCTTCCGGGCGCCGGGCGAGGACGAGCTGCGCCTTCTGGCGGAGCGGTGGCGGGCCCCGGACGGCTCTCCGGCGCAGCCCGACGCCCTGGAGGAGGCGCTTCGGCTCGCGGTCCGCTCGGCCCGTGCCGCCCATGCGCTGCACGCGCTTCTGCTCCGCTGGTGGGCATCGCGATGAGCGGACGGACGCTGACCGTCCACCGGCTGGGCCGCGTCGAGTACCAGGATGGGCTCGGGCTGCAGGCGCTGTTCGCCCGCGCGCGCAGGGAGGGGAAGGTCGGTGACGTGCTCCTGCTGCTCGAGCACCCCCCGGTGCTGACGCTCGGTCGCGGCGCGAGCCGGGTGGACGTGCTCGCCAGCGCAGGGGTCCTCGAGGCGCGCGGCGTCGAGGTGCACGAGACCGACCGCGGCGGCGAGGTGACGTACCACGGGCCCGGTCAGATCGTCGGCTACCCCATCCTCGACCTCGCCCCCGACCGGAAGGACGTGCGCCGGCACGTGCGGAGCGTGGAGGAGGGGATGATCCGCGCCCTGGCCGAACACGGCATCGAGGCCGGCCGCATCGGGAAGTGGCCGGGCGTGTGGGTCGGCTCGGAGGCGGGCGGCGACGCCCGGAAGATCGGCGCGGTGGGCGTGCACATCGCGCGGTGGATCACCACCCACGGCTTCGCCCTCAACGTGAACCCCGCGCTGGAGGACTTCCAGCTCATCGTCCCCTGTGGCATCCGCGAGGCGGGAGTGACCTCGATGGAGCGCGAGCTCGGAGATCCGCCCGCGCTCGCCGCGGTCGAGGAGTCGCTGGCGCGCGCCTTCGGTGCAGTGCTCGAGGCGGAGGTCAGCTTCGAGGGCGCCCGGCTTCACACCATCTCGGTGACCGCGGTGCGCCGGGGCCCCGGCGGCCCCGAGGTCCTCCTCCTGCGCCGCACCCCCGAGAGGGGCGGATTCTGGCAGCCGGTGACCGGTCGCCGTCTCTTGGGCGAATCGGCCGAGGCCGCCGCCCGGCGGGAGCTCGAGGAGGAGACCGGGGCGCGACTTCCGGTGCGGTCGCTGGAGTACCGGCACAGCTTCGCGCTCGGAGAGGAGCTCCCTCCCTCGCTCGTGGAGGAGGAGGCGTTCTCCGTGGAGTGGCCGGGCGGTCTCGAGGTGCGCTCCGGGCCGGAGCACGATGCTGCGGAGTGGGTGAGCGTCGAGGGGGCTCTGCGCCGGTTGCCCTTCGCCGGGCTGAGGCGTGCGGTTCGACGTGCCGCGTCCCGCGAGGCAGCCGGTCACTGGCGCTGAAGGCGCCCGAGCAGTCTCAGCCGCGTGCGATGCGGATCGTCTGCCGCTCGCGGGCCGCGGTGGTCCGGGGGAAGTGGGTCCGCGCCTGCCAGAGCAGCGTGTCCAGCGCCCGGTCGTGGCGTTCGGGGTCGTGATGGAACAGCACCAGGCGCTTCACCTTCGCGGCCTTTGCCGTCGCCAGCGCACCGTTCCAGGTGCTATGGCCCCAGCCCCGGCGGGCCTCGTACTCGGGCCCGGTGTACATCGCGTCGTGGAGCAGCAGGTCGGCGCCTCGCGCCAGCTCGACCAGCGCCTCGCCCGGCGTGTCGGTGTGCTCCACGTCGGTCGCGTAGACCAGCGAGCGCCCGGAGAACTCCAGCCGGTACCCGAGATTTCCCCCGGGATGGTCCAGCTCCGCCGAGGTGACGCGCACCGGGCCGATGTTGAACGGCTCGCCGGGCTCGATGCTCCGGAACTCGATCGCCGCCCGGGCGACCTGGTCCAGGGTCACCGGGAAGTAGGGGGGCACCATCTGCCCCTCCAGCGCGTCCTGGACGCTCCGCCCCTCGCGGCGAGGCCCGAGGAAGGTGAAGTGGTTCCCCGGCTCGGCCAGCGGCGCGAAGAAGGGTAAACCCTGGAGGTGGTCGTAGTGGTAGTGCGAGAGCAGCACGTCGGCCTCGACCCTGCCACCGTCGTCGCGGAGCCGCTCCCCGAGCGCGCGGATGCCGGAGCCGGCGTCGAGGATGATCCGCCGCTCACCCGCGCGGACCTCGACGCAGGGCGTGTTGCCGCCGTACCGCTGCGTCGCTGCACCGGGTGCGGGAACCGAGCCCCGCACGCCCCAGAACGTGACCTCGAATCGGCCAGGGGTGGTGCGTGCGTCAGCCGGCTTTCGCCGCGTCCTCCCCGAAGAGCTCAATCAGGTGTCCCGTGCGCTCGCGCTTGGTGCGCAAGTAGTCCACGTTATGCGGATTGTGCGCAGCGGGGGAGGGGATTCGACCCCGGACGGGGATCCCCTCCTCCACCAGACCCGCGATCTTCAGAGGATTGTTGGTGATCAGGTCGACGCTGCGGATGCCGAGCAGCCGCAGCATGTCCGCCGCCACGTCGTAGGTGCGGAGGTCGTCCGGGAAACCCAGCTCCCGGTTGGCCTCGTAGGTGTCCAGCCCGCGCGCCTGCAGCGCGTACGCCTTGATCTTGTTCCCCAGGCCGATGCCCCGGCCCTCCTGGCGGAGGTAGAGCACCACGCCGCGCCCGCGCGCCGCGACGAGGTCGAGCGCTCGATCCAGCTGTTGACGGCAGTCACACTTGAGGCTGCCCAGGACCTCGCTGGTGAGACACTCGGAGTGAACGCGGACCGGCACGCCCTCCTGGCCGAACACCTCACCCATCACCATCGCCACGTGCTCGTGCTGATTGCGGCGATCGCGGAAGACCACCACCCGGAAGGTGCCCCGGGCCGTGGGGAGCGGCGCCTCGGAGTAGAGCTCCACGACGTGCGTGCGCCGGGTCAGCGGCTGGGGAGAGAGACTGGACATGGTCGACGACTCATTGCTCCCGATCTGGATACCGTTTCTACCGTCATTGGATGCTTGGCGGGGGGCATCGTTGCTAGGGGCCCCACGCCAGCGGCAGAAGCTCGACGCGGTCTCCTCGCCGGACACTCATCGCATCCATCGGAAAGTGCAGCAGATGTGTCGCCGAGACGGCCGAACGGACCGCACCTGACGTCTGGGTTGGCAGGGGGTCGGCCCAGGGATCGCCGTCTCGCCAGGTGAGCACGACGCGTATGAAGTGAGCCAACCCATTGTGTTTCCTGAGGTCCACTGCGCTGCGGGCCTGGACCGGGAGGGGCAGCGGCGACCGCCGCCCGACCAGGCGAAGCAGGGCAGGGCGGACGAAGAGCTCGAAAGTCACCAGCGACGACGTGGGGTTGCCCGGCAGGGCGAACACCCGGGTCGAGCCGTGACGCCCGAACGCCAGGGGCTTCCCGGGCCGGATGGCGACCCGCCAGAAGTCCATCGCCACCCCGAGCCTTTCCAGCGCCGGGCGCACGTGGTCGTGCTCGCCCACCGACGCGCCCGCCGAGGTGAGGACCACGTCGTGGTCGAGCGCCGTACCGATGAGCCGCTCGACGTCGTCCGGCCGGTCGCGCGCGATCCCGAGCACCTGAGGAATGCCTCCTGCCCGGCGGACCCCGAGCGCGATGGCGACCGAGTTGGTGTCCACGATGCGTCCGGCGGGCTCCTCGTCGGGCCGGCACAGCTCGTCGCCGGTGGCGAGGATCGCGACGCGGGGACGCCGGGGGACACGCACCGAGGTCATCCCCTGGCCCGCGAGCAGCGCCAGCTCCGGGATGCCGAGCACCGTGCCGGCAGGGAGGAGCACCTCGCCGGAGCGCGCGTCCTCACCCGCGTCGCGCACGTTCTGACGGAGCGTGACTGGCTCCTGGACTTCGACCTGACCGAGCCCCTGGCCGGGGATGGCCCGCGTCCGCTCCTGCATCACCACCGCGTCGGCCCCCGGCGGCATCGGCGCGCCGGTCATGATGCGCACCGCCTCGCCCGGCCCCACGGCCCGCGTCGGTTGGTCTCCCGCGTGGACCACCCCGACGACGTCGAGCGTGATGGGCGCGCGCGCCGCATCCGCGCTCCGCAGCGCGTACCCGTCCATCGCCGAGTTGTCCCAGGGCGGCTGCGTGCGGCGCGCCGGGACGTCGGTGGTGAGCCCGAACCCCAGCGCCTCCTCGAGCGACACCCACACCTCGGGCAACGGCACGAGGTCGTGGAGGATCCGGTCCTGGGCCTCCGGGGCAGGCAGCGGCGGCAGCTCGGGCATCTGCCCTGCGTAGCGCGAAGGCCCCGAATTCTCAATTCTTTGGAGGGTTTACGGTTGACAGCATCGGCCGCGGGCGTTATGTGCCGCACAACATCCACGTGGCGAAGCCCAAGCCCAAGACGAAGTCCGGCGCGGCAAAGCCTGGCTCACGAAAGAACGAGGCCCGCCTGGGGCTCCTGAAGAAGGCATCGGCCAAGGTCGCCAAGGCCGCTGCCAAGCTGGTGAAGTCGGCGGCAAAGAGTCCTCCGAAGGCAGCCTCGTCGAAGGCCAGCAAGAGCGCGGCAAAGCCCCCCGCACAGCCTGCGCGCCCGGCGCCCAAGCCGGCGTCCGTACCGGTAGGGCTGCGCGCCCCCGAGAAGCCGCGCCCGCGCGCCACGAAGCTGCCGCCGGTGGGCGAGCCGCTCACCAAGCGCGAGATCGAGCAGATCCTGACCCCAGCGGCCGGACGTGGGGTAGGCGGCGAGGGGAGCCTCAAGGGCCGGCTGGTGGTGAAGGACGGCATGCCGTACCTGCACGTCATTGGCCGCGACAAGCGAGAGCTGGTCTTCCTCCTCCAGGGGCCGGAACAGGAGGTGCTGCCGGCCTACGTGGACCACAAGGTCAGCGTCACCGGGCTGATCAAGAAGACCCACAACTACGGCGGCACGGTGGACGTGCGGAAGTACGCCGCGAAGCGCGCGGACGCCGAGCCCATCGAGGTGCCCCAGGTCGAGAAGCTCCGCTACCTGTCGCCCGGCGAGGTGGAGCAGATCGGCAGCGCCGGCATGGGCGCGGGGATGCGTGGCTTCGCCAGCGTGCGTGGCGCGCTGGAGATGTCGGGCGAGGACTTCATCCTGGTCGTCTCCAACGCCGGCACCCGGCAACAAGTCACCTTCCGCCTCGCCGGCAAGATGCCGAAGAGCTTCCGGAAGAACATGGGCCAGCCGGTCCAGGTCACCGGGGTGGTGCACAAGGAGTCCGGCTGGGGTGGGACGATCGAGGTGGAGAACGCGGAGGTCCGTCCCGCGGACACCCGCGGCATGTCCCGCGATGCGCTCGAGGTCCTGGAGCTCGAGGGAGTCCCCGACGAGGGGCCGCCGCTGGAGATCCGCATCGGTCAGGGGCTCGCGGTGCGCATCCCCGAGCGGGCCGGCTACACCTGGGCGGTCGAGCCCACGGTGGCCAAGCGGGTCGGACTGCGCGAGGCCAACTTCATGGCCGCGGCGAGCGGGGCCGGTACCCGCGAGTTCTTCTTCACTCCACGCAACCCCGGCCAGTACGACGTGGACTTCTTCCTGGCCAAGGTCTTCGCCCCATCGCAGGTGGCGAGGACGCAGCGGCTGACCGTCGCCGTCCGGGCCTAGGTCCCGGGGCGAGGAGCAACTCATGGCAGCACGGCTCGACAGCTCGGTCCTCCTGAGGACCCTGGAGAAGGCCCACCAGCCGCTCGGGATGGCGGAGCTCCTCCGTGCCTCCGGGCTGCACGACGGCCAGCGCACCGAGGTGAAGCGGGCGATGCGCACGCTGGTGAAGGAGGGCCGCGTCGAGCGGTCTGGCGAGCGCTTCTCGATCCACGGGCGGCGGGTGGCTCCGAGGAAGGAAGGCGCGCCGAACGGCCCCGACGGTCGCGGGCGCAAGGTGCTCGAGGGCACGCTCAGCGTGCATCGCGACGGCTTCGGCTTCGTCGACGTGGGTACCGAGGAGGACGTCTTCGTGCCCCCGCACGAGGCCCGGCGCGCTCTCGACGGAGACCGGGTGAGGGTGGAGATCGTCACCTCGCGCGGGCGCTCGGAAGGGCGAATCGTCGGCGTGGTCGACCGCCAGCGAGAGGCGCTGGTCGGGACCTACGTCGAGCGCGGCGGGAACGAAGCCCTGGTGCGGCCGAACGACCAGTCCCTGCCGGGGCCGGTCCGCGTGCCACGCACCCAGCTCGCCCGCGACGGCGACGTGGTGACCGTGCGGCTCGGGGTGGGAGCAGACCTCCTCCCTCCGGGGGGTCTGGTCGGCGAGGTCACCGGCTCGCTCGGCAAGCCCGGCGACCCGTCCCAGGACGTGCTGGCCATCGTCTTCGGCCAGGGCTTCTCCGAGGCCTTCCCGCCCGAGGTGATGGACGATGCGGACCGGGTGCCGTTGCACGTGCCGGCGACCGAGCTCCACGACGGACACCGCAAGGACGTCCGCGGGCTCTCGCTGGTGACCATCGACGGCGTGGACGCGCGCGACTTCGACGACGCGGTCTACGCCCAGGACGAGCCGGGCGGCGCGACACGGCTCTGGGTGGCCATCGCGGACGTGAGCCACTACGTGCGCCCGGGCTCGGCGCTGGACCGCGAGGCGCTCCGGCGCGCGACGTCGGTCTACTTGCCGGACCGGGTGCTGCCGATGCTTCCGGAGCGGCTGTCCAACGGCATCTGCTCGCTTCGGCCGGACGAGGACCGTCTGTGTCTGGTGGCCGAGATGATCTTCGATCTCGACGGCCGGCGGACTGCGAGCGCGATCTACCCGGCGGTGATGCGGAGCGCCGCCCGCTGCACCTACGAGGAGGTCCAGCGGGTGCTCGACGGGGACTCGGTCCCCGAACGCGACCGGTTCCGGCCGCTCTTCCAGCGACTTCAGCGGCTGGGGCGGACGCTACGGACGGTCCGCGAGCAGCGCGGGGCCATCGACTTCGACCTTCCCGAGACCCGGCCCGAGCTCGACGATCAGGGCCAGCCGGTCCGGATGGTGCGGCGGGAGCGGAAGGAGAGCCACCGCATCGTCGAGGACTGCATGCTGGCGGCGAACGAGGCGGTCGCGGCGTACTTCCAGGAGCGCGGGCTGCCTTCCGTCTACCGCTTCCACGGCGAGCCCGACCCGGACAAGCTGGCCGCCTTCGCCGAGCTGGCGCGGGCGCACGGCTTCACCGTGCCGGGCAAGGGCGAGCCGACCTCGCGCGAGCTGAACCTCTTCATGCGCGGGCTGGTGGGTCACCCCGGGCAGCGTGCGCTGAACCAGCTCTTGCTCCGGTCGATGATGCAGGCGGTGTACTCGCCGGATCAGGTCGGCCACTACGGGCTCGGGGCGGAGGAGTACCTGCACTTCACCTCGCCCATCCGCCGCTACCCGGACCTGGTCGTCCACCGGCTGCTCAAGGAGCACTGGGCGCGCGGCGCCCGGACCCTTGGCGAGGAGGAGCTGGAGAAGCTCGAGGATCGGCTGGACGGCGTCGC
>DATKKF010000120.1:0-49990 GCA_035543115.1 Myxococcaceae bacterium
CCCCGGCCGTCGAGATGAGCACGTCGGTGGAGTTCACGCTGACCGTCGTCACCGTGGTTCCGGTGGAGCTCGTCCCGCTGCTCCGCGTTCCGCCCAGGAGGATGCTTCCGGCCCCGAACGCGTCCAGCGCCGCGGGATCGATGGTGATGTAGCTCGGGTCAGGTGCCTGGTGACCGGCCGAGAGCACGGCGATCCGCGGAGAGGAGATGTCGAGATCTCCGAGCAGCCCCCCGGTGGGAGCGCCGAACTGACCCGTTCCCCGGAGCGTGAGCTCCGTGCTGGCGGCGAGCACGACCGAGCCGGCGTCGTTCGGGGTACGGACTCCGACCCCCGCTTCGGCGGCCAAGGCCGAGGCATAAGCGTTGAACGAGGACGTGTCGAGCTGGCTGTACTTGCCGAAGACGCTGCGGGGCATCACCACGAACTGCGCGAACCCGGGCTGGACGGCCCGGGACAGACGTCCGCTGACGACCGTGGCCCCGTCGGGGCGGACGTAGGACGGGCGCGCCTCTGCCAGGCCGGAGGTGAGGGGCTGGACGAACAGGCCGCCAGGAAGCAAGGCGTAGTGAGCCGGCAGCAGGGTGTACCATCCATCCTTCAGCCCGGGCATGCCCTGCAGCCAGACCCGATCGCCCACCTCCAGCGTCGGGTTCCGGGCCGCGCCCACGCCGCCGATGGGCAGGGGAGCGGTTCCGAGCGACGGGAGGATGGCGAAGCCGGTCGACGAGGCGAGAACGTCCTTCGAACCGCCGTTCCCCGGCACGAACTGGTAGCCCAGAAGGTCGCCTCCACCGGACACGTCCACCACCGCGCCCTGCTCGACGGCGACACGCGGCGCACGAACCTCGATCGACTTGCTCGGGGCCTGCCCCGCCCCGGAGTACCCGAAGAAGTCCCCGCCAGTGCGAAGGGAGCCGAAGAGCGCCTCTTGCCCTCCGAGCGACGCCGAAGTGATGCTTCCCGGATCGAGGGTGACGGAGCCGTCCGGACCCAGGCCGACCAGGCGAATCTGGCCCTGAGGCGCGCGGAGGACGCCCTTCTGCTCGACGACTGGTGCCTCGATCGTGAGTCGCTCTCCGAACGAAAGGGGGACCGGAGCCGGGTTCCCGTTCCCCAGCACGGTGACCCGAACGTCGGAATGCACCACGAACCCCGGATCGTCGGACGGCCGCTCGACGTTCGCCCCGGCCAGGAGCCGGGAGGCCACGTAGACCTGCGCAGCGGACAGCTCCAGGACGCCTGGAGACAGCAGACCGGCGCCGAACTTGGTCTGGTTGCCGAGATCGTCGTGGTCGGCCAGACGGATGTCGCCGGAAGACTCCAGGCGAGCTACTCCGAAGCCACCAAAGTTGCAGCCGATGCTAGAGGTGCAACCCAGAAGCACCAGCTTCACGACGTCGATCAGGTCGGCCTGGACCTTGAGCGTGGACCCGAGGTCGTTGGCGACGACGGTGGACGCAGGGTCGGAGGGACGGTCACTCCCCTGGAGCAGGACATAAGGCGAGGAGAGAGTGACCTGCGCGCCGGGTCCAGTCGTCCCCAGGATCGGTGACAGGAGGGTCAGCGAACGCCCGCTGCGGAGAGAGACGTTGCCGTCGAACACCACGGCGTTCGTGTTCCCGAAGCTGGTCGAGTCCGGCCCCACGACCTGGAGCGTGACCTCGTCTGCTCCCGAGCGGTTGATGCTGTCCGCGACGACGGTGAACCCCCCGGGCGGACCGGCACTGGAATCACTCGGGACGACGGTCAGCGTTCCGTTGCTGCGCGAGGCATCGACGACGAGCGAGCCCCCGCGGCCGGCGCTGCCGCCAGCCTCGAGGCGGAGATTCCCCGAAACGAGCCCGCCGGGCGCGAGGACGGTGATCGACCCCGCATCTCCATCGACCGGTACCGCCTCGTACCGGCTCGCCCCCGTTCCGCCCCCGGCGAGAAGGTCGGCCATTCCCTGCATCCCGCTCGCGTCGATGGTGGCCCCGGGGACGATGCGAAGGTCGCCCCCGGCCACGGTCAGGGTGACGGTCCCACCCGCCTCGATGCTGCGGCGAATGACGTTGCCGGAGGTCAGAGTCTCCCGAGCGTAGCCGGGGACGAGGATGGACGAGGTCGCGCCGAGCGTCAGATCGCCGGAGACCGTCGTCAGGGCCACCGTGCCTCCCGGGATGTCAATGGTTCCGTCCAGCCGGACGGAACGCGCCGAGGTCAGCTGGAGCGTCGACCCGGGCGCCAGGTGCACCTCCGCGCCGGCCCCGACGACGATGTCCCCGGTCAGGCTGCCGAGCTTGAGCTGCCCCGCCGGCCGGAACCGTGGGTCCGGCTCGGCCCGGGCGGCGAGCACGTCGAGGGGCACGCTCCCGCTCGCGCCGGACGGATTCGCCGGCAGGACCAGGAGCTCTGCGGAGGGAGCGAGCACCACCCCGTCGCCGATGGTGACCGTTCGGCCCGTCAGCCCGTAGCTGGAAAAGCCTCCGCTGCGGAAGAAGGCGGGGACGATGAGCCGGGCCGTCGAGCTCGTGTCGTTGCTCGGGACCGAGCTGCCGAGGAACAGATCGTCCCCGGTGACCAGAGTGAGAGTGCCCCCCCGGGCGAGCCCGTATCCGCGGAGTGACCCGCCGAGCACCAGGGTCCCGGAGTAGGTGGGAAGGGGGTCGGAGGGGCTACCTCCCTCGGGTCGCGGCGTCCGCGTCACGTCGAGCGCAATGGACCCGGCCGCTCCGGCCGTGACCTTGGTCCCCGTGGGATCGATCGTGGCACCACCCGAGACGTCCAGCGATGATCCCGGGTCGAGCAGGAGCCGCGAACCGGCGAGCGAGACGGTTCCGCCCGACGTGGCGAGGGAGTCGCCGGGCTGACCCGCCTGCACCAAGCGGCCGGCGAGGTCGATGGAGCCGGTGGAGCCGAGGTGCACCGTGGGCACCCGGCCCGCCTCGGAGCTGTCCGGAGTCTCGAGTTGGTCCGCCAGGAGGCTCACCCGCCCACCGGGCGCGAGGATCGTCCCCGCGATCTCCGCGCTCTTCCCGCTGAAGGTGAATGCTCCCCCGTCACCGAGGTTCACCACGACGCCCTGGCCGATGGTCAGGTGCCCTCCCGGCGCACGGTTGCTGTCGCCACGGGCCTGGTTGCCCTGCGCGACCTCGTCTGGATCGAACCCGCTGGCGATGGTGACCTTCTGAAAGGTGTGCCCATCGAACCAGCTGGCCGGCAGCTGCATCCGGTAGCGGAGCGAAGGATCAACGGACGTGGCCGGACCGAATCCGTCCGCGAGCGGAGCCGGCGCACCTCCGATCATCACGTCTGCAGCGTTCGACAGTGCGAGGGTGGCTCCCTGGGGACGCTCCTGCCAGACCTTGGTGGGATCGGTCGAGCCGGTGGGCAGGGCCGTCTGGTTGGGCCCCACCACCGTCGTGGCGACGACGCTGCCTTCCAGGATGCGGACCGCACCCGAGGCGGACGGGGACGCGGGCCGGGGTCGATCTGCCGGCGGGGCGAACCAGTTGGGCGCGTTGGTGCCCAGGCTCAGGCTTCCGGCACTGGCGCCCTGCGTATACCCCGGGACGAACTGAGCGGCGGCGCCGGTGAGCGGCGCGCTGAAGGTCTCGGTGACCCCCCACCTCTCGTGGATGACCTGGAAGGCATCACCGATGCCAACGTAAGCCACCCCCGGCACCGCTCGGTCGATCGGCACCCTCTTGCCGCTGGGGTCGACCAGCACGGACTCCCGGATGTACCCGTCGAGGTACTTGAGCGACCCGCCGGACAGGTCGATCGTGGACCCCTTGCGGAGGATGATCTCGTTCGCCCTCAGCGTCACCGAGCCACCCGCCGTCATCAGCTCGGTCACGTCGTGCTCGACGAGGTCGTAGTACCCGGAGACGTCCGCCACGCCTGGGTTCACGCCGAGCCGCCCGTCGAAGTAGATGGTCTTGCTGCGGATCGCCGGATTGTCCCGGAGCAGCGGATTGTCGCGGAGTTCGTTCGCCCGTAGCTCGGCCTTGATGCTGTTCTGGGCCATGGCGATCTCCACGTCCTGCAACCCCGAGACGTCGACCCGTGCGTCGGGCGCCACGTAGATGCGCGTGTCATCCACACCCGGGCGGAGCGGGTCCTGGCTGCTCATGACCGCCGAGAGGCTGACCTGCCCCCCGGGGACGTAGACCGAAGCACCCGAGTAGAGGATGATCTGGTCGCCAAGGATCTGAACGTTCGACGGCTTGAAGTCGACCGTGCCGATCACTTTCTTCCCGCCCACGTCGGGGAGGATCTGGGTCACGCTCCCCGTGCCAAAGGTGGTCACGAACCCGTCAGCGCCGACGACGATGGATCCGTTGGCCTGGGCACCCGTCGTCGCGCTGAGCATGCCGTTCTGTGCGGTCAGTCCCCCGACCAGGGTGATGTTGCCCCGGGGCGTGGAGATGAGTCCCTCGTTGTCGGCCACGCCATCGCCGCTCACGACCGTGTACGACGGGGGGACCTGGGCGCTGCCTCCTGGGGACGCGATGGGAGGCCTGAGCCCGCGGATTGCCGAGAGATCCTGCGGCGGCTGCAGCTGGGCGCTGCTCCCGGCAGCCAGGAACACCTGACCATCCGGCGCCTCGAGGGTGCCCGAGTTCACCACCTGGAGTCCGAAGAGCGCGATCCGCCCTCCCGGGGCGGCGAGATCCGCTCCCCGCTCGACCGTGACATTCCCCGTTCCGGCGAGGGTCAGGTCGTACAGGGTGCCCTGGAGGAAGCGCGCGTTCCGCTGCGCATCGGTGGTGATGGGCTGTCCCGCCAGCGTCCCGGCGATGTCCAGCCCGGAGACGACCAGAGTGCCCACGTTGATCTGCGCGGTCCCGCCGAAGACCACGCCGTTCCGGTTGATGACGTAGACCTGCCCCTCGGACTTGATGCTGCCGAGGATCTGACTCGGCCTGGCGCCCGGGTCGTTGACCCGATTGAGGATCGCCCAGTTGCTGGCGCTGTCCCCCCCGGCCCGCTGGTCGAAGTAGAGATCGGTCTGGCTGCCGACATTGAAGGTCCTCCAGGTGAGGACCGCGCGCTCGCTGTCCTGCGTGACCGTGACCTCGGTACGACCCGCCTCGATCGTCGGGGTCTGGAGCGTCGCCCCGATCCGGGGCCCGCTGGGATCGATGTCCAGCGCCCCGGTTCCGACTCCGTTCGGAACGGAGCCGGGGAGGCTCTGGGCTGCCGAACGCGCCGCAAGCTGACTGGCCTGGAAGGCGCGGACCGCGTCGAGCGCCCTGCGCAGCGGACTCTCCGCCTGTCGGGCCAGCGCGGCCGCCTGGGCCTGGGCCTGGTTGGCGGCCACCGCCGGATCGACCGGGGCCCCCGCCGTTCCCGTCGTCACCCCTGCCCGGCGCAGCGGGTTCTCCCCGAGGGCGAGCCCGGAGCCCAGAAGGCATGCCAGCACCGCGATCCGGAGCGGGCGCCAGCGCCCGCTCGCCGCCTTCGAGACTCTCACTGGAGGTTCTCCCCGAGCAGGTACGTCGCGGCAATTCCCGGCGGCGCGGTGAGCGTCCCGACCGGCGAGGGGAGAACGATGGAGCCGTTCACCGTTCCGGTCACCGAGACCTGGTCGCCGCCGAATCGGTTGACGGCCAGCGAATCGGCGGTCTGGATCGCGGTGTCGCCGTAGGCCTTCGCATCCTGGAGGCCGCCCGTGGTCCCGTCCAGCTTGAGAACGAAGGCGTCCGTCGCGCTGGGGCTCGCCGAGGTGAGCGCCGCCAGGCCAGTGGTCGTTCCGCGGAAGGAGCCGGACACCATCACGTCGCCGACCGAGGTCGCGGCGACACCCGACGGAGTGTCCGCCGAGGGCGAGCCGATCCGGACGGCCCAGGTCGGAGCCAGACCGGCGGTGAGCTTGGCAATGAAGATGTCGGTGCTTCCGGCGCTGGTGAGGGTCGAGCCGATGGTCACGTTGGTGCTGAAGGTGCCCACGACCAGCGGTGCACCGGCGGCATCGACGGCCAGCGAGAACGGCACCGCATTGCCTGCCGTGCCCTTGAACGCCACTGCGGTGAGCGGAGTGCCGTTGCTTCCGTCGAACTTCGCGAGCCAGATGAACTGGCGGCTGGTGGTGCCGGGCCCGGTGAGCATGGTGGTCCCGAAGGCGAGCGAGGCGCTGTCGAACCAGCCACCCGCGTAAACGTCCCCGGAGTCGTCCACCACCAGGGCACGGCAGAGCTCGTTCCCGTTAGAGCCGAACTGCTTCGCCCAGACCTGGGCCCCGGTGCCCGAGTCGTAGACCGCGATGAAGAGGTCGGTCGCGCCGGCGTTGGCCGGACGCGGGGAGACGATACCCGCCACGCCTGGAGTCCTGCCGCAGATCGCGACGCGGTTGCTGGCCTGGTTCGGGTTCGCGGCGATGGCCAGAACGACGCCGCCGCCGGTGTCCAGGCTCTTGCCCCAGACCCCGGTGCCGTCCGAGCCCCTCAACGCGGCGATGTAGTCGGATTCGTTCGTGCTCCCGAACGCATTTCCGATGGTCATCGTACCGACTGATCGACCATAGAAGACGACGTTCCCGTTCCTGGTCACGGATGCGCCGCTGGCACTCTGCGGGTTGCCACCGCTGGGAGGCGGACCGTCGCCGAAACCGAACGCCCAGGTGGCGTGCCCCGCCGCGTCGAACCGCGCCACCACCGCGTCGGGATCGTTCGCGCCGCCCGTGGAGGTGACGATGTGCCCGTCGAAGTCGATGATGGTCGGGGCGAACACGGTACAGGCGACGTAGCTCTGACCCGCCACATCGATCGCCACGCCGCAGGGTGGCGTGAGCTCGAAGACCCGTCCGGCCACGGGGGTGGGAACCGTGAAGACGGCCCGGCAGCTCCCGGTCGCCGGGTCACACGACTGCTCGGGTGGGCAGCTCACCGTCGCGCAGAGGTCCTTGCACTGGCCGTCGGCCAGGTCGCACGCCTGGTCCGACGGGCATGTCCGCGGTGTCTCGGGGGAGCAGCTGCCGGTCGACGGCGCGCACGTTCCGGGCAAGTGGCAGAGGTCGCTCGCCGTGCAGACCACGCCCGCACAGAGGTCCCGGCAGTTCCCGGTGGCGAGGTCACAGACGAGCCCCGGCGCGCAGACCTTGGGCGACTGGGGCGAGCACTGGCCGCTGGCAGGGTCGCAGGTTCCCGGAAGGTGGCAGGCGTCCGAGACGGGGCAGACGACGTTCGAGCAGCTTCCGCGGCAGACGCCATCCGTCGCGTCGCAGACCGTTCCGGCCGCACAGGTCTTGGCAGTCTCCGGGGCGCAACGGCCCGTCAGGGGACTGCAGGGCCCGGCGAGGTGACAGCGGTCCGACGGCACGCAGGACGCGTCGGAGCAGGTGTACTTGCAGGCACCGTCGATCAGGTCGCACGCCTGCCCCGAGGGGCAGCTCTTCTCCGGCGAAGTGCACTGCCCGCTGTTCGGGTCGCAGGTCCCCGGAAGGTGGCAGACGTCCACCGCGGTGCACTCGACGCGCGCACAGCGATCGAACCCGAATTGCACTCCGCTCCCCGGGGTGCTGTCGAGGCAAGCGCCGAGGCCGGCGGAGAGGACGAGGAGAGCTCCCGGGAGGGGCAGGCGCCGACGAATCATGCCAGTGCTGTCGAAAGGCGTTCCTTGGCAGATCGGGGGGCGCTTGCCGAGGGATTTCCGGTGACATTTCTGCTCACTCCCCCCGCGGGGAAAAGGAAGGGCCGTCCGTGCGGCGCAGCCACGGACGGCCCCGGACATCAGTTCAGGAATCCTGGTCCTTTAGGTTACAGATTCTTCCCGAAGGCCAGGAAGCCCTGCGTACCGACCGGCGAGGTGATGGTGATCGCGCTCGGCACCGTGGGCGGGACCGCAGGGAACGTGATCGACCCGTTCAACGTACCGCAGATGGCGAACTGATCGGTTACGGTTCCGAAGCGGTTGACCGCCAGCGAGTCCGCGCTCTGGGTCGCGGTGTCGCCGTAGGCCTTCGCGTCCTGAAGGCCGCCACTGATCCCGTCCAGCTTGAGCACGAAGGCGTCGGTCGCGGTCGTACTCGCCGAAGTGATCGCCGCCACGCCGGTGGTCGTGCCGCGGAAGAAGCCGGACACCACCACGTCGCCGGACGAGGTGGACGCGATGCCCGAGGGAGCATCGGCAGTCGGCGCACCCAGCCGGACCGCCCAGGACGGAGCCAGGGCGGCGCTCAGCTTGGCGATGAAGACGTCCGTGCTTCCAGCGCTGGTCAGGGTGGTGGTCCCGAAGGTCACGTTGGTGCTGAACGTACCGGCGACCAGGACCGCGCCGGTCGGATCCACGCCCAGCGTGAACGGCACCGCGTTGCCTGCCGTCCCGTTGAACGAGGCCGCACCGGACGGCGTGCCGTTGCTTCCGTCGAACTTCGCGAGCCAGATGAACTGGCGGCTGGTGGTGCCAGGGCCAGTGAGGGTAGTGCTCCCGAAGGCGAGCGTGGCGCTGTCGAACCAGCCTCCCGCGTAAACGTTCCCGGAGTCGTCCACCGCCAGAGCGCGGCAGAGCTCGTTCCCTGTGCCACCGAACTGCTTCGCCCACACCTGGTTGCCGGTGGCCCCATCGTAGACAGCAACGAAGAGGTCGGTCGCGCCCGCATTGGTCGGAGCCGGGGTGACGATGCCCGCGGCGCCCGGAGTCCGGCCGCAGATCGCGACGCGGTTGCTGGCGTGGTTCGGGTTCGAGGCGATGGCCAGAACGACGCCGCCGCCGGTGTCGAGGATCTTGCCCCACACCCCGCCGCCGTCCGTGCTCCGGACCGCCGCGATGTAGTCGGACTCATTGGTGCTGCTGAACGAGTTTCCGATGGTCAGCGAACCGGTCGACCGGCCGTAGAACACGACGCTCCCGTTCTTGGTCGCGACCGCGGCGTTGGCCGTCTGCGGGTTGCCACCGGTAGGAGCGGCGCCGTCACCGAAGCCAACTGCCCAGACGTTGTTCCCGTTGACGTCGTACTTGGCGATGGCGATGTCCGAGTCGCCGCCGGAGGTGACCGTGTGCCCACCGCCGAAGTCGACCGAGCTGACCGGAATGGTCGCGAAGATGGTCGTGCCGAGGTAGGTGTTGCCCGCGGTGTCCATCCCGATGCCGGAGGGCGGCGAGAAGTTCACGGCGATGGCCGAGCTGACGACCGGCTTCGGAGCGGTGCAGATGGGAGCAGCGGGAGGAGTGGTCGGCGTGCAACTCTGGCCGGCAGGGCAGGCCTGCATATTGAACACGCAGTTCCCCGCGCCGTCGCACTTATCGACGGTGCAGTTGGTGCCGTCGAGGTCACAGAGGGTGCCAGCCGCGACGGGGGTGCCGCCGCTGCACTGACCGCTCGCCGAGTTGCAGGTTCCGCCGCTGCTGCACTGGCCGCTGGCGCAGCTGCCAGTCCCCGAGCCCACGCAGGCGCCGGTGCCGTCGCAGGCGAAGCTCAGGAAGGGCACCGTCCCGTTGCACTTGGTCGTGGCGTTGGCCGCGGTGCAGGTCGCACTGGTGGTCACTGGCCAGTTGCAGGTGTACGAGTTGTTGCCCGTGGAGGAGCAGATCGAGCCCGGGCTCGCGCTGGTGTTGTAGCAGAAGGTGTTCGGAGCCGGGTTCGGGCAGGAGGTCGGAGCGCCGCCCGCGGTGCAGACGCCAGCCTGGCAGGAGTCACCCACGGTGCAGCCGCTGGAGTCCGCGTTGCAGGCGGTGTTGTTGTTGGCATTCGGATCCGAGCAGGTGCCGGTGTTCGCGTTGCACGTGCCCGCCACCTTGCACTGGCCGGTGGTGGTTGCGTTCGGGACGACACAGGCGGCGGTTCCACTCACGCCGGTGGTCGGGGCGGTGGCGCCGTTGTTGACGTTGAACGTGCCAGTCGGAACGGTGCACACGCCGCCGTGGCAGGCCTCGCCCACGGTGCAGGAGTTGTGGTCGTCGCAGGACGTCCCGTCGGCCGCACCGACGCAGGGATCGCTGCCCGCGAAGCGGATCGTCGTGGAAGTACCGAGACCCGAGGCGGTGGAGGTGACGGTGACGACGCAGTTCATGTCCGCCACCAGAGTCGCTGGCGGGGTGTAGCCACCCTCCCAGTGCAGGGTCTTCGGGCCACCCGGGGTGGTGGTGCTGAAGGTCGCCCCGGCGCCGACGTTGCAGACGCCGCCGATGGTCAGCGGACCGGCCTCGAAAGTGTCCTCGGCGTCGAGCGAGAGGTGGATCTGCACCCCCGGCTGAACGATGACGAACTTCCTCGGATCCCAGGTGTTCGGGGTGCCGCCGACGTCGCCGCCGTCCTGGTTCGGGACGACGACGCGAACGATGGTCGGGGCCCGCTTCGGCTGCTTGGGGGCGCTGGCGTTCAGGAAGCCGGTGGTGACGCCACCCCGGTCAGCCCCGTCGGTCTTGGCGCCCTGGCTGCCCGCCGGACCGCAGTCGCCGTTGGTGCAGAGGTCGCTGACCAGGATCTTGAACTGGCAGCTGGCGTTCGGATCGGCGTACCGAGTGCCAGTGTTGTACCCGAAGAACGGGTTGAAGGAGTACGCGCTCGCCGGGGGCGTGCCGCTCCCCGTGCCGGTGTTCGTGCTGGAGGTGATGGCCGAGAAGTTGGCAGGGTTGATCGGAACCGCGCCGACCGAGAGCAGGCCCGCGCCGTCGAAGCCGGAGTCGCTGCAGATGCCGGACAGGTCGAAGCGAACGTTGTCGCCGTCGGGGTCAGTGGCGGTGAAGAACAGGTCGCCCTGCTGCGCGGGGATGCCGCCGGGGGCGGTATCGCTGAAGAAGTAGTACCGGAAGTCACCGCGGACGGTGACGATGGGCGAGCTGTTCGGGAACGCGAAGATCTGGGCGTTGCCGAAGTTCCCGTTCACGGTCACCGTGAAGTAGGTGGTCACCGACGAGTTGCTGGCCAGCGCAGTCTCGGACACTTTGATCGCCACGGTGCAGATCGCGCTGTTGACGCTCGGAGCGGTGAAGGCGGTCGTCGCCGAGGTGGGCGAAGCGATGGTCAGCGTCCCGTTGTCGCAGGTCGCGGACCAGGCGTAGGCGAGTGGCTCACCGTTGAACTGCGGGCGGTTCAGGTGCGACGCGTTGTCCGGGTCGTGGGCGGTGACGGTGAACGAGCCGCCCTGGCCCGGGAGGAGGTACGCGGCGCTCGAGGTCACCGAGTCGATGACCGGCGCGTAGTTGGATGGGCCGGCAGGCGGGTTCACCTCCTGGAGCAGGATGGTGACCTGCGCGGTCTGACCGGCGATCACGGTGGCCGGAGTCGTGCCCTGGTAGAGCACGGCACCGGTGGCGTTCGGTCCGGCGTAGGCCGTGGCCTGGAAGTACCGAGTGCTGCCAGGCGCCGGGTTGGCCGGGATGCCGGTGACGTTGGCGGTCCAGACGTTGCCGGCCGGAGCCTTGGTCAGCAAGGCCACGATGGGGAATCCGGCGCTGGGCGCAGCCGGGGGAGCGGAGTCGGTGATGCTGATCTGGATGCTCTGGATGTCAGACTGAACCGCGGCGCCCGAGACCGAGATCTTGGCGTTCGCGGACTTTGGACCGTCGTTCTTGGCGTTGTTACAGCCCGCACCGAACGCTACCGTCAGCATCGAGACGGCCAGCGCGAGGGTGCGTACCCTCGATGTCAAGAGATGCATGAATTGTTTTCTCCCTAAGTCGTTTGGATCAACTCTACTTCAGTTCAATTTGTTTTTACTTACTATTTGTCTTTTCTTAGTTGCAGAGCAGGCCCTCGCCGTTCGGCAGGCCGATCCCGAGCACGTCGGTGCAGCTATTGCTGGCGCAATCGCTGTTCTGCGAGCAGGCCGCGTTCGCCGGCCGGCCGTTCGCCGCGGGACAGAAGCTCGCGGTGCACGCCGTCGCGGTGCTGATGCAGGAGCCCGAGGTGCAGGCGATGACGCCCGAGCTCGGAAGCGGGATGGCCTGCGAGGTGGTGCCGCCGCTGACGTCGCTGGGGAACAGGTTGCCCAGCGTTGCCGGGGGAGCGGCCGGCTGGGTGCTGCAGAGGTTGTTGGGCAGGAGGTCGTGGGGCGTGCCGTCGTCGCTGCAGGGCACGAAACCGCGGTTGGCGATGAGCGAATCGGCGATGCCCGGGTTGGTGATCCAGTTGAAGAACGCCTGTTCTGCGTCGCGCTGGGCGGCGCCCTGTCCGGTCAGTCCGAACCTGGTCCCACCCAGGTCATCGATCTGGTCCACGTCGGGGGTGCTGGTCGCGATGAAGCCGTTCTGGAGGAACAGACGGCGTGAGAGGAGGTAGGCATCCTTCCGGACGTTGTTGTTGTTCGGCTTGTTGCCACGGATGCTCGGGCCCCTGGTGCCCTTGTTGCCCGTGATCGCCTCACGACCGGCGTAGCCGATGGTGGTCCCGTCCGGGTCGTTCTTCACGCGCGCAGCGATGGAAGTGGTGATGTCGGTCGGGCCACCCGGGTCCGTGTCCGAGAGCGCCACCACGAAGCCCTGCGTGCAGTTGGCGTCGCCCGCGGCGCAGTTCGCGCCGGTGAGGACGTTGGTGCAGGTGGTGGGAGCGTGGGTCCCATCGGCAGCGATGCAGTCGCGGCGGACGGGGTCGTAGTCCTGGTTGTTCAGGTTGAACTGGCACACCTGGCCCGTTGGGCAGTTCGCGTCCGTGGTGCACTGGGCTCGGGACCCCGAGCAGAACCCCGACTTGGAGACCGAACCGTCGATGCCGCCGATGGCGCGGCCATTGCAGAACCGACCGCCGACGAAGGGGTAGCGAGGATCTGGGGCCGGGGTCACTTGGCTGTTCACCACCATGATGCGATCGCGGATGGTGTCGGTGGTGCCCGAGTTGTCGTCGCGCCGGTAGAGGTGCTGGACCGGAGAACTGGTACCGAGGCAGTTCTTCAAGTCGACGAGCGCCTGGATGCGCTCCGGAGCGGAGCAGGCGGCGATCGACCCGGAGCCGTCCCTCCCCGCGAGGAGGAGGCTCATCTGGTTGCGGTAGTTGGCGGCGGGCGCGGCGTTGTTCCACGCGCCCCCGTTGCCGAAGGCGAGCGGGAGAAGGGTGGGCTTGTCGTTGATGTTCGCCCGGTCGACGGAGACCGGGGTCGCGTTGGCGTCGGTGAACTTTCCGAAGGTCAGATCGAAGCACGAGGAGTTGC
The DNA here is from genome assembly GCA_035543115.1 of Myxococcaceae bacterium. Taxonomy (GTDB): domain Bacteria; phylum Myxococcota; class Myxococcia; order Myxococcales; family Myxococcaceae; genus RPRB01. The sequence continues at coordinate 13,068 of DATKKF010000120.1, forward strand.
TCTTGAACACGAAGACCGCCGCGTCCAGCCCAAGCACGTTGACGGGCTGCGGGGCCCAGGCGACGTGGCCGGCGGCGCTCGAATGCGTGGCGTCGCGCTGAACGTAGGCGGGGTTCGTGGCCGCGGAATCGATCTCGTTTGGCCGGAAGTTCCGGGACATCGGACCGATCGACTGGACGCCGAGGTGAGCGGGGTCGCTCGAGAACTCCATCTGGCTGGCGGCGTTGCCCGAGCCCGTGCCGTCGTAGATGAGCTTCTTGGCGGCGGCGGACGTGACCGGGTCGGTCGTCAAGGCGCGCGCCTGGGTGATGCCGTCGGAGATCACGTCGAACAACGTGTCCGAGCCCTTGAAGTGAAAGCAGGTCGCCGACGGAGCAGGGTTGGTCGTACAGTCCTGCGCCCGGGCTGGAGCGCTAGCTCCCAGGGAGATGACCAGGAGTGTTCCGAGGACTCCCGGTGTTGCAGCTTTTCTGAGCATGTGTACCTCGCAGACGGTGTTTTGCGGCCCTGGACCTGCGACAGGTGTCCCTGGACGCGGTCGGGCGTGTACCTGCTCGCTGGTCGGCCGGGGTAGCGACGTTGTGGTGACGCTTTCCCGGCGAGTTTCCCCGAACAAAAAGAACCAGCTGCTCAGAATCTAGAGAGAAAGTTTGCTGTTTTTCGTTCCAGCCGTTCCCCGCGACGCGGGGGGTGCAACATTGGTCTCCACCGCGTCCCACCCGCCCTCGATTCGTTGCAGAGCCCTCACTTGTGCACCGACTGGGTGTGTGCGAGCGCTGGAGGTTCCATGGCTGCGGGAGCGAACATGCGGAAATCGTTGTGGGCTGCCGGGCTCCTGGTTCTCGGGCTCGGCCTCGGCGTCGTCATCGGGCGAAGCAGCACGACGCGGGTGGCCGGAGGCGGCAGCCCAGCCCCGGTGGGTCCGCCCTCCGCTCGTGCTCCCGACGCGGCGAACCCCGTCTACCGGGTTCCGGTGGACGACTCCCCGTTGCTCGGACCGGACGACGCCCTGGTCACCATCGTCGAGTCCTCGGACTTCCAGTGTCCCTTCTGCAAGCGGACGGCGCCGGTCCTGAAGGAGCTGCAGAAGGCGTATCCGGGGAAGGTCCGGCTGGTCTTCAAGCACAATCCCCTCTCCTTCCACGACCGCGCGCACCTCGCGGCGGTCGCCGCCGAGGAGGCCCGTGTTCAGGGAGGCCCGGCGAAGTTCTGGGAGATGCACGACGCGCTCTTCGAGCTCTCTCCGGCGCTGGACCGCCCGAATCTGGAGGCCGCGGCGGGCAAGCTAGGCCTGGACGTATCCAAGTTCCGGGCGGGCCTCGAGTCAGGAGCCCACGACGCTCGCATCGCCCGCGACCAGACTCTGGTCGTCAAGCTCGGCGCCGCGGCGACTCCGTCGTTCTTCGTCAACGGTCGGCTGCTGGTCGGCGCCCAGACGCTCGAGGGCTTCAAGGCGATCGTGGACGAGGAGCTCCGGAAGGCGGACGAGCGCGTCCGCTCCGGGACGTCACCCAAGGCTCTCTATGCGGCGATCATCGAGAACGGAGCCACCAGCGCGCCACCGCCGCCGCCCGCACCGCCCGCCGCGAGCAAGATCCCGCTCCGGCCGGACGATCCGGTGCGCGGACCCGCGCTGGCGAAGGTCACCATCGCTCTCTTCTCGGATTTTCAGTGCCCGTTCTGCGCGCGCGTCGAGCCGACGCTGAAGCAGCTCCAGGACACCTACGGAAAGGACGTCCGGATCGTCTGGAAGCACCAGCCACTGCCCTTCCACCCCAATGCCCGGCCCGCCGCGCTGGCCGCGGAGGCTGCCCGGGAGCAGGGGAAGTTCTGGCAGATGCATGACCTCATGTTCGCCGCCCAGCAGGAGCTGAGTCCGGCGAAGTACGAGGTGTGGGCCACCCAGCTCAAGCTCGACCTGCCGCGCTTTCGCGCGTCGCTCGCCTCGAGCAAGGCGCGTGAGCGCATCGACGAGGACTCGAAGCTGGCGACCTCCGTGGGAGCGACGGGGACGCCCACGATGTTCGTGAACTGCAAGCAGTCCGTGGGAGCGAAACCCTTGGAGGAGCTGAAGCAGCTGGTGGATGCAGAGCTCGCCCGGGCCAATGCCTTGCTCGCCTCCGGGGCCAGGCTCGACGCCGGTTTCTACGAACGGGTCTGCGACGAGAATCTGAAGAGCGTGGTCGCCGCCAAGCCAGCCGCAGGCACGACCCTGGGAGTGAGCATCCGACCCGACGACCCTGCCCGGGGCAACCCGTCGGCGCCGGTGACGGTGGTGAGCTTCTCGGACTTCCAGTGTCCTTTCTGCGCGATGGTGGAGCCGACCCTGGCCCGGGTGTCGAAGGAGTACGGCGACAAGGTCCGCTTCGTGTGGAAGCACCAGCCGCTGTCCATCCACCCCAATGCCCTCCCGGCGGCGATCGCCGCCGAGGCAGCGAGGCAGCAGGGCAAGTTCTGGCAGATGCACGACAAGATGTTCGCCAACCAGTCCGCCCTGTCCGCCGAGGCGTACGAGCGGTGGGCCGGAGAGCTCGGGCTCGACCTCGGCAAGTTCCGGGGCGCGCTGCAAGACCCGAGGACCCGCGCCCGGGTGCTGGAGGATGCCCAGCTGGGGGGATTGCTCGGCTCGGCCGGAACCCCCACGTTCTTCATCAATGGCGAGCGCCTCGCCGGGGCGGCGCCCTTCGAGCAGTTCAAGAGCGCGATCGACCGTCAGCTCAATCGAACGGCTCAGCGCTGAGCACCGTTACCTCGCTGGAAGGCACCGGTTTTCCATGACTTTTCAGCCTCCCATTGACTTGGTGGCGCAACCAACATGCCTGGGGCATCTCGGCGACGGTCTCGTTACGCCCGATGGAACGAAGGGCTACACTGTTCAGGTGGTCGGAACGCCTCCGGCACGAGGATCGCAGGGCAAGATGGCCAAGTTGAAGCGCATTCTTCGAGAGCTGACGCGAGAGATCGAACGCATCGCGGAACGGAACGAGATGCTCGAGCGGCGCCTGGAGAGCATCACCGGAGCGCTCCGTGGCACGTTGCGCGCTCCCGGGACCCTCGCGGGCCGTATGGTGCGCGAGGCGCACGCCCGGGCGGGATCCGGCAGCCGCCGGGGCGCGCCTACCCGGTTCGATGATTCCCAGGCCGTCGCCCTGCGCCGGGAGTACGAGCGCGGCGCGACGAGCGCGCAGCTTGCCCGGAAGTACAAGGCCGCCCTTCCGACGATTCTCAGCACGTTGCGCCGCGCAGGCACGACGTTGCGCCGCGGCCGCCCGCGCAGGCGGCCGCCCGCGCGCAGCTGATCGGGCTCGGCCGCCCGCGCCGGCTGCGGCATCATCGGCGCATGATCCTCTCTGCATTGATCCTCCTGACCCTCGCGTCTGCGCCGACCGATGCCGGGCCCTCCGCCCCGCTGCCTGCCCAGGCCGCCGCCCCGAAGTCCGCTTCCAGCCAGCTCCGCGGTGACCAGGGGCGCAAGAGCGCCATCAAGATCGCCGACTCCTGGCTGAAGCTGGTCGATTCGGACCAGTTCGGGGCTGCCTGGGAGCAATCGGCCACCTGGTTCAAGACCGGTCTGCGCAAGGACCTCTGGGAGCGGAATGGCGCGAGCGTCCGCCGCCCGCTGGGCAAGCTGGTGAAGCGAGAGCTGACCGCCTCACGGGTCGCGGACTCCGTCCCCGGTTCGCCGCAAGGGACTTACTGGGTGCTCAGCTACCAGAGCAAGTTCGAGAAGAAGAGCTCGGTCGCCGAGGAGGTGACGCTGGTGGACGAGAAGGGAAAGTTGCGCGTGGTGGGCTACTTCATCCGCTGAGCGTTTCCGGGAAAGCCATCGAGTCACGGCGGCGGACCCTCCGGTCGTCCCACAATCTTCACCGGGAAGTCTGACCCGCGTCAGGGCTCGCCCCACTACGGTCGGGCCATGAGACTCGCAGCCCTCCTCCTGCTCGTCGGCGCGACGGACGCGGCGGCCAGCAGCGCCCTCGCCATGGATGTCTCGGCGCTCACCGCCGCCTCCTCCGAGGTGGTCAGGGCCCGGGTGGCCTCCTCCCGCGCGGAGTGGAGCGGAGACCACCGGCGGATCGTCACCCGCGTCGACCTCGAGGTGCTGGAGAGCTGGAAGGGACTTGCCGTGGGCCGCCTCACCGTGCTCCAGCCCGGAGGCGCGCGGGACGGTCTCGTGCAGCAGGTCGCCGGTGTGGCACCACTCGCGCCGGGTGAGGAGGTGGTCCTCTTCCTCGCGAGGAGCGGCCCATACCACCGCGTGGTGGGCCTGGCCCAGGGCGTGTACCGCATCTCGCGCCGGCCCGACGCCGAGGCATTTCCTGCCTCGCTGGAGGGCCTGGACCTCGTGGCTCCTCCCGGCGGTGTCATCGCCCCCAGGACGACAATTTCGCTGGCCCGGCTCCGGGCGCAGGTGGAGGAGGGTCGATGAGCGGCCCTCTCCTGCTCCTCGTCACTCTCGCTCTGGGTCAGGCGGACGCCGGCTACGTGCGAACCCGGACGCCCGACGGCCTGCATTGCCTGCACTGGCCTGTCGCCGCCGGCGCCCGGACGACCATCACCTTCGTCCAGAGCGATGCGGGCTACTCTCCGCTGGGACCCGGCTTCCTCGACGCCGTCTCGAGTTCGGCCGCCACCTGGCGCGCGCAGATGCAGTCCTGTGGAAACCTGGACCTCGTCGAGGGCCCGCGCTCCGCGTCGCGCCTCGTCGGGTACGAGGAGCACGGGAACAACGAGAATCTGGTGCTGGTCCGAATTCGCGACTGCGCCTTCGTCGTTCCGGCGACCGACCCCTGCCACGCCAGCGCCAGCTGTGGAAACGCGTACGACTGCTGGGATCATGGCCCCGACATCCTCGCGCTCACCACCGTGACCGCGGGCGCGAATGACGGCGTGGTCGTCGACGCCGACACGGAGGTCAACGCGGTCAGCAAGTTCCCCACCCTGGTCGACTCGCCGCCCTGCGCGGCGGGTGTGCCCTCGCTGAGCTGTGTGGCGAACGACGTCCAGAGCTTCGACACGCACGAGTTCGGCCACTTCCTCGGCCTGGCGCACGCGCCGGACCCCACCTCCACCATGTACTACCAGGTGCCTTACGGGGACGTCTCGCGGCGCACGCTCGACCCTGGCAGTCGGCAGTTCGTCTGCGACGTGTACCCGGCCGGCCGCGCGTCGAACGACTGCTCCGCCGCTGACACCGGTGGGTCCGGCTCCGGATGCAACGCGAGCGGCCCCCCGGGCGGCCTCGCCTCGTCGCTGTTCGCTCTTGCACTGCTCTCCCTCGCCCTGCGCCGCTCTTCGGGTCCTTGATCTGGCCGAGGAAGACGCTCTTTTGGAGGTCACATGAGAAGGCTCCTGGTGTTCGCCGTTCTGGTCTCGCTCCCCGCCCTGGCCCAGAGTCCGCTCGACGGCACGTGGATCTCGAAGGAAGAGACGGCCTCGATCGACAAGCGCCCCTACAACGTCTCGCTCCTCAAGGGCGTCTGGAAGAGCGACGGGCCCGTCCCTCCGATCTCGGTCAAGGCGGACGGTTTCGACCAGCAGGTGAAGGGCCACGCCTACTACAACACGGTGTCGGCCCGGAGCACCGGGAAGGACAGCGTCGAGGTGACGACCAAGAAGGACGGGAAGGTCGCCACCAGTTCCGTCTTCTCGGTGAGCACCGACGGCAGCACCCTCACCCAGTCGTGGACCGACCAGACGACCAGCACACCACAGAGCGGTGAGATCGTGTACCAGCGCATCGGAAAGGCTCGCCCCGACGCGCACCCGGTCACGGGAGCCTGGCGCGCCACAAAGATCCAGCACCTCTCAGCGACCGCGAAGACGGTCACCTACAAGGTCACGGCCGAGAAGGTCAGCATGAGCACTCCGGCGGGGCTCAGCTACGACGCGGGGAAAGATGGCAAGGAGGTCCCGGTAAACGGCGATCCCGGTGGAACCACCATCTCCGTCAAGATGGCCAGCCCCGGCACCCTCGTCGAGACGAGCAAGCGGTCGGGCAAGATCGTCGAGGTGGACCGGATGACGGTCGCTCCCGACGGGAAGACCCTGCGGGTCGACTTGGAGGATCGCGAAGCCAGCCGCAAGGGTTCGCTGGTGATGGAGAAGGCGCCGTAGCCGATCGCAGGGGTGAGGCGGCGATCGAGGCTCCTAGTTGGAGACCTGGATCGGCAGCTCCACGCTGATCGAGGAACCGCCGCTCCCGGCGACCTTCACCGAGATCGCGCAGGTGACCGGCTGCTGGGCCGGCGCGGTCCACTGGGTGTTCGCAGCGGCGGCGTCGGAGAAGCTTCCGGCGTCGGTCGCGCCAGCGCAGTCGGAGCTCCAGCTGACGCCGAGGGTCTCGCCCGCGCCGCCAGCGGCGCTGACCCGGAGCGTCACCGCAGTCGACGGAGGCACCCGCCCCTGCGACGCCTCGACGCTCTGGATCTGGGGAAGGTTCACGCTCGGGACGTCGGCTGGATCCTGGAGCACGAGGGTGAGCTGCAGGCTGCTCTCGGCCACCACGTCGACCAGCGCCTGGCCCTGGTAGAGGATCGCGCCCGTCGCGTCGTATGCGGATGCCTGGAATGTGCGCTGGGGGCCCGCGGGGACGCCCGAGACGACGGCGCCCCACGAATTCCCGGAGGCCCTGCCCAGCGTGGTGACGAGCGGGGTGCTGATTCCCGCGCCGCTGATGGTCAGCTCCACCCGGTCGATGCCCGAGGTCGACACCGCGGGCAATCGGGCGACGGTCAAGACGACATGCTGAGCCAGGGCGGGCGTACCCGAGCCACAGGCGGAGAGGCACAAGAGAGACAGCCCGAGCAAAAGACGTCCGTTCCCCATCGTCGTGCCCACCTGGATGCCTGCGCACCCAATACCACCTGGCGTCTGCCAGGAACCACGACGATTCGGTGACACGCTGACGGGGGCCCGGGCCGCCTCACCGGAATCTCGCATCTCACGGTGCCTCGTTCAGCGCCCCACAATGAGGGCAGCGGAACGAGTGCTCGAGGGCGAACTTCGGGGACACGCGGGCGAGGACGACGCGATCACACCCACCACAGAGGAAGTCGATGCCCGTGTGCGGGAAGAATGACAACTCGAGATCCCCCTCCAGCACGAAGGGCGGCCGTCTCGAGGCCTCAACGACGATCATCTGGATTGCTGCCACGGCAAGCTCCTGTGCTGGGTTGCCATTGCCCCTCGTCCGTCTGACATCGGAGACCGCTCGGCGGGTCCCCTTCCCTGCTTCCGCGGGGTTCCGAGCGTGGCGCCGCGGAACCGTCACCCCTCCGCTCCCCCGGCGCGGGGAAGCCCTCGGAATCCGGCCTCACGCTCGGGATGGCCCTCGGCGTCCGGCGGCGTCGCCCTGCGGTTCGTCACGATTTCGCTGCTTGCACCTCGTTCCGACCGGGGGGAAGGCCTGACCAGGGCTTGAAGGCGCGCACACAACCGAGGAGACCCGGGACCAGGCGCCGCTCCGCGCGGGTGATGCCTTCCCGGGCTTCCCTCGAGGAGCGACGCTGGCTACGGGGAGCGATCGACCCCGTGCTCCTCGCGGTCCTGGCGGTGGCCATTGCCCTCGCGATGGGCCATGCCCTCGGACACCCCTTCCTCCGGGGCAACGACGAGCTGGAGACGGTGCTCGAAAACCCGGTGGTTCAGGGCCCGCTCGCGTCAGCATTCGGCGGCGCGTTTCGAACGATCACCGTGGGCGCCTGGGCCCCCCTCCACCTCCTTTCACACGCGCTCGACCGCGCGGTGTTCGGCACCTGGGCCGGCGGCTCGGTCCTGGTGAACCTGCTGCTGCATCTGCTGAACGCCACGCTCGTCGCGGCGCTGGCGCGCAGGATCGGCGCCCCGACGCTGGCCGTGTGGGCCGCCGGGCTCCTCTTCGCCGTCCATCCGGTCCAGGTGGAGTCGGTGGTCTCCATCACCCAGCGCAAGACCGTGCTGTCCACCGCCTTCCTCCTCCTCGCTCTGCATGCCTGGGTGAGCCATGCCCGGGCTCAGGAGACGGCCGGCCGGCGCCGCTTCTACGGACTGGCCCTGCTCGCCGGCATCGCGGCCCTGATGACCAAGCCAGTCGCGGTGGTGCTCCCGCTCCAGCTCGCGCTCGTCGATCTACCTCTCGGCCGGGCGCGCGCCTCGTGGCGCTCGCTCCTGGAGAAGCTCCCCTTCATCGTGGCCGCCGCGGCGCTCGCGGTGGTCACCGCGCTCGGCAAGGTCGAGGTCAGCATCACAACGGCAGTCACTGGCCACAGCCGCTCCGTCGGATTCGCTGGCTTGGCCTGGTATGGCGGAGGGCCGGTCGACACGTTCCTGACGATGTTGACGGTGGTTCCCCGGTACCTTCGTCTGCTCTTCTGGCCGGTGAACCTCTCGATCATCTACACCCCGCCGGTCCGCACCGGTCTCGACGCCGAGGTCGCCGGCTCGCTGCTGCTGGTCCTCGCGCTCGGCGCGCTCCTGATGGTCGCGGCACGGAAGCGCCCACGGCTCGCCTGCTGGGCCGGGCTGTTCGTCGCAGGGCTCCTCCCCGTTTCGCAGATCCTCCCCCAGGCCACGCTGATGAATGACCGCTACCTCTACGTCCCGCTCCTGGGAGGCGCGCCGCTCGTCGGCGAGGGCCTGGCTCTCCTCGCCACCCGCATCACGGGCGGGCGGCGTGCGCTCGTCGTGGCGCTCGCCGCCGGGATGGCCATGGCTCTAATCTTCCTCACCCGGGAGCGAGTGACGCTCTGGGCGAGCGATCTCGCCCTCTGGACCGATGCGGCCCGAAAGGCGCCGGACGCGCGGCTGGCCTGGTACAACCTGGGGCACTTCCGGGAGAGCGCGGGGGACGAGAAGGGAGCAGCGGAAGCGTTCGTCCGGGCGGCGGAGCTCGACGCGCTCGATCCCTTCTCCGCCAGCCACGCGAGCGCGCTCCTGATGCGCCGGGGTGAATTCGCCCGGGCGCTTCCTCTCGCCGAGCGCGCCGCTCGCCTCTTCCCCACTGAGTACGACCCCCAGTACAACCTCGGCTTCCTCCGTCTGGTCCAGGGAGACGTCAATGGTGCCCGGCCGGTCCTCGAGCACGCGGCAAGCCTTGACCCCGCCAGCTGCGAAGCGGCCACCCTGCTCGGCCACGCGCTCGCGCTCTCCGGCGAGCCAGCCCGGGCCACCGCAATCTACGACCGGATCCGCAGCACGCGCTGCGACGGACCCGACGTCGGACTCTACCGGGCATTCGTGGCCGGCGAGCTCCACGACGAGCACACCCTGACCCTCGAGCTCGACGCCAGCCTGTCGTCGGTTCGCCAGCAGTTGTCGGAGTTCCTTCGCGAGCCGACGCTGTCGCCGCTGCTGGCCCATGGCCCCTTCGTCGAGCGCCTCGAGAGCCGGCTCCGTGCCGCGAAGGACGCGCCTCGTTGAGCCGCGCGCACGCCCCCCCTTCGCGGGTAGCATCGGCAGCGCATGAACGCCTTTGCGCTTCCTCTGCTCGTCGCCTCCTCCGCCCTCGCCAGCATCACGGTTCAGATGGACGTTCCCGCGCTCACCGCCGCGTCCACCGACGTGGTGGACGCCCAGGTGGTCTCCGCCTCCGCGGTGTGGACCGGCGACCACCGCCGGATCATGACCCACGTCCAGGTGGACGTTCGCGAGACCTGGAAGGGCACCGCCACCGGTCGCATCACCGTGGTGCAACCGGGCGGCGAGCGCGACGGCCTCGGGCAGCGCGTCTCGGGCGTGGCGGCGCTCGTTCCGGGCGAGCGGGTGGTGCTCTTCCTCGAGCGTGCCGGTGACCGGCACCGGGTGGTAGGCCTCGCCCAGGGTGTCTACCGGGTGCAACCCGGGGAAGGCGGTGCGGAGGAGCATGCGGTTCCGGCCTCGCTGGAGGGGCTCGATCTCGTGACTCCCGCTGGCCGTTCGCCGGCCCTCCGCACCACGGTCTCGCTCTCCGAGCTCCGCTCCGCGGTCAGGGCGGCCCGATGAGACGAGCCGCCGCCGCTCCTGTCAGGGGCTCCTTCGACTGCACGCCGAGCTCGGGCAGGTCGGGGCGAGACACCGTGTGTGGCAGCCCCTCCGAGCGAAGTGCACCTGCGCTCGTCTCCTGCGGGGTGTCCGCTTCTGGGATCCGCGATGCCGGCATCGGCCTGAGGCCAGAGACAGCCGGCGCTCCGCGCGGGTGGATGGCTGCCCGAAGACCGTCGTCTTTCCGGGCTGCTGCGTCGCACCCCGGACTCTGGCACGCCGCTGGCTAGGTCCGCTGCCGCGCCGTGGACATCCCTCGCGAAAGAGTTCGCAGCCTCCGTCCGGTCTACCTGGCCGGTGGCGCCACCGTGGTGGTGGCGCTGCTCGCCTTGGGCCTCACCCGCGTCAAGCCCGCCGCCCCGGCGGTGGAGAAGAGCGGCGTGTGGATCGACACCGTCCGCCGGGGGGCGATGCTCCGGGCGGTCAAGGGCCCCGGCACTCTGGTCCCCGAGCACATCCGGTGGATCACCGCCGACACCGCCGGCCGCGTGGAGCGCATCCACCTCCGCCCTGGCGCCCAGGTGAAGGCGGATACCCTCCTGGTCGAGCTCTCCAACCCGGACGTGATGCTCCAGTCGCTCGAGGCCGAGCGCCAGGTCTCCTCCGCCGAGGCCGACCTGCTCGCGCTCAAGAGCAACCTGGCCAACGACCGGCTCCGCCAGGAGGCCACCGTCGCCCAGCTGGAGACCGACGCCGCCGACGCCCGCCGGCGCGCCGAGGCGGACCGCAAGCTCCACGCCAGGGCGATGCTCTCGGACATCGACACCGGGTTGAGCAACGACCGGGCGAAGGACCTCGCCGAGCGCCTCAAGCTCAGCAGGGACCAGGTCGCCGTCCTTCAGCGGAGCCTGGCCGACCGCACCCGCGCGGTGGGCGACCAGCTGGAGAAGCTCCGGGCGGTGGCGCGCTTCCGGAAGCAGCTGGTGGACTCGATGCACGTGCGATCGGGCGATGACGGCATCCTCCAGGACCTGCCGCTGGAGCTGGGCCAGTGGGTCGTCCCCGGGACCCTGCTCGCCAAGGTCGTCCAGCCCGGTGAGCTGAAGGCCGAGCTGCGCATCCCCGAGACGCAGGCCAAGGACGTCGCCCTCGGCGAGCACGTGGAGATCGACACCCGGAACGGCATCGTCCCGGGCCACGTGCGCCGGGTGAATCCCGCCGCCTCCCAGGGGACGGTGCTGGTGGAGGTGGAGCTCGAAGGTGCGCTGCCGAAAGGCGCCCGTCCTGACCTGACCGTCGAGGGGACCATCGAGATCGAGAAGCTCCCCGATGTGCTCTACGTGGGACGTCCCGCCGGAGCGCAGCCGGAGAGCACGGTGGAGCTGTACCGGCTCGCCCCGGGGAGCGACACCGCCCAGCGCACCCGCGTCGCGCTGGGCCGCAGCAGCGTGAACACCATCGAGGTGAAGGGCGGACTGTCCGAGGGAGACCGGGTGGTGCTCTCGGACATGTCCGCGTGGGACGCCAGCGAGACCGTGAGGCTTCGATGAACGACACCGCAATCCAGCCCGTTTCCCGAGACGCTCGACCCGCCGCCGGACAGCGGCTGCTGCACCTCGAGGGGGTGACCAAGGTCTTCCTCACCGACGAGGTGGAGACCCACGCGCTGTCCAACGTGCACATGACGGTGCACCAGGGGGAGTGGGTGGCCATCGTCGGCCCGTCCGGCTCGGGGAAGACCACCCTGCTCGCCATCCTCGGGCTGCTCGACACCCCGAGCTCCGGGACCTACCTGCTCGACGGCCGTCCGGTGTCCGGGCTCAGCGCCTCGCAGCGGGCCTGGGTGCGCAACCGGCAGATCGGCTTCATCTTCCAGAGCTTCAACCTCATCGGCGATCTGACCGTCTTCGAGAACGTGGAGCTGCCGCTCACCTACCGGGGCATGCCCGCGGCGGAGCGGAAGCGGCGGGTGGAGAGCGCGCTGGAGCGGGTGGGCATGGCCCATCGCAGGAAGCACCTCCCCGGGCAGCTCTCAGGCGGTCAGCAGCAGCGCGTGGCGGTGGCCCGGGCCGTCGCCGGCGACCCGCTGCTCCTGCTCGCCGACGAGCCCACCGGAAACCTCGACTCGAAGAACGGCCAGGCGGTGATGGAGCTGCTCCGCGAGCTGCACGCCGGCGGCGCCACCCTCTGCATGGTCACCCACGACCTCGGTCACGCCAAGCTCGCCACCCGCACGGTGAGCCTCTTCGACGGCCGGGTGGTGGAGGACGACACCACGAGCGCGCTGGGGTGAACCGGTGATGGACGCCACGCGAGAGCGCCGGGGAGCGCTGGCGCTGCTGCTGGTCACCGTGCTGCTCGCGGTGGGCGTCCGCCTCTCGGAGGACCCCGCGGTGACCGCAGCGGCGCGCGCGGTGCGCACCCGGCCCCTGGAGCACGCAGCGGCCGCGGCCGGCTGGGCGGCGCAAGCACTGTGGAGCGACGCGCCCGGGTCACGCCCGGAGCGCATGGCGAGGATGGGCTGCGCCGGGAGGCGCTGGGAATGATCCGCGTCCGGGGTCTCGAGAAGTCGGTCAAGTCGGGGACCGGGGCACTCTTCCTCCTCCGCAACGTGAACCTGGTCGTGGAGAAGGGCGACTTCCTCACCCTGATGGGCCCGTCCGGGGCGGGGAAGAGCACCCTGCTGGCGGTGCTGGGCATGCTCGACGCCGACTGGAGCGGAGAATACGAGCTGGATGGCCAGCGGGTGGACCGGATGTCCACCCGTGAACGCCAGGCGCTCGCCCGGCGGCACGTGGGCTTCGTCTTCCAGCGATACCACCTGCTCGACGACCTCACGGTGGCCGAGAACCTGGAGGTGCCCCTGGGGTACCGCGGCTTCTCCCGGAGGGAGATCCAGGCCCGGGTGGCGGACACCCTCGACCGGTTCCACATCGTGGGGAAGAAGGACCTCTACCCCTCCCAGCTCTCGGGCGGCCAGCAGCAGCTGGTGGGCGTGGCCCGGGCCATCATCCACGAGCCGAGCCTGCTCCTGGCCGACGAGCCCACCGGGAATCTGCACTCCGAGCAGGCGGCGGAAATCATGGCGCTGTTCCGGCGTCTCAACGCCGAAGGCACCACCATCGTCCAGGTGACGCACAGTGCAGACAACGCCAGCTACGGAAGACGGACCCTCCACATGGCCGACGGCTGGCTCCGGGACTAGGAGGAAGCGCACCATGTCGCTCGCCCAGCCCCGCATCCTCGTGGCCGACGACCAGCCGGACGTGGTGGAGGCCCTCCGGCTCCTCCTCAAGGCCAGCGGGTTCACCGTCGTGCCGACCAGCTCTCCCGCCGGGGTCCTGGGCGCGGCGGAGACCGAGGACGTGGACGTGGTGCTGATGGACCTCAACTACACCCGCGACACCACCTCGGGTCGCGAGGGCCTGGAGCTGCTCGCCAGGCTCCAGCAGCTGGACCCGCAGCTCCCGGTGGTGGTGATGACCGCCTGGGGCAGCGTGGAGGGTGCGGTGGACGCGATGCGCGGCGGGGCGCGCGACTACGTCACCAAGCCCTGGGACAACACCCGGCTGGTCACCACCTTGCGGAGCCAGGTCGAGCTCGCCGACGCGCTCCGGCGCTCCCGGCGGCTGTCGGCGGAGAACGAGCGGCTCCAGACGCGTGCCCCGGGGATGGTGGCCGAGTCGCGGGCGATGAAGGCGGTGCTGGAGCTGGTGGACCGCATCGCCCCCTCCGACGCCAACGTGCTCATCACCGGCGAGCACGGGACGGGCAAGGAGGTCGTCGCCCGGCGCATCCATGCGATGAGCCACCGCGCCGGCAAGCCCTTCGTCCCGGTGAACGCCGGCGCGCTGAGCGAAGGCGTCTTCGAGAGCGAGCTCTTCGGCCACGTCAAGGGAGCCTTCACCGACGCCAAGGCGGACCGGACCGGCTGCTTCGAGCTCGCCGACCAGGGAACGCTCTTCATGGACGAGGTGGCCAACATGCCACTCGGCCAGCAGGCGAAGCTCCTCCGGGTGCTGCAGACCGGCGAGTTCCACCCGGTGGGGAGCAGCCGGGTCCGCCGGGCGGACACCCGGGTGCTCGCCGCGACCAATGCCGACCTGCACGCCGCGGTGAAGTCTGGCGCCTTCCGCGAAGACCTCCTCTACCGGCTGAACACGGTGGAGGTGGTGCTCCCGCCGCTGCGCGACCGCCGCGAGGACATCCCTGCCCTGGCCACCGCCTTCCTCGCCACGCAGGCCGCGCGCTACCGCAAGCCAGTGCAGCGCTTCGGGGCGGCGGCGCTCAAGGCGCTGCTCGAGTACCCGTGGCCGGGCAACGTCCGCGAGCTCGAGCACTGCGTCGAGCGGGCGGTGCTGATGGCCCGCGGCGCCGAGCTCACCCCCGAGGACCTGGTGCTCCGGCCGCGCGACGGAGCGGGGCCCCGCGTCGAGGACATGACGCTGGAGGACGCCGAGCGGTACCTCATCCAGCGGGCCCTCGGGCGCACCGACGGCAGCGTGAGCGACGCGGCCCGGCTCCTCGGGCTGTCGCGGAGCGCGCTCTACCGGCGGCTCCAGCAGTACGGGCTGAAGGCCAGCTGACCTGGCATTCTCGGCCCTCGGACATGGGTCGATTCCTCACCTTCGAGCGGAGGCTCGCCCTCGGCGCAGCATTGGCGGTCCTGCCGGGGCTGGTGCTGGCGACCGTGCTCGGCTGGCGGGCGCTTCCCTCGAGCGGGCTGCGATGGGGGCTGGTGGGCGGGGCGGTCGCGGTCTCGCTGGCGGTCGTCGCCCAGCTCCGCAGCCGGCTGGTCCTTCGCCTGAAGACGCTGAGCAACCTGGTTTCCGCCCTCCGCGAGGGTGACTACTCCGTCCGGGGTCGCGACGCCGACCGCGACGACCCGCTGGGGGAGGTGGTGTGGGAGGTGAACGCGCTCGGTGACCAGCTTCGCACCGAGCGGCTGGGGGAGCTGGAGGCGAGGGCCCTGCTCGGACAGGTGCTGGAGGAGATCGACGTCGGCATCTTCGCCTTCGACAACACCGGCGCGCTCCGCCTGGTCAACCGGGCCGGAGCCCGGCTGCTCCAGCGTCCTCCATCGCAGCTGCTGGGACACGATGCGGAGTCCCTGGGAATGGCCGGGCTCCTCGAGGGCGAGACGCCGCGGCGGGTGGACACCGACTTCGGGGGCCAGGGCGGCCCCTACGAGCTGCGGCGCTCGCAGTTCCGGCGCGAGGGCCTGCCGCACGTCCTGGTGGTTCTGGCGGACCTGCGGCGGGTGGTGCGCGAGGAGGAGCGCGCCGCCTGGCAGCGCATCGTCCGGGTGCTGAGCCACGAGATCAACAACTCCCTCGCCCCCATCCAGAGCATCGCCGCCAGCCTCCAGGCGGTGCTCGGGAAGGGAGACCCGTCGGAGTGGGTGCCGGACGTGCGTTCCGGATTGACGGTGGTCGCCCGGCGGAGCGAGGCGCTGTCGCGCTTCCTCGCCGCCTACGCTCGGCTGGCGAAGCTGCCGCCTCCGACGCTCGCCCCGGTGAGCGTGCCGGCGCTGGTGCAGCGGGTGACGGCGCTCGACCGGACGCCCGGGGTACGGGTGGTGCCCGGCCCGCCGGCCTGGGTGCGGGGCGATGTCGACCAGCTGGAGCAGCTGCTCATCAATCTATTGAAGAACGCCGCGGAGGCGGCCAGCGCGACCGGCGGCGGGGTGAGCATCGGCTGGGAGGAGGCCCCGGGTGAGGTGGAGCTGGTGGTCTCCGACGAGGGGCCGGGGCTGCTCGACTCACGCAACCTCTTCGTGCCCTTCTACACCACCAAGCCCGAGGGCTCCGGCATCGGGCTGGTGCTGTGCAGGCAGATCGCCGAGGCGCACCGCGGCACGCTCACCCTGCGCAACGCCGAGGGGCGGCGCGGATGTGACGCCCGGCTCCGGCTGCCACGGGTGGCGCCGCCGCGCGAGGCCAGCCTCCCGGCGCCCTGAGCGGGCCGGCCCGTCGCGGAAGCGCACACGCTCGGGCGACCGGCGTGGTCGGCGCCGACCTGCCCACCCCCGGAGGCCAGCACGACTCCCTGTTCACCGGAGGCGGACCCTGACCGGGCTCAGGCCAGCGTCGCCCCCCGCTCCTCCAGCAGCAGGCGCAGGATCGATCGGTGACAGCGGCGCTCGTCCTCGCAGTAGCAGCCCACCGAGAACTCGGCGGTGTGGGACAGGGCGGCGAGGAGATCCAGCGTCCGCCCCGGCTCGGGCCGCCCCATCTCCGAGCGGTAGCGCCGGACGAACCGCTGCCAGGCGGCGGGGCCGGGGTCCGCGCGCACCGCGGCGACCGCCTCCGCACTGGGTGCCAGGTTGGGAAACCACACGTCGTAATAGTCGCGCCGGGCGAGTTCCTCCTTGCGCACCCCCCGGGGCGGGTGCCGCACCGTTCCGACCCGGAGGCCCTCGCCAGGGAGGCGCCTGCTTCCGAGCTGCACGATCCTGACGGACATCGCCTCGTCCCTCCTGCCGGGATCACCGCGATGAAGGTTGGTATTCCTGTCGAAATGACAGCAAGAGCGTTTTGTTTTCCTACCAGTGGCTAACTTCAGTGTAGTGTCCGCCGCATGGCAAGAACGCCCGACGGGATGAGCGCGATCACCAGCGCTCTCCGGCATCTGGAAGACGCGATGCGCGCACTGGTGAACGAGAACGCCCAGCTCAAGCGGCAGATGCAGGGAATCGTCGACCATCGCCAGCTCCTCGGTGGCCAGAGAGGGCCGGGACGGAGCGCCCGGGCTCGCGACGGAGCGCCTCGCAAGCGAGGCCGTGCCTTCAAGTTCACCGACGTTCAGGCCGCCGAGCTTCGCCGACAGGTGGAGGGCGGGAAGAGCGCCGTTTCCCTGGCCAAGGAGCTCAAGGTCTCGCTCCCCACCATGTACAACACCCTCAAGCGTGCCGGCTGGGAGGGACGCGGCCAGCGAGGTCGAGGCCGGCCACCGCGTGCCGCCAGGCCGCGCGACGGGGCGCCGCGCAAGCGCGGGCGCGCATTCAAGTTCACCCTCGATCAGGCGGGCGAGTTCCGCAAGCAGGTCGAGGGCGGGAAGAGCGCCGCTTCCCTGGCCAAGGATCTGAAGGTCTCGCTCCCCACCATGTACAACACCCTCAAGCGCGCCGGCTGGAAGGGACGCGGCCAGCGGGGCCGAGGCCGGCCACCGCGTGCCGCCAGGCCGCGCGACGGGGCGCCGCGCAAGCGCGGGCGCGCATTCAAGTTCACCGTCGATCAGGCGGGTGAGTTCCGCAAGCAGGTCGAGGGCGGGAAGAGCGCCGCTTCGCTGGCCAAGGATCTCAAGGTCTCGCTCCCCACCATGTACAGCACCCTCAAGCGCGCCGGCTGGAAGGGACGCACGTAGCGCCGGATCCGGCGTCCTCGCAGCGGTGGACCTCGATGGTGACGTGGCTCAGAACCGCCATGTCGGCCAGGGCTCTTGGGACCGGACCGGGGCGTCACCGCACAGGCCGTCCTGGAGCCGGGGCTTCCTTCCCGGCCCCCGCCTTGTGGAAGAGCTCGCGGATTCGCTTCAGATCGACGGTGGGCTGGGGGAGCTCGATCTTCATCGCCTCCAGGGTCTCGACGAGGATCTTGGCGACGGCGAGGTTCCGGAACCACTTGTGGTTCGCGGGAATGACGAACCATGGGGCATGCTCGGTGGAGGTCCGGCTCAACGCGTCCTGGTACGCAGTCTGGTAGTCGTCCCAGTGGT
This sequence comes from Myxococcaceae bacterium, assembly GCA_035543115.1. Taxonomy (GTDB): domain Bacteria; phylum Myxococcota; class Myxococcia; order Myxococcales; family Myxococcaceae; genus RPRB01. The sequence goes on from DATKKF010000120.1 coordinate 30,723, forward strand.
CGCGCTCACGATAGTCGGCCTCGCTGATCTTCCACTGCCGCATCGGGTCCTCGAGGCGGTTCTCGAACCGTCGGAGCTGCTCGTCCTTGGAGATGTGGAGAAAGAACTTGAGGATGGTGGTCTGGCTCTCACGATGGAGCATCACCTCGAAGGCATTGATCTCGTCGTAGCGTTGCGACCAGACCGCAGCTGGCGCCAGCTGGTGCACGCGAACGATGAGCACCTCCTCGTAGTGCGAGCGGTTGAAGACCGCGACCTCGCCCCGGGCAGCGACATGAGGATGGACCCGCCAGAGGAAGTCGTGGGCGAGCTCCTCCTTCGTGGGCTCCTTGAACGCGGTCACGCGGCAGCCGGCGGGATTGATCCCGGTCATCACGTGGCGGACGGTGCCGTCCTTCCCCGCGGCGTCGAGGCCCTGGAGCACCACCAGCAGCGCGTGCTTCTGCTCGGCCCACATCCGGTACTGCAGCTTTCCCAGCGCATCGATGGACTGCCGTAGCTCCTCGTCTGCCTCGGTCTTCGATGGTTGCTCGGGGACGAGGTCCGGATCGATCTTCGCCAGGTCGACGGAAGATCCCGGCTGAACCCTGAATTGCTGTCGATAGTCCACGCCGGCTCCTCCTCGAGATGCCGCTCAGGCCCGCGCGCGGCGATTCACCGCCGCCACCAGCAGTCGCCTTCGCTCGTCCTGGAGCGGTGAGCGCTCCTTCTTGATCCGCTCGACCAGGGCGGCAGGTGCCGTTCGCGGTGACCCGGCGTGGAAGGGCGGCGCCGGATCGTATTCCATCATCAACTGGATCTTCTCCGCGGCCTCCTGGTCGTGCAGCTGGGCCACCACCGCGAGCCCGAAATCGATGCCGGCGGTGATGCCGGCGCCAGTGACGCGGTTCCGATCACGAACCACCCGCTCGCCGACCGGAATGGCTGCGCACTCGGTGAGAAGGTCCAGCGACAGCCAGTGGGTGGTCGCCCGGTAGCCGCGGAGCAGTCCGGCTGCCCCGAGCACCAGCGCCCCGGTGCAGACGCTGGTGACGAGCTCCGCCCGGCCCCCGGCGTCGGCCACCCAGTCGAGCACCCGGTCGTCCTGGAGGAGCTCGTTGACTCCCAGTCCGCCCGGGATGCAGAGGACGTCGAACCTCGGGGCGGCGGCCCGGTCGGCGCGGGGCTGGAAGGTGAGACCTCGCTCGCTTCGAATGGGGCCGGGCTCGGTCCCGACCAGCTCCACCCGGACGTTTGGCATCCGACTGAAGACCTCGTACGGCCCGGTCAGGTCCAGCTGGGTGAAGTCCGGAAAGACGAGGAATCCAACGGTGGTGTCCGCCATGATCTGTCCCCGCGCGAGGAGGGATGAGAGGGACCCCCCTCCCGCGTTGCAAGCAGTGCATATCGCGAAACGTTCGATCGGGACCGCTTTGACTTAAATCCGTCCCACCTGAGCGGCGCCCCCGACTTCAGCTCTCCGTCGAGCCCCAGCACCCCATCCGCCCAACCTCACGGCGAACGCGGGCAGCGACACGACCGTCGTAACGACCAAGCCGAGGCCCCTCTCGGCAGCGCGGGCGACGCGAGGACTTCCAGCCTCTTTGACTTGAGCGGGAGACGGGGGTCGAACCCGCGACCCTCGGCTTGGGAAGGGGCTCTCGGGCGATTCCGCCGCTTCCACCGGTTCAGACCGGTTGCGCCCGGGTCGTCATTCCGGGGGTTTGGCAACCGCCAAGGAGAGCCACCCCCCCTCCGCCGGTTCCACATCGAGGCCAACCGGCTCCTGACCGTCGGGGAGGTCGCCGAGCTGCTCCGGGTGCGCCCGGTGACGGTCTACTGCCTCTGCGCTCGGGACGCCCTGCCCCATGACCGCGTGTCCAACGCCATCCGACTTCGGCTCGACGACGTCGAGGACCTCATCCGGCGAGATCGCCGGTGAGTTCCAGCGCCGATGGCCGCCAGAGCGCCACACTTGCCCCTCGCGACCCGAAGACCTCCGCCCTGGACGCCAACTGCAAGGCGCGCGAGGTGGACAACCTCCACGTGGTGGACGGGAGCTTCCTCCGCTCCGGCGCTGAGCTAGGCCCGGCGACTCAGAGGTCCGCTGCCCGGAGCCGGTGTATCGCCACGATGACCGGAAGCACCAGCCAGAGGAACAGGCTCCCGCCCAGGGCGAGGGCTGCCCCCACAGGTCCGTGGGTGAAGCGGAGCAGCGCCAGCGACGCGGCGCCGAATGCGGCAGTTCCCTCAAAGAGGAGCAGCTCGGCCGTGCGGAGGGCCGAGGCTGGATTCACCAGGACCGAGACGATGAGCACTCGCGAGCCGAGCCCCGACGGAAGGAGGGTGCAGAGGCCGAGGGCTACCAGGTCGAGGAAGATGACCGCCCCGAACCAGACCACCAGCGCCACGGCGATCGCCCGGGTGCGCTTCTGGCCCGGCGCACCGGAGGCGATTGCGCCCGCCAGGCCAAGGAAGATTCCGGTGAGCACCGCCGCCCCGGCCACCAGGACCAGATAGCTCCCCAGCCCGAGCTGGTCGGTCTTCCAGTAGATGAGCGCCCCCGCCGCGCCGAAGCCGATCGCCTCGGCGCCGACCAGTGCTGCGCCCAGGCCGAGCAGCTTTCCGAGCAGGATGTCGCGGCGGGCGAGCGGCTGAGCGAAAAGCAACTCCAGCGAGCCCCGCTCCCCGGACAGAGCCACCACCCCCAGAAGTAGGGCCATCAGGGGCACCACCAGCAGGACGAGCTGCAGCAGTGAGGCGGCGGTGCGGGCGAAGTCCTGTACCCCCACGCCCCCGGTGAGCACGTAGCCCGAGCCCGCCACGGCCAGCGCCAGCAGGGCGAAGACCGCGGCGAAGATCTGGATCGAACGCGCCCGGGCCGAGAGCAGCAGCTCCTGCCGGGCGACGAGAAGGAGCGCGTTCATCGGACCGGCTCCCGGGGAGGCTCGCCGAACACCTCTGAGGGTGCGAGGGGACGGCCGCCCGCCGCCGCGGGATCGGAATCCCGCGAGCGGGGATCCCGGTAGGCGAGGAAGTGTGAGCCCATGGGCGTGGAGGCGACCGGCTGGAGCACGTAGGAGGCCTCCCGGGCCAGCACCCAGGCTCCGCTTCGATGATCGGCGACATAGGCCACTGCCCCCGGGCGCGGCGGATGCTCCCGGAGGTAGCGGGCGAGACAGCCCACGTCGTCGAAGAAGAGGGGCTCCTCTCCACGAGCGACTAGCTGCGCGGCGGTCCGCGGATCCGAGACCAGCATCCGGCAGCCGGCACAGGCATCGTTACGGGTGTCGAGTGCAGCGGGGGGCGGTGGGCCTCGGGAGCAGGCCAGGGCGCCGACGACCGCGAGTAGCGCCACTCTCTTCACGATGCGACCCCCAGCTCGCGGTAGAGGGTCTCGAGCCCACCCTCGGTCGAGGAGAGCGCCCGTAGCGTGATCCCCGCCCCGCGCACCGCCTCCACCACCCGGGCCCGCTCCTCCGGCGACCCTCGCACCGCGAGGAACCGGCCGTCCCACTCCGGTGCAGCGGCGAGGGCGCTCACGCGGGTGAGGACCTCGGGGGGGCAGCGGTCCAGCTCGAGCCGCAGCGTTCCGCCGAGGGCCAGACGCGTCTCCAGCTCGGGGCGGCTGAGCTCGGCCGCGAGCCGGCCCTCCACCAGTATTACCACCCGATCCGCGAGCTGCTTCACGTCCTCCAGCTGGTGCGAGGTGAAGAGGACCGCGCTCCCTTTCTCCCTGGCCGCGGCGATCAGCCGCCGCATCGCCTGCATCCCGGGAGCATCGAGCGAGGCGGTGGGCTCGTCGAGGAGCAGCACCTCCGCCTCGGGCAGGGCCGCCACCGCCAGCCCGAGCCGCTGGAGCATCCCGCCGGAGTAGGTGCTCACCATCCGGCCCGAGGCGCCGTTCAGGGCGGCAAGCTTCAAGACCTGGGATCCCCGTCCCGGAGGGGCCGAGCGCAGCTGTCCATAGAAGTCCACCACCTCGGCGCCGGTGAGCGCGCCGGGGAAGGTCACCCGCTGGGGAAGGAAGGAGATGGCCCGGCGGGAGCCAGGAAGGTGCGCGGGCAGACACTCCTTCCCCAGCAGCACCTCGCCCGAGGTGGGACGGAGCAACCCCGCGGCGGCCTTGAGGGAGGTGGTCTTCCCCGAGCCGTTGGGCCCCACCACCGCCACCACCTCGCCGGGGCCCACCGAGAAGGTCAGAGTGCGAAGCGCGGCCTGGCTCCCGTACCACTTGGAGACGTCGCGGAAGAGGATCACCGCCGCCTCCCCCGCGAGAGCACTCCCGCGCCGGCGGCCAGGAGTCCAAGGCTGGCCGTCATCCCGAGCAGGCTTGGCCGTCTTACTTCACTCCGAACCACCGGGAGGCGCGAAAGGTCCGGCAGACGGGCGAGGGGCCGGTGGTCGACGGCCTTCACCGCCTCGAGGACCGGGAAGGTCCGCTCCGCCGCCGCGAGGGCCAGCGCCGAGGGGCTCCGCACCAGGAGGTCGGCGGCGAGGAGGTTTCCCCGGAGATGGTCGAAGAGGCTGGAGAGGACGTACTCGCCGTCACTCCACCCGTCGCCGTCGAGGTCCGGCCAGTCGTTGTCCGACCAGAAGTTTCCGTCGAAGGAGGTGTCGGTTCGCCGGCCCACGAGGGTGAGCGGGCTCAGGTTGCCGAGGAACGCGTTGTCCTCGAAGCGGTTGGCGGCGCAGGAGTCGAAGAGGACGATCGCCGCGTCCGAGTCGGCGATGAGGTTCCGGCGGAAGACGTTGCGCCGCGAGCCTTCCAGGAAGAGGCCGCGGGCGTTGTCCAGGAGCACGTTGTCCTCGGCGATCGAGTCCTCGCAGGACTGGCAGAGCACGCCCACCGAGGCGAAGCCGCGGTTGTGGAGAAACTGATTGCGCCGGAGCGTGAGCCTCCGCGAATACATCAGCACCGCGCCGGCCGCGCTCTGCTCGAAGACGTTCTCCTCGAACACGTTGTCGTCCGAGTACATGAAGTGCAGCCCGTAACGGACGTGCCGGACCACGTTGCCCCGCATCCGTCCGCCCGAGGAGGACTGGATGTACAGCCCGTCGCGCGACAGATCGACGCGGTTCCCGGTGAGCTCGAAGCCGCGGGTGTTCCAGATGTGAATCCCGGAGCCCTTCTCCCCATCCTCCTTGCCCGTGATTCCGTGGATCTCGCAGCGATCGACCCGCGCGCCGTCGGCGGCCCGGAGATAGATGCCGAACAGCGCGCCGGTGATCCCGCAGTCGCGGGCGGTGAAGCCGGACGCCGCGACGTGGATCCCCGAGGAGTCCCGATCGATGGAGCCGCCCCCCCGACCGTCGATGTCGAACCCCTCGACTGTGACTCCCGACGCGCGTACCCGGACCACACTCCCCTTCCCCGATCCCAGCAGCCGCGGCCGCCCATGCCCGACCAGGGTCACCGGGCGATCGAGAACCAGATCTCCGGGGTATTCGCCCGGGTCGACGTCGATGCGTTCACCCGGAGCCGCGGCATCCACCCGGGGCTGGAGCACGGAGGCCTCCGCGGGCGGAGGCCTTTCCTCGAGCGCCCCCGGCTCGATGGCCGACATCTCGGGGCCACCGGCAGCGAGCGCCAGGAGGAGGAGCAGGGTCACCGCACGGGCTCCGCTGCGGGGACGCCGGGCCCGGCTGACCTGCGCCGGAGGGCGAACAGCATCGCCGTGGCGAGCAGCAAGACCACCAGGAGCATGGCGTAGGTCCCGAGCTGGGGGAACGAGTAGACGTCGAAGTTGGCCAGCTTGGCGTGGCCGAAGAGCGGGGGCATGAACGGCGCGACCTTCACCGCGGCCTGAGGCGACAGGTCGTGTCCGTACCGGTACAGCGTGTACCCGAAGGACCAGAGCGAGAAGAGGCCGAAGTAGGTGAAAAGGACGCTCACGTCGAGCAGCTGCGCCACCCGGCCATGCACCGCGGCCCGCAGGAAGAGCAGCGCCAGCACCCCCAGGGCGAAGGGCAGCCAGCGGAACTGCGTAAAGTCCTCCTCCGTCAGGTCCTTCATCCCGATGTAGTGGTTTAGGAGGTTGATCTCCCGGACATCCTGACCCCGGTTCCCGCCCTCGAGCTTGAAGCTGTAGATGTCCAGCCGCAGCCCGTCCGGGTACTGCGGCGCAAACATCGTCAGGTTCCAGAGCGGGAGGAAGTTGGCCAGCGCCGCCACCAGCGCGGCGAGGGCGAGGAGTGCCCGGGGATTCCAGCCCAGCGGCCGGTCGAGCAGCTGCTGCTCTTTCTCCAGCACCGAAGCCATGGAACACTCCTCGCCGGCTGCGCGGCTGTCAGTTCACCGTCGGGCTCACCACCAGGTATCCCTGCATCTCCTGGTGCAGCGCCGAGCAGAAGTTGGTGCAGTAGTAGGGGAAGACGCCCTGCTTGTCGGCCTTGAAGGTGACCGTCTTGGTCTCCCCCGGATCGACCACCAGGTTGATGTTGTAGTCGAGCAAGCCGAAGCCATGGAGCTCGTCGGTGGTCTGCTCGATGTTGGTGAGCGCCACGGTGACGAGGTCACCCGGCTTCACGGTGAAGCTGGTGGGAGTGATGGTGGAGCGGGTGAGAATCGCCTTCACCGTCACCTTGTTCCCCTGCCGGGTGACGCCGGTGTCCTTCAGGTCCCAGACCGCCAGCGGGTGCTTGTTCTCCTCCTTGGGGTAGACCTCGATGGGGTGGAGCTTGCTGGCGCGGATGATCTGCGCGTAGTGCGGCTCCGGCTCGGTGAAGGCGTCGTAGAGCAGCTTCATCTTCTCGCCCGAGATGTCCACCAGCTGCGAGGACTCGGGCTGGGACGGACCGACCGAGAGGTGCCGCCCGTGCGAGAGCTTGTTCAGCCCCACCAGGAACCGGCCCTGTGGCTCGACCGTGTCACCCTCGGCCGCGGCGAGGTGGCCGATGGAATAGGACATGGGCGTCTTGTCCACCACCTCCCAGGTGCCGAGCTTCCACTTGGCAATCGCGCTGTCGACGAAGAGCGAGGTGTAGGCGTACCCGTCAGGCCCGAACTGCGTGTGGAGCGGCCCGAGGCCCACCGGCACCTCGGCGTCCTTGATGCTCTCGTACTTGAGCACCGGGATTCCGTCCTCGTCACCGGTGAAGTCCTTGTTGCGGATCGCGGTCTGGACCTTCTCGAAGTTGAAGGCGGTGGTGATGCCGGCCAGCTTCCCCGAGCCGATGATGTACTTGCCGTCCGGAGAGACATCGACCCCGTGGGGCGACTTGCCGCAGGGCATGAAGTAGACGAGCCCCGGCACCTCGCGGGGATCGAGGACCCGGACCCCGCCGATGATCTTCCCCTTCCCCTCGGTGGTGGCCTTCTCCGCCAGGCGCCAGTCCACCGCGGCGATGTAGTCCCGATCCTTCTGCGACGCGGTCACCTCCAGCTTCCCGGTGGCCCGCTCGGAGTTGTAGCAGGTGAAGAACATCCACCCGTCCGACACCTTCTTCCCCGCGTCGCCCAGGTCGTAGTCGAAGGGCGGCATCATGATCTCCCAGCCCAGCGACATCTCGCCGCTCTTGGGGTCGATCTTGATGCCGGCCAGGATGCCCTTGTAGTCGGTGGCGTACTTCTCCACCGGGAGCGCCGTTCCTTTGGGGATGGGGATGGAGAAGCGGGTCCCCATCATCGCGTACTCGGTATTGGGAGTGACGAAGCTGGAGGAGTGATTCCCCGAGACGTTGGGAATGGGCCCCAGGATCTGCTTGGTCTTGAAGTCCCGGAGGTCGATGCGGGCGATCCGCCCGTTCATGTCGTTGATGAACAGCCAGCGGCCGTCGTAGGCGCCGTTGGTCTCCGAGAGCGCGGGGTGGTGCGCGTCGCCCCAGGTGAGGTTTCCCAGCATCTTCTTGCTGTCGTCGTCGAAGCCGTAGCCGGTCGCCGGATAGGGGGTGAACACCGGGATGGTGGAGAGGTGGCGCATCGAGGGGATGCCGTAGACGTAGACCTGGCCCGAGTGCCCGCCCGAGGCGAACATGTAGAACTCGTCCAGGTCTCCGGGCGGCACGTAGGTCTTCTGGGCAGCCACCGCGATGTCCGAGGTCACTGCCCCGCTCGGCTTCGCCGCCTGCTTCGGCGCGCTGGGCGCGCAGGTCACGACGAAGGCCGCCACCACCAGCCCCGCGCCCAACAGAATCTTGGTCCTGGTCTTCATGCCGAGTTCCCTCCTAGTGGCCCGCAGTGGCGGGGCCTTTCGCCGCGTCCTTCTGCCGAAGATGCTCGGCAAAGGCTTCGCGGAGTTTCTGGATTGCGACCTGCTTCTCGTCGGGGGTGAGGACGATCTGCCGTGAGAGCACCACCGCCATGGTCCCGGTGGGCGCGGCGATGAAGTCGTCGATGGTGCGCCCGAAGCGGGCCTGAACATCCTCGACCGCGACCGACAGGTCGGGGCCGATCTGCGCCGGGCTCTTCACCCCGTAGGCGGAGATGGAGTGGCAGACGAAGCACCCGGTCTTCACGAACCAGGCGCCCGGGCCGGTGCGCATCCGGGCCTCGGCCTCGCGCTCCTCCTTCGTCTGCGGCTCGGTGCGTGGAGCACCGGAGAGGAACGAGGCCGGGACCGGCTCCCTCCGCCAGGAGAGCACCAGCATCGCCAGGGCCTGAGCCTCCTTGGTGGAGAGGTGGAAGTTGGGCATCACCGTGTCCTGCACCAGCGCCCGCGGGTCCTTGAGGTGGGCCACGTGCCAGGCGAAGGCGGTCTGTTGCCCGGAGAGATGGCTGTAGTCGTACTGCTCGGCAGCCTTGTCGCCCACGTAGGTGAGGTCCGGCCCGATGGTGCCGCCGCGCCCGTTGATCACGTGGCAGGCGCGGCAGCCCTTCTCGTTCACCAAGGCCTTGGCCAGGTTGATCGCCTCGGCGCCCTTCGTCTCGCGGTCGTAGCGGTGGCAGACGTTGCACTGCATCTGCATCAGCGAGGAGGGCGGCAGGGCCAGGGAGTAGGACTCCCCGAGGGCCTTCCCCAGCACCGGCTCCTCCCAGTGCTCGACCGGTCCATGCGCTTCCTGCGGGTCGACCGCATACCCCTGTCCTCCGTGGCAGGAGGTGCAGCCGAAGCGGGAGATGGCGTGGCTTCGGAGGATCTCCGTGGGGTGGCTCTTGAATGGCTCCTCGGCAGTCTCGAACCCCGACCAGCTCACCGCCTGATGGCAGGTGATGCAGCGGTCGGCCCGCTGCAGCTCGGGAACCCAGATCTGCTGCGTCCCGGAGGGAATCCCTGCCGCCTTGGGCACGCCGAACTTCTCGGCGACCCGGCGCCGGAACTCGCCCTGGTACCAGCGCCAGTCGTGCCGGCGGTCGCTCCAGGCGAAGAGGATGGTGGAGACGATCAGCAGCACCCCCACCCCGGCGAGCACGGTGCGGTCCCGCTTGGCGAAGGACGCGATCCGGAGGGGTTCCATCGTCAGATCCTCGAGGGCACCTGGGGCCAGCTCTCCCAGGGCCAGTAAAAGTGCCAGTAGGGGCCGCGGCAGAACGTGCCGATCAGCGTCAGGAGCAGCACCCCGAGCACGAAGAGCAAGAACACCGCGTTCTGCAGGCGGCGGTTCCGGGAAAACCACCGCCCGGCCTCGTTGGCAGGGCTCCGGTCCAGCCACGGCCAGAGCGTGAGCAGCACCAGGAGCGCACCGGGAAGCAGCACCCCGCCGAGGAAGGCCCCGTTCACAGTGAAGCTGCCAATGTGGAAGGTTGTGTCGGTGACGATTTCTTGTAACCAGAGGAAGTACCAGGGGGCCTTGGCCGGATTGGGCGTGACCAGCGGGTTGGCGGGCTCCTCCAGCGGGGAGCGGACGAAGACCGCGAGCATGCTCAGCGCGGCGATGGTCCCCAGCACCACGATGCTGATCCGCCGCACCAGATCCGGTACCGAGTTGACCAGCTCGTCCGGCGCTTGGAGCGTGGTGGCGCGGACGGTGGGCCCCGTGCCCCGGGCGATCCCCAGGAGCGAGTAGGTCTTGGTCGGGGACGGGGGCTGCTCCACCTTTTTCGCCGCCAGCCCCAGCTGGTCGGCGCGGGCGAGCCCTCCGTCCTTGCGCACCCGCCACATGTGGTAGGCGAACAGCACGCCGAGAAGCCCCGGCAGGAAGACGATGTGCAGCACGTAGAAGCGCAGAAGCGTCGGCTGATCGATGTTCCGCCCGCCGATCAGGAGCTCGCGCACCGTGGGGCCGATGGCCGGGATGGAGGCGGCGATGTTGGTCCCCACCGTCACTGCCCAGAAGGCAAGCTGATCCCACGGCAGGAGGTAGCCGGTGAAGGAGAGGAAGAGGGTGAGCACCAGCATCGCCACCCCGATCACCCAGTTCCACTCGCGCCGCTGCGCCCGGCCGTGCGCGTTCTTGTATGCGCCGGTGAGGAACACCCGGACCAGGTGAAGGAAGACCACCGCCACCATGAGGTGCGCCGAAAGGCGGTGCACCGCGCGGATCCAGCTCCCGAAGGTCACCACGTACTCGATGTCCTTCACCGAGAGGTACGCCCGCTCCACCGAGGGGACGTGGAGGAACATCAGCGGGAGGCCGGAGAGGATCAGGAGAAGGAACAGCGCCGCCGACACCGTCCCCAGCCAGAAGGAGTAGTTCCAGGCCAGCGAGCGCTTGAAGCTGCGGGCCGGGAACCAGTGCAGGGCGAAGTTGGAGGCCACCGCGTCGCCGGACTCGCGATCCGAGCGCGGCCGGATGCTCCAGAGCCTTCGGGTTCGGACGCCGGGAGCGCTGTCGAGGGGTGTGGTCATGGGAGCTCTCAGGCGACGGTGAGCCGGAAGTCGCGCTCCACCGGGTGGGCGAGGTCCACCACCAGCTGCCCGTCGTCGGGCGCGACCGAGAGCTCGTACCAGGCCAGGGGCCGTGGAGCGGGTCCGGCGACGTTGGTCCCGTCTCCGGCGTACTTCGAGCCGTGGCAGGGGCAGAGGAAGCGGTGGGTGAGGCGGGTCGACTTTCCACCCACCTCCCTCGTCTCGGGATTGGAGAGCGCCTCGGCCCTCACCGTGCAGCCGAGATGGGTGCAGACCGCGGAGATGGCGTGGAAGATGTGCCCTTCGCGAAAGACGAAGAGGCGCTCGTCTGGAAGGTACTTGAGCCCATCGGGGTACTCGGAGGGCAACCCGAGCTTCACCGTGGTCGGCGCGTCGTAGGACACGTTGGGGACCAGCGAGCGGAGAGCCGCTCCGGCCTGTGCCCCGAGCGCTACCAGTCCGGTGCCGATTCCCACCGTCTTGAGGAGCTCGCGCCGGTTGGGCTGCTTCTTCTCGCTCATGACGCCTCCTCGAACCGCTCGGTGATGGTGAATCGCTCCATGGTCATCGCGTCGGTCGGGCAGCGGATGGCGCACAGCCCGCACCGGATGCAGGCCGTGTCGTCCTTGAGCAGGGCGGTCAGGGGTAGGTCCGAGTCCTGCGACGCCACCCGCACCAGCGCAGTCCGTTCGTCCTCGGGCAGCGTGAGCTGCTCCAGGGGGACGAAGGCCAGGCACTTCTCCGGGCACACGTCCACACAGCGGCCGCAGAGGACGCAGGCCTCCGGCTCGTAGATGGTCTGCACGTGGCAGACCAGGCAACGCGCCGCCTGTGTCCGGGCCTCGGCGTCGCTGTAGCCGATCTCCACCTCGGCGATGCCGGTTCGGCGGCCCACGTCGAGCGTCGGGGGGGCTTCCCGGTCGAGCAGCTCGAAACCGGCGACCATCCGGTACTGGGCGGTGGGGATCTTCTCCACCTCCATCCAGGCGCGCCGCCGCGCGCGGCCGTGGGCCAGGTACTCGTGAATCGAGCGTGCAGCGCGCTTGCCGTTGGCCACCGCGTCGATGAGGTTCCGGGGGCCGAAGGCCACGTCGCCCCCGGCGTAGACTCCCGGGGCGGAGGCGGCGAGGGTCTCGGGGTCCACGCGGATCGCGCCCGACGGAGCGACCTCCACCCCGTCGCCCGGATGAAGGAAGGAGAGATCCGCCTTCTGCCCCACCGCCAGCACGCAGGCGTCGGCGCCGAGCGACTCGATGTCGGCGTCGTCGTAGGTCGGGGCGAAGCGGCCGCTGGCGTCGAAGACCGCGAGTACCTTGCGGAGCTCCACGGTCTGGAGCCGCTTCTCGCCGAGGAAGCGAAGCGGTCCGCGCCGGGTGACGAAGCGGATGCCCTCGCGCTTGGCCTCCTCGAACTCCTCCTTGCCCTGGGTGGTGCGGAGGACCGGCATCTCCTCGAAGGTCTCCAGGGAAACGACGGTCACCTCCATCGAGCCGCTCCGGAGCGCGGCTCGCGCCACGTCCAGCGATTCCTGGAGCCGTGCCTCGCCGGTCTCGGTCTCGGACGCGGCTGTCTCCTGTCCGGCGCGCAGCGCGGTCCGGGCGGCGTCGAAGGCGACGAAGCCTCCGCCGACGACCACCACCCGCCGGCCGAGATTCAGCCGGTACCCGCGGTTGACGTTGAGCAGGTAGTCGACCGCCTTGACCACCCCGTCCAGCTCCACACCGGGGACGTTCAGGTCCCGCCCACGCGAGACCCCGACCGAGACGAAGACTGCCTGGAAGTCCTCTGCCCGCAGCTGCGAGAGCCCGAAGGCCGGAGTGAGGGCGGTGTTGAGCCGCAGCTCCACCCCGAGCTCGAGGATCTTGTTGATCTCCGACTGGATCAGCGCACGGGGGAGCCGGTACTCGGGAATGCCGAAGCGCATCATTCCCCCGGCCTCGGCCGCGGCGTCGAACACGGTGACGTGGTAGCCCAGGAGCGCCAGGTCGTGGGCCGCGGACAGCCCGGCCGGTCCGGCGCCGACAACCGCGACCTTCGCCCCGCGCACCGGCGGAGGCCCCGGGACCATCGGGAGGTGGAAGGCGAAGCGGTTCCCTTCCGAGACCAGGGTCTGACGCAGGGAGTCCTGGGTGTCGGGACGGCTCGACTCCACGCCGTAGCGCTCGGTGAGATGGCGCTTCAATGCGCGGATCGCGATCGGCGCATCGATGGCTCCGCGGCGGCAGGCGTCCTCGCACGGAGCGGCGCAGACTCGCCCGCACACCGAGGCGAACGGGTTGGGAGCGCGCGCGACGAGGAAGGCTTCCTCGTCGCGCCCCTCGCCGATGAGCTGCACGTACCGGCCGGCGTCGGTCGCGACCGGGCAGCCGGCCTGACACTTCACCTGTGCCTTCCAGTCCTCCAGGTCGGGAAGGCGCGCGGCGATCGGCAGCGCGGAGCTCATCGGACACCGCCCGTGTGCACTCCGGATGCCACCGGCCGGGCTTGCTCGAATCGCGCGGCGAGCACGTTGTTCTCGAGATGGACGTGCTCGAGGGTGTCCCGGTCCATCGCCTCGAGCTCGGACATGAGCGCCCGGTAGGTGGCGCAGGCCCAGACCGGCGGGACGAAGCGATCACTGAGCGTGCGGAGCTCTCGCAGGGCCTCGCCCACCTGGACGTGCTCGGCCCGCATCCAGTCGAGCTCGGCGCGGATGCGTTGGCGGGACCGGGCTCTGCCAATCAGAAGGGGAAAGAGCACCGCCTCCTCGTGTTGCAGATGGGGCTCGAGAAGAGTCCGCAAGCCACAGAGAACGGACTGGATCTCCTCCAGGGACGGCTGGCGCTCGGCATGTGCGTCGACCACCCGCCCGGCCAGGAGCTCGACGAGGGGAAGGGTCTTGCGCAGGTAGACGTGGTGCTGATCGACGATGCGGGCGACAAGCTGGAGCGTGGTGAGCGACCGCGGGTCGAGCCCGGGCGTTCCGGGAGGCCCTCTGGCGACCGCCGCCTCCAACTCGGCCACCAGCGCCGCCACGTCGATCCCCCGCTCAGCGCAGGCCTCGGCGAGGGGCACCGGGCCCCGGCAGCAGAAGTCAATGTCCCGCTCGACGAGAATCCCCGCGCAGCGGGGATGCTCGAGGACGATCTGCGCGACAGGCTGGTCCGCGGCGATCACTTGGACGCTGGTTGAAGCATCCGGCGTGCCCAGCGTCGTGGCACGATCGATGAAACCGGAACGACCGATGGACGTCCCTGTTCAGGCGCTCTCGCCTCGAGCATGCTCCCTCGCCCCGGGCGAGCACGGCGCCTACGGTCAGCTCGCCGTGCCGACGGCTGCGGCCCTCGCTGGCGGTCGGCCGGGACCGGGCGCACTCCTGCTCGCGGCGAGCGCCTGGGCGCTCTTGGACTTCGCTGCGCTCGCACCGCTCGTGTTGACCAGCGCCTGGCTGGGGCTGGGGGGCATGCTGGTGACCGGGGCCGTGCTGGTCCTTGCCGTCCGGGTCGGGGCGTGAGACGGGTCTATTTCCTCTGCTGGGGCCCGCCTGCCGCTGGCATTCGTTCCACAATTCGTTCCATGATGGAACCTATGGAACGCTCCAGGATCGCGCTTCCGGTGCTGCTGGAGCCTCAGGGCCACGAGCGGTGCGAGATCTGCGGGCTCCTGCCGCTGATCGAGACCGCCCGGGGACACTCCCGCATCGTGGCCCGGAGCCCTGCGATGCACGCGCTGTTCAGGCGGGTGGCACGCTTCGCCGCCGCGGACGCTCCAGTCGTCATCCTAGGCGAGAGCGGAACGGGCAAGGAGGTTGTCGCCCGTGCCCTGCACAACAACAGCAGCCGGCGGGACCGGCCCTTCCTCGCGGTGAACGTGGCCGCGCTCCCCAGTGAGCTGCTCGAATCGGAGCTCTTCGGCCACGTGCGCGGGGCCTTCACCGGCGCATCCGCCGCCAAGCGCGGGCTGTTCGAGGCCGCGGACGGCGGGACGCTATTCCTCGACGAGATCGCCGAGATGCCGCTGGCGCTGCAGGCCAAGCTCCTCCGGGTGCTCCAGGATGGAGAGGTTCGCCGGGTGGGCGACACCCGGTCCTTTGGGGTGGACACGCGGGTGGTATGCGCCACGCACCGCGAGCTCGGGGAGCAGGTCCGGCGCGGTCTGTTTCGCGAGGATCTCTACTACCGGTTGAAGGTACTGACCGTCCGCGTTCCTCCATTGCGCGAACGGGGCGAGGACATCCTGCCGCTCGCCGAGCAGTTCCTCCGCGACGAGGGGCATCTCGAGGTGCACCTCTCGCCTGAAGCGGCGCAAGTTCTCACCGCCTATGGCTGGCCCGGCAACGTGCGCGAGCTGGCGAGCGCGGTGAAGCACGGAGTCGCGCTCGGCGCAGGAGCGCTGATCCGCCCCGAGGACCTCCCCGAGGAGCTCCTCCGGGGTACCGTGCGCACCCGACCGGAGAACGCTAGGGAGATCGACCTCCGCTCGCTGCTCGAGGTGGAGCGCGAGCACATCCTGCGGGTCCTCGATGCCTGCCAGGGCTCGCAGGCCGAGGCGGCACGCGTCCTCGGAATCGGGCGGAACACCCTGTGGCGGAAGCTGCGCCGCTACGCATCGACCGAGCGGTCCGAAGCTCCGCGTACGACCGCTCAGAGCTGACCCGCCCACCCGGGTGACCGACCACGGCGCGGGCGCCTGGGGGAACCGATTGGCGTATGCCAATCGGTCGCGACCTCAAAACCCCTGCCGCACGAGACGTCTCGTCGCCATGGGCTACGACGGACGCCCGGTGGGGGAAGCGCGTGTGGCATCGCCCTCGACCATCAGCGCCGAACCGGTGACTCGCGATGCCGCCCAGTACCTCGTCGGGACGGAGAAATCGAACGGGATACTCGCAATCGTGCATCGACCCGAGGAGATCGAGTGGAACTTTGGCAGCGACGCGAGAAGAGCGCTTCGTCTTGCTCTTTGCGCGCTCGAGGAGGATCCCGGGCAGCTCGAGGCCCTGCTGAAGCTCACCAAAGGCGAAGGCCGCGCCCCTGCACCTGAGAACAGGACACCTGAGGGCCGATACGCACCAGGCGTGTCCGGGAACCGACGTCCGGATCCGGGATCCGCGATGCCAGGGACGACCGTGGCCGGAGGGCGCCCTCAGGGCGCGACGTGGATCGAGAACGCCTGGGAGGCGCTGGCCAGGCTGGCGGTGATGGTCATGGTGAAGACGTAGTCACCCGGGGTGGTCGGCGTTCCACGGATCGAGCCGTCCGAGAACCAGTCGAGACCGGGTGGCAGCGTTCCGCTGGCCAGCGAGAAGTTCCCGTGCCCTCCACCCCCGTACGTGCCGCACGGCGGGGTCGGCACCATCTGCGCGCTGTAGACCTGGCCCACCTTCCCGGGGGTGAAGGCGAAGGGGCTGGTCTGCGATGGAGTCCGGGGAAGGAGCAGGCAGACGCCGCCCGGGATGGCCTGCTGGACCTGCACCGCCGTGAAGCAGATCCCCCCGGCGAGCGGGTCGCTGGACCAGGTGGTCGGGTCCGTGTCGGTGACCTGGTACACGCCGTCGAGGATCACCGGACCCTGCGGGCCGGCATCGGCGCTGAGGTCGATAATCCACTCGAAGGCGCCCCCGCCGAACGAGGGATGGAAGGACTGCCAGGGACCGCGGGAGAGGGTCTGATCGTTCAGCACGTCGAAGAGCCCGATCAGCCCCGGAGTCGCGCCGGCTCCGTCGTTGTAGTGGTAGTCCTGGATGTTGAGGAGGCACCAGGGAGTGCCCGCGTCGTTCAGGGCCCGGGTGTCGAAGCTGGGAACAATGCATCCGTTGACCACGGCGTTGGTGTCGAAGGTGTCGATCGCCCAGAAGGCCGGGCCGAGGCACTGGGTGGCGCCGCCGTCCGGTCCGCCGTCGGGAGGGCCCGCGTCCGGAGGCCCGGCGTCGGGCTGTCCTCCGTCGACCGGGAGGTCCCCGGACCGGAGGGAGAGCACACGCTGGTTGCGCGGATCGAGGAGGTAGGCGTCCTTCAGCCCCGGCGCGCCGACGAGCCAGGGCGCGTCCGTCGTCGGAACGAGCGTCCGGGGATAGAAGTAGAGCCACCGCGCGGAGAGGAACGGCCCGAAGTGCGCGACGGCCGTCCCGTTCGGCCCTCCGCTGAGGAGCACCGTCAAGGAGCCGTCGTTCCCCGGCGACACGTTGCCGGGCGCCTGGGCGTGCGCGCCGGGCACGAGCGCGTACAGGCCCGGGATCGCCGCCGCGTTCGCGGGAGCGGCCGCCCCGGGGAGCCAGCGCTCGAACACCGTCGAGGGAGGCGCGTTCCGGATCGTCACCAGCGAACCGTCCGGCAGCGCGGCGACGAGCTCGACGAAGGCGGGCGCCGGTGCGGATCGCGGGGTCACGTAGGAGGCGAGCAGGGTTCCCTTCGCGTCCACCCGGACGATGGGAAAGTCGGGCGCGGCACCGCAGGTCGCGGCGAGCTCCACGACGAAGGTGCCGTCTCCGACCGGCAGCAGCCGGAGCACGTCCTGGAACGTGCAGCCGGCGCGGTCGGGGTCGGTCCGGGCGCCGAAGACGAACCCTCCGCCCAGGGTCCCCACCGCCCAGAGGTCGCCGCAGGCCGGGCCCGCCGGTGCGAGGTAGGCCGCGCCCGCCCCCCCGTCCGGGGTCCCTCCCGAGCCCCGGGGCACTCCCGCCGCGGGTGACCCGAGGGAGAGCGTCGCGCTGTTGCCCGAGATGCCCGCGACCGGCCCTCCTGGACCCACGCAGCTCAGGGTCTGGCTCGCCGGGGCGGTGCGGCAGGTTCCGGCCACGGCTCCCCCGAGCACGTCCGGAGGACAGAGCGCCGTGCCGACCCGGGTGAGCGGGCCCGGGAGCGCGAACGGAACGGTGAAGGCCTGTGGCGGGCCGGGGAGAGAGGCCGGCACGAACGACAGCGCAGCGCCAGCGTCGCTGGCGAAGAGGGTGTGGCCCCGGGCATCGAGCGCGCGCGCGACGTACCCACCGTCGAGCCCTCCCGGGAGCTGTGCCGCGTCGAACGGGACGAACGTGCCGTCGGGCGCCGTGTAGAGGCCAGGCAGCCAGCGAGACCCTGGACCCGGAACGAGGTCGTCCGTGGCCAGCGGGGCCTGGATCCCCTCGGCGGTCGCGACGGGGTCCGCGGCGGCCAGGGCCAGCCGTCCTGCGCTGGGACGATCCCACGTCACCCGAGTGAGGAGCACGGAAGTGTCCACGTGCGTGGGATTGCCGTTCACGGCCGATCGGACGTCGACCACCAGGCGCATGCTTCGCTCGGTCTCGGTCAGCAGCTCGAAGGTGACCGGAGCGCCGGGAGCGAGCCCATCCGCGCCCAGACCGGGGGTGTCGTCGTACTGGATCCGGTACACCGGCAGGGTGCCCGCGTCGGCGTCGACCAGCACGCGGGAGGGCGGCTGCCCATCGAGCTGGACTGTCGGGGCGGACGAGAGGGGGCCATCGGCCTGGACCCGGACCTCGAGCGGTGAGTGAGGGGTCACCGTCGCGGGCGCATCCACGCGCAGGGCGACCGCGCGCGCGTCGAGCAGGATGTCCTGGCTCGCCGTCTGTGCCCGGCCGAGGCCGTCCACCACGGTGACCACGAGGGTGAGCGACCGGAGCCCGGTCTGCGAGTCCGGCGGCCCCGCGACCGGCACGCAGGGGGACAGGTCGACGAAGCCACCGTAGGGAGGCGAGGCCCAGGCCGCCACGATCAGGCCCTGCCCGCAGCCGAGGACGACGGAGCGGATCGGGTAGACCGACTGCACGTCCACCTGCACCAGCGCCAGCGTGGAGATGACCTGATTCTTCGCAGGCTCCAGCACGGCCACGTGTGGCAGGAGTCCGCCGTCGGCGGGCACGTCGGGAAGATCCAGGTTGCGGCAGCCGACGAGCCCGCATGCCGCGAGCACGACCCACGCTGCACCGTTCCGAGCTGCCATCATCGAACCCCCGACCGGGTCGTCGAGCTTGCCCCGGAGCGTCGGTGGGCGCGAGGCCGAGGACTTTCACCCCGGCAGGGGCCCTCTCGACCCGGGCGTCGCAGGAACTCCATTTCACCAGTGCTGAACGGGGCGAATTAGGGCGAGGGCGTCGTTCAGGGCGAAGACGACCCGATGCGCGTCACGACCCCCGGGGGCCAGGCGCCCCAGCTCGAGCTGCCAGTCGTTCGAGCCAAACAGGCCTCTCCAGGGCCTCGAAGCCGGCCGGGAGCATCCGCCGGAAGTCTCCGCCGACGCGGCGGGCGCGGGTGGCGCATCAGACGGCGGCTCAGACATCCCCGCGGACCCCCTCGAGAGCGTGCTCGAGCACCTACCGTTTCAAGCAGCCTGCCCCCCGGGAAGAGGCCCGGCGGATATCTGACGGGCTGTCTGACGCGCCGAGGGGGTATCGGCTAACTATTGAGCCCCCACGCCGATGGCCGCGAGGACCTCGTAGGGACCGACTCGAGCTCCCGGTGTGAGCCGCACACCCCACCTCCGTCGCGGCGAGGCTGGGCAGCTTCGCAGATCCGAAAAGGGCCTGGAACTCGGCCCGGCCGGCGCTGCCCAACGCTTGGGCCGCGTGACCTGCCCCCCGAAAAC
>DATKKF010000121.1:0-25120 GCA_035543115.1 Myxococcaceae bacterium
ACTTGATGGCCATCATCTTCCCGCATTTCTCGCAGTTGACGTCGGTGGGGATCTCCTCTCGCTTGACGTCGCGCATGTCCTGCTCGGCTTTGGCCAGGGTGATCTGGAACGGGCCATAGAAATCACGAAGCACGCGTCGCCAGTCCGCATCGCCCTCGGAGATCTGGTCGAGCTGTTCCTCCATCGAGGCGGTGAACGTGGCGTCCATCTGGTGCGGGAAGTGCTTCACCAGCTCCTCGGTGGTGATCTTTCCCAGCTCGGTGGGATGGAACCGCCCCTCCAGCTTCTCCACGTACTTCTTGTCCTGGATCACCGAGAGGATCGCGGCGTAAGTCGAGGGCCGGCCGATGCCGCGCTCCTCGAGCTCCTTCACCAGCGAGGCCTCGGTGAACCGTGGGGGGGGCTGGGTGAAGTGCTGCTCGGAGAGCAGCCCCTGGCCCACCAACCTCAGCCGCTCGCCCTCGGTGAGCTCGGGCAGTTGCACGTTGGCCTCCTCGGCCGGGCGCTCGGCGCCGTCGGCCGACTTCTCCCGCTCCGACTCCTCGTCGGTCGTGGGCGCCATGCCGTACACCGCGAGGTAGCCGGCGAACTTGAGGATCGAGCCGGCGGCGCGGAAGGTGGCCCGGCCCGCGGTGACGTCCACGGTGGTCTGGTCGTAGATCGCGGGCTTCATCTGGCAGGCCACGAAGCGGTTCCAGATGAGCTCGTAGAGGCGCGCCATGTCCGGCTCGAGGAACGGGCGGACCCGGTCGGGCGTCCACTCCATCGACACCGGGCGGATGGCCTCGTGCGCGTCCTGGGCGCTCTTCCGGCTCTTGTAGACCATCGGCTCGTCGGGGAGCGCCTCCTTGCCGTAGGTCTCGGCGATGTACCCGCGCGCGGCCTTCACCGCGTCGTCCGAGAGGCGCACCGAGTCGGTGCGCATGTAGGTGATGAGCGCGGTCTGCCCCTCGTCGCCGAGCTCCACGCCCTCGTACAGCCGCTGGGCGAGGGTCATGGTCTTCTTCGCCGTGAAGTGGAGCCGGTTCGCGGCCTCCTGCTGCAGCTTGCTGGTGATGAACGGCGCAGGCGCATTGCGCCGGCGCTCGCGCCGGTCCACCGTGGCGACGCGGTAGTCGGCCTTGCGCAGCTCCTCGAGGAGCGCATCCGCGGTCGCCCGGTCCGGGACCTCGGCCTTCTTCCCGTCGAGCTTGGCCAGCCGGGCCCGGAACGACGGCGGCGCCTTCCCCTCGAGCTCGGCCTCCAGAGTCCAGTACTCCACCGGGACGAAGGCCTTGATCTCCCGCTCGCGTTCGACGATCAGCCGCACCGCCACCGACTGCACCCGGCCGGCGGAGAGCCCGCGCCGCACCTTCTTCCAGAGCAGCGGGCTGATCTGGTAGCCCACCAGCCGGTCGAGGATGCGCCGGGTCTGCTGCGAGTCGAACTTCGCCTGGTCCAGCTCCCGCGGATGGGCGATGGCCTCCTGGATGGCCTTCTTGGTGATCTCGTTGAACAGCACCCGCACCGCGTTGGGGTGCCGGAGCTCCTCGTTGAGGTGCCAGGCGATGGCCTCGCCCTCGCGATCGGGGTCGGTGGCGAGGAACACCTGCTCGGCTCCCGCCGCCGCCTTCTTCAGCTCACCGAGCGCTTTCTCCTTGCTGGGGATGACGTGGTACTCGGGCGTGAAGTCGTGCTCCACGTCGATGCCCATCTTGCTCTTGGGCAGATCCTTCACGTGGCCCACCGAGGCCTTCACCGCGTAGCCCGAGCCCAGGTACTTCTTGATCGTCTTCGCCTTCGCCGGCGACTCGACCACCACCAGGTAACGGCCGCCGCGGCGCGGAGCGGGGGGGGTGTCGGCGTGAACCACGGCCAGGGTCCGCTTCTTGGCCGCGGGCTTCCCCCGGGCGGCCTTCCTGGCCTTCACCACCGGGGCAGCCTTCCTGGCCGCAGGCTTCTTCGCCTCGTCGGCCGGGGCAGCCCCCGTGTCGGCCTTCTTGGTCCGTGTCGTCGGCATCTTCGTCCTCACACCCGTTGGTACCTTCTTCCCGAGGTCTGGAGGACCAGACCCAGGAGCTCCAGCTCGCACAGCGCGCTCACTGCCCCGCCCGGATCCAGCCCCGAGCCCTCCTCCAGCTCTTCCACCGGACGCGCCTCCCGACCGAGCAGCGCGTAGATGCGCGCCGCGGCGTTCGACATCCCCGGCATCTGCCCCGGCTCGACCTCGGTCGGCGGTGGTGGCGTCCCGTCCAGCCCGACCGCCCGGAGCGCGTCGCGCGGCCCGATGCACAGCTGCGCCAGGCCCCGCGCCACCAGCAGATTGCAGCCCCGGGCCGCCTCCGCCCACGTCTCGCCGGGACAGGCGAGGATGGGTCGGCCCTGGACTCGCGCCGCGGCGACCGTGTGCATCGCGCCGCTCTTCTCACCGGCCCGGAGCACCAGGACTGCATCCGATGCTCCGGAGATGAGTCGGTTTCGCCGGGGGAACGTCTGCTTGCTCGCCCGGACTCCCGGCGGGAGCTCGCTGAACACCGCGCCGCCGCCGTCGAGGATCGCGGGCACCAGCCGCGCCTGCGCGGCGTCGACCACGTCCAGCGCCGAGCCGAGGAAGGCCCAGGTTTCGCCGCCCATGTCCAGCGCCCCCAGGTGGCAGGCCCGGTCCACCCCCGCCGCCGCGCCGGACACCACCCCGGCCCCGCCGCCCGCCACCGCCGCGGCGAAGGCCCGGGCATGCCGGAGGAAGCCCTGCTCCGGGTGCCGCGTGCCGACGAGCGCGAGGCGCCGCCGCGGACGTGGCACCGAGCCGCGCATGAAGAGCACCGGGGGCGCATCGCGCACCTCGGCCAGCCGGTCCGGATAGGCGGGGTCCCCCTTGTGGAGCACCTCCATCCGGCCCCGCGCCGCGCGCTCGCGCACCTCGTCGGCCACCGCCCGGAGCGAGCCCGCCGCCCGGAGCCGCGCCCGGACCAGGTCGCTCGCAGGCAGCCCGTCCACCCAGTCACGGGCCGGGGTGTCCAGCAGATCCGCCCACCGTCCGGCTGCCCATCGGCGCATGCCGCCGAGGCCGACGCTCCCGATGCCGGGAACGGCCCAGAGGGCGAGGAGCGCATCACGTTCGGCGCTGGGGAGCGGACAGGTGTCCATCGCGGGCGCGCCCCTGCCAGTCCCGGGCCACCTATATACGGGCCACCTATATAGAAGTGGAGGGACCGGCCGGAAAGCGGCGGCGAGACATAAGCGCCCGCTCCGACCGGGTCAAGCCAGGGTCCCCGGAACACCCCGAGGTAAACTCGAACTCTACCGAGTGAATCCGGCCGTTTGAGGGCCGGCGGCACGCAGCTCCACCCGGTCCCCCGCCACCACCTCGCGGAAGGAGCGGAGGAGCAGGCAGGTGGTCACGGTCTCCCGGACGTCCACCGCCATGCACCGGCCGACGTCCTCCACCGGCAGGGTCGAGTCCTGGTTCTCGCTCGGGTCGACTCCGACGCCGGACGTGATGGGGTCCACCTGACGCAGGATGGTGAAGACGTTGCCGACCTGGACCCCCTGGGCGCTGCCGGCGTCCACCAGCACCCGGACCTGCTCGCCGGCCATGGTGAGGGATGGCTCGAGCTGCGCCACCACCGTGAGGTTCTGCAGGCCGACGGCGTTGGGGACCGGGGCCACGGTCTCGTACAGCCGCTCGCGCGCCGGGCCGATGCGATCGCCGCGGCGGACCTCGTCCAGCGCGCGGTCGAGCACCGCCCGGACCTTGGGCTCGCTGGTCCGGTTCACCTTCACCGTGCCGAGGATCTGCGTCTGGTAGCCGAGGAACTTCCCGGTGCGGGGATGATGGATCTCCCCCACGGTGCGGTAGACGAGGTAGCTGGCTCCGACCTGGACGGCGCTCCTGTCCTTGAAGTCCAGGTACACGACGTCGGGCGGCGACAGCATCTCCGACTCGGCATAGCTGCCGACCAAGGTGCCCGCGGCCTCGATCTCCCGCGGGGTCACGAAGCCGTCCTTGAGGACGATCTCCCGGGTCTTCACCTCCACCGGGATGCGGACCATCTGGACCTCGTCCTCGCCCTGGATGGCCTCCCCGGCCTGCAGCTCGTCCTCGTCCCCCACGACCTGCTCGGCACGGGCCGGAGTCTCCTCACCGTTGCCGGGGAAGAAGCGCACCTGGTTGCCCGGGTAGATCCAGTGCGGGTTGGCGATCTGCGGGTTGTACGACCAGACCTTCGGCCAGTACCACGGGCTGCCGAGGTACTTGCTCGACAGGTCCCACAGGGTGTCGCCCTTCTCCACGGTGTGCACCTGAGAGGGGGCCTCGGGCGGCGCGGTCTGCACCTGGCCCTGGTCGGTTGCGCGCGGCGGCTGGGTCTGCGGCTGCTGCACCTCGGTGCCCTCGACCTCGGAGCTCCCGCCGCCGGGCGCCTGGGCCCGGGCGACGGAGGCGACGAGGCACAGCATCAGCGACGACGCTCTCATCAGGGTGTCCTCGGAATTCGGGCCAGGCGCGCCTGGGCCTCGGTGGCCGCGGGCGTCCCCGGGAAGGAGGTCGCGAGCCGCGCGAGCAGGGCGCGCGCCTCGGCGGGCTGCTTGAGCCGCACCCGGCACTCGGCGAGCTTGAGCATCGCCTGCTGCACCACGTCTCCGGCCGGATAGCGCTGGAGCACGGTCTCGAGCAGCTTCGCGGCGCGGGCCGGCTCGTCCTGCCCCAGCTCGCCCAGAGCGGCGAGGTAGAGCGCGTCGTCGGCGCGCGGGTCCTTCGGGTGGGCCTCGGCGAAGCGGGTCATCCGCTCCACGCCCCCGCCGAGGTTCCCGGTGCGCAGGGCCTCCTGCGCCTGGGCGAACTCGCCGTCGAGCTGCGTGGCATCGGGCGCCTCGGCAACCTCGATGGCCGGCCGGGCCAGCGCGGCGACCAGCTCGGCGTCGGGCTCCTGCACCGGGGTGTGCACGTCGATGGGAGGGGCGCGGTCGGTGCGCGGCTTGAGCTTCACCACCGCCAGCGAGGGCACCTCGGTCCCGGTGGGGGTGGAGGGGGCGGCGGCCAGGAGCGGACCGAGCGGCTGCCGGACGGCACGGGAGACGGCGCGCTCGGTCTCCAGCGCCTGCACGCGCTCGAGGAGGCGCAGGTTCTCGTCCTGGAGCTGCTTCACCGACGCCTGGAGCGTGCGCACATCGCTCTTGCTCGCCGCGTCCGAGGCACAACCCGCCGCACAGGGGAGCAGGAGCGTCAGGGCGTACGAGAGGGGAAGGCGAGGCACGGGAACACGGGGATTCCGTGCGGAGTGTACGGACCCGCTTCGAGGGGGGTCAAGAAACGCGGCCGGCCGCGATGAACGCCAGGTGGCGCCCCGTCCCACCCCGGTCCCTGCGGTGCGAGAAGAAGCGCTCGGGGTCGCAGGCGTTGCACCCGGGGACGTCCTCGATGTGCGCCTCCACCACGCCGGCATGGACGAGCGTCCGCCGGACGGCGAACCGGAGGTCCAGGCACGGCCGCGGGCCGTTCCGGCGGACGACCTCGGCGCCGAAGGCGTCGGTGAAGCGCCCGGCCAGGTCCTCGCTCACCTCGTAGCAGCAAGGGCCGATGGACGGCCCGATGGCGGCGCGCAGCCCACCGGGAGGAACGCCCGCGGCAGAGAGCGTGGACACCGCGGCCTCGACGATGCGGGCCGCGGTCCCTCGCCACCCGGAATGCACGGCGGCGACCCGGGCGCCGTCCTCGCTGCAGAGCAGCACCGGGACACAGTCAGCGGTGCGGATGCCGATCCACTGGTCAGCCGCATCGGTCCACAGCGCGTCCGCCTCGGGCAGCGCCCCCCGGACGGCGCGGACCACCCGGGTACCGTGGACCTGCTCGACCAGCGCCAGCCGCTCGGGTGGAAGGCCCGCCGCCCGCGCCACCCGCGCCCGGTTCTCGTGCACGTCGGCACCGGCCTCGGCGGCCGGGCCGAGGTCGAGCGAGGCGCGCTTGCCCTCGCTCACCCCTCCGGAGCGCAGGGTGAAGCCATGCCGGACCGGGAGGCTCCTGGCGACGAGGAAGAGCGTGCTGTCCACGGGCGCGGGAGTTTACCCCGGAAGCGGCCTCGACCTTGCTCAGCCCGGGATGACCAGCGCGCGGAGCTGCGAGTTCTCCTCGCGGTTGGGCAGACGGACCTGCACCCGGAGCAGGATGGTGCTCCCGGGCTTGGCCTCCTTCAGGACGCGCGAGAGGTCGTCAGCCGAGGCGATCTTCTTCCCCGCCGCCTCGGTCACCACCATGCCCGGCGCCAGCTCGGCCGCATCTGCGGGCGACCCCGGCTGCACCTCGGTGATGACCGCGCCCTTGGTGGGCAGGCCATTGGCCTCGGCGGTGCGGGGGTCGATGGTCTGGAGGGTCAGCCCGATGCGCTGCCGGTTGGTCTCGTCCTTCTGGCTGCGGTTGTTGCCCGGGTGGGGACCGCGCGCGTCACCGACCCGGTCGAGGTCGCCGGGCCGCGAGGTCAGCGTCACCTTCACGTCCAGGGGCTTGCCGTTGCGGATGACTCCCAGCGTCACCGTGGAGTTCGGCGGGCGCAAGGCCACGGTGCGCGAGAGCGCGGAGCTGCTCTCCACCTTCTTCCCGTCGAGGGAGATCACCACGTCGTCCGGCTTGAGCCCGGCCTTGTCTCCCGGGCTGTTCCGGGTGACCTCGCTGATCAGCGCACCCGAGCTCTGGGGCACGTTCAGCGCCTTGGCCAGCTCGGGGGTGAGGTTCTGCAGCTTCACCCCGATGTAGCCGCGGGTCACCGAGCCGTTCTTCTCCAGCTGTGGGATGAGCGCCTTGGCCAGGTTGCTCGGCACGGCGAAGCCGATGCCCGCGCCGCCGCTGACGATGGCGGTGTTCATGCCGATGACCTCGCCGCGGAGGTTGAACAAGGGGCCGCCCGAGTTCCCGGGGTTGATGGCGGCGTCGGTCTGGAGGAAGTCGTCGTACTGGGTGGCGCCGATCTCCCGCGCCTTGGCGCTGAGGATGCCCGCGCTCACGCTCGAGGCGAGCCCGAAGGGGTTGCCGATGGCCACCACCCAGTCGCCAACCCGCATCGCGTCGGAATCACCGAGCTTGACGAACGGAAGGTTCGCCGGCGGGCTCTTCAACCTGATGAGCGCGATGTCGGTGAGTGGGTCGCGGCCGAGCACCTCGGCCTCGAGTGTGCGCCCGTCGTCGAACTTCACCCGGATGTTGAACGCGCCCTCGACCACATGGTTGTTGGTGAGGATGTAGCCCCGGGGATCGATGACGAAGCCGCTGCCCGCGCCCTGGCGGACCTGCGGGCGCTGCCGCCCGCGACCGAAGAACTGTTCGAAGGGATCGTCCGCGGTCCCACCGCTGTCGTCGCGCTCGACCCGCGAGGTGACGTCCACGTTGACCACCGCGGACTTCACGCTGTCCACCAGTGGGGCGAGCGATGGCAGCGCAGCCGGCTGCGGCGCCGCCTGGTGGGGACCCGAAACCTGCCCAGGCGGCGGCTGAGGGAGCGGAGTGTCCGCCCGGGCGGGACCCCCGTGCAGGAGCGGCAGGGCGAGGAGACCGGAGGCGAGCAGCGTCACCGGGACGAGGAAGCGACGGAGACCGTTCATGTCGAGACCCAACGTAAAGGGCGCCGCAGACGGCGCAAGCAGGAATTCTGGGCCGTGCCTGAACAGCTCGGGCCCGTCGGTTCTTCCCTCGTCCGGCCTGCCGGTGCGGCATGCGCCCGCGGCGCCCATCACTCCCGGAACGAGGCCAGCGTCAGGCTGGGGAAGAGCGCATCGCGCTGCTCGAGCGCCTCCAGCCGAAGCGGATCCACCACCCCGGCCCGCACCGCGCGGATGAGCTCCAGGAACGCCGAGAGGTGCGCCTGCACGCGGGCACGGGCGTAGCCGGTGACGGTCCCGCTCCGGAGGATGAAGGCGAAGTCCGACGACTGCGCCAGGAGCAGCTCCCGGAATGCCTGCACGAGCGCGCGCCCCTCCAGGCCCGAGGCGCGCCCGAGCCGCGCAAAGGGGGCCAGCATCTGCGCGCAGCCGTACAGCGCCTGGGGAATCCAGTCGTTCACCGGGTCGAGCCACATCGAGGCGTGTCCGTGCTCGCCCCAGCTGCTCTCCACCGGGGAGACGACCTGAGCCTCGGGCCACTCCTGGAGGTCGTCCACAGGCGTCAGCACCGCCAGCCCCGCGGCGGCGGCCTCGCGGAACAGCGCCTCGAGGAACACAGGGCCCTCGAACCACCAGTGGCCGAAGAGCTCGGCGTCGTACGGGGCGACGACGAGCGGGTCGCGTTCCATCCGGCCCACCAGCGCCTCCGTCCGCTCCTGGACCCGGGCGACGAAGTGACGGGCGTGCTCGCGGGCCCGGGCGAACGCCGGCTCCGGCGCCCAGATCCCCTTCTCGGCGCCGCGCCCGGTGATGCGGTGGTACTTGAAGCCGGTGGCCCGCCGTGGACGCCCGGGCCCCACCATCGGGGCGAGCGCGTCCTCGGGCAGGTCCCAGCCGATGTCCCGGTAGAAGTCCCGGTAGACCGGGTCCGCGGGGTAGCCCACCTCGGCGCTCCACACCCGCTCCGAGGCCTCGGGGTCCCGCGCGTACACCGCCACCCCGGAGGCGGTGTAGGCCGGCGCGTGCACCGACAGGAGCGGGCGGGGCTCGGCGTCGGCGAGCCCGTGGGCGTCGAGGAAGGTGAAGCGGAGCCCCTCGTCGGCCAGCACCCGCTCGAGCCCCGGGTAGTAGCCGCACTCGGGGAGCCAGAAACCGGTGGGCCTCTGACCGAAGGCCCGCGCGTGCTCGGCCGCGCCCACCGCCACCTGCGCCCGGACCGCCTGCGGCGAGGGCCGGAGGAGCGGGAGGAAGCCATGGGTCGCGCCGGAGGCGACCAGCTCCACGAGCCCGCGATCGCGGAGCGCGGCGAACGCCGGCACGAGCTCGCCCCGGTACCGCTCGCTCCACAGCCGGCCCAGCCTCTCGAGACGGGCCTGGTAGAAGCGTGCCACCGCGTGCTGCGTGGGCTCTCCCCGGGTGCGGCGCACCTCGCGCTCGGCGAGCGCACGCTGGCGCTCGATGCGCCGACCGATTCGCGAACGGAGCAGCGGGTCCTCGAGCATCGCCACCAGGGTCGGGGTGAGCGACAGCGTGAGCCGCACCGGCACGCCGTCGTCGCCCAGCCGCTCCAGCAGCTCGAGCAGCGGGAGGTAGCATTCGAGCACCGCTTCGCGGAGCCACTCCTCCTCGAGGTGGTCCTCGTCGTCCGGGTGGCGGACGTACGGGAGGTGGGCATGGAGCACGAGCAACAACGCGCCCCGGGGCTGCCGCATCGTCCGGTCGCCTCAGTTCCGCCCGGAGCGAGGGCCGCCCGACGAGTCGGGGACGCCTCCCGCGCCGCGGGCACCGGGGCTGGTGGGCAGCGGGACGCGGCGCGGCGAGTCCAGCGGCTCGTGCCGCGGCGCCGATGGCGCCGATGGCGCAGGCGCTCCGGACAGAGGCTCGGACCACGGCAAGCGCAGCGTCCGCACCTCGAGCTGCGCCGAGACCCGGCCGGGCGGCAGCCGCCGGACGGCGCTTCGCGAGCCCACCGGCCGGGTCCAGCCGTCACGCCCAAGGAGGAGCACCTCGGCGGTGTACTCCTGACCGGGGCTGAGGCCCGTCACGTAGATGCTCCTGGCGGTGAGCGCCAGCTCGAGGCTCCGGTCCAGGTCCGGCCCCCGGTAGACGTGGAGGAGCAGCCTCGGCTCGCGCAGGCCCAGTGCCGCCCCACGCTCGAGCTCGCGGCGGAAGTCCCAGAAGACGAAGAGGGTGGTGGGGTCGCGGACCAGGAGCAGCGGCGCATCGGTGCCCACCTCGCGCGGCGAGGCGAAGGGCTCGCGGTCGAACGGCTGGGGTGGCGCAGGCGCGCGACGCGGGCGCCGCGGCACGGCCGGGACCTCGAAGAAGCCCTCCTCCACCGGGGCCTCGACCGGCGGACCGGCGTTCACCGCCGCTCCGCGCCGCGGCAGGGCGGTCTCCGGCTCGAGGAGCGATGGCGGCGGCCTCGCCGCGCCACGTCGCATCGGGCTCGCACCGGACCCCGGCCCGGAACGGGCGCCCGGGCCCCTGCTGGTTGCGGTGGCGCGGCCCGGGGTCCGCTTCGCGGAGACGGGTGCGGCGGGGGACGCGGCCCCCTCGAGAGCCCGCTCGCCGCGCACCCGTCCCTTCCGGCCCGGGGGGAACTCCACCACCCGAACCTTGACCTCTTCGGAGGGCACCCCCGCCTCGAGCGCCTCGAGCAGCTGGGCCTTGGTGCGCAGCCGGCTGTGACCCTTGCCCAGGCGCTTTCGCGCGAGCTCCCGGAGCCGCTCCACGCTGAGCTTCTTCAAGTCGTCCATCACCCTTCCGAAGGCCTGGGGGAGGGGCAGTCCGCACCGCGGCGGAACGCTTCCACCCTGCACCGTGCGCTTACGCGTCGATGACGCCTCCGGTCAACGTCTGCCGCGACATGTGTCATCCTGCCGCTGCCCGCGATGACCGACGCCCCAGCCATCCTGATCGCCGGGTTCGACGTGTGGCCCGGGCCGTCCGCGTGGGCGCGACGGGTGGCAGAGGGCGTGCGGGCGAGCGCGAACCGTCACCGGGTGCTCACGCTCTCGCTGCGCGGTCCGGCGCTGGCGCACTCCGAGTCGCTGCTCGGGGCCCGCGTCCTCCGCGTTCCACCGGCCCCCGGCACCCTGCTCGAGCAGGTGGAGGCCTTCGGGCGCGCCTGTCACCGGCAGCTGGACTCCGACGGGAACGTGCTCGTCCACACCGCCGACCCGCTGGTGGGCGCCGCGGTGCTCGCCCACCCCCGCCGCCCGGCGCTCCTCTATGAAGCCCGGCGGCTCCCCTCCTCCGAGCTGCCGATGCTGCTCGCCCGGGGGGGCGAGGCGGCGGTGCTGGACCGGGCGCTCCGCCACTCGGAGCGGCAGTGTCTCACCCACGCCGACGCGGTGCTGGTCACCACCCGGGCCCGCGCCGAGGAGCTCCGGGCGGCGGGCCGACGGACGGAGGTGCACCTCGTGCCCGATGCCGTCGAGCCCGGTGAGCTCGTGCCCCGGCTTCCCGGACCGTTGCGAATCCGACACGTCGGCTGGGCCCTGTCGAGCGCCGGACTCCGGGTCCTCCTCCAGGCGCTTCGCGCGCTCGGGCCAGGTGCCCGCCTCCACCTGGTCCAGCCACGCAGCAAGCCGTGGGACGTGGCAGTGCAGCGCGAGGTGAGCGCCGCCGCACGCCTCGGTGGGGTGACGTCCGGGCCTCCGGGCGGGCTCCCGGGGAGCTGGGCCGACGTGGAGGTGCTCTCCGGATTCGGCCCCGACGCACGTGCGCCCGCGGTGCTCGCCGACGCGCTCGAGCCGTACGGGCGCGGGCGGCCGGTCCTGGCGCCGGACTCGGAGGCAGCCCGGGCGGACCTGCCAGCGGGCTGCACCCTCTTCTTCCCCGGCGGCGACGGCGAGGCCCTGGGCGACGCGCTGCTGGCCCTGGCCTCCTCACCGGAGCTGCTCAAGCAGTCCGGGGCCGAGGCCCGGGCCTACGTCGAGCGGCGGCACGACGGGGCGCGAATCCGGGGGCTGCTGCGGGACCTCTACCGGGCGCTCGGCGCGGCGCGGGCCGCCTGGGCGTCCGGGTCCGGAGCCTCGCGACCCTCGCTTCTCCCGGGCTGGACCGGGTCTCCCCGGCTGTCGGGCGTGCGAGCACCAGAGGGCACCGACCCCGGCACGCCCTCCGGAGGCTTCGGGTAAGCTCGGGCCCCCTTGATGGAGCGTCGAGTCCTCATCGTCGAGAGTGAGAATGAGTTCGCCCTGAGCATGGCCTCCGTGCTCCGGTCGGCCGGCTTCCAGACCGCCACCGCCGAGAACGCCGCCGATGCCCAGCGCGAGCTCGAGCTGCGCCGCCCGGACCTGGTGGTCCTCCGCGCCGAGCTGCCGGACCAGTCGGGGTTCGTGCTCTGCGGGCAGATCAAGAAGGGCCGCTTCGGCCAGAATCTCCCGGTTCTGCTGCTCTCGTCCGACGTGGGGCAGGAGGGTCTCGCCCAGCACTCGCAGGGGCCGAACGCCGCCGACGGCTACCTCACCATCCCCTTCGAGATGGGCGAGCTGGCGCAGATGACCTACGGCATCCTCCCCCCGGCGCCCGCCGGCGACGACATGGACCGCTCGCTGGACGAGGCGCTCACCGGCGAGAGCCGGCCCACCCCGACGAGGGAGATGCCGGTCCCTCCGCCGCTCCGGGCCGCTCCCCCCGGGAGCCCCCCGCGGCTGCCGCGCCGCGAGCGACGGAGCGCGTTCACCGAGGAGGACCGGGCGTTCCTCGACCGGACCTTCGCCTCCATCGCCGACCGGAAGGCCGAGCTGCTCGCCGAGTCCCAGAAGCTGCGCCGGACTCCGCCCCGCCGCGAGTCGATGGGGACGCCGGAGGGGAAGATCCAGATCCTCCGCGACGAGCTCAAGCTGCGCGAGGCCCAGCTGGCGCGCATCTCGGAGATCTGGACCGTCCGCGAGCGGGAGCTGCTCAGCGTCGAGGACCGGCTGCACGAGAAGGACGTCGAGCTGCAGGGCCTGAAGATGCAGGTGGACGACCTGCTCCGCCGCTTCAACGAGGCACAGGCGGCGATGCTCCAGAAGGAGCGTGAGCACGGCGCCACCGTGGACGACCTGCTCCTCCAGAAGTTCGCCACCGAGAAGGACCTCATCGAGGTGGTGGCCTCCAAGGAGAAGGACCTCAACCACGCCCGCCGTGAGCTCGCGGCACGGGAGCAGCAGCTCCAGGAGAAGGGCCAGGCGGTGGAGCGGGGCCTCGCCGAGGCCGAGCGGCTGGAGCGGTCGCTCGGGGTGGCGACGCTCGAGTTCGAGGTGAAGGAGCAGACGCTCTCCAGCGGACTGGCGACGATGACCGGCCGTGCCGAGACCGCCGAGCGAGACCTGGCGGAGACGCGGGGCGCGCTCGAGCGCACCACCCAGGAGCGCGACACCCACGACGCGGTCAATGCCCAGCGCATCGCCGAGCTGGAGAAGACGCTCGCCGAGACCCGCGCCGAGCACGAGTCCACGGTGCAGGGGCTCGAGGCGCGGGCCCAGAAGGGCGAGGGCCGTGCGGAGCGGGCCGAGGCGGAGGTGGTCCGGCTGACGCAGGAGCGCGAGCAGGCGGAGGCGCGCAACACCGCCCAGGTGCAGGGCCTGGAGCAGCGCCTCTTCACCGCCGAGACCGCGGGCGAGAACCTCGAGCTGGAGCTGGAGCACCTCGGCAAGCAGATGACGGACCGGCTCGCCGAACGCGACGCCCGGACCCAGGCGCTGGAACGGGAGCTGGCCCAGGCGCACGAGCAGCGCGAGACCGTCGAGGCCGAGATGCACGCCGAGGTCCAGGCGAAGCTCGAGCGGATCGGCGAGCTGGAGGGCGAGCTGGAGTCCGCCCGCGCCCACCTCGAGGAGCGCGAGACCGAGCTCATCGGGCAGGTGAAGGGCCTGAACACCAAGCTCGCCGAGACCACCGCGGGGCTCGAGGCCGAACGCAGCGCCCGCGCCCAGCTCGAGGCCGAGCGGACCAGGCTGAAGGCCGACCTCGGCCGCACCGAGGACGCGCTGGCCACCGCGCAGGAGCAGCTCGCCGAGCGCGCCCAGCAGGCGCAGGAGTTCGTCCGCGAGCTGGAGGAGGCGGACGGCCAGCTCCGAGAGGCGCGCGCCCGGGGTGCGGCGCTGGAAGGAACGCTGGCGACGGTGGAGGCGGAGAAGCTCGCGCTCCAGGGCGAGCTGTCCGCCACCCAGCAGCTGCTGGCCGACAGCCAGGCCTCGCTCGACCGTGCCGAGCACCTGGTGGTGGACACCCGGGGGCAGCTCGACGCCACCGCGGCCGAGCTCGCTCAGGAGCGCGAGCGTCACGGGGTCACACGCGCCGAGCTCGAGACCACCGCCCAAGCACGCGCCGCGCTGGACGCCGACCTGGCCCGCCACCAGGACGAGCTCGCGGACCACGTGGAGCTGCTCTCGCTCACCAAGCAGGAGCTGGGCACCCGGGTGGGCGAGGTGACCCGGCTGTCGGGCCAGCTCGCGCAGACCGAGGACGCCCGTGCAGACCTCGAGGAGAGGCTGCGCGAATTCCAGGACGCCGCGGCCCGGCAGGAGGAGCTGCTCCGGGGCGACCTGGCCGGGCTCACCACCCAGCTGAACGAGGCCCGGGCGCGCCTGGCGGAGGCCAACGCCGAGCGGGCCCGCGAGCGGGAGACGGCGGTCCGGGAGGCGCAGACCCGCGGTGAGCAGCTCAAGCAGGCCGAGGCGCGCTTCAAGGAGTTCACCGAGGCCGCCGGGCGCCGGCAGACCGAGCTGTCGCAGAAGCTGGCCATCGCCACCCGCGAGACGTTGACGCTCAAGACCGAGCTCGGCGGACGGGTGGATCAGCTGTCGGCGCAGCTCGCCCAGGCACAGGCCGAGCGGGACAAGGCGTACAGCGAGCTCGGGGCCGAGGTGGAGTCCCTCCGCGCCCGCACCGCCGAGCTCGAGGGGCAGCTGTCGAGCGAGCGCGCCGAGGCAGCGGGCCGGGAGCAGGCGCTGCTCGAGCGCGCCGAGGCGGCCGAGCGGCAGGCGCAGGAGACCGAGGGCCAGCTGGGCGCGCGGGTGGCGGCGCTGGAGGAGGCGAGCGCGCGGGCGGAGACCGAACGCGCCGAGGCGGCTGAGCGGGCGGAGGCCCGGGAGGCCGAGGCGCGCAGCGCCGTGGCGGACCGCACGCGGATCGAGCGCGAGCTGGGAGGCCGGGTCCAGGCCGCCGAGGCGCGCGCCGCGGACGCCGCCGGACGTCTCGCCGCGGCGGAGCGGGCGCGGAAGGAGATCGAGGCACGGGTTCTCGCCGAACGCGAGGAGCTGGTCGCGAAGCAACGGGCGGAGCTCGAGCGGCGGGACGCGGCGAAGGCGCAGGAGGTGGCCCGGCTCCAGCAGTCGGTGCAAGAGCGTGCCCGGGCCCTGAAAGTCGCCGAGCTCGAGCTGGCCCGGCTCAAGGCGCGGGCCGCACCGGCGCCAGCGGCTCCCTCCGGGCCGAACGTGAAGGCCCAGCGTCCTGCCGCGGCGGCATCACCGAAGTCCGCGCCGCCGGCGGACGGCGACGAGGCGTGGCAGAAGCTGGTCGACGAGCTCGACAAGCCCTGAAGCGCGGGCGGAATCGACCCGCGGGACGGCTCCCCCGCTACAGCGCCGCCCGCGCCTCCCGCAGCACGTCGCGGAAGCTCAGGCTCGACACCACCTGCCACACGTGGGCCCGCTGGCCGGGGGACCTCGTCTCTTGACGGACCCGGGCGCTCGCCCGTGCCAGGGCGCGCACCAGCACCCACCCGATCAGGAAGAGAAGCCCGCCGGGGAGCAGCAGCGCCACCAGTCCCAGTCCCGTCTTCACCCCGCGCGACCTCACGTTGACACCTCTCGGAGCCATCGGCCTGGCCCCGTCCGCCGCGGACCTCTTTGCATGCACCGGACCACCGGCCGTGCCCGGACGCCGCACGTCTGATATCCACGAGATGCGCATCGGCTCTGCGGCCGGCAAGAAACCGGGACGGCAACTCACTGTGGAAAATTCGGTCACACCGTCGCCCCCTCCGACAGGGGTGCCGCCAGGGTTCACCTCCGTGACGGACGCCCTCGCCCGCCTGGGGGCGACCGGGTACCTGGCGTCCACCGAGATCGCCACCGCCGCGTTCCTCGCCGATCGGCTGGAGAAGCCCGTCCTGGTGGAGGGGCCGGCCGGGGTCGGGAAGACCGAGTTCGCCCGCGCGATGGCCCAGGCCCTGGGGAGGCCCCTGTTCCGGCTGCAATGCTACGAGGGGCTGGACGAGGCGAAGGCACTCTACGAGTGGGAGTACGCCAAGCAGCTCCTGTACACGCAGATCCTCAAGGACAAGCTGGGAGAGTCCCTCGCCGGTGCGGGGACGCTCGCCGAGGCGGCGGACCGCATCGCGGCGTCGGACGCGGTGTTCTTCTCCGAGCGCTTCCTGCTCCCGCGGCCCGTGCTGCGCGCCCTGCTGTCGCCCACCCCCGCCCTCCTGCTCGTGGACGAGGTGGACAAGGCGGACCCCGAGTTCGAGGCCTTCCTCCTGGAGGTCCTGGCCGACGCGGCGGTCACCATCCCGGAGCTGGGAACGCTGCGCGCCAGGTTCTCGCCCCGGGC
The DNA here is from genome assembly GCA_035543115.1 of Myxococcaceae bacterium. GTDB lineage: Bacteria > Myxococcota > Myxococcia > Myxococcales > Myxococcaceae > RPRB01. Next base: position 16,117 of record DATKKF010000121.1, read on the forward strand.
GGTGCTCACCTCCAACGCGGCGCGTGAGCTGTCCGACGCGCTGAAGCGCCGCTGCCTCCACCTCCACATCGACTTCCCCGACCGCGAGCGCGAGCTGCGCATCGTCCGCACCCGGGCGCCCGAGGTGCCGGCCGCGCTGGCGGCCCAGGTGGTGGGGGCGGTGGAACGCATCCGCCGCCTCGAGCTGAAGAAGCCACCTTCCATCAGCGAGACGCTGGACTGGGCGCGGAGCCTGGTATTGCTCAACGCCGAGTCCCTCTCGCCCGAGCTGGTCACCGCCACGCTCAACGTGCTCCTCAAGCACGCGACCGACGTGGAGAAGGTGCGGACCCAGCTGGGGCAGATCGCCACGCCGTGACCGCCGCGGGGCCGGGCACGCTCGGGCTGTCCGAGCGCACCGAGCGGGAGCTCGCGGCGTTGGCGGCACGGCTGGGGGAGCGACGCGCTGGCGCGCTGGTGGACGCCATCCGCTGCACCGGCGAGGTCGAGCCGGTCGCCCGTGGGCTGCTCCGCATTCAGGAGGCCCTGCTGCGGGCGCCCGGGGCCGAGGCGCTCGCCACCCGGCTGGTGCTCGCCAGCGAGTCGATGCAGCGGCTGCTCCAGCGGCGGCCCGGGCTCCTTCGCTGGGTGCACCGGAGCGCGAGCACCGGGCTGCAGCTCGACGCGGCGGCGCTGGAGACTCGCCTCGCCTCGCTGCTCCGCCGCGGCGAGGACCAGTCACCCGAGGAGCTCGTCCGGCGGCTCCGCCTGTTCAAGGCACGGCAGTCGCTCCGGCTCGCCGCCCGCGACGTGTGGCTCGGCCTTCCGATGGAGACGCTGGGCCGGGAGCAGGCCGCGCTCGCCGAGGCCCTGCTCCGGGCCGCCCTGCCCCGGCTGGAGGCGCAGCTGCGGCAGCGCTATGGCGCGCCCGTGCCCGAGGGCTTCGTGGTGCTGGGCCTCGGGAAGCTCGGGGGCGAGGACCTCAACTGGAGCTCGGACATCGACCTGGTGCTCGTGCACCGCGGCGACGGCACCACCAGCGGCGGCAGCGCGGGCGCGGTGCCCACCGTCACCTATTACACCCGGCTCGCCGAGGCACTGGCCCGGGCGATGTCCACGGTCACCGAGGACGGGTTCTGCTTCCGGGTCGACCTGGACCTCCGACCGCAGGGGCGCTCCGGCGCGGCGGTGTCCTCGCTCCCGGCGATGCTGCAGTACTACGAGCAGCAGGGTCGCACCTGGGAGCGGGCCGCGTGGATCAAGGCCCGCCCGGTGGCTGGAGACCTCGCGCTGGGGCAGGAGCTGCTCGCGGGCCTGGGCCCGTTCGTCTGGCGGAGGACGCTCGACCTCGCCGCGGTGGAGGCGCTCCGCGACCTCAAGATGCAGATCGACCTGCGGAGCACCGCGCGCGAGAATGACGTGAAGCTCGGGCCCGGCGGCATCCGCGAGGTGGAGTTCGTCGCCGCGGCGCTGCAGCTGCTCCACGGCGGCCGGAACGGGGCGCTCCGGGTACGCTCCACCCAGCGGGCGCTGCGGCGCCTGGTGGAGGCAGGGCTCCTGTCACAGGCCGACGCCGACCGGCTGCTCGAGGCCTACGCGTTCCTCCGGCGGGTGGAGAACCGGCTCCAGATGGTGGACGAGCGGCAGACACAGGCCGTGCCCCAGGCGGGGCCGGAGCGGGAGCGGCTGGCGCACTCGCTCGGCTTCCCCGACGGGGGCGGTCTGGATGCCGAGCTTTCCCGCCACCGGACGTACGTCGCGCAGGCGTTCCGGGTGCTCCTCGGCCAGGAGGCCCGGGGCGAGCTACCGCACGAGCCCGACCTGATCGTCGCCCTCGACGACGACGCGGCCGATGGGCTCCGCGCCGAGGCGCTCGCCAGGCGCGGCTTCGACGACGCGCCGGCCGCGCTCGCCTCCCTCCAGCGGCTCCGTCGGGTCCTGGGGGCTGCGCGGCTCGAGGAGGGTCCGGGGCCCTCGGGCATCGCGCTCCAGCTGCTCCAGGGAGCGGCGCGCAGCCCGGACCCGGACCAGGCGCTCTTCTACCTCGCCGAGTTCGCCTCGGGGCTCTCCGTCCCGGCGGGTTACCTGCGCCTTCTCCACCAGCGGCCGGCGGTCGCGCGGCGGCTCCTGGACCTCTTCGGGCAAAGCGCGTACCTGAGCGCCGAGCTGGTCCGGACCCCCGAGCTGCTTGACCAGCTGGTCTCCTGGGACACGGAGGCGCTGCACAAGCCGCCGGAGCGCATCCGCGCAGAGCTGGACGGCCGGGCGGCGCGGGCCACCGAGGACCCGGAGCAGCTGCTCGGCGCGCTCCGGCGGTTCAAGAACGAGGAGGTGCTCCGGGTGGGCCTCGGGGACATCGCCGGTGAGCTGGAGGTGCCGGAGGTCGCGCGGCAGCTCACCGCGCTGGCCGACGGGCTCCTGGACCACGCGGTGCTCCTCGCGGCCGAGCACGCCCGGGGCCGCTGGGGAATCCCCCGCATGCGCGACGGACGGCGGGCGCCGCTCGCCGTGCTGGGGATGGGCAAGCTCGGCGGCCGCGAGCTCGGCTACCACTCCGACCTGGACCTCCTCTTCGTCTACGGCTCGAGCGCCGACGAGGAGACCACCGGCGGCGCGCAGGGCCGCATCGGGCATCACGAGTACTTCGCGCGGATGGTGCAGCGGCTCCTGTCGCTGCTCACGCTCCAGTACCGGGAGGGGCGGCTGTACGAGGTGGACACCCGGCTCCGGCCCTCGGGGAACCAGGGACCGCTGGTGGTGAGCGAGGAGGCGCTGCTCGAGCACCACACGCGTCGGGCGCAGCTCTGGGAGCGTCAGGCGCTGGTGAAGGCCCGGGCGGTGGCCGGCGACGTGGCGTACGGGGAGCGGCTCCTGGGCACGGCACTCGCGCCTCTGGTGTGGGAGCGCCCCCTGCCCGAGGGCGCAGCGGAGGAGATCCACCGGCTCCGGATGCGGATGGAGCGCGAGGTGGCCGGCGAGTCGGTGGACCAGCTCAACCCCAAGACCGGCCAGGGGGGCCTGGTCGATGTGGAGTTCGCCACCCAGTACCTCCAGCTGTTGTGGGGCGCGGCAGTCCCCGCGGTGCGACGGCCGGAGACGCTCGAGGCACTGGAGGCGCTCGCCGCGAGCGGAAGGCTCCGCCGGGAGGACGCCGCGGCGCTCCGGGAGGGCTACCTCTTCCTCCGCCGGGTGGAGAACCGCCAGCGGCTGGTACACGGGCGCGCGCTGCGCCACCTCCCCACCCGCGGGCGGCCGCTCCTGCTGCTCGCGCGGCGGCTGGGGTACGGCGGTCCGGACGCCGGCGGTGCGTTCCTGTCGGAGTACCGGGCAGTGGCGGCGATGGTCCGTGCCGCCTACGTCCGTGTCCTCCAGCAGTGAGCATGGTAGGAAGCTCATCCAGGTGGCCCCCACGGACCCCGTCCACGTGCTGGTGGTCGATGACGACCGCAACGTCCAGCGCATGCTGGCCGATGCGCTCACCCGGCAGGGCTTCCGGGTCACGGTGGAGCGCGACGGCGAGGCGGCGCTGGTCGCGTTCGAGCGGCAGCCCTTCGACGTGGTCCTGCTGGACGTGCTGCTCCCGGCCCTGAACGGCTACGAGGTTGCCCGGCGCATCAAGAGCACGCCGCGCGGCGAGCGGACGCCGGTGCTGATGCTCTCCGGCATCTACAAGACGAAGATCCACCAGGCGCAGGCGGTCGAGCGCCACGGCGCGGCGGGGTTCGTCGAGAAGCCCTTCAAGCTGACCCAGCTGTTCGGGAAGCTGGAGGGCGTGCTCGGAGACCGCTTCCCCCAGCCGCCGCCCGCACTCCCCACCAACGGCGCGCCCGAGCCGGCCTCCGAGCCCCTGGCCGACCCGCGCGCCGTGGCCGAGGCGTCCCTGGTCGAGTTCACCGCGGCGGAGTCCGGCGCCCCCGAGGCCCCCTCCGGCGCGGCCGCCTCCCCCGCCCCGGGGACGCCGCCGATCGACCGGGGCGACTTCCAGGCCCGGGCCTTTCCCCAGCTCCTGGCCGACCTCCACCGCCGCCGGGCCACCGGCGGGCTCCTGCTCCGCCGGGACAAGGTGAAGAAGATCGTCTTCCTCCGCGCCGGGGCCCCGGAGAGCGTCAAGAGCAACCGCCTGTCGGAGTGCCTCGGCCGGGTGATGGTCCGCGAGCGGATGATCTCCGAGGCGGACTGCGAGGAGTCGCTGCGGCGGATGAAGGCCGAAGGGCGCCAGCAGGGCACGGTGCTCATCGAGATGGGCTGCATCAGCCCCCACAACCTCCGCTATGCGCTCGAGCTGCAGCTTCGGCTCAAGCTCCTCGAGGTGTTCGGCTGGACGAAGGGCGAATTCCAGTTCAACGCGAAGGCGCAGCCGCCAGCGGAGACGGTGCGCCTGCAGATGTCGACTGCGGCGATCGTCTACGAGGGAGTGAAGCGAAGCTACGACAGCGCGCGCCTCTCGACCGCGCTGGGGGACATCGCCGGGAAGTACGTGCACCCGGCGGACGACCCGCTGTTCGCCGCGCAGGACATGTCGCTCGGCGAGGAGGAGTCGGGGCTCCTGGCGCTGATGGACGGAAGCCGCACCGTGCGCGAGCTCCGCCGGCGGGGGCCGCTGTCGCCGCTGGACACCGACCGGTTCCTCTACGCGCTGCTCGCCTCGCAGATGGTGGAGCTCCGTCCCGAGCGCCGGATCGGTCCGCCCCCGCCCACGCCGATCAGGGCCGCCGCGGCGCCGGCACCGGGAGACCGCCCCTGGGACGACGACGAGGAGGTCCTGGAGCTGGAGGACGAGGTCCCGGCCGAAGACGACGAGGGGCACCTCCGCGAGCGGCTCCTGGGCACGCTCGCCGCCATGCGCCAGATGGACTACTTCGAGCTCCTGGGTCTCCACCCGGACGCGCCGCCGGACCAGGTCCGTTCCGCGGCGGTGGAGCTGCTCCGCGAGTACCACGTGGATGGTCCGGTGGGCTCCCCCGAGGTGCAGGGGCTGGTGCAGCAGATCGCCGACCTGGTCGAGAAAGCGCACGACACCCTGGTCGATCTGGCCGCCCGCGCGCGGTACCGGGCCGAGCTGCGCGAGGGCGGGGTGAAGCACGAGGTGGGCGAGGCGGTGGGGCGGATGCTCGAGGCGGAGAGCGCGTTTCGCCGGGGCGAGCAGCTGCTGGCCGCGGGGGACGTGCCCGGAGCGCACGGGGCCTTCGGCGAGGCGGTGCGGCTGCAGCCCGAGGAGGGAGAGTTCCTCGCGCTCCTGGGCTGGAGCACCCATGCCCGCGCCCCAGCCGATGCCGACGCCAGTCGACGGGCGCTCCTGCTGCTCGGCGAGGCGGTCGAGCGGAGCCCGACGCTGGACCGGGCCCACCTCTACAAGGGCCATGTGCACAAGGCGCTCGGGCAGACGGCGGAGGCGCAGGGCGAATACGAGAAGGCGGTGGAGTGCAATCCCGGATGCACCGAGGCGCTCCGGGAGCTGAGCATCCTGACCTGGGCGGCGCGCCTGTCACAGCAGAAGACGCCCTGAGGCCTTTGACTGCGGGGCCGGCGCCGTGCGGTGGTTCGGCCCCGAGATGAGCTCGACCTCCAACGCCGTCCTCACCGCAGACAGCATCTGGCTCGACGGGAAGATCGTCCCCTGGGCGCAGGGGCAGGTCCCGATCATGACCCACGCCCTGCACTACGGGCTGGGGGTATTCGAGGGAATCCGAGCGTACCGGACCCACGACGGGCGGCTGGCGGTGTTCCGGCTCCGCGAGCACATGAAGCGCTTCGCCGACTCGTGTCACATCATCCAGCTCGCGCTGCCCTACGGCGAGGAGGACCTCTGCGAGGCCTGCCTGGAGGTGCTCCGGGCGCAGCGGCAGCGCTTCGCCAACGGGGCGTATCTCCGGCCCATCGCCTTCATGGGCGAGGGAGCGATGGGGCTCGGCGCGGTGAACCCGACGCGGGTGGCGATCACCGCCTGGGACTGGGGCGCGTACCTGGGCGACAAGGGAATGCGCGAGGGCATCCGGGCGAAAGTGTCGAGCTTCACCCGCATGCACGTCAACGTGAACATGGTGCGGGGGAAGATCACCGGCCAGTACGTCAACAGCATCCTTGCCAAGCGGGAGGTGGTGCAGGCCGGCTACGACGAGGCGATCCTGCTCGACATGACGGGATTCGTGGCCGAGGCCTCGGGCGAGAACGTGTTCATGGTGAACAAGAAGGACATCGTGCGGACACCGCCCCTGTCCTCGCCGATCCTCGCCGGCATCACCCGGCGAACGGTGCTGCGGATGCTGAAGGACACGGGGCACCCGGTGGAGGAGGTCACCTTCACCCGCGACGCGCTGTACATCTCCAACGAGGTGTTCTTCACCGGCACCGCGGCAGAGATCACCCCGGTGCGCGAGGTGGACAACCGGCGGATCGGGACCGGCGCGCCGGGGCCCGTGGTCAAGAAGGTCCAGGAGGCGTACTTCCGTGTGGTGCGCGGGCAGGAACCGCGCTACGCGGAGTGGCTCACGTACGTGTGAGCGGTCGCCTGGACGGGTGGGCGGCCCTTGCACGGTCCGACTGCTCCGATTAGCCTCCCCCGCCCTCCGAAGCGCCGCGCCCCCCTTGAAGGAACGTTACCAGGACATCGACGACAAGAACGACGCGCTGCGGGAGCTCCTCGAGGAGCACCCGAAGGCGCCGGAGTTCATGGCGCGCTTCGAGAGGGCGTGGGCCTACCACGACAACGCCCTGGAGGGCGTGGTGTACAACGAGCAGGAGCTCGCCGCGGGGCTCGACCCGAGCGGCGCTCCGCCCGAGGCCTCGCTCCTTCCGGCGGTGCTCGACATCCGCAACCACAAGGCGGCCATCGACTACATCCGAGAGGAGGCGCGCACCTCGGGGCGCAAGGCGTCCGCGGTGCCAATGGTGACGGTGAAGCGGATCCACGACCTGCTGCTCGGCAACACTCCCGAGGCGCAGGCGATGCGGGCCCAGCTCGAGCGGCGCGAACGGACGGAGAAGGAGCTGGCAAAGGAGCGCGAGCGGGCCGGGCTGCGGAAGGACATGCCGCTGCACCGGACCTACTTCCACGACATCGCACCGCCGGCGAAGATCCAGGGGCTCCTGGACAAGCTCATCGAGTTCACCGGGACGACCGAGTTCCGCGAGTACCACCCCATCAAGCAGGCGGCCACCTTCCAGTTCCAGTTCCTCCAGGTGTTCCCGTTCAGCGAGCACTCCGGGAAGGTGGCGCGGATGACCTCGAACCTGATCCTCGCGCGGCACGGGTACCTGCCGTGCATCATCCACTCCATCGACCGGCAGCGGTACTACGAGTCCTTCCGGGGCACGCCGGCGTCGTTCCGGGTCCTGATGATGGACGCGATGGAGAACTCGCTCGACAACGGGCTGAAGTACTTCCGCGACCAGGCGCGGCGTTACCGGGCGATCAACTGACCCGGGGCCGCGGTGAAGCTCGGGGCGCACGAGTCGGTCGCGGGCGGGGTGTCGCGCGCCTTCGGGCGCGCCGCCGACCACGGGGCGCGCTCGCTGCAGATCTTCACCCGCTCGGCGCGGGGCTGGTCCTCTCCGCCGCTCACCGCCCAGGAGCGACGGGCGTTCCGGCGCGAGGCGCGGGGGGCAGGGGTGCCGGTCATCGCCCACGGGAGCTATCTGGTGAACCTCGCCTCGGAGGACCCGGTTATCCGGAGCCGGAGCCTCGAGGCAGTGCGCGAGGAGCTGCTCCGCTGCGAGGCGCTGGGCATCCGCTCGCTGGTGTTCCATCCGGGCTCGCATCCCACGCTGCGGCGGGGGCTACGGCTGGTCGCCCGGGCGCTGGACGAGGTGCACCGGGCGCTGCCGGGGCTCTCGGCCCGGATCTGCCTGGAGGTGACGGCCGGCCAGGGCAACTGCCTCGGGCACCGGCTCGAGGACCTCGAGGAGATCCTGGCGCGGGTGGACGCGCCCGGGCGGGTCGGCGTCTGCCTGGACACCTGCCACCTGTTCAGCGCGGGGTATGACCTGTCCACCGAGGCCGGCACCGAGGCGGTGACGGACGAGGCGGTCCGCCGGTTCGGCCGGCGGCGGATCCGCTGCTTCCACCTGAACGACAGCCTGCGCCCCCGGGGGGCCCGGGTCGACCGCCACGCGGAGATCGGCCGGGGCGCCATGGGGCTTCCGGCCTTCAGATTCCTGGTGAATGACGCACGGTTCGCGGCCACACCGGCGGTCCTGGAAACCCCGGATCCCGGCCGTTATGCAAGAGGGCTCCGGCTTCTCCATTCGTTGATCCGGAAGTAAAAGGCCGCCCATGCCGTCCGCTTCATCCACCTCGAGCCGCTCGAAGGCCGAGGATCCCTCCAGTCCGGAACGAGCGCTCGCCGAGCTGCCGGTCCGGAGCAAGCTCGACGAGCTCCTGAAGCTGGCACGGGGGCGCCGGCGGGTGCTGGTGCTGACCCACGACAATCCGGACCCGGACAGCATCGCCTCGGCGGTGGCGCTGGCGTTCCTGCTCGAGAAGCGGGCGGGGGTGGAGGCGCGGGTGGTGTACGGGGGCATCATCGGCCGGTCCGAGAACCTGGCCCTGGTGAAGGTGCTGAAGCTGCCGATCATCCCGGTGAGCCAGGTGGTGTTCGACGAGCACGACCTCCTGGCGCTGGTGGACACCCAGCCCCCGGTGGGCAACCACTCGGTGCCCGCGCGTTACCCGGTGGAGGTGGTGCTGGACCATCACCCGCTGCGGGACGAGAGTCTCGGGGCGCCGTTCGCCGACGTGGGCGGCGAGTACGGGGCGACCTCGACGATGGTGGTCGAGTACCTGCGCGCGGCGAAGCTCGAGCCCTCGGTCGAGGTGGCGACCGCGCTGTTCTACGGCATCAAGACCGACAGCCGGGACCTCGGCCGGCAGACGACACCGGCGGACATCGACGCGTACCTCTGGCTCTTCCCGCGGGTGGACAAGTACCTGCTGGGACGGATCGAGCACCCGGACCTTCCGGCGGAGTACTTCCGGCTCTACCACCTGGCAATCTCCCGGGCGCGGATGCACGGTCCGACGGTGGTG
>DATKKF010000122.1:0-2741 GCA_035543115.1 Myxococcaceae bacterium
ACGACGTTTGCCCCGGAGCCGACGGTCTCGGCGGAGTCCACCGTCCAGTGGTTGGTCGTGGTGGTGGTGGTCTGGGCATGGGCCAGGCCACCGAGGGACAGCGCGAAGACTGCCGTCCAGCCGACTGCTTCGAGTTTCGCAGCTCTCACATGTCCTCCCCTAGGTCAGTGCGGTCCATCAACCGTCCGGTCCTCGAAGGACCGGGGCACCGGCGCGGATGGAGATCCTCGCCGCTGCCTTCCCCGGCGGTTGCGGGCGGACCGTAGGCCGCGCGGGGACACAGGTACAACGAGAAACGCGTGTCACCGGCTGCCTCGAACCGATGGACGTCCCGGTTCCCCCCGTCGGTCCCACCCTCACTTTTCCGGTGAGCACCAGATGTCGAAGATCGGACGGCGTCAGCCCTGGGGTTGACCGCGGGCGGTGGCCAGCGCCAGGAAGTCGCGCTCGAGCACCTCGAGCCCCAGATCGCCCCGGGCGCGCGCGGTCGGCACGTCGTCGCCGGGGGACAGCCGCTCGGGCAGCTCGAAGTAGTACTTGATCTTCGGCTCGGTGCCCGACGGCCGGAGCGTCACCTGCGCCCCGCCCTCCAGGCCGTAGGCCAGGACGTTCGACGCGGGCAGCGAGAGCGGCTCGCTCCGCCCGTGGGAAGTGCGGGTGCGGGCCTGGTAGTCCTTCACCCACTCCACCGCCCGCGCGCCGACCTGCGCTGGCGGGTCGAGGCGGAACGCGTCCATCACCCGGGCGATGGTCTCCGCCCCGCTCGCGCCGGGCAGGGTGAAGCTCCGCTGCTTCGAGACGTAGACCCCGAACTCGCGCTGGATCTCCTCGAGGTACCCCAGGACAGTGGTGCCTCGCACCCGCGCCCAGCCGGCCAGGTCCGCCACCACCAGCGCCGCGCCGATTCCGTCCTTGTCGCGGACCAGCGTGCCCACCGTGTAGCCGAGCGCCTCCTCGTAGCCGAACACGAAGTCGGCGCCATCCTTCGCCGCGCGCTCCATCGCGCGGTTGGCGATCCATTTGAAGCCGGTGAGCGTCTCGTCGTAGAGCGCGCCCAGCCGGTGGGCCATCGCCCCGAGCTGGGTCGAGCTGACGATGGTGGTCATCACCAGCGGACGCTCTCGCCTCGGGCCTTGGACCAACAAGTAGTGCCCCAGCAACACCCCGACCTCGTTGCCGGTGAGCGCGCGCAGCTCCCCCGAGGCTCCCCGGGTGAGCACCGCCAGCCGGTCGGCGTCCGGGTCGTTCGCCAGGACCAGCTCCGCCCGGGTGCGCTCGGCCAGCGCGCGAGAGAGGTCCATCGCCCCGGGCTCCTCGGGGTTGGGAAAGCGCACCGTGGGAAAGGCTGGGTCGGGGTGCAGCTGCTCCTTGACCGGGTGGACCCGCGAGAACCCGGCGCGCCGCAGCGCCTCGAGCGCCAGCGGCCCACCGACCCCGTGCATCGGGGTGTAGACGATGGTGAGGTCCGTGCCCTCGCCCGGGTGGAGCCGGAACGCGAGCACGCCCTCGAGGTAGGCCTGGTCCAGCTCGGGTCCGATCTCGCGCACCAGGCCATGGGCGCGGGCGTCGGCGAGGTCGGCGAGCGGAATCTCCCGCGCCGGCCCCACCCGGACGATGGCCGCGGCGATGGCCGCGTCGTGGGGCGGGATGATCTGCGCGCCGTTGCCCCAGTACACCTTGTAGCCGTTGTACTCGGGCGGGTTGTGGCTGGCGGTCACCATCACCCCCGCCGAGGCGCCGAGGTGCTCCACCAGGAAGGCGCAGAGGGGAGTGGGTGTGAAGCCGTCGCGCACCAGCGCCGGGATGCCCGCCGCCGCGAGGACCGCGGCCGTGTCCTCGGCGAACTCCTTGCTCATCCGCCGCCCGTCACGCGCCACCACCACGCCACGCCCGGTCGCGTCCGGAACGGTGGCCAGCAGATGCGCCGCGAGCCCGGCGGTGGCGCGGCGAACCACCGCCCGGTTCATCCGGTTCGGTCCGGCGCCGACGACGCCACGGAGCCCCGCCGTCCCGAACGCGAGCGTCCCGGCGAAGCGGTCCTCCAGCTCGGCGAAGTCCCCGGCGGCGAGCAGACCCTGCAGCTCGGCGCGGGTCGTCTCGTCGGGGTCGGCCGCGCTCCAGGCATCCACCTGGCGGATGAGCTCGGTGCGTTCGGTCATGTGAAGTCCGTCGGGCCGCGCCGGGTGGGACCGCGCTGCGGGCCGTCGCGCTTGCCCTGGCAGGCGACGCACAGCTCGGCGTCGGGCATGGCCTTCAGCCGGCCCCAGGGGATGTCCTCGCCGCACTCCTCGCAGGTGCCGGCCTCGTCGGGCGCACGGTCCAGCTTGTCGAGGGCGCGCTGCGCCCGCCCGAGGGCATCTCCCGTCGCGCGGTTCCTGTCCGAGGCGATGGCCTGGAGCATCTCGTTGAGCGGCTGCTCGTCCTCGTCACCACCGACCTTCGCCTCGTCGGTGCGGTTGGGAGCGATGCGCTGGGGCCCCTTCGCCGAGACCTCGCTCACCAGGCCTTGCAGCGCCCGGCGGAGTGTCTTCTTCTGAGCGCCAGTCAGCCCCATGGGACTCCCGGACTCGGCCTTCTAGCGCGCCGGGGCCCCAGGTCCAGCGCCGAAGTGCGCCCACGCCGGCGTTCGCCCCGGGGCGCGCGCGGACGTTCAGCTCTCCCCAACCAGGGCAAGCGACGACGATGCGCCGAGACGGCTCGCCCCGGCAGCCACCAGCGCCCGGGCCTGCGCGGCGGTGCGG
>DATKKF010000123.1:0-28873 GCA_035543115.1 Myxococcaceae bacterium
TGACCGACATCAGCGCGCAGAGCATCGCGGCGATGGTGATCAGGAGCTTGCTGCCCTGGACGGGAGTCTGCTCGGCCACGGCAGTGCCCCCTAGTTGGTCCGGACGGTGACCACCGCACTCATTCCGGGCCGCAGCGGAACCCCGGGCGCCTGGTCGAGCCTGACCAGCACCGGGACGCGCTGGACCACCTTCACGAAGTTGCCGCTGGCGTTGTCGGGCGGGAGCAGCGCAAACCGGGCGCCCGAGGCGCCGGCCAGGCTCTCCACGTGGCCCTGGAAATCACGCCGGCCATAGGTGTCGACGCGCACGGTGACCTTCTGGCCGGGGCGCATCTCGCCGATCTGGTCCTCCTTGAAGTTGGCCACCACCCAGACGTCCTGGAGAGGGACCAGCGCCAGCATCGGCCGGTCGGGCGAGACGAGCTGGCCCTGCTCGACGGTGCGGCGGCTGACCACGCCGTCCACCGGGGCGCGGACCTCGGCGTAGCTCCGGTTCAGCGCGGCGAGGTCGTACGCCGCCTGGGCCTGGTCGACGCGGGCCTGCGCGGCCTGCACCGCGACCTCGGCGGCCTTCACCTGGTCGGGCGCGGTCTCCGCCGCGGCGAGGCGGCCCTGGGCGGTGGCCACGCCGCCGCCCGAGGAGGCAAGGTTGGCCTCGGTGCTGGCCAGCTTGGCGCGCGCCTGCTCGAGCGAGGCAGAGGCCTGCTCGGAGCGGGCGCGGCGGGCGTCGAGGTCGGCCCGGGCGATGGCGTCTGCCCTGGCGAGGTCCTGGGCGCGCGCCCAGTCCGACTGGGCCAGGCGATCGGCGGCCTCGGCGGCCTGCACCTCGGCGCGGGCCTGGGCCAGCGCGCTCCGGGTGGCCTGCACGCTGGAGGTGGCCTGGGTGAGCCCGCCCCGGGCCTGGCGCAGCGAGGCGTCGGCGTTCACCTGGGTGAGCCTGAGGTTCACCTGGGCCGAGGCGAGCCCGGCGCGGGCGGACTCGAGGTCGGCGCGCGCCGAGGCCAGCTTCGCGTCGAGGTCCTTGGTGTCGATCTGCACCAGCAGATCGCCCTGCTTCACCGACTGGTTGTCGATGATCAGCACCTTCGCCACCTGGCCGGAGACGCGCGGACTGACGCTCACCACGCGGCCCTCGACCTGCGCGTCGTCGGTGCTCTCCTTGCCCCGGCCGAACACCCAGGCGCCGAGCGCGCCGACGACGGCCAGCGCGAGGAGGCCGGCGAAGACCTGGGTGGACCGGCGCTGACGGAAGCCGGGCCTGGCGGGCGCGGCGGCGGGAGCCTCCGGCGCGGCGGCGGGGAGTTCGCGCGGGGCGTGCTCGCGGAGGGCGGCGGTGGTGGCGGACATGCGATGGGCTCCTGATCGAGGTGATTCCAGATGGGGTCGGCTCAGTCGTGCCGGAACACGTTCACCCGGCCCCGGAGCTTCTCGACCAGCCCGACGAAGGTCTCGCGTTCGGCCGGGGTGAGCGCCTGGATGAGGCCCTGCATCCGCCGGAGGTGGTCCGGCAGCAGCGAGGCGATGAAGTCGGTGCCCCGCGGGGTGAGCTGGACGCGGTAGGTGCGCCGGTCGTCCCCACCCGCGTCTCGCGCGACGTGGCCGGACTCGACCAGGCTGTCGATGAGCCCGGTCATCGCCGCGCGGGTGACGCCAGTCTGGTCGGCGAGCTCGGCGGGGGTCAGACCCTCCTCGCCCGCCTTGTACAGGCCAACGAGCACGTACCAGCGGCCACGGGAGAGGCCGTACGCCTGGTAGTGCTGCTCGAGGGCTCCATCCAGCTCCCGGTGGAAGTACAAGAGAGGGACGCAGGCGGAGATCGCGTCGCGGTCCAGGCCGGGGATCGCCCTGGAGAGCTGCTCGATCTTCTCGAACTTGGGGCAACTGGGTGACTTCACGCCTTGATGGTTAACGCATTGACCATCAGGATGCAAACCCACTTCGTGTCCCCCAGGTGTCAGGGGGTTGCGCGATGTTCCGGAGTCCCGGCGCCTGGCCGGCCTTCATGTCGGGTCCTGTGCGCAAGCTCAATTTGTCCGAACTGGAATGGCTGCCCTACGCGATTGCGCCCGGGGTCGGGGGCGAGGTCCGCGACGTGGGGCGTGCAGTGGGCACCCGGAACGTGGGGCTGCGCATCCAGCGCATCCCCCCCGGCGCGCGGGCCTCGCGCCGGCACCGCCACCTGTTCCAGGAGGAGCTCCTGGTGGTGGTGCGGGGCGAGGGCACCCTGGTGCACGGCGAGGAGCGGGTGGCCGTGCGCTCGGGCGACTTCGTCAGCTACCACGCGGGCGATCCCGAGGCGCACACGCTGGAGAACACCGGGCAGGGCGTGCTCGAGGTCTGGGCGTTCGGAGACCGCGTTCCACACGAGGTCTGCGTCTATCCGGACCAGCAGGTCGCCTACGTCGAGGCGCTGGGGGGAGACGTGCCGCTGTCGGACGTGGAGGCCTGGGCCACGCTCGCCGGCAAGGGCAGCGGCATCGAGGCCGAGGACTAGGTCAGGGCGGCCGCAGTCAGCTATTCCCTGCGACACCCGCGCCGGGAAGCGAGCGGAGAGGCGCGCGCCTTTGCTATGCCGCGCGCACCCGTGAGTGCCCCGCCAGTCCTCGAAGTCGAGCAGCTCGTCAAGCGCTACCGCGACGTCACCGCCCTGGCGGGGGTGTCGCTCACCATCGGCACGGGGGAGATCTTCGCCCTGCTCGGCCCGAACGGCGCGGGCAAGACGACGCTCATCGGCGCGGTGTGCGGGCTGGTGAAGAAGACCAGCGGAACGATCCGGGTCTTCGGGGTGGACCTGGACCTGGACCCGCTCCGCCCGCGGTACGACGTGGGGCTGGTGCCGCAGGAGGTGAACTTCGATCCGTTCTTCACGGTGACCGAGTCGCTGCGCATCCAGCTCGGCTACTACGCGCGTCCACCGGACGAGGCGCGCATCCGCGAGGTGCTCGAGGCGCTCAGCCTGGGCGAGAAGGCGAATGCCCAGACCCGCACCCTGTCCGGGGGCATGAAGCGCCGGCTGCTCATCGCCAAGGCGCTGGTCCACCGGCCGAAGCTGGTGTTCCTCGACGAGCCGACGGCCGGGGTGGATGTGGAGCTCCGGCGCGATCTCTGGACCTACGTGCGGAGGCTGCGGAGCGAGGGGACGACGGTCATCCTCACCACCCACTACCTGGAGGAGGCCGAGGAGCTCGCCGACCGGGTGGGGGTCATCGACTCGGGGCGGCTGCTCCTGGTGGAGGACAAGGTCGCGCTGCTCCGGAGGATGGGCGAGAAGCGGGTGCGCATCACCTTCTCCGCGCCGGTGGGCCCGCTGCCCCCAGAGCTCGACGGCAAGGCCGAGCTGGCCCAGGACCGGCGCTCGCTGGTGGTGACCGAGCGCAACGGCCGTCCAAGCGCGGGCGAGGTGCTGCAGCAGCTCTACCGGGGCGGCTTTCCGGTGGCCGAGGTGGACACCCGGGCGAGTCGCCTCGAGGACGTGCTGATCGAGATCCTCCGCGGCGGCGGGGGTGCGGCGTGAACGTCTCGGGCCTGCGGACGCTGTTCGTGAAGGAGGTGCGCCGCTTCCTCCGGGTTCCGGGGCAGACGGTGCTCAGCCCCCTCATCTCCACCACGCTGTACTTCGTGGTGTTCGGGGTGAGCCTGGGGGGGCGAATGGAGGAAGCGACCGGCCAGCGGTACCTCCCGTTCATCGTCCCGGGGCTGGTGTTCCTCGGCCTGGCGAACAACGCCTTCCTCAACACCAGCAGCTCGCTGTTCATCATGAAGATCCAGGGGACCATCGTGGATCTCCTGGTGGCGCCGCTCGGTCCCGCCGAGATCCTGCTCGGCTTCGTCGGGGGCGGGATGGTGCGAGGGCTCGTGGTGGGGTTGCTCACCTGGGGGGTGGCGCTGGTGTTCTCCGGGCTCCAGCTGGCGCACCCGCTGGTGACCCTCGGCTTCCTGGTGGGGACGGCATACGTCTTCTCGGTGCTGGGGCTGGTCGCGGCGGTGTGGGCCGAGAAGTTCGAGCAGATCAACTTCTTCCCGACCTTCGTGATGCTGCCGCTGACGTTCCTCGGCGGCGTCTTCTACAGCATCAGCCGGTTGCCCGAGCCGTGGCGCACCATCAGCCACTTCAACCCGATGGTCTACATGGTCGAGGGGCTGCGGTACGGGATGCTCGGAACGGCCGCTCTCCCTCCGGGCATCGGCGCGCTCATGCTCACCTTGCTCGCCATCGCGTCCACCGCGGTGACGTACATGCTGCTCGCGAGCGGCTACAAGCTGAAGCAGTAGCGGCTCAGCCGGCGGCGCTGCGGCGGTCGACCTGGGCCAGGAAGCCCCGGAGGATCTCCACCACCTGGGACGGCTGGTCCAGCTGGGGCCAGTGGCTGGTGTCCTCGACGAAGACGTTGGGCAGCTCGGGAACGGCGGCCCGCATCGCCATGGGACCGTCGAAGCCGCGCACGGTGACCAGCAGCTTGGGCCCGGGAAACCGCCGGACGACGGTCGGGTCGTACGAGAGCAGCGACTCCATCGAGCCGACGTAGGTCTCGCGGGCGGTGAGCCCGAGCGTGGAGAGAACGTGCTGGCGAGTCTCGGGCCGCGCGTCGTGGAGGATCTGCTCGAACCAGGCACGGGCGGTTCCCCGGAAGCGCTCGGGGGCGACCGAGGCGCGCCACTCGGCGAGCTCGGCCGGAGGAACGGAGGCGACGCTCCCCGCGGCGTCGAGGAACACGGCACCGGAGAAGCGGTCCGGGAAGCGGGCCACCGTCTCGCCCACCACCGCGCCGCCGTAGCTGTGGCCGACGAGGACCGGGCGATCGAGGCGGGCAGCGGTGGCGACGGCGAGCACGTCCTCGGCCATCGCGGCGAGGTCGCGGCGTCCGTCCACCGGGGCGTCCGACTCTCCGTAGCCGCGCTGATCGAAAGAGACCACGGTCCGGTCGGTGGCGAGGAGCGGGGCGACGGCGTGCCAGTGACTCCGGTCGGCACCGCCCCCGTGCACCAGGAGGACGGGCGTGCCGGGCCCGCTGCCCTGCGTCTCCACCCTCAGCCGTCCCGCGCCTCCGGCGACCCAGTCCATGCGGCGCGGCACGCTACGCCGGCTCGCCGGGCCGCCGCCACCGCCGCGGGGGGCGTGTTACAGCAGGCGCTGCCGATGCTGGCTGCACGTCCGCACATCGAGCCCCGGCGCGTCCCGGGGGCCGACTCCGTCGTGGTGAGCGAGATCTACCTCTCGCTGCAGGGGGAGTCGTCTCACCAGGGCCTGCTCTGTGGCTTCGTGCGGCTGACCGGATGTCACCTCCGGTGCCGGTGGTGCGACTCCGAGTTCGCCTTCCGTGGCGGGACGCGGATGCCGGTCGCAGAGGTGGTGGAGCGGGTCCGGGCGCTGGGCGCTCCGCGGGTGGAGGTGACCGGGGGCGAGCCGCTGCTCCAGCCGGGGGTGTACCCACTGATGGAGGCCCTGCTCGAGGCGGGGCTGGTGGTGCTGCTCGAGACGTCCGGGGCCGTCGACGTCCGGCTGGTGCCCCCGGCGGTGCACAAGATCGTCGACGTGAAGTGCCCCGGCTCGGGCGAGGCGGACCGGAACGACTGGCGTTGCCTGGAGAGCCTCACCGAGCGCGACGAGCTGAAGTTCGTGCTGGCCTCGCGCGAGGACTACGACTGGGCGAGGGTGCGCATCGCCGAGCGCCGGCTCGACCACGGCCCCGCGGGGCTCCTCTTTTCGACGGTGCACGGCGAGCTCTCGCCGACGACGCTCGCCGAGTGGATCGTCGCCGACCGGCTGCCGGTGCGGTTCCAGCTCCAGCAGCACAAGGTGCTCTGGGCGCCGGATGCGCGGGGCGTCTAGGGCTCGGCAGGCCGGCGCCCTTGCTCAGGGGACCGGGGCCACGCAGATGACCGTCCCGGTCGCGGGGTCCGCGAGATAGGCCGCTCCTGGCGCGACGGACAGGTCGCTGTAGGCGTTCGAGGGGACGGCCGCGCCGATGATCGAGGCGGAGAGGCTCGTGGCTGGCGCGCCCGAGCGAGAGGCAATGGTGAGCGTGGCACCACTGCCGACGAAGACCGCGGCGGCGTCGACCGCGACCCGGAGCCCTCCGGCGGACAGCTCGGTCACCGACCCGCCATCGATCGAGATCCGCTTCAGCTGGCCCGAGCCAGTGGGGCTGCGGGACAGCTCGAGGAAGAAGAGCTCCTCCCCCGAGAGCGCGAAGTCGAGGATGGGACCCTCGCGCAGCAACGTCGCAGGCCCACCCTGGATGGGCGCGCGCCAGATGGCGCAGTCGTCGAGCCAGGTGTCCTGCATCGAGGGGGTGGAGAGCCAGTACACGAACGACCGATCCTGGGCAACACGGACCAGGCAGCTGCTGTGACTGGCATAGGTGGGGGCGACGAAGTCGACCGGAGTCCCTCCGTCGAGGGGGATACGCCGTACGCCCCGCACTCCACTGGGCTCCAGGAAGCCGACCAGCACCGAGGTTCCATCGGTCGCGATGTCGTCGATCGCCTCGGTTCCGGCGGCGAGCAGCGTGGTGACTGGACCACCCGAGAAGGGAACGGCCTTGATCAGCGCTCCGTCGGCGACGAGGAGCATGCCTCCCCAGAGGGTAAAGCGGGCCAGGGGCTGGACGATCGCCCCGTTCCCGACGCTGCTGATTGCCCCTCCCTGGATCGATACCCACTTCAGCGGTGCATCCGTCGCATCGGAGAAGAAGACGTCCGAGCCGCTGGCGCGGACGGACGGCCGGTACTGTTCGGAGATGAGCGTCGTCGAGGGAACGAACTGAACTCCTCGGGCGAGGATCGAGAGGACCGGGTCACCTCCTCCGTCCCCGCCGCAGGCTGGCAGGAGGCACATTCCGGCGGCGACCAGCATGTTCCGCGCGATCACCCGACCGTCTGCAGTGGCCGGCCCACGTGCTCTCGTCTCCGACATGGCGCGCCCTCGGTTCGGTCATGGGGAGGTACCACGGGAGGGGGGCGGGACATGCCTCGTCGGAGGTCTCCGGTCACGCGCTTTCGGATAGGGGTGTCTCCTCGCGAGGTACCCTCACGAGGAACCCGGCACCTCGAACAGAATGCGCACCCCACCCCAGCAACCTTCCCCGTCCGGACCGGGGCCGGCACCGTCACGGCCCGACGATGCCGGTGACGCCGGTCCTAAGTTCCCGCCCAGGGCCGGATGCCCTCCTTCGAAAGCAGCGCGTGCCCGGGCCCGGTCGAGGGCCCCCTCCAGCTCAGAGGCCGCGTCCCCGGTGTTCGGCGTACCGGTGGGTTCGATGAGCAGCACGTGCGCCTCCTCGGCCCGTTGAACTGGCCGATCGTGCGCGGCGTGAAGTGGTCGGTGTTCTCTGACGGTCGGCGAACACGCCAGGGCCCCAGCATGAGATTCCCCGGGGACTGGGGCCCTCTCGCCAGCACATCGGGACGCACCGCGAATGATCTCTGGCCTGATGCGCGAGGGGGCGCAGGCCCAGCGGGCGACGTCGCTCACCGCACCGGAGCGAGCAGCTCGGCCAGGCTGACCCGCGTCGCGTGGACGCCCAGGCACACCGCCGCCACTCCCACGCAGGCGAACCAGGCCGGCACCAGGAAGGCCTTCCGCCGGTGCTCGAACTGCCCCACCGCGAACCAGGCCACGTAGGCCGGGATGAGCAGCACCATCAGCCCGGTCCCGAGGCTCCGGGCGAAGGCGTGCCGGAGGATGGGGATGGTGAGCGCCGCCGCGGCGATCGAGAAGAGTGCACCCGTCCAGGCCATCATCGTGCGAAGGTCCCCTGCTCGGGGAGGTCTCTATACATGAGTGCAGTCCGCAGCGTCCTCTTCTGGGCCCTGTTCGGTGCCTTCCTTGGTACCTGGGTCGGCGCGGTCATCTCCCGTGCGTTCCTGCCCTGGTTCAACACGCCCGGATCCGGAATCCAGTCGCAGTGCGCGTGCGAGCCACTGGCCATCAGCACCGTCTCGCACACCATCAGCATCGAGCTCGGGGGGGCGCTCACCGGCGCGGTGGTGTTCGCCGTGCTCGCGGTGGTGCTCGGGGGGGGGCGGAAGCGAAAGGTCGAGCCGCCCGCCCCCGCGCCGCCCCCGGCCGCCGCCTGAGCAGCGCGACCTTCTCCGGCCGTGTCAGCCGTTTGAGCGCCCACTCGCGCTTGAGGGCTGCGCTTCGGTTCGCCGCGGGCTCGGCGTAGACCAGGCGCACGGGCAGGCGGCTCCGGGTGTACGCAGCGCCCCGCCCTCTCCGGTGCACGGCCAGGCGCGCCTCGAGGTCGTTGGTGGCGCCGGTGTACAGCGAGCCGTCGCGGCAGCGGAGCATGTACACGTACCAGTCGTGCATCGCGGGGCGGAGCAGGCTGGTCAGCCCGGGTGGGCCCATGCTACGGCACCGGGCCGCCCATGGCCCGTTTCCTCCTGTCCTCTCTCGCCGTCCTCGCCCTCCTCGCCTGTCAGAAGGGCGGTTCCGCCGACCGCGTCACCATCGACCTCGCGCCCAGGAACAAGGGGGGGACGCCCCTCGCCACGTTCAAGGGTGGGGCGGTGACCGTGGAGGACGTGAACCGCCAGCTGTCCAGCCTCCCGCCAATGGTCCGGATGCGCCTGCAGGGCGCCGCAGCCCGGAAGGAGTACGTGGAGGGCCTGGTCCGGGTCGAGCTGCTCGCCCGGGAGGGCGTCCGCCAGGGGCTGCAGAACGACCCCGAGGTCATCGAGATCTTCAAGAAGACGCTGGCCCAGAAGGTCCTCCAGCAGCAGCTCGAGAAGAGCGGCCAGCCGACCGACGACGAGGTGAAGGCCTGGTACGAGAACCACCAGGCGGACTACCAGCGGCCGGAGACGGTCCAGGTGCAGGACCTCTTCCTCGCCGCCGACGCCAAGGACGCCGCCAGACGCAAGGCCCGCGCTGCCGAGGCGGAGAAGCTCCGGGGCAAGGCCCGCGCGCTGAAGCCGGACGACGAGCAGGGTTTCGCCGCACTGGTGAGGGCCAGCTCGGACGACGCGCTCACCAAGCAGCTCGGAGGGGACCTCCGGCCCATGCCCCTCGGCGACCTCGAGGCCCGCTACGGCTCCGAGGTGGCCCAGGCTGCCAAGGGGCTCCAGGCCACCGGGGAGATCTCGCCGGTGGTGACGACCGAGAAGGGCTTTCACCTGCTTCGTCTCAAGGCACGCCTGCCGGCCCACACGGTCCCGCTCGATGAGGTGAAGGCGCAGATCCGCAACCGCCTGTTCAGCGAGCGGCGCACCGCGGCCAGCGACGAGCTGATGAAGCGGCTGAAGACCGAGTCGAACTACACGCTCGACGAGGCGGCCCTGGCGAAGATCTCCACTCCGGCCCCACCGATGCCTGGCATGGGGCATCCGGGGATGGGCGGAATGCCCGGCGCGATGCCTGGCGGGCCCGGCCATCCGCCGAGCGGGGGGCCTCCGCCGACCGTGCCCCCGCCGACGAGATGAGCCGGGGCCCTCTGTCCGGCGCGGCGGCGTTGTTGCTGCTGGCCGCCGCCTGCCATCACCGACCCCCCGAGGACCCGAGCGCCGCCCCGGTGGCCTGGGTCAATGGACAGGTCCTCACCCGGGCGGAATTCGAGCGGGAGCTGGGCCGTTCTCTCGAGCTGCCCGATGGAAACAGCGCGCCAGCTCCGGACCAGCTCGCCGCGCTCCGGCGGACCGTGCTCCAGACGCGGGTGGACCGGTTGCTCTTCGTCCAGGAGGCGGCAACGCGGGGCCTGGAGATTCCCCCGGCCGACGTGGAGCAGCGGCTCCAGCGCATGCGCGCCGACTGGCCTCCGGAGGAGTTCGAGGCGCTGCTCGTCCAGCGCCAGCAGACCCTGGAGGAGCTCCGGGCAGATCTCCGGGCCCAGCTGGTCCAGGAGCGGCTCTTCCACGAGCTGGTCTACCCCCGGGTGGCGGTCACCGAGGAGGAGATCCGCACCGAGCTGGACGCCCATCCCGAGCTGCTCCACGAGCCGGAGCAAGTGCACGCAGCGCAGATCGTGGTGAAGGAGCTCGACCAGGCCAAGGAGATCCGCGCCCGGCTGCGCGAGGGGGCGAAGTTCGCCGACCTGGCCCGCGAGCGCTCCCTCTCCGCCGACGCCAAGGACGGGGGGGACCTCGGCTGGTTCCAGCGCGGGGTGATGCCGCCCCAGTTCGACGAGGTGGCTTTCTCGCTCGGGCCAGGGCAGATCTCCGACGTGGTCACCACCGACTACGGGTTCCACGTCTTCAAGGTCCTCGAGCGCCGGCCCGCCCGGAAGAAGGACCTCACGGCCGTCCGGGCCGAGGTCGAGCGGCGGCTCCTGCGGGGCAAGCAGGAGCAAGCCCAGACCGAGTTCGTCAACCAGCTCCGCGCGAGGGCGACCATCCGCATCAACGATCCCCTGGTGGCGCAGGTGGTCCCCCATGCGCCGGCAGGACAGGCTCAGGAGACTCCCCGATGAGGCGTTCGTTCCGGGCCGGGCTCACCGGCCTCCTGATGCTGGGTGCTCCGCTGGCCCGCGCCGAGCTGGTCGACCGGGTGGCCGCGGTGGTGAACAACGACGTCGTCACCCTCTCCGAGGTCGAGAAGCGCGCCGCCCCCGAGCTGGCCAGGGTCGACCAAGAGTTCACCGGGCCCGACCGAGCGCAGAGGCGCGCCGCCGCCCTGAAGAAGACGCTGGACACGATGATCGACGAGAAGCTCGTGGACAACGAGCTCCGGGAGCTCAAGGTCACCATCGGCGACAAGGAGGTCGACGCGGCCGTCGACGAGGTGAAGAAGAGCTACAACCTCACCGACGACCAGCTCCAGCAGGCGGTGCTCCGTGAGGGCTTCAGCATGGCCGAGTACCGGGAGCAGATGCGCAAGCAGATCGGCCGCTACAAGCTCATCAGCGAGAAGGTCCGGAAGAACGTGAAGGTCTCCGAGGCCGACGTGCAGACGGAGTACGACCGGATGACCCGCGCCGAGGGCGAGGACTACGAGGTCCACGTCCGGCACATCCTGATCGCCGTCCCCCGCAACGCCTCCCAGGCCCAGGTGGAGCAGGGCCGGCGCAAGGCCTCGGCGGTCGCCGAGGAGGCACGCCAGCCGGGGGTGGACTTCGCCGGGCTGGCGAAGAAGCGCAGCGAGGGGAGCAGCTCCTCCGATGGCGGCGACCTGGGCTTCTTCAAGCGCGGCACCATGGTGCCGGAGTTCGAGCGGGTGGCCTTCAACCTCAAGACCGGCGACGTCTCCGACCCGGTGCGGACCCAGTTCGGCTGGCACGTGCTGAAGCTGGAGGAGATCCGCAAGCTGGGGATGAAGCCGCTGGCCGAGCTCCGTCCGGAGATCGAGGAGCGTCTCCGCCGGCAGCAGGCCGAGCGGCTGACGTCGCAGTACATGGAGACGCTCCGCAACGCCGCGGTGGTGGAGAAGAAGATCTGAGCCCTCTGCCCGCGGCCGGCCGCCCGCGGGTCGGCATCTCGCTCGGAGATCCCTCCGGCATCGGTCCGGAGGTGGTGGACCGGGCCCTGGCCGATCCGGCCGTACGGCGCGCGCTGGTGCCCGTGGTGTTCGGCGACGGGCCAACGTTCGAGCGGCGCGCCACCCTCCGGAGGCTGCCGGTGGTGGCTCCCGGGACCGCGCTCCCGCCCGAGGGCCCCGCCCGGGTCGCGGTCACCGAGCTCCCGGCCAGGGACCGCGCTCCCGGGAAGCCGACGACCAACGGAGGCAAGGCCCAGCTCGCGTACGTGACCGCCGCGGTGGATTCGGCGCTCCGGGGCGAGGTCGACGCCCTGTGCACCGCGCCAGTGTCGAAGGAGCAGATCACCCGCGCCGGCGTGCGCTTCATGGGCCACACCGAGCTGCTCGCCGAGGCGTTCGGCCGCGAGGTGCTGATGCTGATGGACGGACCGCGGGTGAAGGTGGCGCTGGCGACCAACCACGTGGCCATCCGCGACCTGCCGAGGTCGCTCGAGAAGAGCCGGCTGGCGGCGCAGCTGCAGCTGCTCTCGGCGTCGCTCCAGCCCGTCCTGGGGCGGCGGCCGCGCATCGCCGTCTGCGGGCTGAATCCGCACGCCGGCGAGGGTGGGCTCCTCGGGGACGAGGAGATCCGGACGATCGCCCCGGCCATCGCGCTGGCCCGCAGGCGGGGCGTGGACTGCACCGGGCCGTGGCCGGCCGATGGCCTGTTCGCCCGTCCCGACCACATGCCCGCGGACGTGGTGCTGGCCATGTTCCACGACCAGGCCCTGGTGGTGGCCAAGGCGCTGGACTTCGAGCGGACGGTGAACGTGACCCTCGGGCTTCCGGTGCCCCGGACCTCGCCCGACCACGGCGTGGCCTACGCGCTGGCCGGGAAGGGAAAGGCGAGCGCCACGCCGATGATCGCCGCGCTGCTCAAGGCCGCACAGCTCGCTTCACCCCGGGGACGGGCTTCCCGGCGCGCAACATCCACTCCCCGTCCACGGGCGTAGCGCCTTCGTGATGCCCGGCGGGCCCCGTCGACGCGCACTGACTGCGCGCTGGAGGCCCCGGTCAACCCGCGGGGGTGAGCGTGATCTCCGCGATCTCCGGCGTGGAGAAGAGCCGCATCGGCGGGCCCCAGAAGCCCGTCCCGCGGTGGGCATAGACCCAGACGCCGAGCAGCTTGCGGAGCCCGCGGACGACGGGCTGCTGCAGACGCACGAAGAGGTGGAAGGGAAAGATCTGCCCACCATGGGTATGGCCGGAGAGCTGGAGGTCCACCCCGTGCGGCGCGGCTCCGGTGACCGCCCGGGGCTGGTGGGCGAGCAGGACTCTGGGCACTCCCTCGGGGGCGCCAGCGAAGACCAGCTCGGGGCGGCTCTGGTGATCGGCGAGGAATCGGCCCCCGTGCAGGTCGGGCATTCCGCCGATGACCAGCCTGCCGCCACCGCGCTCGACGACGCGGTGCTCGTTGTGCAGCACGGTGAGCCCCAGCTGCTCGACCATCCGCACCGACTCGCGCCCGCCCCAGTAGTACTCGTGGTTGCCGGTGACGAAGTACACCCCGTGGGGCGCATCCAGATCCGCGAGTGGCCTCAGCGCCTGCTCCACGATGTGGGCCGGCCCGTCCACCAGGTCTCCGGTGATGGCCACCACGTCGGGACGGAGCGCGTTGACCCGGTCCACCACTCGGCGGAGGAAGTCCTCGCCGAGACGGTCGCCGATGTGGAGGTCGCTGATCTGCACGATGCGGAGCCCGGCCACCCCCGGCGCGAGGTGTGCCAGCGGGACACGCACCTGGCTCAGGACCAGCCGCCCCCGCGCGGTCCAGATGGCGAACGGAACGAGCAGCGCCGTGCCGAGGGCGATGAGCACCGCCTGCGCCCGGGCCTGGTACAGCGCCGCCGCGGCGTCCGGCCACCGGTGTAGGAGCCGGTAGAACAGCCGTCCCAGATCCGTCATGACGGTGACCGTGAGCAGGACACCCGAGGCGCCCAGCCAGCCGACGGCCAGCGGTGGGAAGACCCGGCTCGGCCAGCCGCGGTCCCGGCGGCTGAACAGGAAGCCCACCGGCACCAGCACCACCAGCAGCGCGAGCAGCCCGCACCCGGCGATGGTGATCGGGAGGGAAAGCACCGGATCCACGAAGAGTCGCCGTGCAACGTACGCGTGGAGGAGCGCGAACAGCGCCAGCGCGGTGAGGAAGGGTACGAGGAAACCGGACCGGCGACGTGGGCTCATACAGTGGGGAGGAGGGCTAACGGGTACAGGCCCTTCCTGCATGCGCGGGCTCGTTTCGCCGAGCAGGTAACTGGCCGGAAAGGAACCCTTCCCGGGCCCGAGGCAATCGCAGGAGACGGTGGTCGTCTCCAGGGCACGGCGGCGGTGAGTGCCGCCGGTGAGGGAAGGAACGGAAGAGCAGTCATGAACTCGATCATCTCGGAAAAGCGATTCGCCTTCGTCGCGTTGCCGCTCCTGCTCGCGACCCTCGCACTCTTCTACGTGCTCGGGGCGGCCGCGCTGTTCGCCGAGGCGGCCCAGGCGCACCAGGACATCGCCCGGCACGGGCGAGGCGAGCTGGTCTCGCCGATCATCGAAGTCCGCGGTTAGCAGCCGGAACCAGGGCGGAGAGCCGGGCTCGGTTCTCCGCCTGGAAGAACGGCGCGCGCAGCAGGGCGGACAGCGCGCGCTTGGGGATGCACCAGAGCTGAAGTGAATCCTCCCACTCGCCGAGCACCGCCACCGCCCGCGCCTCGCCGTCGTCCCGGAACTCGTCGTTGCACCGCTCGACGAGGTCGCGCGCATCCCGGACGTCCCAGCTCTCCTCGCCGCGGCCGGCGTCGACGATGAGCGCGACCTCCGGATCCTCCCGGACGTCGAGGACCTTGAGGACCCGGGCGCCTCCCCCGATGCGCTCGCACAGAGGGCCGATGAGCTCGTCGGGCCGCAGATCGAGTGCGATGCTCAGCCCGCCCTCGAGCACGCCTGCGTCGCATAGCGCGGTGAGGGCGTGTGCTTCGGGCGGGATGTGGGCGCCCTTCGCCAGGAGTCCCAGGTGCTCCAGATCGGTCTTCACGCTCATGGAGGCATAGGTCTGCCCTCGGGGGCGCCCAGGCGCAACTGCTCCCCCTCGAACACCAGGGCGGCATCCGCCAGCATCACACGATTGGTGCCCATCAGCTGACCGGTTCCGGCGAGGTCCCGGGCGACGGGTCGGGCGATGACGGCGGCTCGACGAGTGGGCTCTCGGGTGCAACCACCTGGTTCTTCCCGCGCCGCTTGGCCTCGAGGAGCCGGGTGTCCGCCAGCGCCAGCACCGCGTCGAACGTCTCGCCGTCCGCGGGCCAGCTCCCCACACCGGCGCTCACCGTCACCTGGCGCTGCTCGCGGCCGACCTGGATGCTGACCCGCGCCAGCTCGGTCCGGATGTGCTCCACCCGGAGGCGGGCCTGCTGCACCTCGGTCTCGGGGAAGGCCACCACGAACTCCTCGCCTCCGAAACGGGAGACCAGGTCGCTCTTGCGCACCGAGGACCGGAGCCGCGTCGCCACCAGCTGCAACGCCCGGTCACCCGCCAGGTGGCCGTAGGCATCGTTGAAGGCCTTGAACCCGTCCACGTCGAGGATGGCCACGCTCAGCGGAGCGCCCCGGCGCCGCGCCCGGGCCAGCTCCTCGTCGACCCGCTCGACGAACGGCGCCCGCTGCGAGAGCCCCGTCAGGTGATCCACGCCCACCATCAGCCGGAGCCACTTCGCCC
This sequence comes from Myxococcaceae bacterium, assembly GCA_035543115.1. Classification (GTDB taxonomy): domain Bacteria; phylum Myxococcota; class Myxococcia; order Myxococcales; family Myxococcaceae; genus RPRB01. The sequence goes on from DATKKF010000123.1 coordinate 15,153, forward strand.
GCTGTGCCACCGCGGCCATGATGATCCCCCCCAGGCCGAGCAGGAGGAAGTGCACCGTCCGCGTCGCCCAGGCGAACCCGCCGTGGGCGGTGTCCTCGGGGCCCAGGGGCCCCGAGGCGAGGCCAATCAGCACGGCGTATTCGGCGATGGACAGCACCGCGGTCCAGAGGCAGAGCCGCCAGTCGTAGCGGAGGCCCGCGCTCATGATGACCAGGAAGTACAGCTCGTAGAATGTCCGGGTGTGTGTCGCTGCGTCGGGCCCGCCCTCCAGGAACACGAAGAGCATCGCCGCGGTGGTGAGGGTCACGTCCGCGGCACAGCTGAGCCACGGCACCCAGCCCTTCAGCACCCGGAAGGCGAGCAAGGCCAGGAGCACCGAGTAGAGGACACCGCCGACCAGCAGCATCGACAGCTGCTGCCATCCCTGGGGCGGCGCGAGAGCGAGGACCAGCGCGCTCAGTCCGCCGACGAGGACGAGCCGCACCCCCGCCACCCAGCGCTCGCCGGACGCGCGAGCGCGGAGGATCATCTGGTCCGTCTCGGGACCAATCTGACCGAGGAGGCTGGCGAACGCGCGCCTGAGCCAGAGCCTGTCGGGGGGCGCCACCGCGGCGGACTGTAGGAGCCGAGGCGGGCGGCTGGCGAGCACAGGAAACGAGCGTCCGCCTTCAGCCAACCGGGTCAGTCGCGCCCCCACGACCGTCTGGGCACGCCCCAACCGACGCCACGCCACGAGGGCGCCTCCGGTTTGCCGAAGTGGTCGATGGGCCGGAGGTCCGGGCCAACCGCCGTCGGAGAGAGGGCCTCCCCCTCGGGCACCTCACACGTTGAAGCGGAAGTGCATGCAGTCGCCGTCCCGGACCACGTAGTCCTTGCCCTCGATGCGGAGCAGGCCCTTTTCCCGGACCGCCGACTCGCTGCCCAGGCGGATCAGGTCCTCCCAGCCGAACACCTCGGCCTTGATGAACCCGCGCTCGAAGTCTGAGTGGATGACACCCGCCGCAGCGGGCGCCTTGGCGCCCCTGTGAAAAGTCCAGGCGCGGCACTCCTGCTCGCCGACGGTGAAGAAGGTCTGCAGCCCCAGCATCCGGTAGCCGGCGCGCACCACCTTGTGGAGCCCCGGCTCGGACAGTCCCACCGAGGTGAGGAATCCCGGCCGCTCCTCGGGGGGGAGCTGCTGGATCTCCGCCTCGATGCCCGCGGCCAGCGCGACCATCTCCGCCCCCTCCGCCTTCGCCAGCGCGCGGACCGCGGCGACGTGCGGATCGGTGTCCTCCTTGCCGAGCTGCGACTCGCCGATGTTCGCCACGTACAGCACCGGCTTGTCGGTCAGGAGGAAGAGGTCTCGGAGTTGCTTGTGGTCGTCCGGCGAGAGTCTCTGGGCACGCACGGTGATGCCGGCGTCGAGCCCGGCCTTCACCCGGTCCAGCAGCGCGAGCTCGGCTCTCGCCTCGTCGCCGGCCTTGCCGCCCGCCTTGGCCGTCTTCTGCGCCCGCTCGCGCCGCTTCTCCACCGTCTCGAGGTCCTTGAGGCAGAGCTCGGTGTCCACGATGTCCCGGTCGCGCTGCGGGTCCACGCCGCCCTCGACGTGGGTGACGTTCGGGTCCTCGAAGCAGCGGAGGACGTGCAGCACTGCGTCCACCTGGCGGATGTTGGCCAGGAACTGGTTGCCCAGACCCTCGCCCTTGCTCGCTCCGCGCACCAGGCCGGCGATGTCCACGAACTCCAGCGAGGTGGGGATGGTCTTCTGGGGCTTCACCAGCGCCGAGAGCTTGTCCAGCCGCTCGTCCGGCACCGGAACCACGCCCACGTTCGGCTCGATGGTGCAGAACGGGTAGTTCGCCGCCTGCGCCCCGGCGGACGAGAGCGCGTTGAAGAGCGTGGACTTGCCCACGTTGGGCAATCCGACGATGCCGATTCCGAGTGCCACGAGTGCTTCTAACGCCGGCTCATCATCAGACCTTCGGCTCGGGGCGGCCGGTGCCCGCGGCGGTGTGCGAGACCTCGGCTAGGTACCGGTTGGCCAGGTCCTTCTGGGTCTCGGCGTCGAGGTGCTTGTTGAGGAGCTTCTCGGTGATCTGGATCGCCAGAGCGGCGGCGACATTCTTCACGTCGTTGACCGCCCGGGCGCGCTCGTTCTCGATCTCCCGGATCGCATCGGTCTTCTGGGCCTCGGCCTCGGCACGGGCCTTGGTCACCAGCTCCTTGCGCAGCTTCTCCACGTCCTCGGCGTTCTTCCGCATCATCTCCGCCGCCTCGGCGCGGGCCTTCTGGATGGCGTCCTTCTGCTCGGCCAGGAGCCGCTCGGCCTCGGCCCGCTCCCGCTTGGCCGACTCGATGGACGCGGCGATCGACTTCTCCCGCTCGTCCACCACCCTGAGGATGGGGCCCCAGGCCACGCGACGGAGCAGCAGGGCCACCAGGGAGAAGGTGACCAGCGTCCAGAAGATGAGGCCAGGGCGGACGTCGACGAGGTTCGAGGCGGCGAGGACGATGGGCATGTGCGTTTCTCGAGAGTCAGGGGGCCCGGGAGCGCCTTCGGGAGCTCCCGGGCCTCGAACGAGGGAGGTCAGCCCACCTTGGTGGCCAGGAGGATGCTCACCACCAGGCCGAACAGACCGACGCCCTCGATGAGCGCCGCGGCGATGAGCATGGTGGTCCGGATGTCACCGGTGGCCGCCGGCTGACGGCCGGTGGCGTCGAGCGCGGAGGCGGCGAGCCGGCCGATGCCGAGGCCGACGCCCAGCACGCAGAGGCCGGCGCCGATGCCCGCGGAGAGGAACGAGTATGCGAGGTTGGTCATGGCTTCACGTTTGGAACTTTCGACGTCAGGACCCGCTTGTGGGGGGGTCGTGAATGCCCTTTTGGACGACCTCCCGCGGGCCGCATCCGGCCGCGGGGTGCTTTGAACTCACTCACCCCACCGCATTGGCCGGGTTCACCGCCAGCTCGGGTTCACCGTGGAGCACGCCCTTGACGTCGTCGTGGTCCTCGGGATGCTCCTCGTGCTCGTGCCCCATGGCCACGCCCATCCCAATGAAGAGCGCCGAGAGCATGGTGAAGATGTAGGCCTGCAGGAACGCGACGAAGAGCTCGAGCAGGTAGATGAAGATGGCGAACGGCACGGCCACCACCGACACCGCGACGTGCCCGATGATGAAGATCAGCCCCAGCAGGCTGAAGAGCACGATGTGCCCGGCCAGCATGTTGGCGAAGAGTCGAAGCATCAGGGCGAAGGGCTTGGTGAAGAGCCCGAGGATCTCCACCGGCACCATGATCGGCCAGATCCACCACGGCGCCCCGCCGGTCATGTGCTTGAGGTAGCCGCCGAGCCCCACCGCCTTGATGCTGGCGAACTGGGTGAGGACGAAGGTGCAGAGCGCCAGCACCAGGGTCACGCTCAGGTTGCCGGTGGCGGTGGACGCCCAGGGCACCAGCCCCAGGAGGTTCAGGGTGAGGATGAAGAAGAAGACCGAGAGGAGGTACGGGGTGTAGCGCGGTCCTTCCTCCTTGCCGATGTTGGGGATGGCGATCTCGTTGCGGACGAAGATCACCAGCATCTCGAGCAGGTTCTGCTGCGGCCCATGCGGCACCGGCTGCTTGACGTTCCGGTTCGCGCCGAAGGCGAAGATCAGCACGAGGAGGATCGAGCCGACGAACATCCAGAAGGCGTGCTTGGTGATGCTGATGTCCAGGCACCCCGCGCGCAGGCTCGCTGGCTCCTCGGGGTTCGCCGGGCACGCTCCCGCCTTGAACGGGATGCGCCACACCGGGAAATGGATGACGATCACCTTGTCCGAGAGCGGGATCTGGAACTCGACCTCGGGCGAGTCCGCCACGTGCTCGAGGATGTACGTGGAGGTGTCGACCTTCTCGGGCCCCTCGTGCTCCACCTGAACGTGCCTGGCGTGGGGGGGTGCGGCGTCGTGCTCCGGCGCGTGACCCTCCTGGGCCCTCGCGGCCATCGACACTGCCAGCACTGCGCACCACAGCCACCGCCGCATCACGTCACTCCTCGCCGCTGGCCCCTCGCGGCGACCAGCACGTACGTCATTTCCAGGCATAGGGCCACCACGAACAGCCCGAAGAACGCGAGGGTGTAGGCCCCCACGTCCTCGTGATGCGCCCGTACCCACCGGTACCCGCCGAACCACGCCCCGAGCCGCAACATCAGTCCCGCCACGCTCGCGCCCAGCGCCACCTGGATGCTCCGCCGGACGGCGATCGACTTCCCCACCAGCACCACCGCGCTCGCCACCACCGAGGCCACCACGCCGGCCCGGGTGGCCGGCGTCCGCGTCGCCCACCACCCCACCGCGCCCACTAGGACCAGCGCGCCCATGAATGCGACCAGCCTCATCGCTTGTTCATCGAGTTCAGGCCCTGGATCATCGCGTAGAAGCCCACGCCCATCCCGAGGAACAGCCCGATGATGAGACCCCACGGGGAGCTGTGGAGCTTGGCGTCGGCGAACCAGCCCGCCCCAGCACCCACCAGCACTCCGCCCACGACCCGCCAGACCGCGCTGATGTACGGCGCCGCCGCGCGCTGCGCGCGGGCCTCGGGGCTCAGCTCGCTCCCGTCCTCGTCTTTGCGCCCGTCTTCCAAAGAACCGGCGGGCGTGTAGCACCGGGGGGCCGGCCAGGCAACAGCGCAGGATGACTGGCCCTTATCGCTCGGCCGCGCGGCGACCCGCACCGACCTGGAGCGAGGGGTAACGAGGTGTCTGGCACCTCGACCGGGCACCTCGACCGGGCTACAGCGCGCGGAAAGCGTGCCGGGCGGCGGCGAGCGTGTGCTCGACCTCGCGCTCGCCCATGGCCAGGGAGACGAAGGCCGCCTCGAACTGGCTCGGCGGCAGGTACACCCCCCGATCCAGGAGCGCGTGGAAGAAGGTCCCGAAGCTCTTGGTGTCCGCGCGCTTGGCGCTCGGGTAGTCGAACACCGGCCCCTCGGTGAAGAAGAGGGTCCACATGCTGCCGACGCGGTTCAGCGTCACCGGAACGCCGGCCGCCCGGGCCTCGGCGACCAGCCCGTCGGTGAGGCCGCGCGAGATGCTCTCCAGCTTGTCGTAGACACCAGGCTCGCCCAGCGCCCTGAGGCAAGCCAGCCCCGCGGCCACCGCCAGCGGATTCCCGGAGAGGGTGCCTGCCTGGTACACGGGGCCGGCGGGGGCGACGGTCTCCATGATGGCCCGGCGACCTCCGTATGCGCCCACGGGGAGGCCTCCCCCGATGACCTTGCCCATGCAGGTCAGGTCAGGGGCGAGGCCGAACAGCTCCTGTGCGCCCCCCTTCGACAGCCGGAAACCGGTCATCACCTCGTCGAAGACGAGCAACGCGCCGTGCTCCCGGCAGAGCTCGCTCAACCCCTCGAGGAAGCCGGCGCGGGGGATCAGCACCCCCATGTTCCCCACCACCGGCTCGACGATGACCAGGGCGATGTCCTTCCCCCGCCGGGCGAAGAGCGTCCGGGCGGCCGCGAGGTCGTTGAAGGGCAGGGTGAGCGTGAGTGCCGCGAGCTCCTTCGGGACCCCGGGAGAGTCCGGGAGCCCGAGCGTCTCCACGCCGCTTCCCGCCTTGACCAGGAACGGGTCGCCGGCGCCGTGGTAGCAGCCCTCGAACTTCACCAGCACCTCGCGCCCGGTGTACGCGCGAGCCACCCGCAAGGCGGCCAAGGTCGCCTCGGTGCCGGACGAGGTGAGCCGCACCTCCTCGACCGCCGGCATGCGCTGGCAGATGAGCTCGGCCAGCTCCACCTCGCCAGGGTGTGGAGCACCGAAGCTGGTCCCGGCGTGGGTCGCCGCGGTGACCGCCTCGACGATGGGCGCATGGGCATGGCCGAGGATGAGCGGGCCCCAGCTGCCGACGTGGTCCACGTAGCGATGGCCGTCCACGTCGGTGAGCCAGGCGCCGCGGCCCTCCTTGAAGAAGACCGGCGTGCCCCCCACGCCTCGGAAGGCGCGAACCGGCGAGTTCACGCCTCCGGGGATCACCCGCCGGGCGCGGTCGAAGAGGCGCTGACTGCCGGTCCGCTCGATGCTCATCAGAGATCCAGGGTCTCGTGGAGCTGCAGCGACTGGTAGCGCAGCAGGAGGTCCTTGGCCTTGAGTGCGGCCGCGAACTCGGCCGGCGTGCCGGTCAGGACGGGAAAGGTGCCGTAGTGCATCGGTGCCACCTTCACCGGCTGGGCGAGGGCGACGGCCTCGGCCGCCCGCTCCGGGCCCATGGTGAAGTGATCCCCGATGCAGGCGAGCATCAGGGTGATCTTCATCGACTTCAAGAGCTGCATGTCGGTGAACGCGTCGGTGTCACCCGTGTGGTAGATGGTCGGGCCGTTCCGGACGGCGATGACGAAGCCCATCGGGTTGCCTGCCGGATACGGGACGTCCCCGCCCTTCTCCTTGGCGGTGAGCGTCGAGCCGTGGATGGCGTTGACGAAGGTGACCTTCACCTCGCCGTCGAAGAAGCTCAGGATTCCGCCGACGTTGCCCACCGAGTCGAAGCCGAAGTGGTCCGCCGGGAACCCGAGGTAACGGGCGTAGGCCTGCGCCTGGTCGAAGCTGGTCACCAGGCGCGCCTTGGTCCGCTTCGCGATCTCCACCGCGTCGCCCACGTGGTCGAAGTGGCCGTGCGAGATGAGCATCAGGTCGACGCTCTTGAGGTCCGCCAGGTCCTGCTTCCCGCTGGGGTTGAGCGGGTTGGTGATCCACGGGTCGATCAGGATCACCTTGCCGGACGGGGTGACGAGCTTGAAGGCGGCGTGTCCGTACCAGGTGAGCTGCGTCTTGGCGGCCCCGGCCACCTGGGGGGGCACCGAGGACGACGCATTCTGGGCGGCGGCCGTGAGGGAGCTGCAGGAGAGCAGGACGACGAAGACGCGGGACAGGTGTCGCTTCAAGGGGCGAGTCCTCCGGATCAGGTCGATGAACGGCTCCGGTCCCGCATAACAGACCCCGGCCATCCGACGCTCGCACAGCGTGGCGTCAGGAATCCCAGAAGGGCGACCCGCCGAGCCGACGCTCGAGCTCGGGAGCGTCGCCCTCAGTCCCCGTGCTCGCGCGCGGCCTGCTCCGCCGTGCCCCCGGCCGCCTCGAGCGAGGTCCGCGCCTGCACCACGCGATGCGGCTCGGGGCGCTGGAACGCCTCGCGCGCACCGACGGCCCGCGGGGTGGTTGCGGCGATCCGCTTCCGTGTGGTCGCGATCGCGCTCTGGACGACCTGTGGGTCCGGGTGCCGCTCGAGGGCCTGGACCCACGCCTGGATCGCACCGGCGTCGTCGCCCGCCTCCCCGCGCAGCTTCCCCAGCTCGAACAGCGCATGTGGCACGAGCTCCGAGGCGGGGAACTTCTCGACCAGCGTCGCATACGCCGTCATCGCCTCGGCGCGCATCCCCTCGCGCATGGAGAGCGACTGGCCGACGAGCATCCACCCATCGTCCACCAGCGGGCTGGTGGGAAACTTCTGGATCAACGTGCGAGCCTCGAGCTCGGACTGCTGGTAGTCGCCGAGCTCGAAGTAGAGCTTGGCGACCTGGTACCGCAGATCCGGCGCCGTCGGCGGATCGCGCGCCAGCGCCGCGGTGAGCTCGGAGATGGCGCCGCGGAGGTCCCGGTAGTTGGACTCGAGGATCCCGGCGAGCACCACGTGGGCCTCGGCCGTCTCCGGTGCGTCCGGCGCCTGCGCCACGAGCTCCTTGTAGACGCTGACTGCCTTGGGCACGTCGTGGAGCTCGAGCCAGTACACGTCCGCGGCGCCACGGAGCGCCGCCGCCCGGATGCGCGCCGCATCGGCTCCGTCCGACTTCTCCACCGCGTCCAGCGCGGAGCGGTACTCGTGGAGAGCGGCCTGCGGCTTTCGGGCGTACACCAGCTCGCGCGCGCTTGCGAGGTGCTCGGGCCCCGAGCGGGAGCAGCCGGCGGCACACCCGACGAGCGCCGCGACGGCTACTGCGAGCACGCGTACTTCACGCAGAGCGTCTGTTCGCATCGGATGCACGACTGTGTGGGCAGGTTCGGCTCTCCGGTGTCGGCGCAGATGGCGACGGTGCCGCTCAGCGGACAGTCCTCGGGCCGAACGCAGCGAACCTGACCTCCGTCGAGGCCAGCCACGGCCGACACGAGCGCTTTGCACGGGCCGCCATCACAGCCCAGGAGGAGAGCACCGGCAAGGATTGCACCCTGGGCCACGCGGCGAGGTCGCACCGGGCAGCACTTGAGCACGAAGCCTGCGCCGTTCTCCACATCCGCTGCGGGCGTCTTCAGCGAACATCCGGGAGCAGGACGCGCGGTCCGCCGACGCCGGCCGGAACGTCGGTCGCGCTGGCCCATCCGCGCGCGCGGTGCTTTCCACGGCCCCTCTCGGCCTGCTCCTCGAAGAGCCGGGCCATGTCCTGGAAGTGTGCGTCGCCCACACGGCACGCGACCTCTTCCACCTGCGTCCGCCGCACGGCCAGCTCGCTCCAGACGGCGAGCCGCGTCTCGCCCGCGAGCAGGCGCGCCTCCACGGCGTCGGCAGCGAGCTCGAGCGCGCGGCCCTCGGCAACCAGCGCCTCACGCCGCGCCCGCTCCTCGGCGGGCGAGACGCCGCAGGCAAACGAGGTGGCAAGCACGAGGAGGACGGCGGTTCGCATGACCTGGCAGGCAATTAAGGACCACAGTGGCTCTGCGCACCCCACCTCGTGCCTCGAGGTGGCAGGCATGTGACTCATCTCACGCCGAAAGTTGCGCAGTGGACGGGCAGCACGACGGGCGGCCGCTTGTCTGAGTGCTTTGGAGGACCCATCGAGGTGCCCCCATCGAGGTGCCAGACACCTCGTTACGGACGTGCCAGACACCTCGTTACCCGGTCTCCCTGTTCCCGATTCGAGGTGCGCAACGCGGCGCGCTGCACCCTTTGCCCGTGGGCCCAGTCACTTGCACCGAGGGCCGAGCGCGGGTGACGGGCTGCCCTGACGCGGGCTGACGTCCGAGAATCGGCCAGAATCCGGCCTCGGCTCAGTCCGGGGTGCTAAAGGCTTCGGTGCGCTGAGGTCGGTCCCCTCGAGCTGCCGCTGGGCCGGCAAGGGAAAGCGCGGCGTGCTGAGGGGACCGACCTGCGCGAAGTTCAGACTCGCCTCCGTCGCCTCAGGGCTCGACGGGCCCGCAGGGCTGCTCAGACCTTCGGCACCGCGCGGAGGATCGCCTTCCCGTCCTTCACGAAGACCCGGTACTCGACGTCGCGCGCGTTGTGCCGCTGGAGCAGCTCGGGGACCTGCTTCTTCAGGCTCGCGACCACCGCGTCGAAGGAGAGCCGCTCCGTGTCCTCGTTGCAGCGCCGCTTGGCCTCCACGTACGCGCGGTACACGCTCCGCAGGCGGTTCTCCGAGAGCGGGTCCGGCGGCGGCGTCCCCGCGATGTGCATCATTGGTTCGCGTGGCCCTGGCGGTGCAGCCGGCGCTGCAGGCTGCGCGGCGGGTTCGTTCTTCGCGGGGGCCGCCGGCGCGGGCGGGCGAGCCGCGGAAAGCTCGGGTGCGGAGTTCTTCCGACGACGACGTGCCTTGAACACGTCGCGCCGGTAGGTGCCGTCCTCCATCTCCTGGAGGGTCCGCGCCCACAGCCGCTCGTAGGTGGCCGCGCTCGCCTGGAGCGACTGGATCCGGAAGGAGAGCGCCGAATTCCGCGTCGGCACCGTCTTCAGCGCCGCCAGCCGCTTCTTGAGCTGCTCGTGCGCCTTTGTCGGCGGGCGCTTCTCCATCCCCAGGAAGAACTGCTCGTAGGTCCCCCGGAGCGCGTTGAGGAGCACCTCGACCGCGTCCAGCTCCTGCGCCACCTCAGCCCAGCTCGCCACCCCGGCGGCGGCGCCTGCCTTCGTTCGGTCCTCGGGGCTCGGCGGAGGAGGCATGGCCAATCCCAGGATTTCAAGTCACCGGGACCCCGCGCAAGTCGGCACAGGTGGGCGGCGCACGCCCAGCGGATTTCGACTGGGCTCGGCCCCCCCCCGCTCAGGCCGGCTGCGCGCCCGACGTCGAGGGCAGCTCGCGGCTCCCGAATGGGCGCCGGACCAGGAGCGTGAGCCCGAGTGCGAACATCACCAGCGAGATGAGCTGGCTGGTCGAGATGTTCCACCAGGCGTCCAGCGGCACCTGCTCGATGAGCTGGTGGAGCGTGCCGCGCTCGAAATCACCCCGGAACAGCTCCACCGTCGTGCGGATGATGGAGTAGCCGATGAGGTACAGCGCCACGATCTGCCCGTGGAAGCGGCGATAGCGTCGGGCGATCATCAGGGCGACGAACAGGAGCAGCTGCGCCAGCGACTCGTAGAGCTGGGTCGGGTGAATGGGCAGCGTCGTCCCGTGCTGGGCGACCCACTGTGAGACCTGGATCGCACCCGGCACCGGATGATCGAACACCTGCCCCGTCGACTCGATGACCCAGCGGCCTACGTCGCGCGCTTGGCTCTCCCAGGCGATGGCTCCTGCGGTCTGGTGGCCGAAGAGGTCCAGCGCCTTCGGGATGCCCGGGAACCGGACCCCCCAGGGCAGGTGCATGGAGGCAGGCTTCCCCCAGCAACAGCCCGCGGCGAAGCAACCGAGCCGCCCGAACCCCTGGCCGAGCGCAACGGTGGGAGCGATGACGTCGGCGAGGCGAAGGAACGGGAGTTTCCGGCTCCGGCAGAACCACCACACCGCCGCCGACGCGCCAATGAAGCCACCGTAGAAGACGAACCCGCCGCCCAGCGCGCCGACGAGCCGCGACGGATCGGAGAAGGCATGGGCCAGCCCGTCGCGGAAGTCCCTGGGGGTGACCACGATGAAGAGGATCTTCGAGCCGACGAGGGCGCTGACCACCACCCACACCGCCAGATCCATCACGTCGTTGCGCCGCTTCAGCCCCTCGGTGCCGCCCCACTCACGCTCGGCGAGCCGGGCTGAGACCATGATCGCCGCCACGAACCCGGCCATCAGCATCAGCCCATAGGTGTGCAGCGGGAAGCCCTCGCCCTTGCCCCCGAGGAAGGCGGTGGGCGGCAGCGCATAGTGGAGCCCCAAGTAGATGAGCACCGCGAAGAGCACGCCGTAGATCACGGCGCGCTGGGTCTGCTGCTCCCGGGTGGGCGGCAACTCCTTGCCGGTCTTCCGATCGACCGACCCGGGCGCGTTCCGCCATCCGGCCCAGATTCCGTACCCGAGGAGCAGGACGGCGAGCAGGTACAGGATCCCCTGGGACAGCGGGGTATCGAACCGGAGCTGGATCAGCGTGGGCAGCACGGCCGAACTCCTATCATCTACGGCGCCGGCTCTGCCTTCCGCTCGCGGCGAACCATCCCGTCAACGAGCAGGAGGATGACCCCGACCACGATCGCGCTGTCGGCCACGTTGAAGGACGGCCAGGTGTACAGGTCCTTCCAGTGCGCCTCGATGAAGTCGATGACGAAGCCGCGCGCCAGCCGGTCCACCCAGTTCCCGAGCGCCCCACCCAGCACCAGCGGAAGGCCAATCAGCGCCCAGCGCTCCTCCTTCGCCCCCCGCAGCCGCAGGTAGTAGAGGGTGATCAGCACCACCGCGCCGATGGACACCAGGTGGAACAGCGGTCCCCGAGCTCCCGCCGGGAGCCTGCGGAAGAGGCCGAACGCCGCACCCGGGTTCTCGGCGTAGCGCAGCATCAGAAAGCTCTCGCTGAGCACGATGGACCGCTTGGGCCGGAAGTGAAGACCGTCCCAGCCGGGAGCCGGGGCCGGGCCATAGAGAGCGCCGAGCCGGGCTCCAACCGTGGGCAGTCCGTCGAAGCGGGTGGTGAGGACCGCCACCATCTCGTACTTCACCCACTGGTCGACGAGGACCAGGGCCAGCGCGCTCACGTAGAGGATGACCAGCTTCCGGACGAGGGCTGGATCGCGCGCCAGCGCCCCCGGCGCTGCCACCTGCTCGAACCCGGGACCGGTCACGAGAGCGCCTCCTCGCACTTCGGACACACCTCGGCGCCGGCGGCGACCTCGGGCGCGTAGGTCCAGCACCGCGGGCACTTGGCGCCGGCGGCCTTCCGCACCTCGATGCCCAGATGGCCCGCGCCGGGAAGGAACGCGGTGGCCCGCACCATGCGCTCGGTCGGCCTGGCCTCGAGCGCGACCTGGCTGACGATGAGCAGCTGCGGAAGCTCGCGCAGGTGCCGGGCGAGGAACGCGTGGCCCTCGGCGTCGGCGTGGAGGACGACCTGCGCCTCGAGCGAGCTGCCGATGAGCTTGTCTCGCCGCCCCGCCTCGAGCTGCTGCTGCACCGCGGAGCGCACCGAGAACAGCCGCTGGAAGGTCTCCATCAGCACCGGGTCGCGCCGCCCCGTCGACTCGGGCAGCCCGGCGAGGAAGACCGACGGCGCCGGACGGCCCGGCAGGTACTCCCAGACCTCCTCGGCGGTGAACGAGGTGACCGGCGCGAGCAGCCGCGTCACGTCGAGCAGGATCCGGTGCAGCACCGTCTGCCCGCTCCGCCGGGCATGCCCCGTTGCCTTCCAGGTGTAGAGCCGATCCTTCGAGATGTCGAAGTACACCGCGCTCAGGTCGCTCCCGCAGAAGTCGACCAGTGCGTGGTAGACCAGGTGGAACTCGTACTCGTCGTAGGCGCGGCGCACCCGGGCCACCACCTCGTCGAGGCGGGTGAGCGCCCACCGGTCGAGCGGCAACAGCTCGGCCTCGGGCACGGCATCCTTCTCCGGCTGGAAGTCGTAGAGGTTGCTCAGCGCGTACCGGAGGGTGTTGCGAATCTTCCGGTACCCCTCGGAGAGGTTGCGGAGGATGGCGTCCGAAAGCCGGACGTCGTCGTGGTAGTCCGCCGCTGCCACCCACAGCCGGACGATCTCCGCGCCCGACTGCTGGATGAGCTTGTCCGGCTTCACCGTGTTGCCGAGGGACTTGGACATCTTCCGGCCCTCGCCGTCGACCACGAAGCCGGCGGTGAGCACCTCGCGGTACGGGGCGTGCCCGCGGCTGGCCACGCCCACCAGGAGGCTCGACTGGAACCAGCCGCGGTGCTGGTCGGAGCCTTCGAGGTACAGGTCACCAGGCAGGCCCATGTCCGGATGCCGCTCGCTCACCGCGGCAAAGGCGCAGGCCGAGTCGAACCACACGTCCAGGATGTCGGTCTCCTTGCGGAGCGCCATTCCACCGCAGGCCTCGCACCGGAGGCCCGGAGGCGCAAACCGCTCGAGGGGCGCCGAGTACCAGACCCCGGTGCCCTCCGTCTCCACCGCGTCCGCCACCCGCTCCATCAGCTCGGGGCTGACCACCGATTCACCGCACCCCTCGCAGAGGAGCACCGGGATGGGCACGCCCCAGGTGCGCTGGCGGCTGATGCACCAGTCCGGCCGGTTCTCCACCATCCCGCGGATGCGCGAGCGGCCCCACTCCGGCACCCAACGCACCGTCTGGTCGATCTCGCTCAGCGCCTTCCCCCGCAGCGTCGCGTCGAGGCCCGCCGTCGCGTCGAGCGGTCGGTCCATGGCAATGAACCACTGGGGCGTGGCGCGGAAGATGATCGGATTGTGGCAGCGCCAGCAGTGCGGGTAGCTGTGCTCGACCGAGTCCGTCGCCCGGTTGAGCAACACGCCCCGATCGACCAGGAGCTGCACCACCTTGGGGTTGGCGTCGAAGACCTTCACTCCGCGCAGCTCGGGCGGCTGAACCGTGTCGTCGTACCGCCCATCGGCGCGGACTGGATTGTAGATGTCGAGGCCGTACTGCAGGCCGACC
>DATKKF010000124.1:0-11025 GCA_035543115.1 Myxococcaceae bacterium
GATAACAGGCTTATCTCCCCCAAGAGTTCACATCGACGGGGAGGTTTGGCACCTCGATGTCGGCTCATCGCATCCTGGGGCTGGAGCAGGTCCCAAGGGTTTGGCTGTTCGCCAATTAAAGCGGTACGCGAGCTGGGTTCAAAACGTCGTGAGACAGTTTGGTCCCTATCTGCTGTGGGCGTAGGATACTTGAGAGGATCTGACCTTAGTACGAGAGGACCGGGTTGGAGGCACCTCTGGTGTACCAGTTGTCACGCCAGTGGCATCGCTGGGTAGCCATGTGCCGATTGGATAACCGCTGAAAGCATCTAAGCGGGAAACCGACCTCAAGAATTGGTATCCCCGCCGCAAGGCGCTGAAGACCCGTCGCAGACGACGACGTTGATAGGCCGGGTGTGTACGCGCAGCAATGCGCTCAGCTAACCGGTACTAATTGGTCGTGAGGCTTACTTTACCTTTGTTTCTTGCATGCTCCCCGGGAGTCGATCGGTGGGGAGTACGGGATTCGAGGTCAAGGTCGAGGTCCGGAGCTCGCACCCGAGCTCCCTGGACGCTGACTCGAGACGGCACATCTCTCGGCAGGAATTGAATCTACCCTTCGTATGCAGTGACAATTTTTCCGGTGGCTATATCGGAGGGGTCACACCCGTTCCCATCCCGAACACGGAAGTTAAGCCCTCCAGAGCCGATGGTACTCCGCGGGAAACCGCGCGGGAGAGTAGGTCGCCGCCGGGTCTTTTCGATTGACGGCCGTCAGTCCCTCTTCAGGGGCTGGCGGCCGTCGGCGTTTGCGGGCCCGCGAGGGCGCGCGAGCCGAGATGTCCCGGAGGTTCACCTTATGGCCGTGACCTGACTCTGCAGGGAGGCGGGCAGCCGCCAACCGCCGGCGGGAGCCGGGGAGACCTGCCGTGGCCGGCGTTGCACTCGACGCGGCCCGTCACGGCCGATGCGTTCCCAAGCTGGAACTGTCGAGCGTTCGACTCGAGGCGAACGCGTTGCGGAGGGTGCTGCCTGGTGTACTGTGCGGCCCCCCACACGGGCCGTCCCTGCCGTCCGGCCGGTCGGATTTTCGCCCGGCTGTCCGTGCGGCAAGGGAGGTCTCTGCAGTCCAGTCACCGGAGGAGGAACACCGTGAGTGATGGAACGCGGAAGAAGGGCCTTCTGAAGCGCCGGACGTTCATCAAGGGCTCGCTAGGCGTCGGAGCAGCGCTCGCCGCACCGACGATCTTCTCCCGGAAAGCGTCGGCCCAGACCGAGAAGATCCTGAAGGTCGTGCACTGGAAGCATTTCGTTCCCTCGTACGACACGTACTTCAACGGCTTCGCCAAGAGGTTCGGCGAGAAACACAACTGCAAGGTCGAGGTGGACTTCGTCGCCACCGCCGACCTGCCCACCGCCATCGCCGCCGACATCTCGCGCGGCGGCGGCCACGATGTCTTCCACCTCAACGGCACCGGCGCCTGGCTCTACGATCAGCTGGAGGTCGACGTCACCGACGTGGCCAACCGGCTGGGGAAGCAGTTCGGCGGGTGGAGCCCCGGCTCGGAGGACATCGCGGTGGTCAAGGGAAAGTGGCTGGCGATCCCCCACTGGTACATCCGCTATCCGTGGATCATCAATCGGGCCTACCTCGACGAGGTGAAGGAGGACTACAACTCCAAGACCACCTACGAGGACATCATCCGGATGGGCGGGAAGCTGAAGAAGGCCGGGCACCCGATCGGCATTCCGTACTCGCAGACCCCCGACGCCAACGACGACCTCTTCCCGATCATGGTCGCCTTCAAGGCGTACCTGTTCGACAAGCAGGGGAACATCGCCTTTGCCCGGAAGGAGATCGTCGACGTCCTCAAGTGGGGCACGGCCCTCTACAAGGAGACGATGACCGACGAGGTGCTCAGCTGGGACGACACCTCGAACAACCGCTTCATCGCCTCGGGCAAGGGCTCGATGATCTGCAACCCCATCAGCGCCTACCGGACCGCGGCCAAGGACAACCCGGACGTCTACAAGAATTTGGAGATCCAGCCGCCGCCGCTCGGCCCCGCGGGCCGCATCGCCGGCGCCCGGACCATGTCCTACGGCATCTACAAGTTCAGCCAGGTCCAGGACCTGGCCAAGGAGTTCCTCTACGAGATGAACGCCGAGGGACTGCAGGGCATGGAGGCCTCCACCGGCTACAACCATCCGTTCCTGAAGGACTTCCTCAAGAAGCCCATGCCGGTCATCGGCAAGGAGCCCAAGCTGCAGATCGAGCAGGACTTCAACCAGTGGGTGAAGTTCATCGGCTACCCGGGCCCGATGACCAAGACCGCGACCAGCATGTACGCGAAGTACATCATCCCCACGATGTTCGCCGAGGTGGCCAACGGGGGTAAGGCGCCCCGCGCCGCCATGGACGACGCGGAGAAGAAGCTCCGGGCCGTGGCCGGCTGATGGCCGAGGTCGTCCTCACCGGGGTCGAGAAGCGCTTTGGCGACGTGGCCGCGGTGGCCGGGGTGGACCTCACCGTCCGAGATCGCGAGTTCGTCATCCTGGTGGGGCCTTCCGGCTGCGGTAAGACGACCACCCTCCGGATGATCGCCGGGCTGGAGGACGTGACCGGCGGCGACATCAGCATCGGCGGCAGGTCGGTCACCCACCTGCCGCCGAAGGACCGCGACATCGCCATGGTGTTCCAGAGCTACGCGCTCTACCCACACATGACGGTGTACCGGAACATGGCCTTCTCCCTTCAGCTGCGGGGGATGCGGAAGGCGGAGATCGACCGACGGGTGAAGGAGGCCGCGGCCATCCTCGGCCTGAGCGACCTGCTGCAGCGAAAGCCCCGGGCGCTCTCCGGTGGCCAGCGCCAGCGGGTGGCGGTGGGCGCGGCCCTGTGCCGCCTGGCGGGGGTGCTCCTCTTCGACGAGCCGCTGTCCAACCTCGACGCCAAGCTCCGGGTCCACATGCGGACCGAGCTCAAACGGCTCCATCAGAGCGTGAAGTCCACCATGATCTACGTCACCCACGATCAGGTCGAGGCGATGACCATGGGGGACCGGATCGTGATCATGGACAAGGGCAAGATCTGCCAGGTGGCCACCCCGCTCGAGGCCTACCGGAGCCCGGCGAACCGCTTCGTCGCCGGGTTCATCGGGACGCCGCCGATGAACTTCTTCGACGGCGAGCTGAGAGGCGAGGGGGCCGGCCTCTCGGTGGTCCTCGGTGGTGGTGTCGTCCTGCCGGTCCCCCGCCCGCGGATCACCGGCTCGAGCGGGCGAGCGGTCGTCGTGGGCATCCGCCCCGAGCACATCCGGCTCGGAGGTCAGGGCAACGGGACCCGGGTGAAGGTTCCCGCGGTCATCGACGTGGTCGAGCCGCTGGGGCACGAGGCCATCGTCACCGCCCGGTGCGACGCTGGGCTACTCCAGATCGAGACCGAGCTCCACGGAGAGCTGAAGCCGCGCCAGCCGGTGGAACTTTTCTTCGACACCGCGCAGATGCACCTCTTCGACCGGCAGACGGAGCTCGCGCTCTGAGGACCCTTCCCGCAGCGCGGGCTCGGGTCGCGGAACGACCCGCCGTCCCCCGGACGCCGTTCCTCGAGCGGGAGGCCCCGCTGGGGTACGTTCTGGTGCTCCCGGCGGTGCTCTACCTGACGGTCTTCATCGCCTATCCGTTCCTGATGGCGATCTGGCTCGGCCTCACCGACGCCGAGGCCGGCCACCTCAAATGGAACTTCGTCGGCCTGGACAACTACTCGAAAGTGGTCAGCTACGAGGTCCGGGCCAACGATTTCGTCGTCGCCACCGTCCCCACCCGCGCCGAGGCGGATGCGCTGGTCCAGGCCCGTGGCTCGGCCAAGCTCGAGACCACCCCCGAGGGGCCGCTCTTCCGGACCTCGGTGGCGATCGCTGGGCGCACCATCCCGCTCATCGCGATGGACAGCGTCTCGGACGCCGAGTTCCAGGCCGATACGGTGCTGAACGAGTTTCAGTGGCAGGTGAGCCCGGGGAAGGGCGGCTTCGCGGTGGTGGCCCACGCCAAGGACGAGTCCATCCGGCTAGGCCCCTTCCCGAACCGGGCGGCGCTGAAGAGGGCGCTGGAGTCGACCTTCCTGGTCAAGACCGACACGCAGATCCGGACCAACGGCACCGGGGTGGTGCAGGACCCGAACTTCCGCCTCGCGGTGGTCAACACCTTCAAGTACACGTTCGGGACCGAAATATTGAAGTTGATGATCGGGGTCCCCTGCGCGCTGCTTCTCAATCGGAAGTTCGGGGCGCGGCGGCTGCTCCGCGGTCTGGTGGTGATTCCCTGGGTCATCCCCATCGCGATCAGCGCCCAGGCCTGGCTGTGGATCCTCGACTCTACCTACAGCGTCATCAACTGGTGCCTGGTGCACTGGGGCATCGTCAGCCCGGCGAACATCGTCAACTTCCGGGGCGACCCCCAGTGGGCGATGTTCAGCGTGGTGCTGGTCAACGTCTGGCGGGGATTCCCGTTTACCGCCATCGTCATCCTCGCCGGGCTGACCGCCATCCCCGACGAGATCCTCGAGCGGGCCCGGCTGGACGGGGCCAACGCCTTCCAGCGCTTCCTCTACATCATCAGCCCGATGGTCCGTCCGATCCTGATGGTGTCGCTCCTCTTCTCGGTGATCTTCAGCTTCACCGACTTCAACACCATCTGGATCATCACCAAGGGTGGACCGTTCGATCAGACCCAGGTGCTCTCCACCTACGCCTACCAGCTGGGGGTGAACGCGGGGTACCTCGGAAAGGGCGCGGCGACATCGCTCTTCATGTTTCCGCTGATGGCCCTGATGGTGTTCCTGATCCTGCGCTTCCTCAGGAAGGAGGCCTGAGGTGGCCTCGAGCGCTCGCACCCGCCTGCTCTGGCGCCGCTTCCGCCCCCAGCTGGCCTCGTGGGTGGGGATGCTGCCGTTCCTCTTCTTCGCCCTGTTCCCCTTCTACTGGATGCTGGTCACCTCCCTGAAGGCGGACGCCAACCTCTACGACCTCCAGCGGAACCCGTTCTGGTTCAGCCAGGTGGACGTCAGCGGGCGCCCCTACCACAAGGACATCATCATCCCCGCCTCGTACCTCGAGGGGCCCATCCGCTGGAACGTGGCCCTCGGCGCGCACACCACCCGGAGCGACAGCGAGCGGAACCCGGTTCCAATCGCCTTCGTCGGGGAGCAGCCGGTGTTCAGCCCGGTGGACGGAAGGCTGAGCGAGGTGGACGTGCAGGGGGGCGGCGTGGCCCATCCCAACGAGGTGGTGGGCGTCGTCGAGGTGAGCAGCCCCAGCCTCACCCACTACCGGTACCTGTTCTCCACGCCGTTTTACCGCTGGATGCAGGTCAGCCTGATCACCGGCCTGATGGTGGTGCTGATCACCCTGGTCTTCGCGGTGCCGGCGGCCTACGGCCTGGCGCGGCTGAGCTTCGCCGGCAACCGGGCGATCGGCATCTCCATCTTCCTCACCTACCTGATCCCTCCCACCATCCTCTTCATCCCGTTCTCGCAGTTCGTGGGCGCGCTCAAGCTGGGCAACAGCATCTGGTCGCTGATTCTCAGCTACCCCACCTTCACCATTCCCTTCTGCACCTGGCTCCTGATGGGGTTCTTCCGCAGCGTGCCCAAGGAGATCGAGGAGCGCGCGCTGCTCGACGGGGCGACCCGGTTGCAGATGCTGCGGCTGGTGGTCATCCCGGTGGTGCTCCCGGGAATCCTCACCGCGGCGATCTTCGCCTTCACCCTGTCCTTCCAGGAGTACGTCTACGCGCTGACCTTCATCAGCTCGAGCCTCAACCGGACGCTCCCGGTGGGCATCACCGTGGACATGGTGCGCGGGGACGTCTACTTCTGGGGCCCGCTGATGGCCGCGGCGGTCCTCGGGTCGATCCCGGTGGTCATCGTCTACGCGCTGTCGCTCGACTACTTCATCTCGGGGATGACGACCGGCGCGGTGAAGTGAGCGCCGGAGCGTCTTCAGGCCAGGCGCCGTTCCCGGGGCGCAGCGGCTCCCGCAGCACGAGGTAGCCCTCGGGTGCGAGGCTGGTGGCGAGCATCACCGCGTTGATGTCCAGGTGGTCGCGCCAGGTGGAGACGCTCTGGTTCCGGGTCGCGCGCCAGAAGCTCCGAAGCGCAGAGCCGAGGGAGATGTACTGCTCCAGCGCACTGAGCAATCGAGCGGTCCGCTCCCTCTCGGCGAAGCGGTCGGGCGCAGCCTGGAGCGCCAGGCGGATGACGGCGAGTCCCTCCAGGCCGATGGCCAGCCCCAGCTCACGGAAGGGCAGGCGTCGCGCCGCGTCACCTCCGAGCTCCGAGACAGCGTGGAGGTGCTGCAACCCTGGGAGCGCGGCCTCGAGCAGCCGCGGCAGCAGCACCGGCGCATCGAGGGCCCCGGCGGCGACGAGCTGTGCGGTCCATGCCGCGTCGGCAAGCAGCCCTCCGATCCCGAGAGGGTCGGCGGTGGCCCAGGCGACGTGCTCGGCGATGTCCCGGAGCGCCCGTTCCTCGTGCTCCAGCCGGGGTCCTTCCGGAGGGACGTCGAGCGCCGCCGCGGTCTGCCGCAGTTGGGCGCAGGTGACGGCCCCGTCCAGGGCATCGTGCTGTCCCATCGAGGCGACCAGCGGCCGCGAGAGGTCGATGCTCATCTTCCACGCCAACCGTGACGGCGCCTCCGATCGGGGCAGGGCGAACCCGGCGACGGCCGCGGCGGCGAGCTCGCGGGCCCAGAGGTTGAGGTGCGCCTCGCGGGTCGCGCGCGCGAGCTGGTCGAGCCCGTGCATCCAGCGCGTGAGGTAGTGGAAGTACTGGCCGTCGCGGTCCCATTCCCGGCGGTCGTCCATCGGCTGGTCCGGGCCCCGCTCCGGGAGCTGCTTGCCGATGCGGAGCCCGCCGCGGGTGGGGTGCGCCTCGCCCTCGGCCTCGCTGGACCCGCTGATCCAGCCGGTGCGCACGTCGTCCGGCCGGTGACGTCCGAGCGTGTGGTGGACACCGTCCACCAGCAGCCCGGCGAGCCGGAGCAGGTCGGGCCTGCCCAGGACCCCTGCCAGCCCGACGAGGTTGCAGAGCGCGAACGCGTCCGTCCACAGGTACCGGACCTGGGGACGGCCGCCGACGAGGCCCGTTCGCTCGACGAAGCTCGTCATCAGCGTCGTCGCCTCGGCGAGGCGGTCGTGTCGTTCGTCCATGTCGGGGTTTACCCGTGCAACTCGCGGGCCCCACGCTCGAGCTGTCCGCATGGCCCAAGATGCGCTGCCCCTGCGCCTCGGAGACGCACCGCGCAGGAGCTGCGCCGCGTGGCGGGCATCCCTTCGAATTTCCAGGCATTCGGGGGCACGCGCGATGCAGTGCGAGGGAGCATGGAATCCGTTCACCGCGGGGTCGTCGCGGCGGGAGAGGGGCCGGTTCGCCTCGACCGTCCAGCCGGCGGCTGGGTGCGACGGCACTGGCGTCCGATGCTTGCGGGGACGCTGGTCCTGGTCGCGGTTGCCGCGGCGGTGCTCTTCGAGGCGCTCCGGCCCCACCAGGTCAAGGCCAGCGTCTTCAAGTTCGAGACGGCCACGGTCTCCCGGGGACCCCTCCAGGCCCGGGTGACCGCCTCGGGGACGCTGTCGGCCCTGGTGACGGTCCAGGTGGGCAGCCAGATCTCCGGCCGCATCCAGTGGCTGGGCGCCGACTACAACACCGTGGTTCGCAAGGGACAGGTGGTGGCCCGGATCGATCCGTCGCTCTACGCGGCGGCCGTCGAGCAGGCGAGGGCGAAGGTTCAGACTGCGGTGGCCAACCGTCAGCTCGCCGAGTCGCAGCTCACCAATGTCCGGATCCAGGCCGAGCGGAACCGCGCGCTCCGCAAGGAGTCACTGGTCTCGCAGTCCGCGCTCGACGACAGCGAGACCTCGCTCCGGGTCGCTCAGGCCCAGGCCCGCGCCTCGGCCGCCCAGGAGGCCGACGCCCGGGCCACCCTGCACCAGGCGGAGATCAACCTGGCCTACACCACCATCGTCTCCCCCATCGACGGGGTGGTCATCTCCCGGAACGTGGACGTCGGGCAGACCGTCGCCGCGACCTTGCAGTCGCCCACGCTGTTCCTCGTCGCTCAGGACCTCCGCGAGATGGAGGTGGACACCAACGTGGCCGAGGCCGACGTGGGGCGCATTGCTGCCGGCATGGCGGCGAGCTTCACCGTGGACGCGTACCCGGCGGAGACCTTCCGCGGCACCATCCGCGAGGTCCGCAACGCGCCCCAGACGGTGCAGAACGTAGTCACCTACGACGCGGTGATCGACGTGGACAACCCGGAGCTGAAGCTGAAGCCGGGGATGACCGCGAACGTGACAGTCGTCTACGCCGATCGGGCGGACGTCCTCCGGGTGCCGAACGCGGCGGTCCGCTTCCGCGCTCCGCCGGCGATGGTGAGCACCGCTCCCGCCGCCCCGGCGCTCCGGCCGGATCAGCGGCTCTTGTGGGTGCTCCAGGACGGTCAGCCCCGTCCGGTCGCCGTTCGCCTCGGCGTCTCCGACGGCGTGCTCTCCGAGGTGCTCGAGGCCGAGCTGGCCCCCGGGGATGCGGTGGTCACCGAGGCGGTGGCGCCCTCGAAGAGCGGGCCGGGGAGCTATGGACGGGTCTTCTAGAGGCGCGCCGGTGGCGCCGCTCATCTCGCTCGAGGACGTGAGCAAGATCTACCGGATGGGCGAGGTGGAGGTCCCGGCGGTTCAGCACGTGAACCTCCGCATCGAGCAGGGCGAGTTCGTGGCGGTGATGGGACCGTCCGGCTCGGGCAAGTCGACGCTGATGAACATCGTCGGCTGCCTGGACCGACCCACCTCCGGCACCTACCGCCTCGGCGGCGCGGAGATGGGCGGGCTCTCGCGGGCGCGCCTCGCCGAGGTGCGCAACAGACAGATCGGCTTCGTCTTTCAGCACTTCAACCTGCTCCCGCGCACCAGCGCGCTGGAGAACGTGGAGTTGCCCCTGGTCTACGCCGGGCTCCCTGCGCGCGAGCGGCGGGAGCGGGCGTTCCGTGCCCTCGAGGGGGTGGGCCTCGCCGACCGCGCCGCGCACGAGCCCAACCAGCTGTCGGGCGGACAGCAGCAGCGCGTCGCCATCGCGAGGGCGGTGGTGAACGACCCGCGGATCATCGTGGCCGACGAACCCACCGGTGCGCTCGATACCCGCACCAGCCTGGAGGTGATGCAGATCTTCCAGGAGCTGGGCCGGGTGGGGGTGACCATTCTCCTCGTCACACACGAGACGGACATCGGCCGCTGTGCTGGGCGGATGGTGGCCATGCGCGACGGACGCATCCTGAGCGACCGCCGGCAGGCGCCGATGCGGGCAGACCCGAGCGTGGTCCCCACTCCGCTGGAGGCCACGGCATGACGGCCGGAACCCTGGTGCGGCTCGCCGGGAGGGCGCTCGGGCGAAACCGGATGCGCTCGTTCCTGACGACGCTCGGCGTGGTCATCGGGGTGGCGGCGGTCATCGCCATGACCGCCATCGGCGAGGGCGCGAAGTACCGCGTGCAGCAGACCTTCGAGTCGATGGGGACCAACCTCCTCATCGTCCTCTCGGGTTCCTCGGCCACCGGCGGGATGCAGGGCGGCTTCGGGACCCAGCCCACCCTGACCTGGGACGACCTCCGGGCGATCCAGACGGAGCTGAGCGCGGTGAAGCTCGCTGCCCCAGTGCTCCGGACGGCGGCGGTGGTGCAGGCCGAGGACCAGAACTGGACCACCGGGACGGTGGGCACGACCCCCGAGTACTTCCAGATCCGCAACTGGTCGGTGTCCGCCGGGCAGCCGATGTCCGCCGAGGACCTCAGCGCCGGGGCGAAGGTGGTGTGGCTCGGGCAGACGGTGGTGGAGAAGCTCTACGGTGCCGGCAGCAACCCGGTGGGCCGAACGGTGCGGATCAAGATGGTGCCGTTCCAGGTGGTCGGTGTCCTGGCGAAGAAGGGTCAGTCGCCCATGGGCCAGGACTACGACGACGCCGCCCTCGTCCCGGTCACCACCTTCCAGGCCAAGGTCCAGGGCGGGCTGAGCAAGTTCCTCCCCGGTGCCATCTTCGTGAGCGCGGTGTCGGCGGACGCGACGGGACGCGCCCAGCAACAGATCGCTGGACTCCTCCGCGATCGGCACCGCCTTGCCCCTGGCGTCGACGACGACTTCTCGATCCGGAACCTCTCGGAGATCGCCAGCGCCCAGGAGCAGGGAACCCAGGTGCTGACCACGCTCCTGGCCAGCATCGCCGCGGTCTCGCTCCTGGTCGGGGGGATCGGCATCATGAACATCATGCTGGTCAGCGTCACCGAGCGAACGCGGGAGATCGGAATCCGGATGGCGGTGGGCGGCAAGCCGGGCGACATCCTGGCCCAGTTCGTGGTCGAGGCCCTGGCGCTGTCGGCCGGGGGAGGGTTGATTGGCGTCGCCGTGGGCATCGGCGCAGCGCTGCTGCTGGCGCACCAATTCCACTGGCCCACCATCATCCGCGCGGGGACGGTGGTGGTCTCGCTGGGGTTCAGCGCGCTGGTGGGGGTGGTGTTCGGGCTCTACCCGGCGCAGAAGGCCTCACGCCTGGACCCCATCGACGCGCTCCGCTTCGAGTGAGGCGCAGCCAGTGCGCGTGGAAGCCTCCGGGTGCGCACCGGTTGCACTCCTTCGAACGGCCCTCGCCGTCAAGCGCGCGCTCGTGGAGCGGTCGCCGATGCGGGCGTCAGCGGCACCTCGGCTGCACGCGGCGCACCGACACCCTCGACGAAATCGACCGCGAACCGGTCCACCGCGCCCCAATCCGTGTATTCGTAGTCACGAGAGGTGTCGGTGTCCCCGCCCTCCTTCTTGGAGATTCGCCGCATCACGAAGCGGATCAGGAAGTTGTACCGGGTGTACGGGAGCGCGCCGGCGACCAGCTCCACCCGCCGCGGATGCCAGCCGGTCGTGGCGATGAACTTGTCGACGATCTCCATCGTCTGTGCTCGGCCGTCGCTCGCCTTGCTCAGCACGGCGAGCCCCACCGAGAAGAACAGCGTC
>DATKKF010000125.1:0-4868 GCA_035543115.1 Myxococcaceae bacterium
ACATCATCGAGTTGACAAATTTCTCGACGAGCGTGGAGTTGTACACCGGGTCGGGCAGAACTTCTCGGACAACGGCTCTTCTTCTGCGTGGCATAGATTCCCTACGACTTCGGCCTCTTGGCCCCGTACTTCGACCGGCCCTGCTTGCGGCCCTGCACGCCGACGGAGTCCAGCGTGCCGCGGATGATGTGGTAGCGGACGCCCGGCAGGTCCTTCACGCGGCCCCCGCGGATCATCACCACCGAGTGCTCCTGGAGGTTGTGACCCACGCCGGGGATGTACGAAGTGACCTCGATGCCGTTGGTCAACCGCACGCGCGCCACCTTGCGCAGCGCCGAGTTCGGCTTCTTCGGAGTCGTGGTGTAGACGCGAGTGCAGACCCCCCGCTTCTGGGGAGACTCCTTGAGCGCCGGGCTCTTGCCCTTCACCGCGACCTTCTCGCGCCCCTTGCGCACCAGCTGACTGATGGTCGGCATCCGTCCTTGTCCGTCGTACGTGAGGTGGCGACCGCAGGACACACGTACCGCGGAAGCCCCCGAAAAGAGGGCGCGGTCTATCACGCTGAACGGCCCAGAAGTCAAGCGTCCGGCGCCCGACTAGAGGTCGAGAACCATGACGATCGCGTCCTCGCCCTCGTCCACGTAGTAGTTCGGCCGGATTCCGACCGGCCGGAACCCGAAGGAGCGGTACAGCTCCAGGGCCGCCGCGTTGCTCCGCCGCACCTCCAGCGTGGCCAGGGTACAGCGCTTCTGCCGTCCGGCGTCCAGCGCCGCCTGGAGCACCGCCCGGGCCACCCCACGCCGCCGGTGCTCCGGCGCCGTGGCCACGTTCAGCACGTGGAGCTCGTCGTGCACCACCCAGAAGATGACGAAGCCGAGGAGCCTCATCCCCCGCGACCCCGGCTCCTCCGCCACCAGGATGGTGGACCAGTCGTGGCCGAGCTCCCGGGCCAGGAGGTCCCGGCTCCACGGGTTCCGGAAGGCCACCTGCTCGATCTCCATCACCCGCGGCAGGTCGGCCGAGGTCATCGGCCGGAGCTCGAACGCCCCTCCCGGACTGTCCCGGAGCTTCCTCACCGGGAGGCCTCCCCGAGCCCCAGCTGGTCGCGGGCCAGGTCCTCGGGCCGGGCGATGATCCGCACCGGGATGGACGCCCGCAGCTGGGCGAGCGCCTCGCGGGCGAGCACGAAGGCCCGTTCGCGCTGCATCCGCTCGCGCAGCGGGCCCCGGGCCTCCTCCCAGCTCTCCCCGCCCGGGTCGGCCTCCCAGGCCTTCCGGACCTCGCTCTCGGGCACCTGGGAACGGAGGCGCACCCGGCCATCGATGAACTTCTCGGTCCGCAGCGCCCGCGCCAGCACCTCCGCCAGCGCCGCCCGATCCGCGTCGTGAACCTTCAGGAAGCCCTCGAAGGCGGCGGGTGTCGAGAAGCGCGACTCGAAGGTGCGCAGGCGCTGGTCGATCTCCGCCGGCTCCACCGGATAGGCATTGAGCTTGTCCGCCTCCGCGGTCGCCGCGCGCTGGGCGATGGCCAGGTCCAGCGCGTTCTGGATCGTCGGGACGTCCAGCGGCGCCGTGACGGCCTCCACTCCCCCGCGATCGATGAGCATCACCCGGGCCTCGAAGTCGAGCTGGCTCCAGCTGAGCACGCGCCCGTCCACCAGCGCCACCACCCGGTCGAGGACTCGCGCCGACACGGGGTGAGCGCAGAGGAGCGCACCCGCGAGCCCCAGGAGCCTCGCCCCCTGGCGTGGGCGTCGCGGACGGTTAAGCTGGTCAGACTGCATGGCTGAGGACCTCTACCAGCTGCTCGGCGTCTCCCGCGGCGCCAGCGAGGCCGAGATCAAGAAGGCGTACCGGAAGCTGGCGCGCAAGTACCACCCGGACGTGAACCCCGGCAACAAGGCCGCCGAGGAGAAGTTCAAGCAGGTGAGCGCCGCCTTCGAGGTCCTGTCCACTCCCGAGAAGCGCACGCTGTACGACGAGTTCGGCGAGGACGCGGCGAAGATGGGCTACGACCCGAAGAAGGCCGAGGCCTTCCGGGCGTACCGCGACGCGGCGAGCCGGGGTGGGGCCGGATTCGGTAGCTCGGGCGGCGCCCCCGACATGGAGGGCTTCGACGTCGGGGACCTGTTCGGCGAACTCTTCCGCAGCCGGCGCGGTGGCGGCAGCGCCGGCGGGATGGAGGAGATCTTCGGACGCGAGGAGCCCGAGGGCCCCAGCCGCGGCGAGGACCTGCACGCCCAGGTGCGGATCTCGCTCCGCGAGGCAGTCACCGGCAGCGAGCGCAGCCTCTCCATCACCCGGCCCGGACGCTGCAAGAAGTGCAAGGGTTCCGGCCACTTCGGAAAGCCGGAGATCTGCCCCAGGTGCAAGGGAACGGGGAAGATCCGCCAGGGCCGGGGCCCGCTCTCCATGACCAGCACCTGCCCCACCTGTGGGGGCACCGGCAAGGTGGCCCCTGCGTGCGACCTGTGCGGCGGCACCGGCCGGGTCGAGGAGACCGCCCGGGTCACGGTGAAGATCCCCGCCGGCGTTCACACCGGCTCCCAGGTCCGCGTCGCTGGTCAGGGGGCCGCCGGGTTCCAGGGCGGTTCGCCAGGGGACCTCTTCCTCGAGGTCCAGGTCGAGCCGCATCCACTCGTGCGTCGCGAGGGCGACGACCTCTACGTGCCGCTGCCGGTCACGGTGCCCGAGGCGATGCTTGGGGCCCAGGTGCGTGCGCCCACCTTCACCGGCGAGGTGACCCTCACCGTCCCGCCCCACAGCCAGTCCGGCCGGAAGCTCCGGCTCAAGGGCCAGGGCGTCCCCGCCCTCCGGGGCAACGGCCGCGGCGACCTGTACTTCGAGCTGCGCATCCTCGTCCCGGAGAAGACCACCGGCGAGGCGAAGGCCGCAGCGGAGACGCTCGCCCGCGCCTACCAGCACGACGTGCGCGCCGACCTGCGACTCTGAGCACTCCCCGATGGACCCCCAGTCGCATACCCTCACCGTCACCACCCGCGGGCGCGGGCTCCACGACATCACTCGCGAGGTGAACGATTTCGTCGAGCGGATCAAGGTGGCCAGCCCCGGCCCGCGGACGGGCGTCGTCACCTGCTTCATCCGCCACACCTCGGCCAGCCTGGTGGTCCAGGAGAACGCCGACCCGGAGGTCCTCTCCGACCTGGAGCGCTTCTTCGCCCGGCTCGTCCCCGACGGTGACCGCCTCTTCCACCACACCGCCGAGGGCCCAGACGACATGCCGAGCCACGTCCGGGCGGCGCTCACCCAGACCTCGCTCTCCATCCCGGTGGTGGAGGGCTCGATCGCGCTCGGCACCTGGCAAGCCATCTACCTCTACGAGCACCGCACCCGTGCCCACCGCCGTGAGGTGGTGCTGGTCTACGTCGGTCGCTGAAACCGGTAAGGAGACCTCGCCCGTGGGCATCCTCGACATCTTCGGCGGCGGCAAGAGCCCCGAGCGCGCCACCAAGCTGAGGGCCAAGGTGACCCAGAAGTACGGCGGGCCCGAGGCGCGCCAGAAGGCCATCCAGCAGCTCGGCGAGATGGACCTGCCCGAGGCCACCGCCTCGCTGCTCGCCCGGTTCACCATTACCGTCGACCCGGCCACCACCGACAGCGACGAGAAGGAGCATGTGTTCGGCCTGATCCGCGCCCGGGGCGAGGCCGCCATCGAGCCGATCCGCACCTTCCTCCGGCGGAACGACCAGGCCAGCTCCTGGGCGATGCGGCTCCTCCGGGAGATTCTCCCCGCAGACCGGTACGTCACGGTGGTGGTCGAGCACCTGGGCGAGCTCGCCGACGTCTACACCCGCGACCCGGAGAAGAAGCTGGTCCTCCTCCACGAGGCCGAGTCGCTCGAGGACCCACGCCTCGCCCCGCGGCTCATGCCCTTCCTCGAGGACATGGCGGACGACGTGAAGATCGCCGCCCTGCGCGCGCTCGGCCCCAAGGCCTACCCCGAGGCGCGTGAGACGATGCTGAAGCTCCTCACCGCCCCGGAGACCGCACGCCGGGTGCAGACCGCCGCCATCGAGGCCCTCGCCCGGAGTGGATTCGGCGTCCAGGGCTACCGCGAGAAGGTGGAGTCCCTCCTGCCGGAACCGTTCTTCGTCGACAAAGCCGGGATTCTCAAGCGGCGGGGGGCTCCAGCCCCGGGACAGTCGGAGTAAGCACCGGCCTTCGGCATGGCTCGCCCGCCCAAGACCCCCACCCGGCGGCGTTCGAAGGCGCTGGTCGAGCTCTTTCCTCACCTCGGTGCGGCCGGCGAGGGTCCCCCCGGTCCGAACGCCGCCGCCGAGACGCTCGAGGAGATGGCCGACGCCATCCACCGCGCGCCCACGCTGGCCGAGGCCCAGAGGGTCCAGCTCGGGCTCATCGCCTCGCTCCTCGGTGCCCGGAGCGCATACCTCGCCGAGTACGTCCACCTCCGGGACCGGCTGGAGATCGCCGCGGTCAAGGGCCGGAACGAGCCGCGCATCGCCGCCGTGCGCCCCAAGGAAGGGCCGGTGGGCGAGGCGTTCGCCGAGAACATGCTGATCCGCGATCGGGACCTGGTCGCCGTCCCCCTGCAGGGCGCGAGCGGACCGCTCGGGGCGCTGGTGATCATCGCCCCCAGGGTGGACGCCCCGGACGCGCTGCTCGAGGCGCTGGCCGCGCAGGCCGCGGCCGCCTGGGAGTACGCCCGGCTGCGCGAGGACACCGCCCGGCGCGAGAAGGACCTCCAGACCGCGCTGGCTGGCCTGAAGTCGATGGAGAAGAACCGGGAGGAGCTCCTCTCCAACGTCTCTCACGACCTCAAGACGCCACTCACCACGGTGAAGGCGTACCTGGCCATGCTCGGGCAGGGCCGGCTCGGCGAGCTCGCCG
>DATKKF010000126.1:0-16696 GCA_035543115.1 Myxococcaceae bacterium
CGGTCGAGCGCTGGTTGATTTCCCAGTCAACATGCCGCGGGACCGTGTATGCAGTCGCCCCCTCCACCCCTGCTTCTGACTCGAAGGAGAAAACCTTGAAGCGTCTCTTCTCACTGCTCGCTGCGGGCGCGCTTGCCTCGGCGTGCTCGAGCGACAACACCAACTCGAACGCGGTGAAGGTGGACCCGACGATGACCGAGTCTGCCATCGCCTCGGTGTTCTCCAGCGCCGCTGCCGACTCCACCATCGACATGGCGGGGGGCACCTACCACTTCACCAACTCCCTGAACCTCTCCACCAAGAACAACGTCACGGTGAAGGGGGCAGGCACGACCCAGACGATCCTCGACTTCAGCGGCCAGGCCACCGGCGCAGACGGGCTGGTGCAGAGCGTCCCCTCCGGCTCGACGGTGAAGGTCACCTTCCGGGACTTCAGCATCAAGGATACCGCCGGTGACGGGCTGAAGATCACTGGCGGCAACGGGGTTCACGTCACCGGGGTGGCGGTCTCCTGGCCCACCCGGGCGCAGCACGGCGGGTACGGCATCTATCCGGTGCAGTGCAAGAACGTGCTGGTAGAGAACAGCTCGGCCGACGGCGCCAGCGACACCGGCATCTACGTCGGCCAGTCGGACACCATCGTGGTCCGCAACAACACGACCACCCACAACGTCTCGGGCATCGAGATCGAGAACTCGTTCAACGCCGACGTCACCGGGAACAACTCCAACAACAACACCGCCGGTTTCCTGGTGTTCGACCTGCCCAACCTGCCGCAGGTCGGCGGGCACAACGTGCGCGTCTACAACAACCAGTTCACCGACAACAATTTCCCCAATTTCGGCGACCCCAGCGGCACGGTGGCCCTCGTGCCTGCCGGTACCGGCGGCCTGGTGATGGCCAATTCCAAGCTGGAGGTCTTCGGCAACACCTTCAGCGGGAACACCGCCGACGGCTTTCTGATCGGCAGCTGCTTCGCGGCGCTGGGCCAGTCCACCTGCCTGAGCGGAACCGCTGGGTACAACCCGTTCCCCAGCCAGATCTACGTCCACGACAACACCTTCACCAACAACGGGAAGAATCCCCTGGCAGCCAACACCGACCAGAACCACCCCAGCTTCCAGCTCGCGGCGCTGCTGGCCAGTGGCTTTGCACCCTCGCAGGGCGCGCCGGGCTGGCTCGACAACCATGTCTCCGACGTCGTCTACGACGGCATCCTCGGACTCGGCGGCTCCGGCAACCCGTTTCAGATCTGCGCGCAGCGAAACGGGTCGGGCCACTTCGGCAACGTGCACCTGGACCAGGTCGCCGGGGGCGCAAACCTGAACGAGGTGGCCACCTTCGACGAGGCCATCTACGGCTGCTCGCTGCCGGCACTCCCGCCGGTCCCGGTGCCGCAGCTCTGAGCCCGGTAGGTTCGAGGATGTCGCGGTCCGTCCAGGGGGTCGTGGCCAGCGCGCTGCTCGCGCTGGGCGCCTGTGGCTCGAAGTCGAGCGCGCCGTGCACCCCACGCCTCCCCATGGACGACACCGTGCCCGGCACGCTCGCCGAGTGGTGCCAGGTGGAGCTCACACAGGGCGACGTCGCTCCGCTCTCTGGCGACGTCGTCCCCTTCGCGCTCACCACCCCCCTGTACTCGGACGGGGCGATCAAGCGCCGGACGGTCCGGGTTCCTCCGGGCAGGGCCGCCACCTACGACGAGACCCAGGCGCTGGAGTTCCCGGACGGGACGGTGTTCACCAAGAGCTTCGGGTTCCGTCAGGATGCTCGGAACACCGCGCTGCCCATCCACTGGGTCGAGACGCGGGTCGAGTGGAAGGCGGCGGGGGCCTGGAACTTCATGAGCTACCGCTGGAACGACACCGGCACCGAGGCGGTGGCCTTGCCTGGCGGGGAAGTGGTGAGCTTCTCCTACGTCGACGTGGACGGGGTGAGCCAGGACGCGCACTACCTCGTCCCCAGCAGGCTGCAGTGCGAGCAGTGCCACGCCGAGAGCGGCGCGGTCGCGCCCATCGGCCCCAAGGCGCGTCTGCTCAACACCGAGTACCCCTACGACTCCGGTTCCGAGAACCAGCTCGCGCACTGGTCACGGACGGGGATGCTCTCCGGGGCTCCCGACCCGGCGAGCGCACCGAAGCTCCCCGTCGCCTCCGACCCCGACGCGGGCACGGTGGAGCAGCGCGCCCGCGCCTACCTCGAGGCGAACTGCGGCTTCTGCCACAACCCCACGGGCAACGCGCGGGTGAGCGGCCTGTTCCTGCGCGCCGACGTGACCAGCCCGGACCAGCTCGGCATCTGCAAGAAGCCGGTGGCAGCCGGTCCGGGCGCAGGCGGGCGCCCCTTCGACATCGTCCCCGGAGCGCCGGACCAGTCGGTCATCCCGTACCGGATGGAGGCCACCACCCCCGCGGTGGCGATGCCGCAGATCGGCCGGAGCGTGGTGGATGCCCACGGCGTCGCGCTGGTGACGCAGTGGATCGCGGAGATGGCCGGGACCTGCGACTGAACACCGGTCCACAGCCTCCAGTGGTTGCCTGGCGGCCGGGGATCGGGCAGAGCACTGCCCCTCATGTTCATCGCCCTCGCCCGGGCCGTCTCCCGGCACCGCCTGGTGGTCCTCGCCGTCACCCTCGTGGTGCTGGTGCTGGCCGTTCTGAGCCTGATCCGGGGCGGAAGCCTGACCAGCGGGACCATCGAAGGAACCGAGTCCGCCCAGGCCGCTGCCCTGGTCCGGGGCGCCGCGGGCGCCGACACCGACACCAGCATCGTCGCGCTCTTCACCCACGGCTCGATGCCGGCCACGGACCCGATCTTTCAGGGGGCGCTGGGGCTGCAGCTGGAGAAGGTGAGCGCCCGGCCCGAGGTGGAGAGTGTCGTCTCGGTGGCCACCGCGCCCGAGCAGGGCCGCGCGCGCTTCGTCTCCCCGGACGGGAAGACCGCGCTGGTGCTGGTCCGGCTGAAGGGGGACGAGAAGGTGGCGGTCCACGCCTTCCCGGCGGTGAGGGCGGCGCTGCGCGATGGCCCGTTCCTGGTCGAGGTCACCGGCAAGCCCGCGTTCCTCACCGACCTCAACGCCGAGCTGGAGCACGACCTCCTCCGCGCCGAGCTCGTCTCCTTCCCGCTCGCCCTCCTGGTGCTGATCTGGGTGTTCCGGACGCTGGTCGCCGCGCTCCTCCCCATCGTGGTCGGCGGGCTGGCGGTGCTGGCGGGCGTGGCGGCGGTGCTCGCGCTCTCGCGCCACCTGGACATGGCCCAGTACACCTTGAACGTGGTGAGCCTCATCGGGCTCGGCGTGGCCATCGACTACTCGCTCTTCATGGTCAGCCGGTTCCGCGACGAGCTCCTCGCCGGGGGACCCGTGGAGACCGCCCTCGAGCGGACGGTGGACACCGCCGGGCGGGCGGTCGCCTTCTCGGGCCTCGCGGTCGCCGCCGGGCTCTCCGGGTTGCTCTTCTACAAGGGCTCGTACCTCGCGGCGATGGGGCTCGGGGGCGCCATCGTGGTGGGGTTCGCGGTGCTCTTCGCGCTCACCGCGCTCCCGGCGCTCCTCGGCTGGCTCGGCCCGCGGGTCAACCTCGGCCGGGTGCCGCTCCCGGCGTTCGGGCTCCGGCCGGGGGTGTGGAACCGGCTGGCGAGCTGGGTGATGCAGCATCCCCTCGCGGTGCTCCTCCCCACCTTGGGCTTCATCGCGCTCGTCGGCTGGCCCTTCGTCCGCCTCCAGACCGCCGGGACCGACATCACCGCCCTGCCCGAGTCCGCCGAGTCGCGGCAGGGCGCGGCCGCGGTGGCGCGTGCATTCCCCGAGCAGAGCGCGACCCGCATCCTGGTGGCGGTGAAATTCCCCGGCCCGCCGTTCACGCCCGAGCGGGCCGGAGCGCTCTACGACGTCACCCGGCGGTGGGCGAAGCTCCCCGGCGTGGTCGGCGTCGAGAGCATCGTCAACCTCGACCCGACCGTGACCCGCGAGCAGTACCTGCAGCTCGCTGGCGCCGGACCGGCCTTTCGCCCACCCGAGTTCGCGCTGGCCGAGGCCGTGTATCTGAATCGCGACGTCGCCGTGGCGCAGGTGCTCACCTCCGCGCCGGCTTCCAGCGAGGATGCCCGGCGACTGGTCCTGGCGCTGCGCCAGGACCGCACGGTGGGCGACGGGCGGGCGCTGGTGGGAGGCCAGAGCGCGGGTGACGTCGATTCCACCGCCTTCGTCCTCGGCCGGGCGCCGCGCGCGGTGGGCTTCGTGGTGCTGGTCACCCTGGTCACGCTCTTCTTCCTGCTCGGCTCGGTGGTCCTCCCGCTGAAGGCGGTGCTGGTGAACTTCCTTTCCCTCGCCGGGAGCTTCGGGGCCCTGGTGTGGATCTTCCAGGAGGGCCACCTCCGCTGGCTGCTGCACTTCCAGCCCGGACCGCTCGAGCCAGCGCTCCCGCTGCTCCTCTTCTGCACCCTCTTCGGGTTGTCGATGGACTACGAGGTCCTGATGCTCTCGCGGATGCGCGAGGAGTGGGCCCGCACTCACGACAACCGCCACAGCGTGGCCGAGGGCCTGGAGCAGACCGGCGGGCTGATCACCAGCGCCGCGGCGATCATGGTCGCTGTGTTCGCCGCCTTCGCCCTGGCGAAGATCCTGGTGGTGAAGGCCATGGGGGTGGGGATGGCGATCGCCGTCACCCTCGACGCCACCCTGATCCGGGTCCTGATCGTCCCCGCCACCATGCGCCTCTTCGGGGCTGCAAACTGGTGGGCACCACGGGCCTTGCAGCGCTTCACGCTCCCGGCACACGGAGAGAAGAGCACCCGATGAGCACCGTCCTGGGCGCGCTGGCCATCGTCTCGCTGCTCCTCCTGGTGGAGGGACACCTGCGGCTCTCGAGAGTCCTCGACCGCCGCCCCGCGGCGCCTCCGTCTCCGAAGGCCGCGCCCTCCATCACCGTCATCCGCCCGGTGAAGGGGCTGGACACCGGTGCCGAGGACAACGTCCGCGCGTTCCTGGAGATGGAGTACCCTGGGCGGCTCGAGCTGCTCTTCGTGGTCGATTCGGAGGAGGACCCGGCCTACCCGCTCATCAGGCGGCTCGTCGCCGAGCACCCGACCCATGCCGAGCACGTGGAGGTGCTCCTCTCCGGCTCGCCGCCGCCGCGCCGCACGGGAAAGCTCAACGCCATGCTGGTGGGCGTCGCCGCGGCCAGCGGGGAGTTGCTGGCGTTCAACGACTCAGACAGCCGCCCGTCGAAGGATCTGCTCGGAAGGCTGGTCAGCGAGCTGCTCTCCCGGCCGGACTGCGGCTGCACCTTCGCCCCGGCGGTCGCCGCGGCCGATGTGCCCACCGCCGGTGACGTGGCCTACGGCCTGCTCCTGAACGCCTGGTACGGACCGACGGCCGCCTGGGCCGCCGGGCCAAGGCGCGAGCTGGACTTCATCATGGGTCAGCTCATGGTGTGCCGGCGCGAGGCGCTGGACGCGGTGGGTGGGGTCGGCGTGGCCGAGGGCCAGTTCGTCGACGACATGTACATCGGCCGCGCGCTGTGGAGGGCGGGCTGGAAGAACGTGGTGATCGAGACGCCGCTGCGGATCGTCATCGGCGGCATGGGGCCGCTCCAGTTCCTCAGGACCTTTCGCCGGTGGATGCTCTTCGGCGAGGGCGGTCTGTCCTTCCGCTTCACCTGGCCCAACTGGGTGCGCGGCATCGCCTGCTGGATCGCCTGGGGTGTGCTGGGCGTGGCGCTGGCCACGGGGAACCTCGCCGCCGCCGGCCTCGCGCTGGTCCCGATCGCCTTCTCGGTCTGGACCCAGTCCTCGCTCCAGCGCGCGTGCCACGGCCCAGCCATCGCCCTGCACCAGCTCTGGGTGCCGGCGGTGCTCCCGCTGGTCTCGGGGCTGGTGGCGCTCTCCGCCCGGGTCGACCGCCGGGTCGACTGGCGCGGCCGGAGCTACGACCTCGACGGCGAGGCGCGGCTCGGGGCGAGCGGGTCACCCGCGGCAGAGACGTGAGGCGCTGGGAGGGCGAGGAGCCGGTCCTCGACCGCCCCCGCCATCGCCGTCCGGAGGTGGGGCAGGGCGGAGGCGACGAGGAGGGCCCCGGCACGGACGGCCCGGCGCGGACTTCGCACCGCGCGCACCCCGCCGGTGCCGAGCTCGACCAGCCCGTGCGCCACCACCCGTGCGTACTCCCGCGCCATGACCGACATGCGGGTCTCGCGCGTGGAGAGCAGGGACATGGAGATGCGCGTCCCGGTGGACGAGCGCTCCCAGTAGCGGAACAGGCCGCCGCGGAGCGCGGCCATCTCGGCCGACTCTCTGCAGAAGACCTCGTACAGCGCCGAGGCCAGGGCGATGCGGGTGCGGTTCGCCGGGCGGCGCGCGCGGGCGTAGGCGGCGAGCGCCCTCGGGACGTCGTTGCCCGCCTCCGCCATCGCCCGGTGGAGCACGCGGGCGTCGCGCACCGCCGAGGCCATGCCGCTGGCGCTCAGCGGGTGACAACAGCCGGCCGCGTCACCCACCAGCACCACGTGACCCTTGTAGACGTGGTCCATGATGCGGGTGTCGCTCGAGGCCACCAGCGGCGCCTCGTGCTGCAGCGCTTCGAGAATGGCCTGCCGGAGCGGCTCGGGGACCCCGGAGAGGATGTCCGGCTCGGCGCGGACGCGGTCGGGCGTGGAGCCCAGCGGCAGATCCACCATCACCCGGGCCCGGGTGTCCGAGATGGGGTAGGCCAGCACCGGCGCCGGTCCGCCGATGAAGAGGTGCCCCCGGCCGGGGTGAGGGAGCAGCGCGGCGTCCACCAGCACGCCGACCATCGTGGAGAGCCGACGGTGCTGCTCGGCGATTCCCAGCGCGCGCCGGAGCGGTGAGGCGCGGCCGTCGGCTGCGACCAGCATGCCGGCGCGCACCCGCTCGGAGCGCCCGTCGTGCGATAGGGTGACCTCCACGCCGTCAGGACCGTCCGCCAGCAGGCCGACACGCGTCTTCCGGCGGACCTCGACGGCGCCGCGCGCCTCGAGGATGTCCAGGAGCGGGGTGACCAGCGCGTGATGCTCGATGCCCAGCCCGCGGTTGCCCGGCGCGTAGGGCAGGAGCGCGGTGCGGCCGTTGTCCACCACCGCGAAGCCGATGATCGGCACGCCAGCGGAGCGCAGCACCTCGGAGAAGCCGAAGGCGGTCAGCTCCTCCACGCCCACCGGGTGCAGCAGCTCGCCAGCCAGCTGCTTCTTGCGGTCCTGGCCCGCGTCGGCGAGAACCGTTCGCAGGCCCAGCTGGGCCATCGCGGCAGCGGTGGTACACCCCGCAGGGCCACCGCCGGCGACGACCACGTCCACTTCCATCAAGGCAGCCATGCCTCCCCGGCCCTTCTCTCGGGGCTTCTTATAGAGTGCGGCGCGGCCGGGCGCATCCTCCGCAGTGTTTCCGTAGGTGTCTCGTGACCGGACCCGAAGACTTCTGCCGTCGCGCACTCCCGGAGGTGTCTCGCACCTTCGCGCTCAACATCCCGGTGCTTCCACCGCCGCTGGATCTGGTGGTCACCGTCGCCTACCTGCTGTGCCGCATCGCCGACACGCTCGAGGACGAGGCCCGGGGACAGGTCTCGGAGCGCGCCGAGCTGTTTCACACGCTAGGACGGCTGGTGAAGCTCGAGCCCGGGTGGGAGGAGCGGGCCTCGGAGTTTGCGCGTCGCTCGGTCGCGGCGCTCCGGCCCTCGGCCCCGTCGGCCGAGGTTCAGCTGGTCCAGGGGACACGGACCGTCCTCGAGGCCATGCGCGGGCTGCCCGACTGGACCCACCGGCACATCGCCGCCTGCGTCGGCGAGATGACCGGGGGGATGGCCGAGGTGATGGAGGAGCTCGATGGCGGCGCGCCCCAGGGGCTGCCTGACCTCCGGGATACCCTGCAGTACTGCTACTACGTCGCCGGAACGGTGGGGGTGATGCTCACCGGTCTCTTCGTCGACGGCCACGACTCGGTGCGACCGAAGAAGGCCGAGCTCGCTCCGCGGGCCCCGGCCTTCGGGCGGGCGCTCCAGCTCACCAACATCCTCAAGGACATCCGCGAGGACCTGGACCGCGGCTTCTGCTGGCTGCCGCGAACGGTCATGGCGAAGCATGGGCTCTCCCCGGGCAACCTCGTCCTCCCGGAGCGCCGGAGCGCCGCGGTGGCCATGCTCGACGAGCTGGTCGCGGTGGCCCGGCGCGAGTGCGACGTGTCGTTCGAGTACTCGCTGCTCCTGCCGAGGTCGGAGCCCGGGCTGCGCCTGTTCTGCCTCTGGCCGCTGCTCTTCGCGCTGCGGACGCTGCGGGCGCTGGCGCACAACCCGGCGGTCTTCGAGCCGGCCCCGGTGAAGATCGATCGCCAGACGGTGATGCGGATCATGGTCCTCACCCGCGAGAGCGTCGCCGACGACCGGGCGCTGGAGGCCCTCTATGCCGAGTGCGCCCGCGGGCTGCCCGAGGGACGCGGGGCATGACCGCTCCCAGCACGCGCACCGACCCCTCCGCGATCGATCGGGGGCTGGCGGTGCTCGCCGCCACCCAGGACGCAGGGGGCTCGTGGAAGGGCGACTACGGCGGGCCCTTGTTCCTGGTGCCGGTGTACGTGGCCGGCCTCCAGGTGCTCGGGCGCCCGCCGGACGCGGCGACGCGGGAGGGGTTCATCACCTATCTGCGCGGGCACCAGAACGCGGACGGCGGCTGGGGACTCGACGTCGAGTCGCACAGCCACGTGTTCACCTCGGTGCTGGTCTACGTGACCTTGCGGCTGCTCGGCGTTCCCGCCCAGGACCTGCAGCTGCAGCGAGCACGGGGGTGGTTCCTGCCGCTGGGCGGACCGCTGTCGAGCGGGTCGTGGGGGAAGTTCATCCTCGCGATGCTCGGGCTCTACGCGTACGAGGGCCTCGTCCCGGTGCCGCCCGAGCTGTGGCTCTTGCCCGAGTCGCTGCCGCTGCATCCGTCGAAGCTCTGGTGCCACTGCCGGATGGTGTACCTGCCGATGAGCTGGCTGTACGCCCGGCGGGTGCGCGCGCCGGAGACGCCGCTGCTCGCGGCCATTCGCCGGGAGATCTACGCCCAGCCCTACGAGACGGTGGACTGGCTCGCAGCCCGCGAGCAGGTGGCGGCGACCGACGCGTACACTCCCCGGACGTCCTACCTCCGCGCGGCCAACGGCCTGCTCGGGCTGTGGGAGCGGCTGGCGCCGGCGGGGGCGCGAGAGCGGTCGCTGGACATCGTCCTCGACCAGATCCGCCGCGAGGACCAGGCCACCAGCTTCATCTGCATCGGCCCCATCAACAAGGTGCTGAACACGGTCGTCTGGCACGTCGCCCGGCCCGGCGGACCCGAGGTCGAGGCACATCTGAGGCGCTTGCCGGACTACCTCTGGCGCGCGCCGGACGGACTGAAAATGCAGGGCTACAACTCGTCCGAGCTCTGGGACACCGCCTTCGCGGTGCAGGGCATCCTCGCCACCGGGCTGGCCGAGCGGATGCGGCCAGCGCTCGAGCGGGCGGCGCAGTACCTCGAGTCCAACCAGGTGCTCGAGGACGTCCCGGAGATGGAGAAGGGCTACCGGCACCGGAGCCGCGGCGGCTGGCCGTTCTCCACCCGCGCCCACGGCTGGCCCATCAGCGACTGCACCGCAGAGGGGCTGAAGGCGTCGCTGCTGCTCGAGGCCGCGGGGATGAACCAGGTCCCCCGCGGGCGGCTGCGCGAGGCCGTGGAGGAGATCCTCTCGCTCCAGAACGAGGACGGCGGCTGGGCGACGTACGAGCTGCAGCGTGGGCCGAAGTGGCTCGAGGCGCTCAACCCCTCGGACGTCTTCTCCACCATCATGGTCGACGTCTCCTACGTCGAGTGCACCTCGGCCTGCGTCCAGGCGCTGGCGGCGTGGAGCGCGTTCGCGTCCGAGGACGCGGGCTGGCTGCGCGAGCCCATCCGGCGAGGAGAGCGCTTCCTTCGCAAGGTGCAAAGAGACGACGGCTCGTGGGAGGGCAGCTGGGGCGTGTGCTTCAGCTACGGCGCCTGGTTCGGGACGGCGGGGCTGATCGCCGCGGGAGCCCGGCCGGACGACCCGGCGCTGCGGCGGGCGGCCGACTACCTCGAGGCTCGCCAGCGGCCGGACGGAAGCTGGAGCGAGACGCTGGAGTCGAACCGGCAGCGGCGCTGGGTGGACGGGAAGAACGGGCACGCCGTGCAGACCTCGTGGGCCATGCTGTCGCTGGCCGCGTGCGGGCGGCGTGACTCGGAGGCGGTGCGCCGGGGCTCGGAGTGGCTACGGGGGCATCTGGGCGAGGACGGACGGTGGCCCGACCAGCCCATCACCGGCGTGTTCAACCGGACCTGCGCCATCCACTACGACATCTACCTGCGCCTGTTTCCGGTCTGGGCGCTCGCGGTCTGCGACCCAGGATAGGCTGGAACCGAGGGGGCCTCCGGTGCCCCGAACCCCTCGAGCCTGGACGCGGTCGTGGCGCCCGACGCCCCAGACTCAATCTGGGTCAGCGTCGGAGGAGCTCAGCAGTACATCCGATTGCCCTGACCGCCGCCGTTCCGCCGTGCCGGGGCTCCAGCAGGATCGAAGCCAGTCCTCCGCGACAGTCCGTGCCCACGGAATCACCCGAAGGAGCGCCTCCGCGAGACGAGCCGTGGCGCGGCCATACCGGCGGGCTTCGCGCCGCGCTTCCCTGCATCCGTCTGACCGTTCCCGGCACACCCTGCAAGAGTCGCGGCTCGTCTGCGACCCCTGCCGGATGGTCGCCCTTTCCCGGAAGACACCAATGCGCCTCGCCCTCCTTCTCCCATCCCTGACGGTCCTCGCGTGCGCCACCGTGCCCGCACCGGGACCGTCGAGCGCAGCCGCTGCGCCCCCCGGTCCTTCCGTGGCTCCGGCTCCTGTGGCAGTCCAGGCACCGCCCCCGCTCCGGGAGTTGCCGGTGGGTGGGGCTGCGGAGCGGGTCTCCGGGCCCTCCTCCGCGCTCACCGCCGCATGCAAGGACGCCATCGCCCGGGCGCGCATCGGGCTGAACGCGCTGAAGGCCATGCCCGCCCCGCGGGACACGGTGACCACCCTCACCTGGTACGACGACGCGAACGCGGTGATCAACGACCTGGACTTCCAGGCCGAGCTTGCGCGGCAATCCAGCCCGGACGCCGAGATGCGGAAGGCCGGCGAGGAGTGCGACCGCGAGATCCAGGCCTTCGCCACCGCGATCTACCAGGATCGCGCGGTGTACGATGCTCTCTCCGGTCTCGATCTCTCGGGTCAGGACAGGTCCACCGCGTGGTGGATGAAGCGTGACCTCCGCGAGTTCCGGCGCGCCGGCGTGGATCGCGACGACGCCACTCGCGAGAAGGTGCGAGCGCTCAACGACGAGGTGGTCGCCATCGGGCAGGAGTTCGACCGCAACATCCGTCAGGGCACGAAGACGGTCTTCTTCACGCCTGCGGAGCTGGCAGGAGTGCCCGACGACTTCCGGAAGGCGCATCCGCCCGGCAAGGACGGGAGGGTCGCCGTCACCACCGACTACCCCGACTACCACCCGTTCATGGCCTACGCCCGCAGTTCCAAGGCGCGGGAGAAGATCTGGCGCGCCAACAACACCCGCGCCGCACCGGCGAACGTCGAGGTGCTCTCGCGCCTGCTCGCCAAGCGGTACGAGCTGGCCTCGGTCCTCGGTTACGCAAACTGGGCGGATTACACCACCGAGAACAAGATGATCGGCACCGGGCGCGCGGCGGCCGAGTTCGTGGAGCGGATCACCGCCGCGGCGAGCGAGCGTTCCGCGAAGGAGCTGGCCCGGGTGCTGGCCCGCGAGCGCAAGGACATCCCGTCCGCGAAGCAGGTCGCCCCCTGGGACTATGGCTACTACTCCGACCGGGTGAAGATCGAGCAGTATCGCTTCGACGCGAAGGCCGCGCGGCCCTACTTCGAGTTCGATCGCGTCCTGCAGGGAGTGCTCGCCGTCTCGGGCCGCTTGCTCGACCTCTCCTACCGCCCGGTGGAAGGCACGAAGGTCTGGCACCCCGACGTACAGGTCTACGACGTGATCGCCGGGCCCTCCTTCGGAGATCGCTCGGGGCAGTCTCTTGGCCGCATCTACCTGGACCTCCATCCCCGAGAGAACAAGTACAAGCACGCGGCGCAGTACGGGATGATCTCGGGTCAGGCGGGCCGGCGACTCCCCGAGAGCGCATTGCTCTGCAATCTCCCTCGCTCCGGCGAGCTGATGGAGTACGACGACGTCCGGACTCTGTTCCACGAGTTCGGCCACCTGTTGCACCACATGGTGGGCGGCAATACCCGGTGGGCGGCGAACTCCGGGGTCCGCAACGAGCAGGACTTCGTCGAAGCGCCCTCGCAGATGCTGGAGGAGTGGATGCGCGACGCCACCGTCCTCCAGACCTTCGCCCGAGAGGTCGAGACCGGGAAGCCCATCCCGGCGGCGATGGTGAAGCAGCTTCGGGCCGCGGACGACTTCGGCAAGGGCGTCGACGTACGTCAGCAGATGTTCTACGCCGCGACGAGCCTGCACCTCTACGACCGTGATCCGCGGGGGCTGGAGCTGACCCCGTACGTCGCCGACATCCAGTCCCGCTACTCGCCGTTCCCGTAC
This sequence comes from Myxococcaceae bacterium, assembly GCA_035543115.1. GTDB lineage: Bacteria > Myxococcota > Myxococcia > Myxococcales > Myxococcaceae > RPRB01. The sequence goes on from DATKKF010000126.1 coordinate 12,590, forward strand.
GTCGCGGGGTCCACCTTCTACACGGCGTTCGGCCACCTGAACGGGTACAGCGCGGTCTACTACACGTACATGTGGTCGAAGGTCATTGCGAAGGACCTCTTCACCGCCTTCAAGGTCAAGGGGATGTTCGATCCCGCGACCGCACAGCGGTACCGGAAGGAGATCCTCGAGAGGGGCGGCGGAAGGCCCGCAATGGAGCTGGTCGCCGACTTCCTCGGCCGTCCGTACGACTTCCGGGCCTACGAGGCATGGCTCCGGGAAGGGGACGCTCCGGCGCCGACGGCTCCGAAGGGTGGCGGCGCGCCCGCAGCACGGACGGTGCGGTAGTAAGGAGAGCGTCCGTCCCGACTGTCGAGCGTTCGAGCGTGGACGTCAGGCGCGGGCGGCGACTGCGCCTTGCTGCATGCGGATGACCGTTCCAGGCGCCGTGTGAGAGAGTCCGCGCCCCGCCGTCCCTCGAAAGCCAACGATGCGCTTCGCCCTTCTGCTTCCTTCCCTGACGATCCTCGCCTGCGCCAGCGCGCCCGCGACGGGGCCCTCGACCTCTGCGGCCGCGAAGGCCGCGCCGACGCCAGCCCCGGTGAAGGCCGCCCCGGCGCTCGACGAGCCGGTGGGTACGGCCTCCGCCCGCATCTCCGGGCCGGTCCCGGCCTTCACCGCCGCCTGCCAGGACGCGATGGCGCGCGCCCGCGCCGGGCTGGACGCGGTGAAGGCGAGCAGGCCGCCGCGGGACACCGTGGCCACCCTCACCGGCTACGACGACGCGCTTGCCGCGATCAACGACCTCGATGCCCAGTCCGAGCTGGCCCGCCAGGGCAGCCCGGACCCGGCGATGCGCCAGGCAGCCGAGGAGTGCGATCGGCAGATCCAGGCGATGGGCACCTCCATCAACCAGGACCGCGCGCTGTACGACGTGCTCTCGGCGCTGGACCTGTCGGGTCAGGACGTCACCACCCGGTGGTGGATGACGCGGGACCTCCGTGAGTTCCGGCGCGCCGGCGTGGACCGGGACGAAACCACCCGCGAGAAGGTCCGTGCGCTCAGCGACGAGCTGGTGGCCATCGGGCAGGAGTTCGACCGGAACATCCCCGCCGACGTGAGGAAGGTCTCGTTCACCCGCGCGGAGCTCGCGGGGATGCCCGCCGATTTCCTCGCCGCACACCCACCGGGACCGGACGGGAAGATCGTCCTCACCACCGACTACCCGGACTACTTCCCGGTGCGGAGCTACGCCCGCCAGGCGAAGACCCGCGAGGCGCTCTGGCGGGCGTTCATGGCCCGCGCCGCTCCCCAGAACATCGCCGTGCTCGAGCGGCTGCTGGTGAAGCGGCAGGAGCTGGCCCACACGCTCGGGTACGCGAACTGGGCGGACTACGCGACGGAGAACAAGATGATCCGCACCGGAAAGGCGGCCTCGGACTTCATCGAGCGCATCACCGCCGCGTCCGGGGATCGCGCTGCCCGCGAGAAGAAGACGCTGCTCGCGCGCAAGCGGAAGGACGTGCCGGGGGCGAGGGCGCTCGATCCCTGGGACATCGTCTACTACGGCGAGCGGGTGAAGGCGGAGCGCTACCACTTTGACGCGCAGAGCGCCCGGCCGTACTTCGAGGCCAGCCGGGTGTTCCAGGGCGTGCTCGACGTGTCGGGGAAGCTCTTCGACCTCTCGTACCGGGCGGTGGAGAACGCAGTGGTCTGGCACCCCGACGTGCGGACCTTCGACGTCATCGCCGGCCCCTCGTTCGGTGACCGAGCGGGGAAGTCGCTGGGACGCATCTACCTGGATCTCCACCCCCGCGAGGGCAAGTTCAAGCACGCGGCGGAGTTCACCGTCGTCTCCGGCCAGGCCGGACACCGCCTTCCCGAGGGCGCGCTGCTCTGCAACTTCCCCAGGGCCGGCGGGCTGATGGAGTACGACGACGTCCGGGTGCTCTTCCACGAGTTCGGGCACCTGGTGCACCACGTGCTGGGTGGCCACACCCGGTGGGCAGCAAACTCCGGGGTGCGCACCGAGCAGGACTTCGTGGAGGCGCCGTCGCAGATGCTGGAGGAGTGGGTGCGTGACCCGGGTGTGCTCCAGGTGTTCGCCAGGCAGGTGAAGACCGGCCAGCCCATCCCGGCAAAGATGGTGGAACAGCTCCGCATCGCCGAGGAGTTCGGGAAGGGGCTCGAGGTGCGACGTCAGATGTTCCTCGCCGCCGTCAGCCTCCACCTGCATGACCGCGAGGCCCGGGGGCTCGACTCCACCGCGGTGGTCGCCGAGTCGATGGAGAAGTACTGGACCTTCCCCTACGTGAAGGGGATGTACATCCAGGCCTCGTTCGGACACCTGAACGGGTACAGCGCCGTGTACTACACGTACATGTGGTCGCTGGTCATCGCCAAGGACATGTTCACGCCGTTCGAGAGCAGGGGCGTGTTCGATCGCCCGACGGCGGCGCGGTACCGCGAGCGAGTGCTGGAGCAAGGCGGCGGCAAGCCCGCAGCCGATCTGGTCGCGGACTTCCTCGGCCGGCCGTACGACTTCAAGGCGTACGAACGCTGGTTGGAAAGGTGATGGGTTCCGGCATCGCCCTCAGAGCGACCGGAGAAAGGTGAGCAGCTGCTCCTGGGACTGCGGCGGGAGCGCGTCGAACGCCTTCCGGGCGGACGCTGCCTCGCCCTGGTGGCGGGCGATGGCCTCGCGGAGAGTGAACGAGAGCCCGTCGTGCATCAGCCGGCTGCGGGTCCGGAGCCCCCAGAGCGGCGCGGTGCGCATCCGGTTGGCGCTGGCGGCGAACGTGTCCTGCATCCCGGTGAACTGGGCCCCATGGTGTTCCGGGACGGCAAGCACGATGCCGTCGCCGGTCCCCACGTCATGCGTCAGGTAGTCGCTGTACGGATGGATGACCCGGCCGCCCAGTGCAGGCTCGACGCGGTACGGGCCGCCGAAGAGCAGCGTCCCGGCCGGCAGGGTGGTGAGCAGCGGCGCGTGGCAGACCGCGCAGCCGATGGTCTCGAAGAGGGTCGATCCGTTTCGCGCTTCCGGCGTCGCCGCCAGACGGGTGTCCCGCGGCGGAACCTTGCTGGCCCGGATGAAGCGGGCGAAGCGATCCAGGTCCGTGGCGCCGGTGGCGTCGGGGTGGTCCTCCGGGTCCGGCACCGTGTCGCAGAGCGAGGTCACGTCGGTGGGCCGGAGCGCGCTGGTGACGCCCATCTCGTTCAGGTACGCGTCCGCGGAGAACGAGAGCAGGCTCGCGTGCTCCGCCTTCCAGCCGAACCTTCCGATGCGGATCGTCCCCGGTGACTCGAGCACCGGCACCAGCATCGGCAATCCGCAGACCCCGAGCTCGGGGTGCCCGCACTGCCAGCGGGCGATGGCCTGCAGTAGCTCGTCCGACACGGCCTCCACGTAGCCGTCGCCGAGCAGGCTGATGGAGACCCGCAGGGCGCGCACGTCCTCCGAGTCCGGGAGATGCTCCTGCGCGTCGCCCTCGGTGAACTCGACGCCGGGGCAGATCGCCTTGTCGTTGATCAGCGTGCGGCCCGAGACCACGACCTTGCCACCTCCGATGCGAATCTCGGGAAAGCCGAACACGCCCTGCGCGTCGCGGTGCCCGGCGCGGAGCTCGGTCACCTGACTCGTGCCGCCCGCCACGGGGTTCTCGTGGCAGTCCCGGCAGGAGTGAGCGTTGTAGAGCGGGCCGAGTCCGGACGCGACCTCCTCCTGATGGTCGAACGCGACCTGGTCCGCGCGGTGCGTCTGCACGTCGACCAGCCCGTTGGGGAGCCCGTCGAACCCGGCGGACGCCTCGGCTGCCCGCTGCGGAGCAGGTGCCGCCACCTGCACGGCGGGGCCGGACGCGGTGCATGCAATTCCGACGAACAGACAGGCGAGCACGCCGCGCATGGCGCACCTCCGGCCCTTGGTCCGGCTCCCCTCCAGACGCGAGGCCTTGCGGTTCTACTGCTCCGCTCGCCGCCGGGGCAAACGGGGTTGTTTCCCGCGGGAGATTCAGACCCGCTTCTTCAGCTCGGCCTGATGCTCCTGGATGAAGGCGCGGATGTCGTCGCTCATGTCGAGCAGCTTCAGCCACTGCTCCTGGTACAGCGTCACCGGGAAGCGTCCGA
>DATKKF010000127.1:0-60492 GCA_035543115.1 Myxococcaceae bacterium
GCCGGCTGCCGCAGGACGGGGCAGCGGGAGGAAAGTCCGAGCTCCACAGGGCAGGGTGCTGGCTAACGGCCAGTCGGCGCGAGTCGAAGGACAGTGCCACAGAGAACAGACCGCCACGGGGACGCCGGCAACGGCGCCACGAGGCAAGGGTGAAACGGTGCGGTAAGAGCGCACCGCGGCCAGGGCGACTTGGCCGGCACGGCAAACCCCACCCGGAGCAAGAGCCAGCAGGGAGCGTCCCGCTTCACGGCGGAACAGGGGCTGCCCGCCCCTCGACTCCCGGGTTGCTCGCTGACGAGGCCCCTGGGCAACCAGGGCCCTAGAGGAATGTTCACCGCCCCCGCGGGGGAGAACTCCACGGGGGAACAGAACTCGGCTTACAGGGCCACTCCGGCTTTTTCTTGCGCCTCAGCCGACGACTGGCAGCTGTACCAGGAGCACGCGGTCGTTCCCGTCGGTGCGAACCGCCTCCGGGTTCCGGACCTTCATCCGCGCGTTGGTCGACGGTAGCCACAGGCCGACGAAGACGTTCACCGCCCGCGACTTCCAGCCCGGCGGCAAGGTGAGGACGAACTCGTCCTGCACCACCTCGCCCGCCTTCCAGGTACTGGTCGGAGCGCGCAGTGGGTGGTCCGCGTTGAGCCGCTCGCCGCGACCCTCGGCGTCCTCGAGGTGCACGAAGACCTGCCAGTCCTCCGTGGTCGGCTTGATGCCCCGGAACACCAGGACCACCCGCGTCGCGTCTCCCGAGGACACCGAGGGCGGGGCGAAGGTGGCACCCACCAGCTCCGCCAGATCGCCCAGCACCGCGCCGTTCTTCACCGGGACCGGCGCCACCTGGCTCCGCGACTGCGGAGGACCGGGCTTGCTGGAGGTGGGGGCCTCGACGATGCAGGCCGGGAGGACGCCGAGCAGGGAGACGAGGGCGAGCGCGTGACGCATGCGGGTGAAGCGACTCTTACCGCACAACGCCGGTGTCGACGGAAGCACCAGATGACGTAAGAGGGGCGCCTCATGTCGCCGTTCCTGCTGCTGGCCCAGGTTCCCGCCCCGTCTCCCGAGCTGTTCCTCGGCCTCGACCTCCACCAGATCGAGCTGCTCGGGGGAGGGCTCCTCGTGCTGGTCGTGGCCTCGGCCGCGCTCGCACTGCGGGCCCGCGCGCGTCGCCGGACCGAGGCACCGCCCCCTGCAACGCCCGAGCTGCCGGCCGCGCCACCGGTCCGCCCGGAGATCGTCCCTGGTCCGGACGAAGCGCGGGCCCGCGAGGAGGCCGCAGCCGCCCGGGCCCGCGCCGAGGCCATCGCCCGCGAGCGCCGCGAGCTTCAAGAGAAGGCCGGCGCCGAGGTCGAGGCTGTCGAGCGCGCCCGGCTGGAAGCGGAGGCCCGCGAACTAAAGAAGAGCGAGGAGGAGGCGAAGCGGGAGGAGTACCGGGCGAGGAAGGCTGCCGAGGCCGAGGCCCGCGAGCGCCGCGCTCGCGAGGAGGCCGAGGCCCGCCGGCTCCGCGAGGAGGGGGAGGCGCGCGCACGCCAGGCAGCCGCGGCCGAGCAGATCCGCGCCACGCAGGAGGCCCGTGCGCGCGCCGAGGCCGAGGCCGGGCGCACGCTCGCCGCGGGGCTGGAGCGCACCCGGGGCGAGGGCTTCATCGCCCGGCTCAACGGGCTCTTCTCCCGCGGCTCGGCGGTGGACGACAGCGTGCTCGCCCAGCTGGAGGAGATCCTCTTCACCGCCGACATCGGCGTTCGCACTGCGTCGGAGCTGGTGGACGCCGCGCGCGACGGGCTGAGGAAGCGGGAGCTGGGCGACGTGGGGCGGGTGAAGGGGCTCATCCGCTCCGAGGTCGAGCGGATGGTCACGCTCCCCCGCCCTGCCTCGCTCGAGGGCGGCGGCCCGCCCCACGTGACCATGGTGGTGGGGGTGAACGGTTCCGGGAAGACCACCACCATCGGAAAGCTGGCCTGGAAGCTGACCCGGGAGGGCAAGAAGGTGGTCATCGCCGCCGGCGACACCTTCCGTGCCGCCGCGACCGAGCAGTTGGACGTCTGGGCCGAGCGCGCCCACGCCACCCTGGTCCGCGGGCCCGACGGCTCGGACCCGGGCGCCGTGGTGTTCGACGCGGTGAAGCGCGCGGTGGCCGAGGGCGCCGATGCGGTGCTGGTCGACACCGCGGGCCGCCTCCACACCAAGACCCCGCTGATGGAGGAGTTGAAGAAGGTGAAGCGGGTGATCGCCAAGGCGCTGCCCGGCGCGCCGCACGAGGTGCTCCTGGTCCTCGACGCCACCATGGGCCAGAACGCCATCGCCCAGGCCAGGCAGTTCCAGGAGGCCGTGGGAGTGACCGGCATCGCGCTCACCAAGCTCGACGGCACCGCCAAGGGCGGGGTGGTGATCGGCATCAGCGACGAGCTGAAGATTCCGGTCACCTGGGTGGGGGTGGGCGAGAAGGTGGCGGACCTGCGGCCCTTCGACCCGCACGAGTTCGTGGAGGCGCTGTTCGAGGCCGCCTGATGCGGGGGCCGGTCGTCATCCGCCGGCGCCGGGGGCTCGAGCTCCTCGGCGGGAGCGCACTGGCCCTGCTGGTCGCCTGCGCCGCCCCGCCGCCGCCACCTCCAGCGACTCCGGTCGCCCGCGCTCTCCCCGAGGGCTGCGGCAACGACTTGGCCGGGCGCTGGATGCTCGCCTCCAACCCGAGCTGGGTCTACCGCGCCAGTGACGACGGAGGCACCGTGGTCCTCGACGTCGAGCGACACTGGGCGGACGGTGGCACGCCCGAGGGGGCCAGCAGCGCCCGCGTGGTGCTCCGGCGCACCTTGGGTGGTCTCGCCGGCGAGACGCGGGCACCGCGCATGGGCGCCTCCGGGCCGGGCTGCGAGGCGAGCTTGCCGGTGGATCTCACCGGCTGCCCCGATGGTGGGCTCCTGCTGCGGACGGTGGAGCGCATGCGGGTGGACGGCCGGTGCTCGGTGGTGGACGCCTCGCCGCTCGAGACACGGACCTACCTGCTGGTCCGGGCGTCGTCCGACGCCGGGCCCTGAGCCATCGGAGGCGTTGCCGTCCTCAGCCCAGCACCGGGTGCGATGCCCGCGGCAAGCTGGCCCGGGTGGGACGGGAGCGGTTCGCTGGCACGGGGCGCGGAGGCCGCTCCAGCGCCCCGCGCGAGGCGGGGCGTGAGCTCGGACGCTCTGGGGCGCGTCCCCCCGCCCGTGGTGAGTCCGCAGTGCCGGGAGCGCAACTTGGGAACCGAGACGGGACGCCCAGGGGGCAGCGGCCTCGGAAACGGAAATGGATGCGTTCAGGATTATTCAGCATGCATCCTTCTCGCTTCGGGAAGAGCCCGGGCCCTCGCCCTTCCCGCGTGCCCTCGACCGAGGAGCTGAGCCGTCGCGCGAGCGCTTGCGTCCTCGGCCGAGCCCCGGTGTCGAGCGGCGCACCGAACTCGGCGCCGTCTTGCCCAACCTGCCACGGCCCGGGCCAAGGCCAGGGAGGTCAGCGCCGCTCCGGGAAGACGTCTCTTTGCCCTCGCGTCCCGCTGGGGCATGCCGCGCCCCCTGCGCGTCCAGGCCGCACCCGCCCGCCCGGGGAACGACTCGAGCGCGCGGATGGACGGAAGTGATCGGAAGGGAGGGGAAGCTCGCAGCTCACAGCGGAGACCAGGTTGGTCGATCGGATGATCGCGCTGGAGGGCAAGCGAGGGCCGATCGACCAGCGTGGCTTCCGCTGTCAGGCCGCGCGCTGGGCCGAGGGGGCCGGCGCGACCGCGGGCGCAAGCGCCCGGCGGTCCATGGAGCCACCCTGGAAGAGGCTCATCACCCCGACATACAGGAAGCCCACCTGGAACAGCACCAGGAACGGCACCGACGTCCAGATGTGGGCGTCGATCGCGAACCAGAGCGCACCGGAGAAGTAGAGCCCGAAGCCCAGCTCGAGGAGCGGCATCATGCTGCGGGCGCCGCGGTAGCTCCCCTTCACCGTGGAGCGGATGCTCTTGCCCTCGCTGCCGGTCTTGGGCGTCCTGGCGAAGGCGCTCTGCTGGTTCAGGAGGGCCTCGATCACCGCCTTGGCGTTGTTGATCGCCATCCCGATGCCCAGCGACATGATGAACGGCAGGTACTTGACCCGCCGCCAGCCGGTGAGCCCGAGCTCGCTCTGGGTGGCCAGGTAGAAGAAGCACACCGAGGCGGTGGCCGCGAGGCAGAACGGCAGGTCGAGGAACAGCGTCGAGTACATCCCGTGGTTGAAGCGCACCACCATCGACAGCGGCATCAGCACCGACAGCAGCACCATCAGGAGGTAGGCGATGTTGTTGGTGAGGTGGAAGAACGCCTCGCGCTTCACCGCGAATGGCTGGTTCGAGCGGAGGATGGCGGGGAGCAGCTTCCGGGCTGTCTGGATCGAGCCCTTCGCCCAGCGGTGCTGCTGGCTCTTGAAGGCGTTCATGTCCACCGGCACCTCGGCGGGGGACACCACCTCGGGCAGGAAGATGAACTGCCATCCCTTCAGCTGGGCGCGGTAGCTGAGGTCCAGGTCCTCGGTCAGCGTGTCGTGCTGCCAGCCGCCCGCGTCCCCGATGGTCGCGCGTCGCCAGATGCCGGCGGTGCCGTTGAAGTTGAAGAAGCAGCCGGAGCGATTCCGCGCGGTGTGCTCGATGATGAAGTGACCGTCGAGGAAGATGCTCTGGGCCTGGGTGAGAATGGAGAACTCGCGGTTCAGGTGACCCCAGCGCACCTGCACCATGCCCACCTTCGGGTCGGCGAAGAACGGGACGGTGCGCTTCAGGAAGTCCGGCGCCGTGACGAAGTCCGCGTCGAACACCGCGACGTACTCGCCCTTGGCGGTCAGAAGCCCGTGCTCCAGCGCCCCCGCCTTGAATCCCCTCCGGTTGGTCCGGTGAATGTAGGTGATGTCCTGCCCGGTGCGGCGGTGACGCTCCACCGCGGCGCGGGCGATGCCGCAGGTCTCGTCGGTGGAATCGTCCAGGACCTGGATCTCGAGCAGCTCCCGCGGGTACTCGAGGCGGCAAACCGCCTCGATCAGCCGCTCCACCACGTACATCTCGTTGTAGACCGGCAGCTGGATGGTGACCCGCGGCAGCTGGGCCAGGGTGCCCTTGGGGGTCGGGATCTTGAACTTGTGGCGATAGTAAAGGAATGCCATCCGGTACCGGTGAGAGCCGTAGACGGCGAGCACGCACAGGACGGCGAAGTACACGCCCAGGAACACGATCTCGACGCTGGTCATCTCTGGCGCTGGCCCCTCGTCCCCACGCCCGAGTGTCCGGTTCCGGGGCGGCGGGGCAGAATAGGAATGTGAACACCTGGTGTCAAACGATTCCGACCACTTACAAACACCTCGATGGCGACTGACACGCCGTGTCAATGATCGCGGGAGGTTGGCGTCGGAAGGACCGGATCCGTCAGAAGTGATGGAAGATCGTGGACCGCGCGGGCTCGCACGGCTCTCACCGCTCGGCGGCCTTCTGCCCCGGCGCCCGGGGGTGGGCGTGGAGGAAGTCCAGCGCCGCGCGGAGCTGTGGATCGGCGAGCTTCTGGGTCACCTCCCACGCCGGCGGCGGTGCCAGCCGGTGCGCGGTCTCGGCGGTGCCGGCGTCCGGGTTCCGGAAGTGGCGGCGGAGGTCCTTCTCCCGCAGCTCGCGCGCGGTGCCCTCGGCCGGGACGAGGAAGTCGGGCTCGATGCCCCGCTCCTGGATGCTCCGACCCTTCGGGGTGTAGTAGCGGGCAATGGTCAGCTTGAGCCCGCTGCCGTCCTCGAGCTCGATCACGGTCTGCACCGAGCCCTTCCCGAAGGTCTGGGTCCCCAGCAGGGTGGCCCGGCCGTGGTCCTGCAGCGCGCCGGCCACCACCTCGGAGGCCGAGGCGCTCCCGGCGTTGACTAGAACCACCATCGGGTAGTCGGGCTCGGTGCCGGGGTCCTTGCTCTTCTCCTCGGTGAGGCTCCGGCCCGCGCGCCCCCTGGTGGTCACGATGGTGAGCCGACCCGGCAGGAACCGATCGCTGACCGCCACCGCCTGATCGAGCAGCCCGCCCGGGTTGTTGCGCAGGTCCAGCACCAGCCCGGACAGCTCCCGGCCGCCGTTCTCGGCGCGGAGCCGGTCCAGCTCGCGCTTGAGGTTGGCGTCGGTGCGCTCCTGGAAGTTCTTCAGCCGCACCCAGCCGATGCCGCCGTAGAGCGCGCCCTGCACCGTGACGATGCGCACGTGGTCCCGGAGCAGGACGATGTCCTGGGGTTGCTGGAACCCCGCCCGCATCAGGGTGAGGGTCACCCGCTGCCCGGCCGGACCGCGCATCTTGGCCGTGGCCCGGGCCACGTCCATTCCCGCGGTGCTCTCGCCGTCGATGGCCAGGATCTCGTCCCCTGGCTGGATGCCGGCCCGCGCAGCCGGCGTGTCGTCCAGCGGTGAGACCACCACCAGGGCGTCTCCGCGCCGCACCACGTCCAGCCCCAGGCCGCCGAACTCGCCCGAGGTGTCGATCTTCATCTCCTTGAAGAGCTCGGGCGGCATGAAGACGGTGTGCGGGTCGAGCGTCTCCAGCATTCCCCGGATGGCGCCGTAGACCAGCTGCCGCTCGTCCACCTTCTCCACGTAGTTGTTCTGCACGTAGGACAGGACCCGGGCAAAGAGCTCGAGCTGCCGGTAGGTGGCGTCCTCCGGCGGGGTCGCCGGGGCGGGGGCAGCGGCCAGGGTGGTCAGGAGGAGGAGCGGAGAGAGACGGTTCACGGGTGCGCCCTGGAGCGTATCCCGGCCCGGGCCGCGGAGGCGAATCCCCGGGAGGGGGTCTGGACAATCATTACGAGTTCGTACTATACGAATGCGGCATGAAACCGCGGCTCCAGCTGATTCCCTTCGTCCATCGCACCACCCACCGCATCGGGCTGTACCTGGACGCCGCCGAGCCGCCGCTCGGCCTCTCCCAGGGCGAAGCGCACCTCCTGGCCCACCTGGCCGAAGCAGGCCCCTCCTCGGTGGCCGAGCTGCACCGGGCCTTCGCCCACAAGCGCTCCACCCTGACCAGCTACCTCGACCGGCTGGAGGCTCGGGGCGACGTGACCCGGGAGGTGCGCCCCGAGGACCGCCGGTCCTTCACCGTGCGGCTGACCCGGAACGGCGCGCGCACCGCGGCCCGGGTGCACCAGCACCTCGCGGCGCTCGAGGAGCCGGCGCTGTCCCGCCTCACCGAGCGCGACCTGCGCGGCTTCCAGGCGGTGCTCCACGCCCTCTCCGAGACGGTCGACGGCGATCACCCGCCACAGCCCAGGAGGAAGTCCCCCTGAGCGAGCGGGAGCTGGCGCTCAACCACTTCCTCACGAGGGGACGGACGCTCCGGCCGGGACAGTGACCGCGAGCAGGCCGATCTCCTCGGCGAAGCCCCGGAGCCGCTGCACCAGCTCGCGCGGCCGTTCCATCTGGGGCACGTGGCCAAAGCCCGGCACCACCTCGACGCGGGCCCCGGATGGGAGATGCGCGCGGTACCAGTCGAGCTGCTCGCGCGGGAGAAGCTTCTCGCTCGCCCCCCAGAGCAGAAGGGTGGGCGCCCGCACGCCGGCGACGAGGGCCGGCGGGATGCTGTGACGCTCCTGGGCGTGGGTGCGCAGCGCCCTCACCGCAGGCGTGGCGTGCATCTTCTTCATCTCGGGGGCGAAGAGGATCGCCAGGAGCGGCGCGCGGTGAAAGAGCCGGCGGGTGAGCCGGACCGCATCGGCGGTGGTGCGGACGTCGAGCGTGCGCATCAGCTCGGCCATCGACTCCGGGGTCATCTGGCCGCCGGCCGGCGCGACCAGGCCCAGCGCCGCGACGTCCTCGGGGTGCACCGCGGCGAGGATGACCGACAGCGCCCCGCCCAGGGAGTTCCCCACCACGAACGCCGGCGCCTTCACCACCTCCTGGCAGAAGGCGTGGAGCACACCGAGCTGTTGCTCGAGGGTGAGCGGCCCCGACGCCGGGAGCGGGGAGAAGCCGTTCCCCGGGAGGTCCACCGCATAGACGGCGGAGAAGTCGCGGGCGAGCGGCCGCAGGATGCGCACCCATCCGTTCGCGCTCCCACCGAGCCCATGCACCAGCAGCACCGGAGGTCCCACGCCGTTTCCCGCCACGCGGTAGGCGTGCACCGAGTGGCCCGCCACGAGGTGCAGGTCGGAGCCGACGCCGGCGGCGACGAGCCGCCGTCGCACGTACCCCTGCAAGGTCGCGAGGAAGTCCACGGACGGAACCTAAGCACCATGCCGCGGTGCGTCAAGAGAGGCTCAGGGTGCGCGGGCCATCGCCGCGCCAACCCAGGGCATCGGGTCCACCGCCAGTCCGCGCCGGCGGACCTCGAAGTACAGGTACGCCCCCTTCAGCGAGCCGGTGTCGCCCACCGTGCCCACCACCTCACCCGGGAAGACGTGCGTCCCCACCGGGCGGAGCACCTCGGCCAGGTGGGCGTAGATGGTGTGGTAGCCGTCGCCCTGGTCGAGCACCACGAGGTTGCCATACCCGCCAAGCCACCCGGTCCAGGCCACGGTGGCCGGAGCGAGGGCCCGCGCCGGAGCGCCCGGCACCGCCCGGATGTCGAGCCCCTTCTGCACCGTGACGGTGTTGAACTTGGGGTGCACCAGCCGGCCGAACGCCACCTCCACGTGCCCGGGCGCGGGGAGCGGCAGCTTCCCGCGGAGCGCGCCGAACCCGGTGGGCTCCGGCTCCTCCAGGACGGCGGCCAGCGCCTGGAGCTGGGCGCGCGAGCGCCCGAGCTCGGCCAGCACCGAGCCGGCGGCGCGCGCCCTGGCCTGGAGCAGCTGCAGCGCCTCGCCGAGCTCGGTCTCTTGCCCGGCCGCCTCCTCCGCCTCGGCGCGCAGCTCCGCGAGCCGGCTGCCCATCTGGCGCTTCCAGGCGTCGAGCTGCTCGAGCCGCGAGCGCTGGAAGAGCGCCACCGAGCGCATCTCCTCGAGCGCGGCGAGGTCGCTCCGGACCAGCGAGGAGAGAGCGCGCGCCCGCCAGGCGAAGGCGGCCACGTCCTCGGCCGGGAGCAGCACCTCGAGCGGGCTGCGCCGGGTCAGGCGGTACAGCGACAGGAGCCTCGGCCGGAACCCGTCCACGCGCGAGTCGAGCACCGCCCGGGCGAGCGCCTCCTCGGCCTCGGCGGCAGCGAGGCGGCTTGCGAGCACCCGCATCTGCGCGGACAGCGCCGCCGCCCGCGCCGCCGACACCCGGGCCAGCCCGGCGTAGACCGCGAAGGCGGCCTCGGCGTTGCCGGACTGCGCGCGGATCGCCCGGACCAGCGCCCGCTGCGTCTCGAGCGGGTCCCACTCCGCCGGGGCCTCCGCCGCCGCCGCGCCGGTCCCGAGGAGCACGACCCCGAGGAGGGCGGCGGCGGGCCTCATGCGCGCAGGAACCGGCGCACGGCGAGGTAGCTCCCGGACAGCCCCAGCGCCGCGCCGGCGATCGCCAGCTCCACGGCCTCGGTCCACGGGCGGGCGTCGGCGGTGACGCCGGGGAGCCGGAGGAAGGAGAGGAGGGTCGCCAGCTGGGGCGACAGCGTCTGCCGGAAGGCGACCAGGCCGGCGATGGCCAGCACCGCCCCGGCCAGCCCCTGGAGCGCCCCCTCGAGCAGGAACGGCGCCTGGACGAAGCGGTCGGTCGCGCCGACCAGCTTCTGGATCTCCACCTCCTCCCGGCGGGAGTAGATGGCGAGCTGGAGCGTCGCTGAGACGATGATCAGGGTCGCGCCCACCAGGACGACGAAGGCCACCCAGCCCGCCCAGCGCACCGCGCGCGCGAGGGCCGACAGCCGCTCCACGGCCTGCTCGCCGTAGTCCACGCCGGTCACCGCCGGCGCTCCCCGGAGCTCGGCGGCTAGCACGCGCAGGGACTCGGGGGCGCGCATCCGCTCCGGAACGCGGACCTCGAGCGACGGCGGGAGCGGGTCCTCGGACAGGCCACGCAGCGACTCGGCGGCCGGCCCGAGCTCGCGGACCAGCCGTTCCAGCGCGGCCCGTGGGGTGACCTCCTCGACCACCATGCTCCTGCGCCGCAGCTCGGTCGCCACGGTGCCGCGGGCGTCGGGCGAGGCGCGCGGGTCCAGGTACACCGTCACTCGCACCTCGCCGCCCAGGCTCCCCACGAGCCGGTCCAGCTCGTGCGCGGCCGAGCGGGCCAGCCCCAGGCTGAACAGCGCGATGGCCAACGTCACCGTCGAGACGGCGTGGACGAACGGCTGGTGGCGGATGCCCTCCACCGCCGAACGCCAGAACGTCTGCGCCTTCGCAACCGCGCCCACCCGAGGCCTCCTGCCCTACCCCACCCGCCGGACCACCGCCGGGCCACCCGCGTCGGCGACGATGCGGCCCTTCTCCAGCCGGACCACCCGCTTCTGGGAGCGCTCGACCATCGCCAGGTCGTGCGTGGCCACCACCACCGTGGTGCCTCGGACGTTCGCGTCCGAGAGGAAGCTCATGATCTCCTGGGTCAGCCCGGGGTCGAGATTGCCGGTGGGCTCGTCGGCGAGGAGCAGCGCCGGCTCGTTCAGCAGAGCCCGGGCGATGACCACCCGCTGCTGCTCCCCACCGCTGAGCTTCAAGGGGAGGCTCTCGGTCTTGTGCTGCAGACCCACCAGCTTGAGCATCCGGTTCGCGCGCTGACGGGCCTCGTCACGCGACACGCCCAGCACGTCCAGCGCGAGCGCCACGTTGTCCAGCACCGTCCGGTGCGGCAGCAGCTTGAAGTCCTGGAACACCACGCCGATGTTCCGACGGAGGAAGGGGATGCTCGCCTGCCGGATGCGCGCCACGTTCCGCCCGCCGACGAGGATCTGTCCCCGGGTGGCCGGCTCGGCGCAGAAGACGAGTCGGAGAAGCGTGGTCTTTCCCGCACCCGAGGGGCCGGTGAGGAACACGAACTCACCTTTCTCCACCGTCAGGTTCACGTCGACCAGCGCCGGCGGGTCGCCCGGGTAGGCCTTGGTGACGTGGAACATCTGGATCATCGGCGGAGGGTGCGACTGGATTGTTGCAGAACCGCGCGCGGCCGGCCACGGGATGTCCGTTTCCGTGCCAGACTCCGGGGTCAAGAGTCCCTCGATGAGCGACGACTTCCAGTTTCCTGACCCCGAGCCCGAGGCCGAGCAGACCCCCGCCCCGCTCCCGAAGCAGCGCTCGCCGCTGGTCCTTCCGTGGATGGTGGCGGGGCTGGCGGTGGTCGCGCTCGCCGTGGTCTCGCTCTACGCCAAGAAGCTGATCGACGACCAGACCGCCCGCGCCTACCAGGCGATGCGCATGGCCGACGAGTACGGCTCGCGGGCGAACAAGCTCGAGGCGGACCAGAAGGACGCCCGTCGCCAGGCCATCACCGCCTCGGAGAAGAGCGACGAGCTGCGCGCCGCCAATGCCCGGCTCACCGAGGAGGTGACGGACAAGGATTCGGCGCTGGCCCACCTCAAGGAGCGCCACCGGCAGCTGGTCGCCGACCTGCGCTCCGCGCTCCGCAGCAGCAAGGGAAAGACGCTGTCCAAGCGGATCGAGCGCATCCTCTCCCACGACGCGGCGGTCGAGCGGGCCGAGGGGCCCCAGGCCCTCACCAGCCAGTCCCCCGACGCGGGCACCCGCCGGCGCTAGCTCAGCTCTTGGGCAGCACCTGCTCGAGCTTCCCGGTGAGCTCGGGCGACATCGGCTCGACCCGGCTGTCGAAGTGCTCGATGACCTTCCCGTCCGGCGAGACGAGGAACTTGTTGAAGTTCCAGGTCACCGCGCCGCCCTGCTTCCCGGGCAGCCCGGTCAGGTACTTGTAGAGCGGGTCGGCCTCCGGGCCCTTCACCGGGATCTTGGAGAAGAGCGGGAAGGTGGTCTTGTAGCGGAGCTCGCAAAACTTCTTGATCTCCGCGTTGCTGCCCGGCTCCTGCGCGCCGAAGTCGTTCGAGGGGAAGCCGAGCACGGTGAAGCCCCGGGCGCGGTACTTCTCGTACAGCGCCTCCAGGCCCGCGTACTGCGGGGTGTACCCGCACTCCGAGGCGGTGTTGACGATGAGCAGCGCCTTCCCCTTGTAGTCGGCGAGGGAGGCCTCCTTGCCGTCGATGGTCTTCACCTTGAAATCATGAACCGACATGGGCGTGCCTCCCGAGGAGAGGGTGGTGAGGGCGAGCACGGCAGCGACGAGGTGCATGCGGACGGGTCCCTCCAGGGACTGTGACTCGAGCGGCGCTCTCATTAACAAGGGGCATGGCCGGCGCGCCCGGGGACCAGCGACCCTTTGCAGCGACCCGCGCCCGCGGGCGGCCGTGGCCGGTGACGGGGGTGTGTCTGGCCGGGGCGCTGCTCCTCGCCGCGACCTGGTTGCACGCTGCGACCAGCGGACAGGGGCGCGCCTTCGGACCGGGGTACGTCCCCTACGTCCTGGTCACCACCGGGACGCTGGCCGTGGCGCTCTGGGGGCTGTGGCGGATGCGGCCCTGGGCCTTCTGGGCGCTGCCCGCGGCGATGGCCCTCGACGACGCGGTGGTCTGGGCGATGGGCGAGCTGCGGCCCGGGGTGGTGTTGGCGCAGACGGCGGTGGTGCTCCTGGTCCTCTTGCACCGGCCCCGGGGCATCGGGTGGCGCTGAGCCGGTCAGGGGGCAGACGGTCCGCCGCGGCGTGGATGTCGCGCCCTCGAGATGGGAGGCTCTAGCGCCGATGCCGGCCGCGTTCGCCGTCACCTCCCTCCACAAGCGCTTCCGGACCCGGCTCGGCCGCACCGAGTCGGTGGCGCTCGACGGGGTCGATCTCGAGGTGCCGCGCGGCGAGGCGTTCGGCCTCATCGGCCCCAACGGCGCGGGCAAGACGACCTTCATCAAGTGCCTGCTCGGCATCGCTCACCCCGACCGCGGCGCGGTGGAGCTACTCGGCGGTCGACCGGAGGACCCACGCTCGCGGGCGCGCGTGGGCTACCTCCCGGAGCGGCTCACCTTGCCCGGCGCATGGACACCGCGCGCGTTCCTGGCGAGCGTGGCCCGGCTGAAGGCGCTGCGCCCCGAGCGCCCGGGGCTGGACGCGCTCCTCCGGCGGGTGGGGCTGGCCGACGCCGGTGAGCGGAGGATCCGCGGCTTCAGCAAGGGCATGCGCCAGCGGCTCGGGCTCGCCGCGGCGCTGGTGGGGACGCCCGACCTCCTGGTGCTCGACGAGCCCACCGACGGCGTCGACCCGCTCGGGCGGGTGGAGATCCGCCAGCTGCTCGCCGCCGAGCTCGCGCGCGGGGCCACACTCTTCATCAACTCGCACCTGCTCTCGGAGACCGAGCGCATCTGCACCCGCATCGGCATCCTCTCGCGGGGACGGCTGGTGCGCTCCGGCTCGCTCGAGGTGCTCACACGGGTCCAGCAGCGCTGGCGGGTGCGCTTCGCCCCTGGGCCGGTGGCCGCCGAGGCGCTGGTGGCGCTCGGCTTCGAGCCCGCGGAAGGGGGGGCGTGGGAGATCGCCGCGCCCGACGCCCCGGCGCTGAACCGCGCCCTGGACGGCGCGCGCACGACGGGCGCGCTCCTGGTGGAGCTGGACCGGGCCTCGCGCGACCTCGAGGACGTGCTCACCGAGGCGCTCGCCGCGGGGGCGGCATGATCTCGCTCGC
Organism: Myxococcaceae bacterium; assembly: GCA_035543115.1. GTDB lineage: Bacteria > Myxococcota > Myxococcia > Myxococcales > Myxococcaceae > RPRB01. The sequence continues at coordinate 13,581 of DATKKF010000127.1, forward strand.
CGTGGCGCGAGATCTGTTGCTGGAGGCGGCGGCGAGGCGCTGGTTCCTCGCGCTTGGGCTCGCGCTCACCGGCCTCCTGCTCCTCTTGCTCATCAGCCTGCGGCTCGAGGTGGTGGATGGGGCGCTCGCCGCGACGCGCCTCTTCGGGCAGCCACTCCACCACAGCATCCAGGCGGCCGACGTGGCGCTCCGTCCGGTGTTCCTCGTGGCGAGCCAGCTCGTGTTCTGGGGAGGGCTCTGCTTCGGCGTGCTCTCCTGTGCCGACTTCGGTCCGGCGCTGCTCTCGCCCGGGCGCATCGAGCATCTCCTGTCGCTACCGGTGCGCCGCTGGGAGCTGCTCGCCGGCACGTTCCTCGGCGTGCTGGCGCTGGCGCTCGCCGGCGCGGTGTACGCCTCGGCCGGCCTGGTCCTGGTGCTCGGTGCGAAGACCGGCGTCTGGACCGGCTGGCCGGTGGTGTCCGCGGTGCTGGCGGCGCTGGCCTTCGGGAGCGTCTACGCCGGCATGCTCGCGGTGACGGTGTGGGTCCGCAGCGCCGCGCTCTCGGCCGCCGCCGGCGCCTCCCTGGTCGTCCTCGGCCTGCTCGCGACCCACCGGGCGGCGCTGCTCGACGTCATGGGCCCGGGGGTCGGCCGCACGTTCTTCGCCGGGCTCACCTCGGTGGTGCCACCGCTGGGCAAGCTGGCCGACGCCGCCGGCGCCCTCGCCTCCAGCGCGCCGTTCGCTCCGGGCGGGCTTGTGCGGCTCCTGGCCGGCACCCTGGCCTTCGCCGCGGCGCTGCTCGCGGTGGCGGTGTGGCGTTTCGAGCGGAGGGACTTCTGATGGAGCGCCGCTGGCTGTGGCTGCTCGCCGCGGGGCTCCTGGTCATCGCCGCCGCGTGGCTGGTGCGCATCCCGGAGCCGCACGCTCCGGTCCCCCGCCCCGAGGTGGAGATGCCGCGCCAGCTCCGGCCGGCGGAGCGGCAGCGGATGCTGTCCCGGCTCACCCGGCCCCCTGCCGATGCGGGCGCACCGCGGACCGAGGTGCGTGACCCGATGCTCGCTGCCCTCTCGGCCGGAGGCGCGGGGTCCGGGCTGGTGCTGGAGGTCAACGCGCTCCGGAACTCGCCGCTGGGCGAGCTTCTCTTGAACTGCCTCGCCGCGCGCGACGGGCGGGGGAACGCTCTCGAGGCACTGCAGCGGATGGGCATCGACCCGCTCCGCGACGTCGACCGGGTGGGCATCACCGAGCACGGCATCGTGGTCTCGGGCGACTTCCGGCGGGCCAACTGGGAAGGGCTGCTCGGAACCGCCACCGGGGCGCCCTATGGCGAGCGGGGGCAGATCACCGCGGTCGATCCGCGCACCGACGGCGGAAGTACGCTCGTCGCCACCCGCTGGGGCGACTCGCTCCTCCACCTCGGCGACTCGGAGGAGGATGCGCGCCGCGTCCTCGACGCCGTGGAGGGGCGGGGAGCTGCCCCCCGGCCCTTGCTCTCGCCCGAGCAGAGCTACGGCGAGCTGTACGGAGTCGTCTCCGGACCGGACCTGGCCAGGACACTCGGCGGAAACGAGGCCTGGGCCACGGCGCTGGTGGAGACGGCCTCGCGGGTGGAGGTGCACCTGGACGCTCGGCGGGACGTGGCGCTGGTGGCCGACGTCTCGGGCGAGGACGCGCGCAAGCTCGAGGACCTGGGAAAGACGCTCGGCGGGGCGCTGGCCCTCTCGAGGGCGCAGGCCCGCGCCGGCGGCGACGACGAGACCGCGGAGCTCCTGAGCTTCGCCCGCGTGTCACCGGCGCAGGGCGGTGCGCTGTCCCTGGAGGTGGCCCTCCCGCTCGAGGTGGTGGCCAGGCGCCTCGCCTTCTGCCGGGGCGACGCGGACGCGGGCCGCCGCTGACGAGCGGCGCATGTCCCGAGGTGCCGATCGAAGAAGCACGCGACCTCGTCGTGGTACTCGCGGGTCCCCGGCGCGTCCGCGACCGCGAGCCACTGGCTCGAGCGCCGCAGGGTACGGAAGATCCCGCGGCATCCGGTCGTCCATCGAGAGCACCCGGAACCCCGCCGGCCCGGCCATCAGGATCGCCCCCCGCGTCCCGGACTCGCCCCGCGTAGAACACCCGCCACTTCCAGTCCTCCGGCGTCTTGGGAACGACGGCCAGGGACCACCCCGAGCATGCGGGAGGAGAGGCTCGACGCGCCTGTCTCGCGCCCACCCGGGCGGCTGCCCTCCTCAGCCCTCCGTCTCTCCGGCGAGGTAGTTGAGGATGACCTCGTCGAGGCTCTTCTCGCTGATGAGGTCCTCGCCGAAGAGCGTCTGCGCACCCATCTCGTTCATCTGCGGCGGCGTGCTCAGCGCCCGCGCCGCCTCCACCTCGGGTGGCAGCGTCGAGCGGGGCGGCGCGTGCTTGGTGCTTCCCTTCCCCTCGGCGGCAGGCGCGAGCTGTCCCGGCTGGTAGGCGTGCGCCGCGCCGTCGACGCTGTCGTAGACCCCGCTCACCACGTTGCGGAGCATCTGCTTGTGCTGGTCCTCCATCAGCTGCCGCACCAGCTCCTGGAGGTTCTCGGCCTTGAGCAGCTCGGCGTAGGAGGTCTTCTTGCTGGCGAGGATGTTCCCGCCCACGAACAGGTGGGTGATGATGTTGGGGTTGTTCATCCCCGAGTCCTCCGTCTGCACGTGGAAGACCCGACCGGCGTGGGTGATGTTGTGGTTGAAGCCCGAGACCGCCCGATCGAAGGGTTTCACCATCGCCACAGGGAGTTCTGGACGGTAGCAGCGGCCCCTCGCCCGGCGCAAGGAAACCGCCCGGAGTGACCGGCACTTACGCGTCGGGATCTGGTGGGGCGTCCACCCACGTGGCCACGTCCGAGGGAAGATTCAGGCTGACGACCGCGCGCGTGTCTCCGGTGGCGTCTCGGAGCACCGACTCGGGGAGCGTCCGTCCCCGGAGCCCATCCCACAGCGCGCGGAAGGATGCGCCCGCGCCGCCGAGCGCCTGCGCCCAGCGCGGGGCGAGCGCGCTCCGGTACAGCGCCGCCAGCGGCTCGAGCCGTCCCGAGACGGTGTAGGCCACGGCGTCCAGACCGTCGCTGCGCGCCTCGAGCAGCGGGCGCACGGCACGCCCGTCCAGAAACGGCATGTCGCCGCCCACCGCCAGCACCCACGGCGTGCGCGCCTGCGCCATCGCCGCCTGCACCCCGCCCGGCGCCCCACGCCCGGGCACCACGTCCTCCACGCGCAAGAGCCCCGCGTCCGGAAGCCGCGGGTCGGCGGACACCAGCAGCACCTCGTCGGCCAGCGTCCGGAGTCCCAGCACCCGCTCCAGCACCGTGCGTCCGCGCACCCGGAGCAGGGGCTTGCACGTCCCGCCCAGCCGGGTGGCGCCGCCGCCGGCGATGATGGCCAGGCTCACCCCGAAGGAAACCGGGCGCAGGAGGACGTGGTCGGTCTGGGTGTCGGCGCCGAACTGGAACGCCTGGGCGCCCACCCGGCGGAAGCCGTGCTTGGCGTAGAAGGCCTGCGCGCGGGCATTGCGCTCCCACACCGCGAGCCACACCGCCTCGGCACCGAGCGCCCGCGCCTGCGCGAGTGCCGCCACCATCAGCGTCGGCGCCGCGTCGCCGCCGTGCAGACGCCGATCCACGTAGAAGCGGCGAATCTCCACCTCCTTCCCGGGCCGGACCGGCTCGGGCGGTTCGGCGCTCCCGGGCTCCGCCCGTCGCGGCGCGGACGTGCCGGCGACGAGCAACGCCCACCCGACTGGCACCTCTTGGTCCTCGAGCACGAGCAGCCGCATCCCGGGAGTGGCCAGCGCCCGCGCCAGGGCCGCCTCGGTGAAGTGCTCTGCGAGGTACGCCCGCATGTCCGCGGGCGTGTTGTCCCGGGCGAAGGCCTCGTGGAAGAGCCGGCCGCCGAGCGCGGCCAGCATCGCGGCATCGGCCGGCCGTGCGAACCGGACGTCCAGCGACTACCTCCGCAGCTCCACGCCCGAGGCGATGAGCCGGACCTCGCGCTGCGCGCCGGTGGCCATCGCGCCGCCCTCGGCCCGCAGATGCTCGGCCTGCGCCGCGGAGAGCTGCGCCACCCTGAGCGTCCCTTGCACCCGCGCCCGCGCGCCGGCCGAGTCGGTGGGGACGAAGAAGGCGGAGTCCTTGAAGGTGACGCGCACCCCCGCGCCGCCCTCGGCCGGGGCGAGCTCCATCCAGCACCCCATCTGGCTGCACGCCCGGCGAACGACGCCTTCCACCAGGACCTGCCGCCCGTCCTCCGGCTTGCTCAGCACGGCCGACAGCGGCACCGGGGCCTGGTCCTTCGGCAGCGGCTCACCGCGCGCCAGCACCGCGCCCGACTTCACCGTGGGGCTGGATGCGCGCGCGGCCTGGGCCTGGCCCTCGTCGCAAGCGCCCTTGTCGTCGTGGGCCGCAGCGCCGAACGAAACGCCGAGCAGGATGGCGAGTGAATATCGGTACATGGACGTCAGCATGCCAGGTCGTCCCTCCGCAGTTCCAGACACCCACCTGGCCGGCACGTTGCGCCGCTCGGCACAGGAAGCTCGCCGCGCGCACCTGCCTCTGGATGCACCCCATCGACGGGGCAGGGCAGGTGCTGGAGAGCTTGCACACCCGGCTCGCGCGACGGTCGCGCCTGACCCGGGCGGCCGCGTCCCTCGGGGTCATCCACGCCACCGAGTACGCCTCGGGTGCCGCGTTGCGCCGCGTCCTCGGTGACTGCCCTGGCGCGACCGCGAGGGCATGCACCTGCACGGACTGGTGCGGCTCGACGACGCGCCGTTCTGGCTCGCCGCCGCGCCGGGCTTCGAGCGGGTGCGCGACGCGCTGCACGCGCCGGCTGCTCGCCCCGCCCTCGGCCCGGGGGTAGCGTGCCCGACGTGCGGAACCGAGGAACCGTCGAACGACCGTGTCGCCGCGTGACCCAGGGCACCGCCGCGCCGGCGCGGGCGGACGTGGTCGCAGTCGAGGAGCCGCTGGAGATTCGCCTCGCCGGCGACACCGTGGCCATCACCATGCGAACACCCGGGGCGGACCACGCGCTCGCCGCCGGCTTCCTTCTCTCCGAGGGCATCATCCGCTCGGTCGACGACCTGGGGACGGTCAGCCACTGCGGTCGCACCGACGAGGAGGGCTACGGGAACGCGCTCGACGTGCTCCCCGCCCCCGGGGTCCAGCTCTCGTGGGAGCGGGTGACGGCGAGCCGGCGCGGCACGCTCACCTCCGCGGCCTGCGGCGTCTGCGGCCGCGAACAGATCGACGACCTGCTCGCGCGCATCGTGCCGCTCGGCGAAGCGCCCCCGGTGGACAGCACGCTGGTGGCCTCGGCCCCGGACCGGCTCCGCGCCGCGCAACGGGCGTTCGAGCGTACCGGCGGCACCCATGCGGCGATGGTGCTGGCCGCGGACGGCACCGTTCTGGCCGTGCACGAGGACGTCGGGCGCCACAATGCGGTGGACAAGGTGGTTGGCGCCCTGGTGCTCGCGGGCGTCATCGGACCGTGCCGTACTCCGTCACCTGGTCCGCGGCCGGCCCTCCTGGTGGTCAGCGGCCGGAGCAGCTTCGAGATGGTCCAGAAGGCTGCCATGGCCCGCATCCCGGTCCTCGCGTCCGTGGGGGCGGCCAGCAGTCTGGCAGTGGACCTCGCCGAGCGTGCAGGCGTCGCCCTGGCCACCTTCGTGCGGGGCGGAAGCTTCAACCTGTACACACACGGGCGGCGAATCCGGGGGACCGCCCCGCCTGTAGAGGAGCAGACCGGCGGCGGGGCCCTTCGGTAAGCTGCTCTCCTACGCCGCCCTCACCCTGCGCCCCTGGTTGGTGCGCGGCGCGCTAGGGGCCGGCCTCGATGTCCACGTGCTCGGCGCGCTCGATCCGCTCGCCGAGGAAGCGCGCGCTCAGCTCGGGGATGCGGTCTGGCGTGTCGGTGACGAAGACCCGGAGCGTGCCGGGGCCCCGGGGCGCCCGTCCGGCGACGCCGCGGGCCAGCAGGGCCTCGACCTCGGCCGCGGTGGCGTCCGCGGAGTCGACCAGCATGACGCCCGGGCCCAGCTCCTCGGCCAGCACGCCCCGCAGCAGCGGGTAGTGGGTGCAGCCCAGGACCAGCGTGTCGATGCCGGCCTGCCGCATCGGAGCGAGGTAGGCGCGGGCGACCAGCCGCGGCACGTCGCCCTGCACCCACCCTTCCTCCGCCAGCGGCACGAACAGCGGACAGGCCTGGACCTGGATACGGATGCCCGGACGCTCGGCGGCGAGCGCGCGCTGGTACGCGCCGGAGGCGATGGTGCCCGGCGTCCCCACCACCCCCACGTTGCCCGACGGGCTCACTCGGGCCGCGGCGCGAGCCCCAGGCTCGATGACGCCCACCACCGGGATGCCCAGGCTGCCCCGGAGCGCCGGCAGCGCGACGGAGGAGGCGGTGTTGCAAGCCACCACCAGCAGCTTGACATCCTGCCCGGTGAGGAACGCCGCGTTGCGGAGCGAGTAGCGCGTCACCACCTCGGCGGACTTGGTCCCGTACGGGACCCGGGCGGTGTCGCCCAGGTACACCATGGACTCGTCCGGGAACCGGGCCCGGAGCGCGCGCAGGACGGTGAGCCCTCCCACCCCGGAGTCGAAGACGCCGATCGGCCGCAGATCCGTGAGCCCCATGCGGAGCCCGGGCCTACCACGAACCGTGCCAGAGCTGCCCTGCTAGAGGTGGAAGAGCGGGACGAAGACCAGGAACGCGGACGGGTTCGTGGAGTCGTAGAACTGCCCGGGCTGGACGGTCACCGTCTGCGGCTGAACCAGGCTGGGGTCCTCCCGGTAGATGGGGGTGCCTCCACCCTGCAGGCCGCAGCTGCCGGCTGCGCTGCCCGGGCCGCAGGCGTCGATGTAGGGGACCCAGTTGCCCGCGTAGACGTTGTCCAGGACGACGCTGGCGTTGCAGTTCGAGCCGAGCACGAACGTCTGCTGCGAGGAGAATCCGAGCACCAGGTCCGCGATGCCCGCCTGGGCGCATGACTGTCGGATGTCGGCGTTGTAGTCGCTCACGCTCGCGTACGGGGCCCAAGCAACCCGCAGGCCGCCCACGTCCCAGTGGAGGGGAACGGTCTGGCTCGAGGCCGAGCCGGTCACGAAGTTGATCTGCAGCGGCCCGCTCTCGGCGTAGGCGGTCACGCCCTCCTCGCTGCTGTAGGCGACGAGGTCGATCCTGTGCTGACCGGCCGCGACGTACGGGCTGACGACCACGCTCCCGCCGCTGCCCTGGTCGCAGTCGTAGCTTCCGCCGTTCTGGTCGTCGATGAAGATGGCCACCTTGTCCAGCCGCTGACCCGCCCCGCAGCGGGGAATCTGGCCAGGGTCGCCGGTGGCCGGGTCGAGCGTCCAGCTGAAGTAGGACACCGCGTTCTCGGCGGAGACCGGCTGGAGGTCGACGGTCACGCTCACGTCGCCCTCGAGCCGCACCGATTTGCTGCCCTTCCAGGTGACGGCCTGGGTGGAGTCGAGCCCCTGGACGGTGACGTTGTACGTGCCGGGGTAGAAGTCGGTGAAGCTCGCCACCCCGCTGCGGCAGTCGAAGGTGTCCTGGTTCAGCGGTTCGCCGGCGATCGCGATCCGCACCTGCTCGACCGCCGCGCCCGTGCAGCTGCCGCCTCCGAAGGTCCAGCCGACGGTCATCGCCCCGCCGCGGTGAGAATCGCACGCCGCCAGTCCGCTCAGCAGAGCCAGCCACAGGGTGAGCCCACGGATGCGCATGTCGGACGTCCTCCGGTAAAGTAAAGAAGCGGCCGTTCAGTCCTTCCGTCGCTTGCTCCAGGACGCCGCTCCGCTGGTAGGTATTCACCTCGGACAGCCGTGGGGATTGCCCCGGGGTCTTCCAGCGTTGACGGCAGTCGGATCTGCCTGCTACCGCTTCCCGTCCACCCCCTTATGCACACCCTCCCCGTCGCCCTGGCGGCGATTGACTATCTCTCCATCGTCCGACAGAGCTCGCCGGTGGAGCTGGCGGTGCTCGGCCTGCTGGTGGCCGTCTCGGTGGTGTCCTGGGCGCTGATCGCGGTGAAGGCCGTGCAGCTCAACCGGGCCCGCGACCAGTCCATCACCTTCCTCGACACCTTCTGGAAGGGGTCGCGGCTGGACGCCATCTACCAGTCGGCGCGGAACCTGCCGAGCTCGCCCATCTCTCGGGTCTTCTGCGCCGGATACGAGGAGCTGTCCAAGCTCGCCCAGGGCAAGGACGGAGGCGAGAACGCGATGAGCGAGCGGCTGGGGGGCATCGAGAACGTCGAGCGCGCGCTCAACCGGGCCAGCACCTCGCAGATCACCGAGCTCGAGTCCCGGGTGAGCTTCCTCGGCACCGTGGGCGCCACCGCGCCGTTCGTCGGGCTCTTCGGGACGGTGATGGGCATCCTCTCGGCGTTCAACGAGATCGCCGAGAAGGGCAACGCCTCGCTGTCCACCGTGGCCGCGCCCATCGGCAACGCGCTGGTGGCCACCGCCGCCGGCCTGTTCGCCGCCATCCCCGCGGTGGTGGCGTACAATTCGTTCGTTAGCCGCATCAAGGTGTTCGACACCGAGATGGCCAATTTCTCCTCGGACTTCCTGAACATCATCAAGCGGCACTTCTTCAAGTAGGGGAGAAGAGAGGCAGCGACGGTCATGGCGATGTCCGCCGGCAAGGGCGCCCCCGGGCGCACCACGATGAGCGAGATCAACGTCACGCCGATGGTGGACGTGATGCTGGTGCTGCTCATCATCTTCATGGTGACCGCACCGCTCATCCAGAAGGGGGTGAAGGTCGACCTGCCCGAGGCCAAGGCTGCCCCGGTCGAGTCGAGCGAGAAGAAGCTGGTGCTCTCGGTCGATGCGAAGCAGCGGGTGTTTCTGGGCGACGTGGAGGTCCCCCTCGACGATCTGGAGGAGAAGCTCCGGACCAACGCCAAGGCGCAGGCCGACAAGGAGATCTACCTCCACGCGGACAAGACCCTGCCCTACGGGGTGGTGGTGGAGGTGATGGCCGCCGCGCAGCGGGCAGGCATCGGGAACCTCGGGATGATCACCGACCCGGTCTCGCCGGGACGAAAGAAGGGCGCACCGAGCCGATGACCGCCCTCGCCTCGACGGCTCCGGTGTCGTTGCTCGCCCGCCGCCCGGAGGGGCCGCTGCTCAAGTTCCTCTTCTGGTCGGCGGTGGTGCACGCGGTGCTCGGCTCGCTGGCCCTGGTCTGGGCCAAGCTCCACGAGGAGCCGGCCATCGACCTGGACCAGAAGCCGATCAAGGCCACCTTAGTCCGGCAGGGCACGCCGCGGGACGAGAAGCTCCTGCCCCGCATCGAGCAGCCTCCTCCACCCGCGGTGGAGCAGACAGCCCCCCAGCCGGTGGCCGCGCCCGAGCCGCCCCGGCCAGTGGCCCCTTCGCCGATCGCCGCACCTGCGCCGCCCAAGACGAGGCAGGCCGGAGAGAAGAAGGCAGACCCCCGGCAGAAGCTGCTCGGCGCGTTCGACCGGATGAGCAAGTCGAAGACGCCGGACGCCACCGGCGCCGCCGACGGCGACCCCAACGGCGACTCGGCGGTGGCCGAGGGCGAGGCTTACTACGCCCGCCTCAAGTCGCAGGTCACCCGCTTCTACGACGTCTCCGACACCATCCCCGATGCCGAGCGCATCCGGCTCGTCGCCCAGGTGGCGGTGGTCATCTCCCCCGCCGGGCAGCTGGAGAAGGCCCGGCTGGCGAAGTCGAGCGGGAACGACCTGTTCGACTCCGCGGTGATGGCCGCGGTGAAGCGCGCCGCGCCCTTCGCCCCCCCGCCCACCCACCTCCGGGACGCCCTGTCGAAGTACGGGGTCGTCCTCCAGTTCCGTCCCTGACCTGACGAGGAGTGATTTCGACCGATGCGCACCCTGGCCCTGAGCCTGTTGTTCTGCCCCCTGGTCGCCCTGGCCCAGGCCCCGGTGATCGAGATCTCCGGGGCGAACTTCCGGCCGCTGCCGATCGCCGTCCCGCTGCCCCAGGCGCTCAATGACGGAGCGCGGGCGGTCTCGCCCGACTTCGACGACGCCTTCTTCTTCGACTGCAGCGCCGCGGGCATCTTCCAGGTGCTCGACCGGAAGAGCTACCTCGCCGACGCGCGCGAGGGCTTCACCGCCTCGACCATCACCTTCTCCCGGTGGGCCGACGTTGGCGCCGAGGCGCTGGTCAAGGTGCAGCTCTCGGTCGACGGGCGCGAGCTGCGCGGCGAGATGCGGATGTTCACCGTGTCCAGCGGCAAGGAGGAGCTGCGGCTGGTTCACGTCGAGCCGCTGGACCACCCCAGGAAGCTGGCCCACTTCTTCGCCGACGCGCTCTACAAGCAGTTCACCCGCGAGCCCGGGCCTTTCCAGTCGCACCTTGCCTTCGTGCGCCGGGTCGGCAAGGGGAAGGACGTGTACCTCGGTGACTGGGACGGCAAGCACGCGGTCCCCGTTGCCCAGGGGAGCATCAACCTCTTGCCGGTGGTGAGCCCGCAGGGCGACTCGGTGGCGTTCACCAGTTACCGCTCGGGGAAGCCCGCCCTGTACCTGCAGCGCGCGGGAGGGGCCCCGACGCCCTTGGTGAACACCGGCTCGATGGTGACCGGGGCCGCGTTCTCCCCGGACGGGCGACGCATCGCCTACAGCATGGCCCAGGGCGAGGGCGCGCAGCTCTTCGTCGCCGATGCCAGCGGCGGCAATCCGCAGCCGCTGACCGACACGCCCTACTTCATCAACTCGAGCCCGACGTGGAGCCCGGACGGCAAGCGCATCGCCTTCGTCAGCAACCGGGCCGGGACGCCGCAGCTCTACGTGCTCACCCTGGCCAACCCGAAGGAGGTCCGCCGGCTCACCTTCCAGGGCAACTACAACCAGACGCCGGACTGGTCGCCCCGCGGGGACCTCATCGCCTTCACCGCCCGGGACGAGCGCAACGCCTTCGACCTCTTCACGGTGAACGTGGAGAGCGGCAAGGTGACCCGCCTCACCCAGGACCAGGGAAACAACCAGGAGCCGGCGTTCGCGCCGAACGGGCGGCTCATCGTCTTCAGCAGCAGCCGGACGGGCAGCTCGATGCTCTGGGTGATGACCGCCGAGGGGCAGAACCAGAAGATGCTCCCGCTGGAGAAGGGCGAGTACAGCACACCCGACTGGGGCCCCTGAGCGCTCGGGGCCCCGCGGACGAGGAGCACAGTCCCGCTCCGGCCCGAGCGCCAGGCGCGGGCGCCGGCCCGGGTCTGATATCTCCGGCGCCGTCATGTCCGACCTCGAGGTCCAGGTCCGTCCCGCGCGGCCGGACGACGTCCCGGCGCTGGCGCAGCTGTTCGAGCAGCTGGGCTACGTCACCGACGAGCCCACGCTCCGGGCGCAGCTGGAGCACTTCGGCCGGAGCGGCGCCCACGCGCTGGTCGCCGAGCTCGCGAGCCACCGGCTCGCCGGCCTCGCCACGGTGGCCATCCACCCGCGCCTCTACTCGCGGTCGCCCTCGGCGCAGCTCACCGCGCTGGTGACCGACCGCGCCGCACGCCGCCACGGCGTGGGTCGAGTCCTCACCCGCGCTGCCGCGGAGATCGCCCGGGCCGCGGGCTGCGAGAAGCTCTACGTGCGCACCAACCGCAGGCGACCGGAGTCGCCGCCGTTCTACCGGAGCCTGGGCTTCGAGGAGACGCACCTCACCTTCGACCTCCCGCTGGCGCCGCCCGAGGGAGGACGGCGGTGAGGCGGCCCGAGGCGTCGCCGCTCGCCGCGCACTGGACGCTCGGCCCGGGGGTCACCTTCCTCAACCACGGCGCGTTCGGCGCCTGCCCGCGCGAGGTGCTCGCGCTGCAGGCCGAGCTCCGGGCACGGATGGAGCGGGACCCGGTCGACTTCCTGGTGCGGGCCATCGAGCCGCTGCTCGACGAGGCCCGCAGCGGGCTGGCCGCGTTCCTCCGCGCCGATCCAGACGACCTGGCATTCGTGGACAACGCGACCGCTGGGGTGAACACCGTCCTCCGCTCGCTGGTCTTCGAGCCCGGGGACGAGCTCCTCGCCACCGACCACGCCTACAACGCCTGCGCCAACGCCCTCCGCGCGGTGGCCGATCGTGCCGGTGCGCGAGTGATCGTCGCCCCGGTGCCGTTCCCGCTCCGGGGGCCGTCGGAGGTCTCGGATGCGGTGCTCGGAGCGGTGACCCGACGCACCCGGCTCGTGCTCCTGGACCACGTGACCAGTGCCACCGGGGTGGTGTTCCCGGTCGAGACGCTGGTGCCGGCGCTCCAGGCACGTGGGGTGGACGTGCTGGTGGACGGTGCCCACGCGCCCGGCATGGTGCCGCTCGACGTCACGGCGCTCGGCGCGGCCTACTACACCGGCAATTGCCACAAGTGGCTCTGCGCGCCCAAGGGAGCGGCCTTCCTCCACGTCCGGCGCGACCGCCACGCCGGCATCCGCCCGCTGGTCGTCAGCCACGGAGCCAACTCGCCGCGCACCGACCGCTCGCGGTTCCGGCTGGAGTTCGACTGGACGGGGACCCGCGACCCGACCGCCGTGCTGTGCGTGGCCCGGGCCATCGAGGTGGTGGGCGGGCTCGTCCCGGGCGGCTGGGACGAGGTGCGCGCCCGCAACGGCGCGCTGGCCCGCCGCGCGCGGGCGCTGATGTGCGAGGCGCTCGGCGTGGCCCCGCCGTGCCCGGAGGCGATGCTCGGCTCGCTGGCCGCGGTGGCCGTCCCGGGGGACCCGCGGCGGCCGCCTCCGGACCCGCTCGCGCTCGATCCGCTACAGGAAAGACTCTTCGAGCACCACCGCATCGAGGTCCCGGTGTACGGCTGGCCGGGCCCGGACCGGCGCTGGATCCGGGTGTCGCCGCATCTCCACAATTCCGAAGAGCAGCTCGTCTTCCTGGCGGGCGCGCTCCGGGAGGCGATGGCCTGAGGGACCGGGTCGGCTAAGGTCGGCGCCCGCATGGCCGGGCCCGACACCGCGCTGCTCCTCATCGACGTGCAACGTGACATCCTGCTCGGCAAGGGCGGGCCCGACGTCCAGGCAGCGCTGGACGGGACGGTGGAACGCATCGCCGGGCTGCTCGACCGGGCCCGCCGGCGCGGCTTCCCCGTCATCCACGTACAGCACGACGGAGAGCTCGGTCACCGGCTCGAGCGTGGCACCCCCGGCTGGGAGCTGCGGCCCGAGGTGGCGCCCAGGGGCAGCGAGCCGGTGGTCCACAAGCGGAGCTGCGACGCGTTCTTCGAGACCAAGCTTCCGGAGATCCTCAACGCCCAGCAGATTCGCCGGCTGGTCGTCGCCGGATGCATGACCGAGTACTGCATCGACACCACCTGCCGCCGCGCGGTCTCGCTCTTCCGGGACGTGGTGCTCGCGGCCGACGGCCACACCACCGGCGACTCGGGCGAGCTGTCCTTCCGGCAGATCGTCGCCCACCACAACCGGCTGCTGGACGGCTTCAGCGCGGGGAGGTGGAGCATCCAGGTGGTGCCGTCGGGGGACATCGGCTGGTCGCTCGCATGAGCCGGCTGGCGGCGGTGGACGTGGGCACCAACTCGGTGCTCCTGCTCGTCGCCGAGCGGGGACCCGACGGCGGGCTCCGTCCGGTGCGCGAGGAGGTGGAGATCACCCGGCTCGGACGCGGCGTGGACCGCACCGGCGTGCTCTCGGACGAGGGGATGGAGGCGACGCTCGAGGTGCTCGCCCGGTTCGCCGCCCTCGCCCGGGCGGACGGTGCACGCGCGCTGGTGGTGCTCGCCACCTCGGCCGCACGCGATGCGCGCAACGGCGCCGAGTTCCTGGCCCGCGCCCGCGAGCGCACCGGGGCGACGGTGGAGATCCTCTCCGGTGCCGAGGAGGCCCGGCTGTCCTACCTGGCCGTCGCCGAGGACTTCGCCGCCGAGGCTGGAGAGGCCGGGCTCCTGGCGATCGACGTCGGCGGAGGCTCCACCGAGCTCGTCCACGGCCGCGGGCGCACCGTCCTGTTCCGCGTCAGCCTGGACATCGGCTCGGTCCGGCTGACCGAGCGATGCGTGCGGTCGGATCCGCCGAGCGCCGCCGAGCAGGAGGCGGTCCGGGCCGCGGTCCGCGACGCGCTCTCGACCCTTCCCGCCTTCCCGGCCGAGGTCCAGGTGGTGGGCGTGGCCGGGACGGTGACCAGCCTCTTCGCCATCGCCCACGCCATCGAGCCGTACGACGGGACGCGGGTCCACGGCGGCTGGCTCTCCATGGACGACGTCATCCGGGTCCGCACCCGCCTCTGTGCGCTGCCGGTCGCCGAGCGCCGGCTGATGCCCGGGATGCAGCCGAAGCGCGCGGACGTGCTGCCCGCCGGAGCGCTGCTCTTCGAGACCGCCCTGTCACACCTCGGCGCCCGGGGGGCACACGTCTCGGACCGGGGATTGCGCTGGGGAGTCCTGCTCGATCGATGGGAGTCGCTCGCATGACCGCACCGGTGCGCGGAGAGCGGCATGAGACGAGCTCCGGCTCGCTGATGCCCGGGGCGGCCTACGCGCTGGGTGTCCTCACCTTCATCAACTTCATCAACTATCTCGACCGTTACCTCGTCCCCGGGGCGCTCACCCGGATCGAGGACGGCCTGGGCATCAACCACGCGCAGGCCGGAGAGCTCCAGACTGCGTTCATCGTCGTCTACACCGTGGCCGCCCCGCTCGGCGGCTACATCGGCGACCGCTACCCGCGACGGTTCGTGCTCGCCGGAAGCATCTTCCTCTGGAGCCTGGCCACGCTGGGGAGCGGCCTGGCCGGGAGCTTCGCCGTGCTGCTCTTCACCCGCGGGCTGGTGGGTGTGGGCGAGGCGGGATACGGCATCGTCTCCCCGGGGCTCATCGCCGACTTCTACCCGCCGAGCCTTCGCACCCGGGCGCTCTCCATCTTCTACGTCGCCATCCCGGTGGGCTCGGCGCTGGGCTACGTCCTCGGCGGCTGGCTGGCGAACAACTTCTCCTGGCAGACCGCCTTCTACGTCGGCGCGGTCCCGGGGATGTTCGCCGCGGCGCTGGCGCTGAGGGTCCGCGAGCCGCACCGGGGGGCGACCGAGGCCGTCGAGCCGACGCAGACCAGGATGCCGATGGCCCAGGGCCTGCGCGAGCTCCGCCACAACACCTACTACTGGGTGAGCGTGGCTGGCCTCACCCTGATGACCTTCTCCATCGGTGGGCTCTCGGTCTACATGCCGGCGTTCCTCGAGCGCGAGCGCGGCGTCAGCGGCGCCGAGGCGGGCATCTGGTTCGGGGCCATCGCCGCGGTCGCCGGGCTCACCGGGACCCTGGTCGGCGGCGTGCTCGGAGACCGCGCGGAGCGCAAGAGCCGCACCGGCGGGCTGTGGGTCTCGGGCGTGGGCATGCTGCTCGCCGCGCCGTTCATGGTGCTGACCGCCCGGGCCGGCTCGATGCCGGTCATCCTCGGCGCCGCCTTCGTGGCGATGTTCCTAGTGTTCCTGAACAACGGGCCCCTGAACAACGCGATCGTCAGCTCGGTCCCACCGCTCTTCCGGAGCTTCGCGGTGGGGCTCAGCGTGCTCGCCTACCACCTGCTCGGTGACGCCATCTCGCCGCCGATCATCGGCCGGATCGGCGACCGGCTCAGCCTGGCCACGGCCATCGCCCTCAACGCCATTCCCGTGGCTGTGGGCGGGCTGGTGCTGATGGTGGGCGCCCGGCTGCTGCACGGGCCGCCGGCTGCCAGGGTCGGGACCTGAACGGGTTACACTCAGAGTGTTGCACCTCCGGGCGGTGCTCGGTTAGTCCGCTCGTCAGGATGACCTCTCGGCCTGGACCGTGGGTGCGCAGCGTGGGCACGGCGCTGCCGCCGAACTGGGTGGACCAGGAGACGCTGATCTCCATCTTCCGCGAGCACTGGGCGCGCGAGCACTTCAACGTCGAGCGGATCGAGGAGCTGCACCGCTCGGTGCAGGTGGGGGGCCGCTACCTCGCGCTTCCGATCGACGAGTACCTTCCGCTGAAGCGGTTCTCGGAGCGCAACGACGCCTTCAACCGGGTGTCGCTCGAGGTGGGCGAGCAGGCTCTCCGGCGCGCCCTCGATGCCGCGGGGTTGCAGCCGCGCGACGTCGACCACCTCTTCTTCGTCACCGTGACCGGGATCGGAACGCCCTCGCTGGATGCGCGGCTCGTCAACCGCCTCGGGCTCCGCCCCGACGTGAAGCGCACGCCCATCTTCGGGCTCGGCTGCGTGGCGGGTGCGGCGGGCACCGCACGGGCGAGCGACGTGCTCCGGGCGTTTCCGGACCAGGTGGCGGCACTGCTCTCGGTGGAGCTGTGCTCGCTCACGCTCCAGCGCGAGGACGTGAGCATCGCCAACATCATCGCCAGCGGTCTCTTCGGCGACGGCGCAGCGGCGATCGTCCTCTCCGGCGCCGACCGTCCGCCGCCCGCGGCCGCGCCCCGCGTGCTCGCCACCCGGAGCGTCTTCTACCCGGACACCGAGCGCATCATGGGGTGGGACGTGGTGGAGGGCGGCTTCAAGGTCGTCCTCAGCGCGAAGGTGCCGAGCATCGTCACCGAGCATGTCCGCGGCGACGTCGACGGCTTTCTCGCCGCGCAGGGGCTCCACCGCGGAGACATCCGCCACTTCATCGCCCACACCGGCGGCCCCAGGGTCCTGCAGGCCTTCGAGTCCGCGCTGGAGCTTCCACCCGAGGCGCTCCGCCGCTCCTGGGACTCGCTGCGGCGGACCGGGAACCTCTCCTCGGCCTCGGTGCTCTTCGTTCTCTCGGAGCTGCTGGCCTCGGGCGAGGCGGGCCCCGGCGATCTCGGCCTCCTGATGGCGATGGGCCCGGGCTTCTGCGCCGAGCTGGTGCTCCTGCGATGGTGACCTCGGTCCAGCTCTACCTCGGCCTGCTCGCCCTGGTCGCGCTGGAGCGCGGCGTGGAGCTCGGGCTCTCGGCCCGCAACGCGCGGATCGCCCGGGCGCGGGGCGGGGTGGAGACGGGTCGGGGTCACTATCCGGTGATGGCGGCGTTCCACGGCGTCTTCCTGGTCGCCTGTGCGCTGGAGGTGGTCCTGCTCCGGCGCCCGTTCCCGGGCGCAATCGGGTGGGTCGCACTCGCGGCGGTGCTCGGGGCGCAGGCACTCCGCTACTGGGCCATCACCACGCTGGGCTGGCGCTGGAACACCCGCATCGTCGTCGTGCCCGGGACCGCGCCGGTGACCGGCGGCCCGTACCGCTTCCTCCGCCACCCGAACTACCTGGCGGTCATCGCGGAGATGGCGGCGCTCCCGCTGGTGCACGGCGCCTGGCTCACCGCGCTGGTCTTCTCGCTGGGCAACGCCGGGCTGCTCCGGGTGCGGATCCGCGCCGAGGAGCAGGCGCTGGGCGAGCCCTGGCAGCACGCGTTCGCCGGCCGGCCGCGCTTCGTTCCCGGAGGCCACGGTGGCCACTGAGCTGGAGGTGCTGGAGGCCATCCGCTCCATCGCCCGCACCGAGCTGGAGATGGAGCGGCCCATCGCCCCGGAGGACGACCTGCTCCGGGACCTCGCGCTGGACAGCCTCGGCCTCACGGTGCTGGCGGTCGGCCTGGAGAACCGGTTCCGGGTGAAGCTGAGCGAGGAGGACGCCGCCGGGGTGCAGACGGCAGGCGAT
The DNA here is from genome assembly GCA_035543115.1 of Myxococcaceae bacterium. Lineage (GTDB taxonomy): Bacteria > Myxococcota > Myxococcia > Myxococcales > Myxococcaceae > RPRB01. The sequence goes on from DATKKF010000127.1 coordinate 31,159, forward strand.
CTGGCGCGGCACGTCGCCGCACGCACGCAGGAGGCCCGGTGAGACCCGCCCGCCTCCAGGGAGTTCTCCAGCCCCGGCCGCGACACCCGAGCCTGAACGAGGCACTGGAGCGAGCCGCCGTCTCCGGCCGCCGGGGGCTCACCTTCGTCGCCGCGGACGAGACCGAGACCTCGCTCGGCTGGGACGCGGTGCGGGCGCGGGCCGCGCAGGTGGCGGGCGCGCTGGCCGAGCTCGGCGTCGTCCCCGGGGAGCGGGTGGCGCTGGTGCTCCCCACCGGCGCGGACTTCATGGATGCGTTCTTCGGGACGCTCCTCGCCGGGGCGGTGCCGGTGCCGCTCTATCCGCCGGTGCGGCTCGGGCGACTGCCCGAGTACCACGCCGCCACGGCGCGGATGCTCCAGCTCTCCGGGGCGGTGGTGCTCCTGTCGGCCGGCCGCGTGGGGCGGCTGCTCGGCGAGGCGGTGCGACAAGCGGGTCCACGGCTCGGGCTGCGGAACGTCGCTTCCCTCCGCGATGCGGGTGCCCCGTCCCTCGCCCGCCCCGCGGACGCCGGCGCGCTGGCCCTGGTGCAGTTCTCCTCGGGCAGCACGGTGGACCCGAAGCCGGTGGCGCTCTCGCACCAGGCGGTGCTGGCCCAGACCGACGCGCTCCGGGCGCTGATGCCCGACGACACGCCCGACGACCCGCAGCTCGGCGTCAGCTGGCTCCCGCTGTACCACGACATGGGGCTCATCGGCTGTTTGCTCAGCGCGATGACCTACCCGGGCCCGCTGGTGCTGCTCGGCCCCGAGGTGTTCCTCGGACGGCCGGCGCTCTGGCTGCGGGCGCTCTCGCGGCACCGCGGCACCATGTCGGTCGCTCCGAGCTTCGCCTACGCGGTCTGCGCGCGGCGGGTGAAGGACGAGGAGATGGACGGTGCGGACCTCTCGCGCTGGCGGCTGGCGCTCAACGGGGCCGAGCAGGTCTCGGTGGAGGCCGCGCGGCGGTTCTCGGAGCGCTTCGCACGCTGGGGCTTCCGCTCCGCGGCGCTGATGCCGGTGTACGGGCTGGCCGAGGCAGCGCTGGCGGTGACCTTCTCCCCGCCGCGCAGCCCGCTGCGGACGGTGCCGGTGGATCCCCTGGAGCTCGCGCGCGAGGGCCAGGTCCGTCCGGGGTCGCGGGTGCTGGCAAGCGTGGGCGTCCCGGTGCCCGGGGTGACGGTCGAGGTCCGTGACGAGGCGGGTGCGGTCCTGCCCGAGGGCGTGGTTGGCCGCATCCACGCCCGGGGGCCGTCGATCATGGAGGGCTACCTCGACCAGCCAGAGGCGACCCGCGCCGCGCTCGACGGCGGGTGGCTGGACACCGGCGACCTCGGCTTCGTGAAGGACGGGGAGCTGGTGGTCTGTGGCCGGGCGAAAGACGTGGTGGTGCTGCGAGGGGCGAACCACGCGCCCCAGGAGTTCGAGGATGCGCTCGATGGAGTGAAGGGCGTGCGCACCGGGTGCGCGGTGGCCCTGGGGTTCGTGCCGCCGGGCGGAGACGGCGAGGAGCTGCTCTTGCTGGTGGAGACCACCCCCGAGGCCGGTCCGGAACTCGTGGACCGCATCCGCGCAGCCGTCGCCGAGCACACCGGCGTCCGGCCGCACACCGTCCAGCTGCTGGCGCCCGGCACCCTCCCCCGAACCTCGAGCGGGAAGCTCCGGCGCTCCGAGGCGCTCCGGAGGTGGACGACTGGAACGCTGCATCCGCCCGCCCGGGTGAATGCGGTCCGGCTGGTTGGCGAGATGCTGAGGTCGGCGCTGGCGCTGGCCCGCGCGCGTCCGCAGCACCACCCGGAGCCCGAGACATGAGCCGCACCCCGGTCGACGTCGCGGTGGTGGGTGGTGGCCCGGCGGGGCTGGCGCTGGCCACGATGGCCGCCCGGCGCGGGCTGTCGGTGACGCTCCTGGAGCGCGCATCGCTCCCCCACGACAAGGCCTGCGGCGAGGGGGTGATGCCGGCCGGCCTCGGGGTGCTCGACCGGCTCGGCGTGCTGGACAGGATTCCCGCCGCCGACTGGGGGCCCATCCGCGGCGTGCGCTACGTCCAGGAGGACGGGAGCGTGCTCGAGGGAGCGCTCCCGGGGATGGGCGGTCTCGGCATCCGGAGGACGGCGCTCTCCTCGGCGCTGCTCGAGGCGGCCCGAAGCTCGGGGGTGGAGGTCCGCGATCGGACGGGCCTGCGGGGGCACCGGAGAACGCCCGAAGCGATGCTGCTCGACACCGACGCGGGTACGCTGTCGGCTCGGGTGCTCGTCGCCGCCGATGGGCTCCATTCGCCGCTACGCCGGGCCGAGGGGCTCGAGGCGCCGGTGCGCGGCGCGCGGCGGTTCGGGGTCCGCCAGCACTTCGTCGCCGCTCCGTGGACCGACCGGGTGGAGGTCCACCTCTCGACACACGCCGAGGCGTACGTCACGCCCTGCGGCCCGTCCCGGGTGGGTGTGGCATTCCTCTGGTCCGACGGGCAACTGGACACTCGGCCGTCGATCACGTCGCTGCTCGCGGGGTTCCCCCTGCTCGCCGAACGGCTCGGGCGCGCCGAGGCCGGCTCCGAGCCGATGGGCGCGGGCCCCTTCCGCCAGCGCGTGCGCCGACGCGTCGCAGCGCGGTTCGCGCTCCTGGGAGACGCAGGCGGGTACGTGGACGCCATCACCGGAGAGGGTATGTCGGTGGCGCTGGTGTGCGCCGACGCCCTCGGGGCATGCCTTCCAGAGGTGGTCGACCGCGAGGGGGACGTCCGCGCCTTCAGGCCCTATGTGGCGACCGCGCGGCGGGAGTTCCGGAAGTACGCCTGGACGGCGGGAGCGGTGCTGGGGCTCGCCCGGATGCCGACCCTCCGGCGACGCCTGGTCACCCACCTCGCCCGGCGCCCGCGCACCTTCGAGTGGCTGCTGGCCCGGACCGTCGGCTGACCGGGCGGTCGCCGCCAGCCGCACCGTCGAGGCGGACACGGGTCCGATTCACCGGGACCCGTGCCGCCGCCACATCTGTTCATCTTTCAGCCACGCCCGGCCGAGGCGCGCGCTGGATCCGATAGAGCACGTGCCGCCGGAGCGGGTCCTCGGGCGGGAGGCTCGGGTGCTCGAAGTCGTCCGTCGGGACGTGATGCATCCCGAGCTTCTCCATCACCCGGCGCGAGCGCACGTTTCCCGGGACGGTGAAGGCGACGATCTCCTCGAGCCGTGGCGAGGCCAGCTCCCATCCGAACCGGAGCGCCTCGCGGGCGCCCTCGGTCGCGTACCCCTGGTTCCAGAACGCCGCCGCCAATCTCCAGCCGATCTCCACGCAGGGGGTGAAGTGCGCCTCGAATCGCGGCCGGGCGAGGCCCACCCAACCGATGAACGGCGCCACTCCCGGGAGCTCCACCGCCCACCACCCGAACCCGTGCTCCACCCAGTGCTGCCGGAAGCGCGCCAGCTGCGCCGCCGACTCCTCGAGGCTCATCGGCCCGGGCAGGTGCTCCATCACCCGCCAGTCCGCGTTCAGCGCGGCGAGCGGGCCGAGGTCCTCGCCGCGGAAGCCGCGGAGCAGGAGCCGCGCCGTGCGTCGCTCGGGCACCGTCCTCATGCGAACCCAGGCGGATGGGCGTCGGTCATCTTCACCGCTCCCTCGAGCGCCAGGCCCACGGAGCACACCGTTCCCTCGTCCCAGAGATGCCCGATGAGCGAGACGCCGTACGGCACCTTCCGCGGCGGCGACACCGGGGGGTGCTGTTGTCCCGGGGGCGGGAGCCAGTCGCTGCGGATCCGGTCGACCATGACCCAGCCAGCTGGCACCACCAGGCACGGATGGCCGGTGGAGTTGGTGGCCAGTGGCTCGTCCCGGAGCGACGGGCTGAGGAGCACGTCCACCTTGGCCATCTGCTCCGCCCAGACCTTCGCGATGTGCCGGCGCAGCCGGTCCGCCTGCACGTAGTCCACCGCGGAGATGAAGCGCGACTGCCGGAAGAGGTTGGGCCAGGCGTCGCGCACCTGCATCCGGAGCTGTCCGTCCTCTCCCGAGAGCGTGAGACGCTCGAACGAGGCCGCCGCGTCGGCGAGCACCAGCGACTGAAGCGCCGCCCAGGGCAGGTCGGGGAAGGTGAGGTCCACCCGCTTCATGCCCAGCTGCTCGAGCGCCTTCACCGCCGCAGGCTCGACCTCGCTCGCCGCCGGGCCGGTCATCCACGCCGGCACCACGCCGAGCTTCAGACCCTTCACCGACCGGGTGGCGTCGAAGGCGAACCGGCTCGGCAACGACGAGAGGTCCGCCGGGTCAGGCCCGGAGATCGCGGCGAGCACCAGCGCGGTGTCCTCCACCGAGCGGGTGATGGGTCCCAGCTTGTCGTGGCTCCAGGAGAGCGTCATCGCCCCGGTCCGTGGCACGCGCCCGAACGTCGGACGGAGTCCCGTCGTCCCGCAGCGCATGCAGGGGTCCACGATGCTGCCGAAGGTTTCGCTTCCCATCGCGAAGGGCACCAGCCCAGCCGAGACCGCCGCGCCCGAGCCGGCGCTCGAGCCTCCCGAACCCTCCTCGAGGAACCAGGGGTTGCTGGTGCGCCCTCCGAACCAGACGTCGTTCAGCGCCAGCGCCCCGAGCGACAGCTTCGCCACCAGCACGGCGCCCGCCGCCCGCAACCGGGCAATGACCGTGGCGTCCTCCTTCGGCACGCGGTTCCGGAACGGCTCGGCGCCCCAGGTCGTCCGGACGCCGGCGGTGTCCAGCAGGTCCTTGGCGCCGAAGGGGATGCCGTGCAGCGGCCCGCGGTACTTCCCCCGGGCGATCTCGTGGTCCACCGCCTCCGCCTCGGCAAGCGCCTCCTCGCGGACCAGGGTGATGGTGCAGTTGAGCTGGGGCTGGTACCGCTCGAGCCTGGCCAGGGCGAGCTCGGTGAGCCGCACCGAGGACACCTGCCGGGAGTGGACCCAGCGCGCGAGCAGGTGCACCGGCGTGAAGGCCAGCTCCTCGTCCCCGGGTGGCTTCCGGGGCGTCCAGGTCGAGCGCACCACCCGGTTCTTCTTCGGCATCCGGCCGGTCCCGCGCAGCACCGGGTTCCACACCTGCGCCGGTGACTCGTTGCCCAGCGGGAAGTCGCGCCGGGCGAAGAATGGGCCGATGTTGAGGTTCCACGAATCGGCGGCCAGCGCGCGCTGCTCCTCGGTCATGCGGACCCGCATCAGCCTCTCGGCGTGGGCGAAGTCCTCGGCGGTGATCGCCGGGCCCGCGGGGCCTGCCCCCTCGCCGGGAGTCCCGGAGAAGATGCTGCCGGTGCCCGAGCCCGGCCTGGTCCCCGCATCGGGCGCGGCCCGCGCGCTCCCCGGCCCTGCCCCCGCGACGCCCGCGAGCGCCAGCGCCCCTTCGGCGAGGAACCGCCGCCGCGACTTCCGCTCCGCCATGTGCCTTCCTCCGTCCGTGGAACGCCGGGGACAGCTCAGAACAGACCGACGCTGAATTGAACGGCAAAGATGGGCTCATTCAGCCGGTCGTCCGGCGCCAGGTTGAAGCCCACGTCCAGCGCCAGCGGACCCACCGGGGTGACGTACCGCAGCCCGGCCCCCGCCACCGGCCGCAGATCGAAGGGCTTCCACGCGGCAGCCGAGTACCAGAGGTTCCCCGCCTCGAGGAACGTGCCCAGCTCGAAGTCACCGACCAGGGCGATGCGCAGCTCGAGCTTGGCCAGCTCGAAGAGCGTGCCGCCCTCGGAGGGAAGGGTTCCCCCGTTCCGGAGCGCCAGGCCGCGGCTGGTGCATCCACCGGTCCAGGCGAGGGCGTCGCAGTACGCGCGCTCGCGGGCGTACTCGTTGCGCACGTCCTGGGGGATGACCGCGTCGTCGCGGAAGCCCCGGAGGGTGGTCGCCCCCCCGAGGAAGAAGCGCTTGGGGGTGATGATCAGGCTGTCCGGCTCCAGGGGAAAGATCTTCCCGCCCCGGAGGGAGAGGGCCACCACCGCCCGCGACCCGAGCGGGGCGTAGCCGGTGATTCCCATGGCGGTCTTGAAGGTGAAGATCCGCGCCGGGACGGGGTTGTCGCCGTTGACGTCGGTGGTCTCGGCGCTGATGTCCTTGGTCACCTCGCCCGTCGCACCGATCAGCACGCCCGAGTGGGGGTTGACCGGGTCGTCCCGGAAGTCGAAGGAGAGGGTCGTTCCCAGGGTCTGCATGAAGAAGTTCCCGGTGGGGAAACGCAGCCGCTCGGCATCGGTCCGGTTTGGCTGGAGGAGGTCTCCGACCCCGGGCTGGGCGCGTACCAGCACGTTCTCCAGGAGGTAGTTCCCGGTGAGCTGCAGCCAGCGGGTGATGGACCAGTCCACCCCCAGCAGCGCGGCGACACGGCCAAAGAAGTAGGTGGGACGGTGCACCCGCTCCGCGGTGACGTTCAGCCGCGCGCCGACCCGCGCCGGGAGGAACTGGTAGATCCGCGGCTGCGACAGCCCGGCGTTGATGTTGAAGTCCAGCCCGTTCAGGCCCTGGAGGTTGGACCCGTCGACGTAGTCTTGAAGCGGCAGGGCGCTCGCCCCCACGTAGTTGAGCTTGCCGCGCAGGGTGAAGTTGATGCCCTGCCCGAAGACGTTGGGGTAGGCGAGGTCTCCGATGATCCGCGGCCCGTCCTCGAGCGAGTAGCCCACCCCGATGCTGCCCGACAGCTGGGGGCGCTCGCGCAGCTCCACCACCACGTCCTTCACCGGCTCGGGCGTGTCCGGTGAGATGAGCCGCACCGAGACCGTGCGGAACAGCCCCAGGAGGAGCAGCTCCCGCTGGCTCTCGAACAGCGCCTCGGGGTCCAGCGGGGCGCCCGGCGCAATCTTGAGGTTCGCCCGGACCAGCGCCTCGTCGGTGCGTTGCAGCCCCCGCACCACCACCTGACCGACCCGGACTGCGGGCCCCGAGTCGACCACCAGCACCGGCTCGGCGGAGGTCCGGTCGGCGGAGAAGCCAGGCCGGGCGGTCACCTGGGCGAAGAGGTAGCTGGCCCGCCCGAGCCGCCGCAGGGTGCTGGTGACGGCGTCGTCGAGCCGTGACTGGCTGAAGGGTTGGCCCGGGGCCAGCATCGGCAGATCCGGAACGGGGAATCCCGGCGGCAACCCCTCGAAGCGCACTGTCCGCACGAAGGTCCGCACCCCCTCGTCGAGGTGGAAGCGGGCGTCGAGCGTGCCGGTGGCGACGTCCTCGGTCGCACCGACCAGCGAGACCTTCGCCTCGACCCACCCCAGCTCGCGGTAGGCCCGCTGCATGGTGTCCGCGGCGTCGCGCCATGCCTCCTCGACGAAGACCTCGGAGGGCGATGGATCGGGGGTGTCGGGACGTCCGTCGGCTGCCTTGCGCCCGTCCAGCTGCAGCGGATCCGACTCGATCCGCTGGTCGTTGGGGTCGGGCGTGCGGTCGCGCACCACGCGCTCCAGCACCGTGCGGAGCTCGGCCTCGGAGAGCCCGGCCCGGCCCTGGAACTCGATGCTCCGGACCCTGGACTGTCGTCCCTCGGAGACCTGGAAGACCACCACCGCACGGCTGCCGTCGGGGCTCGCCACCTCGCGCGTCTCCACCCGGACGTCGCGGAACCCGCGGTAGCGGTAGAAGGCCTCCAGCCGCCGCGCCTCGCGCTCCAGCACCGAGCGGTCCAGCGTCTCGCCTGGGTCGATCGCCAGCGCCGTCCGGAGCCAGGCGGAGGGGTAGCGCCGGTTCCCCTCGAACCGCAGAGTGAACGCCGGGCCGGCGTCGACCGGGACGGTGACCACCGCGCCGGTGCCCTCCAGCGCCACCCGCGGCGCGCCCACCCGGGCGCGGGCGTGACCGGTCTCGCGGTACAGCGCGCGCAGCGCCTCGGCGCCCGGATCGAGCCGGGTGCGGTCGAGGATGTCGCCCACGTGGAGGCCGAACGCCGAGGCGAGGCGCCCGGGGGACAGACCGGGCTGCCCATCGAAGCGCAACGCGCTGACGAGGGTGGGCTGCCCCTCGTGGATCACCAGCCGGACCACCACCTCCGCGCCGGATGGCTGGGCCGTGGCGGAGATCTGGCACTGGTTCCACCCCCGCCGGGCGTAGGCGGCGAGCAGGCCGGCCCGCGCCTCGTCCAGCCGCTCCGGCCAGTACTCGGTGCCCGCCTGGAGGCGCGCCGCGGCGAGGACCTCGTCCGTCCCCAGCGCCCTCGCCCCCGTCACCTCGATGCGGGAGATGCGCACCACCGGGGCGAGCTCGAAGGTCACCACCAAGCCCTCCGGGCCCTCCTCGGCTCGGGCCACCACGTCCGAGAAGCGGCCGGTGGAGAAGAGTCGCTCGATGCTCCGGCGCACCGCGCGGCCCGACAGCGGCGCACCCGGCATCACCGCCACCAGGCTCCGGAGATCCGCCGGGACCTGGCCGCCCCCGCGCATCTGCAGCCGCACCGAGGCGACGGTCGGGCTCCCGGCGGGCGCCGCTGGCCCCTGCGCCCACACCGGCGCAGCGGCCAGGAGCAGCGCGACCGCCAGGGCTACTCGACGTTCCAACGGAGCTTGAGATCGACCCCCAGGTTTCCGATCGGAACGTCGTTGTACACGTTGTCCCACTGGATCTGGGCGGAGACGCGATCGTCGAACCGGTACTCGGCGAGGGCGCGCGTGCCCTTTCCGGACACCGGCTGGGAGAGGCCGAGCTTAAGCTGGTCGGTGACGAACTTCGACTCCAATTGCACCGTCGGCTCGACCAGGCCGTTGGCGTCGTTGTAGAGCGTCGAGACGTGAAAGCTCAGGTCCCGGATGACCGAGTTGCGGGGGAGGAACTTCTGCACCTGCCGGTCGAGCCCCGAGGCCTGGTAGAGCGCCTCGGCGGCGATGCCCGCCCCGGCGGTGGTGGTGTTGCTGTTGGCCCGGTCGCGCGAGGTCACCCCCAGGGTGAGGAGCGAGATGATGTCGCCCTCGGGCAGGCTGGGCTCGCTGGAGAGCAGGACCTGAGGCTGGCTGGTCTTTCCGAAGGCGTGGAGCCGGATGAGGTACTCGCGCACCTGTGACTCGGCGCGCACGTCGAAGACGCCCTCCAGGCTCCGGCGGTCCTTGAAGTCCACCGCACCCTGGGTGACGTTGAACGTCGTCCCGCGGAAGAAGGCCTGGCTGCCCTGCCCCGCCTCCATCGCCCCGATGAGGCCGGGGTGCAGGTTGCTCCCGGTGAGCCGCAGGTCACCGACGATGCGTGCCCGGGCGAGGTTGTTCTCCACCGCGGCGTCCTTGAGGTGCAGCGCCACGTCGAGCTGGAGCCACTCGCTGGGCGGCTCGCCGCGGGCGCCGGGCCGGTTGGCTCGCGCGAGCAGGGTGTCGAACCCGAACGGACGGCGGTAGCGGAGCCGCTGCACGTCAAGGTCACCGGCCAGAAAGAACGACCCCGGCCTGCCGGTCAGGGTGAGCTCCCCGGTGGCGGCGAAGGGCGCGTCCTCCACCACGCGCACCGAGACCTGGTCCAGCTGCAGCGCGACCTCGAGCTGCTCCGGCCGGAAGCGCCTCCAGCGCACGTCGCCGCGACTGCTCAGTCGCCCATCGTTGGCCTGACCCTCGAGGTCGCTCCAGAGCATGCGCGACTCGCTGAAGTCCAGCTTGCCCTTGAGCCCCCGGAGCTCCAGCGGCTGCCCGCGGACGCGGAACCCGGCGTCGACCAGGGTGGCGGTGCCGACGATCTGCGGATCGGCCGGCTCGCCGCGCGCGGTGCCGAGCAGCTCGAGCCGCCCCGAGGCGCGTTCCAGCGAGGGGACGAAGGACTCGAGCAGTCGCAGGTCCACCGCGCCGGAGACCGCGACGTCCATCGCCGACTCCTCCAGGTAGCCCGACGCGCCGACCTCGGTCTCGGGGCCCTTGAGCCGGAGCCCCTCGCTGCTCACCCGTCCGCTCCGGAACCGTATGTCCCACGGTCCATCGCTCTCGGCGCGGAACTCGCCGCGCTGTAGCTTGAGGCTGTCGAGGTGGAGCAGGCCGCGCGTCGCCTCGGGCTCGGAGAGATTTCCGCTGGCGGTCAGCACGCCGCTCGCCGAGCCGTTGAGTCCCTGCGCGGCGGCGGTGTCGGGAAGCAGTGCCCGGATGTCGGCCAGGGCGAGCTTGAGCGTCGCCTCGTACGGGTAGGGCTTCCGGATCCGCGCGGTCATTCGCAGGTCGGTGTCGGCCACCGGACGGCCCTTGAGCTCCACCTGCTCGCCGATGGCCCGGGCCTCGAGCGCCATCGCGCCGAGCGCCCGGCCCGAGAGGTAGACCTGCGGCCCGCTCAAGGTCATGGCCAGGTTGGGCACCTCGTCGGTGCCGCCCAGCGTCCCGGCCAGGGTGAGCGTCCCTCGGGCCCGGAGCCGCTTTGCCAGCTCGGTGCCCATCAGCTCGTCGAGCTGGAGCCCGTCGACCCGGAACCTCGCCGCGAGTGGGCCCTCGAAGTCCCACCGTCCGTCGGCCTTCGAGGTCCCGAGCGGCCCGCGGAGGGCGACCGAATCCAGGGCGATGGCGTTCCCCCGCTCGAGGCGGGCGTGGAGCGCGCCGGCGCCGAGCCGCCGGCCCGAGCAGCTCACGTTGGACAGGTCCAGATCGAACCGCCCCTCCATCGTCTCCGCGGGACCCTCGAGTGTCACCGCGCCGCGGGCGCTCCCGACCAGGATGCGGCGCAGCGGCTGGACCGCCGGCGACACCGGCGCCAGCACCTCGACCAGGTCCTCCACCCGCCCGTTGGGGATGTTTGCCGCCACGTGCACCTCGGGCTGCTCGCCCCGGAAGTCCAGCGCCGCGCGCCCCTGGTAGGCGGTACGGCCCTTGATGCCCGTGGCGTCGGGGAACGACAAGACGCCGTCACGCACCGTGACCGCCGAGGAGAGGTTGCCCAGCGCGAAGCCACGGAAGCTGGAGTCTTGAAGGGCCAGCTCGCCGTCGAGCGACACCATCATCGGCGGAATGCGGATGGACACCCGCACCGCGCCCACCCCGCCGAGGGGGATGTCCGCGAGCTTGCCCACGTCCTCGAGCACCAGTGGCTCGGCGGTGGAGTCGATGGTGATGGCGCCGCGGCCCCCGTAGGGGATCATCACGCTGGCCAGCGCCTGGGAGCCGCCCACCCTCACCTTGCCGTTGGTGAGCTCCACCCGGTCGGGGTGGATGCCGAGGTCGAGCGTCACGTCGCCGGCGGGGATGGAGAGGATGGGCGGCCCCGGCAGCTTCCTGTCCACCGGGTGGCCCCAGGTGACGAACCTCGCCACCTTGAGGTCCGCCTGGCCCTGCAGCTCGGGCGACGGAGCGAGTTTCCCCGAGATGCTCACCGGTCCGGTGGCCAGGAGGTCCACCCAGGCCCCGGTCAACCCCACCCGCTCGAAGACCTGGAAGAGGCTCACCTGGTCCAGGTCGACCTTGGCCCGGAGCGGCAGGCCAGGCCCGAGCCGCAGCTCGCCGCCGGCGCGGAGCGAGCCCTGGCCCACCGGCACGGTGAGCTCGCCGATGGTGACGTCCTGCCCGGCCAGCGACGCCCGGACGCTGAAGTCACCCGGACGGAGGCCCCCGAGCGTGACGCCCTTGCCGAGCAGCTCGCCGGTGACGCGGACATCGGGCAGCCGCCCGGAGAGGGTGGCCTGGGCCCACAGGTGGCCGGAGGCCTCGCCGATCGGCGCCACCCGGGACAGCATTCGCATGGGCAGGAACAGCTGAGCGTCCAGCGCGAGCGCCGGACGGCAGAGGTCGTCCACCCGTCCGGCGAAGGACAGCTGCGCATCGTCGATGGACAGCTCGCCCCGGCTCACCTCGAGCTCCCGGCCGCCGGGGGCCAGCGCCCCCTCCACCGCCAGGCCGGCCACGGCCAGCGGCGGGCGGCCATTGGCCAGGTCCAGGAGGCCCTGCGAGGTGCGGAGGGTGAACTCCGCGTCCCGGCGGCGGGTGCGCCAGCTGAGCTCCACGCCGGCCACCTCGACCTTCCGCCCCGCGGGGAGCGCCACCCTCACCTCGGCGCCGCGCACCTCGAGCGCGTCCACCATCACGTGCTCCAGCGTGCGGAGAGGGCAGCCCTGGGCCCTGGGCGGCGGCGGCTGGGGGCGCGAGAGGTCGAGCCAGATGCGCGGGCGGACGACCCGCATTCGCTCCAGCTCCAGGCGCCCCGAGAGCGGCTGGACGCCGGCGACGGTGATCTCCACCTCGTCGGAACTGAAATAGGGGCGCTCGTTGCCCGGCGCAGCGACGGACAGGCCGTAGATCCGGATGGTGCGTCCGGCCGGGTCCACTTCGCAGCGCCCGAGCCCCACCTCCGCGCCGAGCAGCCCTGGGAGCTCCCGTCGGGCCAGGGTGCAGGCACGGTCCCAGGCAAAGCGCGAGCGGCCCACCAGCAGGAAGGTGAGGCCGCCGGCCGCCAGCGCGAGCAGAAGGCCCGCGCCCAGGAGCCGTCGCCGGCGGCTCGCGCCGCTCCACCGCATGGGCACTAGCTCTTCAGGCTCTCGAGGTAGCGGTCCACCTCGGAGAGGTCCACGTTGCCGGCCGGGGCCGCGGGAGCCGGCGCGCCATTGCCGCCGGAGGCCTCCGCGGCGACCAGCGCGAGATTCCGGGCGATCTCCTCGATGCGCGGGGCGTCCACGGTCGTCTCCTGGGCCAGGTACGCCTCGAACAAGGCGTTGTCACAGAGGGTGTTGATGATGCGCGGCGAGCCCCCGGACAGCCGGTGCAGCACCTCGATGGCCGCCGGGGTGAACGGGTTCCTGGTGCCCCCGGCGGTGGTGATCCGGTGCTCGACGTACGAGCGCGTGCTCTCGGGGTTCAAGGGCTCGAGCCGGTAGCGCATCGCCACCCGCTGGGCCAGCGGCGGGTCGAGCCGGAGGTTTCGCTCGATGTCCGGCAGCCCGAAGAAGACGAACGAGATGAGCTTCCGCTCCGGCACCTCGAGGTTGAGCAGGCCCCGGAACTCCTCCATCAGCTCGCGCGTCTCGAGCATCTGGGCCTCGTCGATGAGCACCACCGCCTTGCGGCCCTGCTCGTGGATCTGCACCAGCCGCTGGTAGAGCTGGCTCAGGAGCGCGAGCTTCTCCTGCGCCGGGTTCTCGACCCCCAGCTGCAGCGCGATACGGCGGAGCAGCCAGGACGCGGTCACGCCCGAGTGGATGATGACGAAGAGCGCGGCCTCGTACTCCTCCTCGGGGAGAGCGTCGAGCAGCCGCCGGGCGAGCGTGGTCTTCCCCGCTCCGATGTCCCCCACCAGCACCGAGAGCCCCCGCATGCGCGAGACGGCATGGGTGAGGCGCACCAGTGCCTGCTGGTGCTGGGGAGACTCGAAGTAGAAGCGGCTGACCGGCGCGTTGGAGAAGGGCTCCTCGGTCAGGCCGAAGTGTTCCAGGTAGCTCATCGTCGGGGGGGCTTCCCTACAAGTACCCCACCTTGCGGGTCTTCGCAGGCACCGTCGGCGCGGGCTCGGGCGGGGACGGCCGGGTGGGTGCCGGGCGACCGGTGGCGGAGGCTCCGGCGGCGGGGCGGATGGGACCGTCGTCCTCGGGTCGTACCGTGGCCGACAGCCTCCGCACCCGGTCCGCCACGTCGCGGTGGCCGGGCTCGGCCTTCTGCACGGCCAGGTACTGCCCCAGCGCCTTTCCACCGGCGCCGGCCGCCTCGTGGGCCAGCGCGAGCTCGTAGCGCAGGCTCATCTCCCGCGCGCTCGCGTGGGGGCTGGCCAGCGCGTCACGGAAGGCCGCCACGGCTCGCTGGGGCTCGCCGCGCATCCCCTGGAGCAGGCCGATCATGGTGAGACAGTCCACCTCCTTCGGCTGTCCCTGGCACCCCTGGCGCGCGACCTCGAAGACAGCCACCGCGTCGTCGAGCAACCCCATCTCCTTGTAGGCGATGCCCAGATCGTAGTGGGTCTCCACGTCGTTGCGTTGCACCACGCGCTCGAGGCCCTTCTTGAACTCGGAGAAGACCTCCTCCACCGAGTACTGGAAGTCCCCCCCGGCCACGGGCGCGGACTCGTCCTCCGGCGCGGGCCCGAGCTCCTGCAGCTCGTCCGCAAGCTCCTCGGCGAGGTTGTAGGAGCCGGTGCGCACGGGGATGGGCTCGACGCCGGGCGGCGCGGCTCGCGGTCGAGGCGGCGGCGTGGGAGTGGACGGCTGCGCGGCCTTCCCCGCCTCGAGCGCGGCCAGCCGGTCGCGCAGCGCGGCGGTCCGGGGGAGGCCGGGCCGGACCAGCTCCACCGTGTCCAGCACCTCGCGCGCCTCGCCGAGCAGCCCCTGGTCGAGGAAGAAGCTGGCCTCGTTCAGCTCCTCGGTGACCGGTCCGCTCTCCTCGGGAACTCCCTTGCCCGCGGCACGGGAGGCTGCACCGTTGGTCGCGGCCGATGTCCTCCGGCCCGTCGTCGCGGGACTGACAGGCTCGGGAGCACGGGCAAGGACGGGCGCACTCCGGGCGGCGGGACCGCTTCCGGCCGGGGGCACGGGGCGATCGCCGGTTCCCGCTGCCGGAGCCGGCCCGCTCCGGGGGAAGGCCGACTGGGTGAAGGCCGGCGGCATGCCGCCGGGGCTGGCCTGAGGCGCGGGTGGGACGGCGCGGGCGCCGGGCGTCGCGCGGGGCGGAGGGGCCGGCGGAGGCGCGGGTGTGAGCACCAGCTCCTCGTCCGGAGGCAGCTCGACGGCGCTCTCCACCCCCGCCTCATAGGCGCCGAGCGCGTCGTTCCTCTCGGTGCGCTCGGCCCCCTCGTCCCCGTACGGCATCGCGTCGCCGTATCCGTCCACCTCGGGCGGGGGCGGCACGAGCACGCCATGTCGGGCGGCGAGCGGCTCGTCGGTGGCGACGGACACCGGCTCGGGCTCGGGCTCCTCGTCCACGAGCATCGCCTCGTCGTCCTCGGCGAGCAGCTCGTCGTCCCCACCCGGGCCGGCGTTCCTCAGCGCCAGGTCGTCCGAGGAGGCGTCCAGCGCGTCGTCGGCGAGGAGCACCTCCTCGTCGCCGCCGGCGGCCATCAGCGCCGGATCCAGACCACCCCGCACCGCCTCCGGCCGGAGCACGGCGAGGAAGGCCGGCATCTCCGGGTGGCCCGGCGCCTCGGAGAGCAGCGTGTCCAGGTACGGCTGGGCGCGCTTCCTCTCTAGGCCGCGAGTGCACAGCCGGAGCACGTTGAGCAGCTGCTCGGTGGCCTGCGCCCCGTGCCCCGCGGCGCGGTAGATGACGTACGCCTTCTCGTGCGCGTCGAGGTTCTCCGGATCGACGGCGAAGATGCGCCGCAGGTGC
Organism: Myxococcaceae bacterium; assembly: GCA_035543115.1. Taxonomy (GTDB): domain Bacteria; phylum Myxococcota; class Myxococcia; order Myxococcales; family Myxococcaceae; genus RPRB01. The sequence continues at coordinate 46,330 of DATKKF010000127.1, forward strand.
TCCAGCGCCTTGTCGTGCAGCCCGTACTTCACGTAGACGTCGGTCTCGGCGAGCAGCTTCTGGATCTGCTCGCGGCTCAGCGTCACCGGGGCGGACGCAGGCGGCGGAGGCGGCGGGGGTGGGGCCGCCTGGGCCGCGGCGATGGCCTGGGACACCGAGGTGCGCGCCGGGCGGGGCGCCCCAGGCTGCGGGACGGCTGCCGCGGGCCGCTGGCTCGCCTTCCATGCCAGCAGGTCGGCGTCCGCCGGGTCGATCCGCTCGATCTTCCCCCAGGCCTCGCTCGACTCGAGGTGCTGGTTGCGCTCGGCGTGGAGCTTGGCCAGCTCCTTGTAGACGCTCAGCGTCTTGCTGGTGTGGTTGAGCGCGGTGAACGCCTGCGCCAGGAGGACGAGCGTCGGGATGTCGCGCGGGTCGGCCTTGAAGCACAGCTGCAGCTTGGCCAGCGCGCGCTTGTGGTCGCCCCGCGCCAGGTAGTCGTGTGCCAGGTTGCGGGCGAGCTGCACGTTGTCCGGCTCGAGCGCGGCGATGCGCTCGAGGACCCGGAGCCGCTCGTCGGGGCGGCTGTTGCGCTCCAGCCAGTCGGCCGCGCGCTTGAACTCGGCCAGCGCCTCCCCGCCCATCTGCTCGCGGGCGTAGAGCTCGGCGAGCTTGAGGCGGCTGGAGACGTTCTCCGGATCCAGGTCCACCATCTTCTTCAGGGTGGCGAAGGTGGCCTTGGTGTCACCCTTCCGCTCGTGGTGGGCGACCACCACCTGGAAGAAGGCCATCGCCTCGGTCATCAGCCCGAGGTGCTGGTGCAGCTCGGCCAGCTTGACGTTGACCTCGACCAGGTCGGGGTTGAGCTTGAGCACCTGCTTGTAGAGCGCCACCGCCTTCAGGAAGAACCCGTCCTGGGCGTACACCTCGGCCACCCTGGTGAAGAAGGACGCGGCCTGCGGGTTGTCGCCCTTCTTCTGGTACAGCTCGCCCATCTTCTGGAGCACGCGCACGTCGCGCGGGTCCAGATCGAGCACCTTCTGGTACTCGCGGATGGCCTTGTCGAAGGCACCCTTGGCGACGAGCTTGGCCGCGCCCTCGATGATCTTGTTCTTGTCCATCGAAGCGCCGGCGCCGCCCGCGCTCCCGAGGGGGGTCGGGACCGAGGCACGGCCGGGGAGTCTCCACCCCGGACGGTAGCGTGGCGGACGCGCAACCGTCAAGGAACGTGCCGAGGCGTTCCTCAGAGAGTCCGAGGGGTTACGGCGTTTCCTCGATGGCCTGCCGGAGGCGCCGGGTGCCCACCTCGGAGGCCAGGAGCCGCTCTACCAGTCGGGTGTCGTACTGCCCCGAGGTGAAGGCGTCGTCGGCCAGGGCGGTCCGGTGGAACGGGATGTTGGTCCGGATGCCCTCGATCACGTACTCGCCCAGCGCGCGCTGCAGCCGGGCGATGGCCAGGGGCCGGTCCTCGGCGTGGACGATGACCTTGGCCAGGAGCGAGTCGTAGTGAGGAAGGACGGTGTAGTTCTCGTACGCAGCCGAGTCCACCCGGACACCGTAGCCCCCCGGGACGCTGTAGCCGGTGATCTTCCCCGGCCAGGGCGCGAAGGTGACCGGGTCCTCGGCGTTGACCCGGGCCTCGATCGCCGCGCCGCGGAGCTGGACGTCCTCCTGTGCCCTCCGGAGCGGCTCACCCGAGGCGAGGAGAATCTGCTCGCGGACCAGGTCGATGCTGGTCACCGCCTCGGTCACCGGGTGCTCCACCTGGACGCGGGTGTTCATCTCCATGAAGTAGAACTCGCCGCGCTCGTCGAGCAGGTACTCGACGGTGCCGAGGTTGTTGTACCTGATGCGCTCCATCGCCCGGACGCTCACCTCGCCCATGCGGCGCCGGAGCTCGGGCGAGACGGCCGGAGAGGGACTCTCCTCGATGAGCTTCTGGTGGCGCCGCTGCACCGAGCACTCGCGCTCGCCCAGGTGGAGCACCTTGCCGTGCTCGTCGGCGACGATCTGGATCTCGATGTGGCGCGGCCTCTCCACGTACCGCTCGACGTACATGTCGCCGTTGCCGAAGGCCGAGGCCGCCTCGGCGGAGGCGGTGGCGAAGGCGGCGGTGACCGCATCGCGGCCGCGGACGATCTTCATGCCCCGCCCGCCGCCACCCGCCGCGGCCTTGAGGATGACCGGGTAGCCGATGCGGTCCGCCTCGGCCTGTGCCTCCGCCGGACCCCGGAGCACGCCTGCCGAGCCCGGGAGCAGCGGCAACCCCGCCTCCCTCGCCGCCTCACGGGCCCGCACCTTGTTTCCCATCAGGCGCAGCACCTCGGGCCGTGGGCCGATGAAGCGAATCTTGCAGTTCTCGCAGACCTCGGCGAAGTCGGCGTTCTCCGAGAGGAAGCCATACCCGGGGTGGATGGCGTCGGCGCGTGTGATCTCCGCCGCGGAGAGGATCGCCGGGATGTTGAGGTAGCTCTCGCGCGAGGGCGGCGGACCGATGCACACCGCCTCGTCGGCGAAGCGCACGTGGAGCGCGGTGGCGTCGGCGGTGGAGTGCACGGCGACGGTGGGGATCCCCAGCTCGCGGCAAGCGCGGATGACCCGGAGGGCGATCTCCCCGCGGTTGGCGATGAGGATCTTCTTGAACATGCCGCTGGCCGGCCTCAGGCGGGCTCGATCCGGAACAGCGGCTGGCCGAACTCCACCGGCTGCCCGTTCTCCACCAAGATCTCGGTGACCTTCCCGGGTTCGTCGGCCTCGATCTCGTTCATCAGCTTCATCGCCTCGATGATGCAGAGGGTCTGACCCTTCTTCACCACCGAACCCACCTCGACGAAGGACGGCTGGTCCGGCGCAGGAGTCCGGTAGAAGGTCCCGACAAAGGGCGAGGCCACCAGGTGACCCTTCTTCTCGCTCTCCGGTGCGGTGGGAGCCAAGGCCGCGGCGGCGGGCTCGGCGGGGCTCACCCGGGAACCGAGCGAGGCCGCCTGCAGCGGCGGAAGCGGCGCGTGCGCGGCGCCGGGCCCCCCGTGGACGAGGGGCGCCGGGCCGTGGCCGCGGGTGATGAGCAGCCGCTCGCGTCCCCGGCGCCAGGAGAGGCGGGTGATCTCGGTGGTCTCGAGGAGCTCGACGATGCGCCGGAGGGCGTCGACGTCGAGGAGCGAGGTGGCCGGCCCCTCGTCGCGCGTCTCGGTCCCGTCTGCTCGCTTCTTGCTCGCCATGGGCTCAGGCGGCGGCGACGCGGGTGAGGTACTTCCCGTCCCGGGTGTCGATCTTCAGGACGTCACCCTCGTTGATGAACAGCGGGACATTGACCACGTACCCGGTCTCGAGCTCGGCGGGCTTGGTGGCGCCGCTCACCGTGTCCCCGCGGATGCCGGGGTCGCACTTGGTGACCTTGAGGTCCACCGAGTTGGGCAGCGACACCCCGATGGCCTTGCCGTTGTAGAAGAGAACCGAGGCCTCGATGTTCTCCTTGAGGTAGTTGCGCGACTCGCCGAGCACCGCCTCACCGAGGAAGGTCTGCTCGTAGTTCCGGGTGTCCATGAAGTAGTAGTCGTCGCCCTGCTGGTAGAGGTACTGCATCTGCCGTTCCTCGATGTCCGGCTTCCCCACCTTGTCGCCGCTCTTGAAGGTGGGCTGGAGCACCCGGCCGCTGAGGAGGCTCTTGATGCTGGTCCGCACGAACGCCGAGCCCTTTCCAGGCTTCACGTGCTGGAACTCGATGATCTCGTAGGGCTCACCGTCGACCTCGATCTTCAGGCCCTTGCGGAACTCGGACGTATCGATGACACCGGCCATGGCCGGTGCCCCTTACCCCGAGGGTGCCCCGGCTGGGAAGGGCCTAGGGGCCTGCTACAGCTCGGCGCGGATGCGCGGCGCGGCGATCCGCAGCGCATACCGCCCCTTGCCGTAGTTGCCCGAGGCCTTGAGCGCCAGGACGACGAAGTACTCGTCGGTCACCAGCCGCATCACGGTCAGCACCTGGTTCGAGTTGATGCTGACCTCGTTGACCGCACCGGTCTTGAGCAGCTGGGCGGCGTTCTTCACCTGGCCGAGCACCGCCGCGTACTCGATCAGGGTGGACTGCACGTCCAGGTCGGACGCGGCGTCCACCTGGAAGCTCTCCACCGAGATGCCGTCGAAGCCCATGACCGAGCAGGCCAGGCCTCCGTCCACGGAGCGGACCACTTCCTCGAGGAGGGGAAGGAAGGCCATCGAGCAAAGACTACGTCGACGGCACGCACTGCACGGTGGCGTCCCGGCCCGGGACGCCGCACTGCCCCTCGTAGAGCTTGGTGCCGGTGGGGCAGACCAGCGGGGCGGCGCTGCTCCGGTAGACCGTGAGCGGGAAGCTCACCTTGTTGGTGTACTTGGGGCTGCCGCCGGCGAGCTTTCCGAAGACCTGGAAGGTCACCAGCAGGGTCTGCCCGGTCGCGGTGAGCGAGGCGTTCAGCGCCGCGGCGGCCTTGGGCTGGATCAGGTCGGCGTTCATCCGGTTGTCCTTCTCCGAGCCACCCGCGCTGATCACCGCCCGGATGTTCTGCGTCTCGTTCGCCAGGACCACCGCAGGATCCGTGTACTGGTACTGGTAGACGATGGTGTCGGCGATGAAGTCGTTTCCGCCGCCCGGATCCACCACCTGTCCGTTCACGGTGATCGGGGCGGGCTGCAGCTGGTTCTCCCAGGAGAACTGCTGGAAGTAGTAGTCGCTGAACCCCGCGTTGCCGGCCGCGTCGACCCAGGGCCGGAGATCGAGCGTGCCCCGCTCGGTGTAGAGGGTGGAGTCGCTGAAGTCGCACTTGTCGGTGGGCGCGCGCGCGTTGAGGATGATGATGTTCAGCGGATCCGCCGAGCAGCCTGCCAGCAGAAGGACGGCTGCCAGTGCCGCCGGGACGAGCGGCGGGACGGTCAGTCGACGACTCATGGATTGCCTCCAGCGGGTGCGCTCGCCGACGCGACGGGACGGGCCACCGTCTGGGTGACGATGCGCGGAGTGATGAAGATCAGGAGCTCCTGCCGGTTCTCGGACACGGTGTTGGTCTTGAAGAAGAACCCGAGGATGGGAATCTTCATCAGCCAGGGAACGCCAGCTTCGGTGGTCGAGCCGCGCCGGACGTAGATGCCGCCGATCACCGTGGTGTCGCCGTCCTTGACCAGCACCTGCGTCTCGGCCTCCTTCTTCTGGATCGCCGGCTGGCCGTTGGCGCCGGTGTTGGCGGGATCGGGCTGGTTGTTCGTGGCCCGGATGGCCATCAGGACGCTGCCGTCCGAGGTGATGTGAGGGGTCACGTCGAGCTGCAGCCGCGCCTCGACAAAGGTGGTGTTCACGCCCTGGGCGGACACCTGGCTGAAGGGGATGGACACGCCCTGGCTGATGGTCGCCTTCTGGTTCTGCAGGGTGGTGACCTTGGGCGCGCTGATGGTCTTCACCGTGCCGTTGCTCTCCGCGGCCGAGAGCCGGAGGTTGAGGTTGAGCGCCCCGTTGGCCGAACCGAAGGTGAAGCCCAGCGCACCGCCGGCGCCGGCGCCGACCGCGGCCGGCAGGTTCACCGCGAAGTTGGGAGCAGACGAGATGCCGGTGGCCGAGGCTGTGCCGAGGTCCGAGCCGCCGGTCACCCGCACCGTGTTGGGGAAGCTCAGGCCGGTGGCGTTGCCGCTCGACGGGGCGGCCTGTCCGAAGCCGCCCCACTGCACACCGATGGAGCGCGAGAAGGTGGTGTTGGCCTCGACGATGCGGCTCTCGATCAGGACCTGCGGGGTGATCGAGTCGAGCTTCTCCACCAGGCCCCGTGCCTTGCCGATGTTGCTGCCGATGTCCCGCACCACCAGGGTGTTGGTCCGGGCGTCGACCGCCACCGTGCCGCGCTCGCTGAGCACGTCCTTCACCCGGGCGGCCATGTCGGTTGCCGCGGCGTAGTTGACCGGGATGAGCTGCACCACCAGATCCTCCTGGCGGCGCATGGCCTTCTTGCGCTCCTCGCGCGAGCGAGCCTCCTCCTCCAGCGTCTTCAGCGGAGCGACACGGATGATGTCGCCGATCTCCTCCTTCCCCAGGCCCTTGCTGGCGAGGATGATGTCCAGGGCCTGGTCCCAGGGGACGTTCCGCAGACGGATGGTGATCTTCCCGGTCACGTCGTCGGCGACGACGATGTTCTTCTTGCTGACCTCGGCGATGACCCGCAGCAGGTTGTGGATGTCGATGTCCTTGAACTCGAACGAGACCTTCTTCCCCACGTAGCGGGTGCGTCCGGAGGCGGTCTGCGCGGCGACCACCGCCGGCTCGGTGGTGAACCCGGCGGTGCGGTTGGAGACCGCGACCTCCTCGGTCTTGGTTCCCTTGGCCTCGAGGTGCCAGAGGAGCCCGTCGGCCACCCGCTCGGCGTGCTCGGTGAGCGCCCCGTCCGCGGCGACCACCACCCGGACCCGCTGGCCGTCGCCCGGGACCGCGAAGGTGCTGATCATCCTGATCGGCGTCTCCAGCGCCGAGGTGTCGAGGCTGCGCTCCAGCTTCCGGGGAAGGCGCACGCCGGTCAGGGTGAGCACCGCGCCGCGATCATCCGGGCGTTCCACCTCGAACTGGGCCGCGCGGCTGAGCTTGATCTGGATCCGCCCGCCCCGCGACGACTCGACGAAGCCGAGGTCCAGCATCTCCGCCGGGGAGCCCTGGGCCGGAGCGGCGGCCGCGGCGGTCACCACCCGGCGCCCGTCGATCTCCACCTCGCCGTCCTGCAGATCGCCCTTGCCCCGCGCGGGGGGAGCGGGGGGGGTCGAGGCGATGGCCGCCGCCGGGGTGGCCGGGGCGGACACCGTCCAGCGGAGCCCGTTCCGGGCGAACTCCACCCGGCCGTCGCGCGCCTCGTCCACGTCCACCACCAGCCGCACCTTGTCCGGATGTGCCCCGGCGCGGAGGGTGGAGAACGGCCCACCGGACGCCTTCCGCACCGAGGTGGCGAGCTTCACGCCGGTCACGTCCAGGGCGAGGCGGTTCGGCCCGGTGAGGCGGAGGAGCTCGTAGCCCCGGACCTCGCCGTCGAACGAGAGCTGGAGCGTGTCGCCCCGGGCGCGCACCGCGGTGAGACGGCGGGCGGGCGTCTTCACCGGGCGGGATTCGCGGGCCACCGAGACCACGTCGCCGCTGCTCGCCGCGGCGGGCGACGGGGTGGCGACGCTGGACGGGGCGGCAGCGGGAGCGGGCGCCGCCGGCGCGGCCACCAGGGCCGACGGGGCCAGGGCGCGGATCGCGGGCGGTGCGCTGGCGGCCGGCGCGGAGGTGGCGCCCGGTCCGACCACCGAGATGAGCAGGAGGTTCCCGTCCGCCTTGACGTCGTAGCTCTTCGCCTCCCGCAGCGTGACCAGGACCCGGCCCACGCTGCTGGTCGAGTCGGTGAACTGCGAGACGTTGATCCCGGCGACAGGGCCCTGGCCCTCGCGGGCGCCCCGGATCGCCGCGGCGTCCGCCGAGGTCACGTCGATGACCAGCCGGTCCGGGCCGGCGAGCCGGAAGACGGTGAAGATGGGCGGACGGCTCCCGGTCACCACCACCCGGGCGCCCGAAGGGGTGGACTCCAGCCGCACGTCGGAGAGCACGTTGGGCTCGGCCGCAAGGGACGGGCCGGCAGCGATCACCGCCAGCCAGCCAATCAGGGTCACTGCGCTCTGGGTGCGCATCACAGGGCTCTCCGCTCGGGCCTCAATAGGTCTTCCCCGTCGCGAGGTCGGTCTCCTGCTCGGGGATCTTCTCGGACTTGATGGCCAGGGTGACGGGGTTGGCGGTGGTCTTCCCGTCCGGGGTGGTGAAGTACTCGGTGATGACCAGCGCATCGCTCATGATCTGCGTGACCTTCCCGCCCTGCCGCCCCACGCGGGTGTTCCGGCGGACGAAGTAGCCGCGGCCCTGGGGGTCCTGGACCATGGCCAGCGGGTTGGCGTCACCGCTCACCACCGCCACCAGGGTGAGCTGGTCCACGTCGAACCGGCAGAGCGGCTCGGTGCACGCGGTGTTGGCCAGCGCGGCCTGCGCCGCGGGCTCGGCCTCCGGGCTGCGGAACGGGTCGCGCTTGCCCACCGGGTTGTAGACGTAGGAGGGCGCGGGCGGAGCCGCGGGCTCGGCGGGCGGTGGGGCCTTGGCGACAGCGGCCTTCGGCGGCGCGGCGGGAGGCGCGGGGGTGCTCCCGCCGCAGGCCGCGGCCAGCGCGGCGAGCAGGCCCAGGGCGGCGAGGAGACGCGGCGTGGGGCTGGGGCGAGTCACTGCGCCGCCGCCTTCTTCTTGTCCGCCGCCTGGGTCTTCGGGTCCAGGAAGCGGAAGGTGGTCGCCACGAAGGACGTGCTCAGGACCACCTTCTCCGCCTTGAGCGTGGGCGAGCCGAGCTGGATGTTGTTCACGTTGACGATGCGCCGGAGATTCGCCAGCGACTGCAGGAACATGGCGATCTCGTGGTAGTTCCCGGTGAGCGCCATCTTGATCGGGATCTTCACGTAGATCTGCGCCGACTCCTCGGGAGCCGGCTCGACCGTGGAGATCTCCAGCCCGCTCTTCCGGCCAATCTCGTTCAGCTGGGCCAGCAGCTCGTCCAGATCCGCTGCCTCGGGGAGCTCGGAGAGCGCCTCGTCCAGCCGCTGCTGGAGGAGGTCCATCTCCCGGCGCCGCTCGTTGAGGTTCTGGGCGATCTCCGACTTCTCTTGCAGCTGCGAGTCGAGCTGCCGCTGCTGCGCGGCCTGACCCTCGAGCGTGTCCAGCTCGGGGCGGACCATGAAGAAGAAGTTCGCCACGGTCAGCAGCACCAGGACCGCAGCCAGACCTCCCCACCTCTGGAGGGGAGGGGCCTTCAGGACTTTCTCGATCAGCTCGTCCATGGCGGTCCTAGATGGCGTAGTTCGAGTTCATGTTGATCTCGAACTCGACGATCCGCGGTGCCCCGGCCACTCCCGAGGAGGCCTTGGACTCGGCCCGCTTGAGGTCGACCCGGGTGAAGAAGTTGGAGATCGACTTGTTGGGGAAGTCCTCCACCGCGCCCTCCCCGCCCACCAGCTCGACCCGGGCGGTCGCCGCGTCGCGCTTCTGCTCGATCAGCCTCCCCATTCCCCGCGGCGTCCAGACGATGCTCTGCAGCGCGCGCATGAACTCGGCCACGTCCTCGTGACTGGCGGCGCGACCGGTCATCTTCACCGCGCTGGACTTCTCGTCGAATCCGGTCAGCCAGACCTTCTTGGGAATGGCGGTGGAGAGCGCGTCCAGCATCCGCACCGGGCCGGTGCGCTGCTTGCGGAGGTCGGCGAGGATCGCCAGCTTGGCCTGGACGTCCTTCTTCCGGGCGTTGATCTTGTCGACCTCGCCGATGACCTTCTCCAGCTCGGCGATGCGGGCCTGGGTGGCGGCCATCCGCTGGGCGTTCTTCTTCTCCTCGGAAGCCAGCCCGTCGTACCAGAGCCAGTTCCCGAGGAGGGTGATGAACAGCGCCCCGCCGACCACGACGAGGAACTGCCGTCCGACCTCGCGCTTCTTCTCCTGCCGGACGGGGAGGAGGTTGATGTGGATCATCATCGCCGCACCCTCCTCACGCTGCCTTGTCCCCGGGCCGGCGCAGGGCCAGCCCCACCGCCACCGCCGCCATCGGAGCGACGTCCATGATGAAGCCCGGATCGAAGCGGCGGCTGTCGATGACCACGTTCTTGAACGGGTTGGCGATCTCCACCGGCACGCCCACCCGGGCCTCGATGGTCTTGAACAGCGCGGGGATCTTCGCCGTGCCGCCCGAGAGGTAGACCTTGGAGAACTTGGTGTCCGCCGCGGTGCCGGCGTAGAAGTCCAGCGAGCGCTGGATCTCCCCGGCGACCTGCTCGGCCACCCCGGCCATCACCCGCTCGACCTCCTGAGGCACCACCGCGTCGGACTCGCTGCGGCCGCCGCCGATCTTCAGCGCCTCGGCCTCCTCGTAGGAGACGTTGAGCTGCTTCTGGATCTCCTCGGTGAACTGGTTGCCGCCGATGGTCACGTCGCGAGTGAAGACGGTCACCCCGCGGTCGAGGATGTTGATGTTCACCACCGAGGCGCCGGCGTTGATCAGCACCACCGTGTCCGCGTCCGCAGTCTCGTAGTTGGCGCTGAACATGTTCTGGACGGCGAAGGAGTCGATGTCCACCACCACCGGGAGCAGGCCGGCCTCGGTGACCACGGTGGTGTAGTCGTTGATCATGTCCTTCTTTGCCGCGACCAGGAGCACGTCCATCTGGCCGGTGGCGGCGGACCCCTCGATGGAGAGGATCTGGGTGTCGATGTTGACGTCCTTCACGTCGAAGGGGATGTACTGCTCCGCCTCCCACTGGATGGACTCGTCCAGCTCCGCCGAGGACATCTGCGGCATCTGGATCTTCTTGATGATCACCGAGTGACCGGAGACGCTGATCGCGGTCTCCTTCTGCTTGATCCGCAGCTCGCCGATGAGCTCCTGGATGGCCTGGACGATGGCGGTGGAGTTCATCAGCGCGTTGTCGACGATCGCCTCGGGAGGCAGCGGCTTCATCCCGAAGTTCTGCAGCGAGTAGACCACCTCGCCGCGGCGCCGCGTCTCCTTGAGCTGGATCATCTTCACCGACGTCGACCCGATGTCGAGGCCGATGGCGAGCTTCCCCTTCGCCATCACCGCGCTCCTTCCGCATTGCCGTCGGGGAAGACCTTGCGGCGGTCCTCCACGGTGTAGCCGAGGGCGAGGATGATCTTCCGCTTGGTGTCCACCCGGCACTCGGCCCCGCGCTCGACCCGGTCGATGGTGAGCACCGAGACGCCCGCGCGGCGAGCCAGCTCGGCCTTGGACATCAGCTGTTCCTCACGCAGACGCTGGACGTCGTTGCGTTTGCCGCGCGCCATCGCGCCCTCCGGGATTTGCACCGCGAGCGGCGAGTATCCCCGCGAAAACAGCAGAGGCGCAATTCGTGGGTTCTGCTCGTACATGCCTGTTTGACGCGTCATTGAGGGGTCTGTCGTGGGCCCCACGCCGGTGGGTGCGGCGCGCCTCATCCCAGCTCGCCCTCGGCGTCGGCGTCGATCCCGTACTCCTTGATCTTGTAGAGGAGCGCCCGGTGGCTGATCTCCAGCAATTCCGAGGCCCGGGTGCGGTTCCCGCGGGTGCGACGGAGTGCTGCACGGATGTAGCGCTCCTCGAGCGAGCGCATGGCCCGCTTGAGCGAGAGGTCCTCGTGGCTCGGGGTCTCCGCCGGGGAGGCCCCGGCCTGGGGCGGCCGGGGCATGGACCAGATCCGCTCGGGGAGATTCTGCACCGTGACCAGGTTCCCTTCCGCGAGCAGCACCGCCCGCTCGACGGCGTTCTCCAGCTCGCGCACGTTGCCCGGCCAGGAGTACGAGAGCAGCAGCTCCTCGGCGCCCGGCTCGAAGCCGGTGACCGGCACCTGGCGGTTGAGCTCGCGGTTGAAGCGGAGCAGGAACGCCCGCGCCAGCTGCAGCACGTCTTCCCGCCGGGCCCGGAGCGGGGGGATGGTGAGGTTCACCACGTTGAGCCGGTAGTAGAGGTCCTCGCGGAACTCGCCCTTCTCCACCAGCTTGCCCAGGTCGCGGTGGGTGGCGGCCAGCACCCGCACCTCCACGCGCTCGGAGCGATTCTCGCCCACCGCGCGGATCTCCCCCTCCTGGAGGAAGCGGAGCAGCTTGATCTGCGCCGCCGGGGGCAGCTCGCCGGCCTCGTCGAGCAGGAGCGTGCCCCCGTCGGCCTCGGCGAAGAGCCCGCGCTTGGCGGTGCGAGCGTCGGTGAACGCGCCGCGGGCGTGGCCGAAGAGCTCCGACTCCACCAGCCCCGGGGGGATGGCGCCGCAGTTCACCGGGACGAAGGGCATGGCGGCGCGGGGCGAGAGCTCATGCAACGCGCGGGCGACCAGCTCCTTGCCGGTCCCGCTCTCGCCGGTGATGAGCACCGTGGTGGAGACCGGGGCCACCTTGAGGATCTGTTTGTGTAGCTGCTTCACCGCCTCCGAGGCGCCCACGATGCGGTCCAGCGGCCCTCGGTCCGCACCCGAGCGCCGGAGCCGCCGGTTCTCGGTGACCAGCCGCCGCCGCTCCTCGGCCTTCTTCAGGACGAGGACGACCTCCTCGGGCTTGAAGGGCTTGCTGACGTAGTCGAACGCGCCCGCGGCCACCGCCTCCAGCGCGGCGTCGGGCTGGCCGTAGGCGCTCATCACCACGAAGGTGAGGTCGGGCTGGCGGGCCAGCGCCTTCCGGAGCACCGTGAGGCCATCCACCCGCGGCATCCGCACGTCGGAGATGACCGCGTCGTAGTCGCGCGCCTCGAGCTCGGCCAGCGCCTCCTCGCCGTTGCTCACCGCCCGCACCTCGTAGCCCTGGCCCTGGAGGACCAGCGTGAGCACATGGCGGAGCGACGCCTCGTCGTCCGCGACGAGGACCGAACGGAGGATGGACATCGGGGTTGGGACCGCCATTCTCCCACGACGGAGCGCCCTGGCGAGTCCCGGACCGGCGATCAGGCGGCCGGCAAGCTGACGGTAAATTTTCCTCCGCCGCGGGGTGACTCACCCACGGCGATGTCTCCCGACATCACCCGCATCAGGTGCTGGCTCACCGCGAGGCCGAGCCCGGTGCCCTTCCCGCCCGACTTGGTGGTGAAGAACGGCTCGAAGATGCGGTCCCGCAGCTCGGGCGGGACCCCTGGGCCCGAGTCCAGGACGTCGAGGCGGACCCGGCCGCCCTCCGCCGCGCCGACCACCCGGATCGTCCCGGGGCCGCCGATGGCCTGCGCGGCGTTGATCAGGAGGTTGATGACCACCTGGCTCAGGGCCCCGGGGGCCGCCAGCGCGACCAGGCCCGGATCGATGTCGGTCTCCACGCTGACCTCGCGGAACTCGGGGCCCGAGCCCACCAGCCGCGCCGCGGTCCGGACCAGCTCGGCCACCGGCACCGGGCCGACCTGGGTGCGCACGGGGCGGCCGAGGTCCAGCAGGCTCCGGACGATGCCGTCGATGCGCCGCACCTCGGCCTCCATCTCGCGGAGGTAGCCGGAGAGCTCGGGGTCCGCGGCGCTCCGGGTCTGGGCCACGCTGAGCCAGCCCAGGACGCCCGAGAGCGGATTGCCGATCTCGTGCGCCACGCCCGCCGCCAGCCGGCCCACCGTGGCCAGCCGCTCGCTCGCCACCAGCTCGGCCTGCGCCCGGGTGAGCCGCTCGTTGGCCGCGGCGAGCTCCTCCAGCTGGGCCCGGGTGAGCGTGCGCTCGGCGGCGAGCGCCGACGCGGTCCTCCGGAGGCTGGCCTGGAAGCGGCTCAGGAGCGGACCTCCCCCCTTCTCCTCGGGCGCCCAGTCCAGCCGCTCCAGGCCCTGCATCTCGCGCTCCACCGCGCCCAGCGGACGGACCACGGTGAAGTAGAGGACGCCGAACGCCACCAGCACCAGGATCAGCAGATCCAGGCCGAGGTAGAGCGGCAGGAACTCCTGCGCCGTCTCCAGGACGTGCCGGGAGGCGCTCCCCGCCGGCGCCGCCAGCCGCAGCGCCTCCACCAGGCGCAGCATCACCGGCTGGAACGACAGCCAGGTGATGCCGGTGGCCAGCACCGCCAGCAGGAAGGCGATCGCGGCGATGCGCAGCTTCACCGGCCACCCTCCGCGGCCAGCGTCTCCGCCCGGACGAGCCCCTCGCTCGCCGGCCGGTGCGTCGGGTCCAGGGCCAGCGCGCGCCGGAAGGCGGCGGCCGACCCGGCCGGGTCTCCCCGCTCGAGCAGCACCGCGCCCCGGCCGGCCCACACGTCCGCGCTCTCCGGAGCGAGCGCGACGGCACGCGCCAGGAACGGCTCCACGGGCTCCCCCGTGCCCCGGCGGGTGAGCTCGCCGGCGAGCACCAGCTGGGCGATCGCCGCGCTCAGCGAGCGCAGACCTCCCGGCGTGGGGTGCAGCCAGTACCGCTCGTCGGCCGCCGTCGCCGCCAGGGCGCACTCCCGCTCCGCCGGGGCGAGCTCGCCGGTGCGCGCCTCCTCGAGACAGAGGGCGGCGTGCGCGTCCACCAGCCGGGGAGAGGTGGCGGCGAGCCGGCGCGCCTCCTCGAGCCACCGCGCGCGGCGGGGGCCACGGAACGTCCGCCAGGCCTCGACCACCGGCGTCGCGGGCAGGAACTCCTGGAGCTCCTGCTCCCGGATCAGCTCGGCGAACCGGGGCACGTCCCGTCGCAGGAGGATCT
>DATKKF010000128.1:0-27711 GCA_035543115.1 Myxococcaceae bacterium
TGGTGGACGTGTACGTGAAGGCCAACGCCCGAGCGGAGAAGGACCCGGCCTTCGACGCCGAGGCCCGGGCCTTCTTCCGGAGGATGGAGGAGGGCGACCCAGAGGCCCGCGCTCTCTGGACCGAGCTCCGCGAGACCTCGCTCCGGGGCTTCCTCCCGATCTACGAGCGGCTCGGCATCCGGTTCGAGCACATCGACGGCGAGAGCCTCTACCAGGGCCGGATGGACCAGGTGATCGAGGAGATCTCCCGCACCGTGGGGGTGAAGGAGAGCGAGGGCGCGCTCATCGTCGACCTCCCCTACGCCGAGGGCGAGCCGCCGGTGCTCCTGAGGAAGGCGGACGGGAGCACGCTCTACGCCACCCGGGACCTGGCTGCTGCCGAGGACCGCTGGGAACGCTTCCACTTCGACCGCGCGCTCTACGTGGTGGCCCGCGACCAGTCGCTGCACTTCGCCCAGGTGTTCCGGGTGTTGAAGGCGATGGGCAAGCCTTGGGCGGACCGCTGCATCCACGTCTCGTTCGGGCGAATCATGGGGATGTCCACCCGGGCGGGGAGGCTGGTCCTCCTCGCGGACGTGCTCGACGAGGCACGGACCCGGGCGCTGGAGAAGGTGCAGGAGAGCGCGGCCTCGGGCCGCATCCACACCGAGGAGCCGGAGCGGCTGGCCGAGCAGGTGGGCCTGGGCGCGGTCATCTTCGGCGACCTCAAGAACCGCCGGAACACCGACTACACCTTCGACTGGGACGAGGTGCTCGAGTTCGACGGGCACACCGGGCCCTACCTCCAGTACGCGCACGCCCGGGCCTGCAACCTCCTCAAGCGCGGCGGAGGCGCCCCTGCCCAGGCCGACCCCGGGCTGCTCACGCTCCCGGAGGAGCAGCAGCTCGCCCGCGCGCTGGCCAGGTTTCCGGTCCAGGTTCGCGCGGCGGTGGAGCAGGACGAGCCCTCCTTCGTGGCCCGCCACCTCATCGACGTCGCGGTGGAGTTCAGCCGCTGGTACACGCTCGGCAACCAGGACCGCGACAAGCGGGTGGTGCACGAGTCGAACGAGGTGCTGCGCGCCGCCCGGCTCGCGCTGGCTGACGCGGTGCGCATCGTCCTCGCCACCGGGCTTCAGCTTCTGGGCATCGCCGCGCCCGAGAGCATGTAAGACTTGCCCGACGCGCCATGGCCACCGCGCTGGTGAAGGTCGACGACAGCGAGGCCGCGCTCCGGCACGAGTTCGGCCCGATCGGACGCGCGCTGGGGCGCCGCTACTGTCGCCATGTCCGGGTGACGCCCGCCGCCGAGGCGGAGCTGCGGCAGCTGAGCTCCGAGGGCTTCGTGGTGCACGTGCAACGGACCGCGGCCTGGGTCAGCTTCCTCTACCTGTCCTGGCTGCTGGTGAGCCGCGCGCTTCCGCCCATCCGGGCGGTGTTCAACATGCGGCGCTGGTTCGGCCGGCCCTGGCGGCGCGTCGCCCAGCGCGGCCCGCTCGACGTCCGGCTGACCTTCGCCCGGCGGAAGGGCGGCTCGGCGCTGGTCTTCCTCCAGACCACGGCCATCGGCCGCGCCGGGGGACGGAGCGGGCGCGAGGACCCCTTCCCGGCCCTGGTGGCGATGGCCCGCAAGAGCGAGCAGCCCGTCTTCCTCGTCCCCGAGCTCGTGGTGTGGGAGAAGTGGAGCGTCCGGCTGAAGCCCGCCTGGGCGGACTACGTGTTCGGCACGCCCGAGGCGCCGGGGTTCCTCCACTCGGTGCTCGCCTTCTGGCGGAACCACAAGCGGGCCCAGTTCCGGGTAGGAGAGCCGATCGACCTCCGGGCCTTCGCCGCCCAGAACCCCGACGACCCGGACGCGGTGGTCGGTCGTAAGGTCAGGGCCGTCCTCCACGTGCACCTGGCGCGCGAGACCCGCGCCGTGTTCGGTCCGCCCTACAAGCCGCCCGAGCGGGTCATCGAGGAGACGCTGCGCGATCGCACGCTCCGGCAGGTGATCGAGCAGACCGCCGCCCGGAGCGGCAAGGACGTGGGCTCGCTCGAGCGCGAGGCCCGCCGGAACCTGAACGCCATCGCCGCCCGGCTGCACCCCACCGTCCTGGCGTTCCTGGCGCCCGTCCTGGGCTGGGTGTTCGACCGGATCTACGACGGCATCGACGTGGACGAGGCCGGGCTCGAGCGGGCGCTCGCCGCCGGACGGGGCGGAGCACCCATCGTCCTCTGCCCCAGCCACAAGAGCCACGTGGACTACCTGGTGATGTCCTGGGTGCTGTGGAAACGCGGCTACCAGGTGCCGCTGGTCGCCGCCGGCGCCAACCTCTCCTTCTTCCCGCTGGGTCCCTTGCTCCGCCGGGCCGGCGCCTTCTTCCTCCGGCGCAGCTTTGGCTCGGACCGGCTCTACACCGCAACCTTCAAGGCCTACGTGAAGAAGCTGGTGCGCGACGGGGTGTGCCAGGAGTTCTTCCCCGAGGGCGGGCGCTCGCGGACGGGCAAGCTGCTCCCCGCCAAGCTCGGGCTCCTCGGCTGGGAGGTGGACGCGGTGCTCGAGGGCGCCCGGAACGACCTGGCGTTCATCCCGGTGGCCATCGACTACGAGAAGATCGTCGAGGGGAGCAGCTACTCCAGGGAGTTGCTCGGCGGCGAGAAGAAGCCCGAGGACGTCGGGGCCCTCATCCTCGCCCCCAAGGTGCTGCTCCGCCGCTACGGCACCATCCACCTGCGCTTCGACCAGCCGGTGATGCTCCGGGAGTTCATGCAGTCCCGCGGGCTGGGCGACCCCTCCACGCTCACCGAGGAGGAGAAGCGGAGCCTGGTCCGGGCGCTCGGGCACCGCATCATGTGGGGCATCGCGCGGGTCTCCACGGTCACGCCGCACGCGCTGGTGAGCACCGTCCTGCTCTCGCACCCGGGCCGGGGCCTCCCGGCGTCGGTCCTCGGCGGGCGCGTGGACGCGCTCCGCCGGATGCTGCTCGAAGACGGCTCGAACCTGTCCACCGGGCTCGGGAATGCGCCGACGGACCCGACCGTGCCCGGGCCGGTGCGTCACGCGGTGCTCGGCTTCGTCGAGGACAAGCTCGTCCGCACCGACCAGGCCAAGGGCGAGACCGTCTACCTCCCGGTCGACGAGCGGCGGATGCAGCTCGCCTACTACAAGAACACCATCCTCAATCTGCTGGCTCCCCGCGCGCTGGTTGCCTGCGCGGTGCTCCGGGGCATGCTCGACGGCTCGGAGGAATCGGTCCGGGGCAAGGCGCTGTTCCTCTCCCGGCTGTTCAAGCTGGAGTTCATCTACCGGGTGGGCGCGCCGTTCGAGGTCATCTTCGCCGAGACCGTGGAGCGGCTGGTCGGGGCGGGATTGCTGGAGTCCTGGGCCGGCTCCCTCGTCCCGCGCGATGCCCAGGCCCGGACGGTGCTCGATTTTCTGGCCGACATCATCCGCGACTACCTCCAGTCGTACCTGCTCGCCGCCCTGGCGCTGGAGGACCTCGCCGCTGGCCCCATGGACCGCAAATCCTTCCTCCGCGCGGCGCTGGAGACAGGGCGCATGGAGTTCCTCCAGGGGCGCATCGACGCCGCCGAGGCGATCAGCCGCAACACCCTGGAGAACGCCCTGGCCTGGCTGCTCGACCAGGAGATGGTGACCGAGCGCGACCGCAAGCTCGCGCTCGGCCCTGGCGCGGAGCGCGCCGAGCAACGGGAGGCGTTCCGGGCCGAGCTCCGCTCCTACCTGGGCCGGTGAGCCCGGAGCGATCCGCCTCGCCTAGCGGCGGGCCGTCGCGAGCAGCGCGTCGAGCTTCCGGGCCAGCGTGGCGTTCGAGACCACGCCCTGGTAGCGCTCGACCATCATCCCGTCGGCGGAGACGAGGAAGGTGGCGGGGACCGTCTCCAGGCTGAGGGGGGCGAGCATCTCGCTCTCCGCCGCAGCCACGGGCATCGTCCGGAGCCCCATCTTCTCCGCCGCCACCCGGATCCGGTTTCGGTCCGGGGCGATGGACACGGCGACGAAGCCCACCCGGCCCTCGTACTGCCTCGCCAGCTTCTCCAGCTCGGGCAACTCCCGAGCACAGACGCCTCAACCTGGCAGCCAGAGGTTCACCAGCCACGGTCGGCCGCGCATCGTCGCCGGCGTGACGCTGGCCCCGTCCAGCCCGCGGGCGCTGAACGAGCCCGGAAGTGGCCGTGGAGCATCGGACCGCTGGCACGCGGCGCCGAGCAGCAGGAGGGCGAGAACCGACAGACGACGCATGCCTGGGGCGTCGACGCTTTCACAGCCCACGCAGGGCTGGCAAGGTGCGCACCGCCGCCCTTCCCGTGCTCGAGCCCACCCTTCCCCCGTCCGACACACCCGGGTCTCCTGTCCCCGCCGAGCGGCTCGGATGGCTCGCTCTGGTCGGGGCGCTGGCCTTGTTCTTCCTGCTCGGCATCCCGCTGCAGGTGGTGAGCGCGGGGGCCGGCATCTGGTTCACCGAGATCTTCCTCTTCTTCGGGTTCGGCTGGGCGCTGACCCGCTGGAGTGGCCGGGACCCGGCTGCGTACCTCGGGCTGTCCTGGCCAGGAGCCTGGCCGCTGCTGTTCGCGCTCCTGGTCGCGGTGGCCAACTACTTCGCGGTGGTCATCCCGCTCCAGTTCCTGGCCCAGCTCGTCGCTCCCAAGTCCTGGGTGGAGATGTTCGACCAGACCCAGGTGTTCGAGCGCCACGCGGGGCTGGAGCTGTTCCTCGCCATGAGCGGCGCAGTGGCGGCGGCGCCCCTCGGGGAGGAGGTCATCTTCCGCGGACTGCTGCTCCAGGGGCTCCTCCGGCGCGGGACGCACGTCGTCCCGGCGGTGGTCGCGTCGGCGGCCATCTTCAGCCTCTGCCACGTCAATCTCATCGGCCTGCCGGCGCTGTTCGAGCTGGGCCTGGTCTTCGGGCTGCTCTATGCCCGGACCCGGACCGTCCTCCCCGGCATGGTGGCCCACCTCGGGAGCAACCTCACCGCCACCCTGCTCTACGTCGCGAGCAAGGGGCAGGAGTCCGGGAACGTGGAGACGTCCGCGCAGCTGCCGGCGGTGCTGGCGGCGAGCGTGGTGGGGTGGCTCCTGCTGGGCGTGGTCCTCGCGCTGGCCCGGCGCATCCCGGGCGCGTGGGGCGAGCCGCGGGAGCGCGACGTGGCGCGGCCGCGCGTCTCGCTCTCCCGGGCGCTCGCGCCGTGGGCGGTGGCCGCCTCGGTGTCGCTGGTGGTCTGGGGGCTCGCGGACCGGCGCGGGCTCGAGCTGGACGTTGCGGACCTCCAGACGAGGCTGCCTCCGCCGCGGGCGGGCGAGCCCGACTGGGTGCACGCCCGTCGGGCAGAGGTGGATGCGCTCCGGGACGACGTGTGCCGGGGCAGCGCGCCGCTCGACAGCTACCTCCGGGCACGCCGCCGGCTCGCCCGGGCGCTGGCGCCGGGCGCGACCGATGCCGGGACCATGGACCAAGCTGGCGACTGACTCACTTCCCGCGGCCGGCGCAGAGGCGCGCCGGCGTCGGCCAGGCTCAGACCACCTTGTAGCCGTGCACGCGGAGCACCGGACCGACCATCGCGACGCCCACCGCCGCCTCGTCCACCTCGCCGTCGATCTCCACCCGCTGCCCTTCGTTGAGGAGCGTGGAGCGTCCGCCGGCGAGCTGGTACGTCCTCCCGTCGTCCCCGGCGAGCACCCAGACGCCCATCTCCACGTCCCGGAACTCGACGGTTCCCCGGATCTTCATCGCCGCGCCTCCCTCCGGAGCATCGCCCGGCTCAGCAGCGCCGCCAGCACGCCGTTGAGCACCAGCCAGGGGCGGGCGAGGAACGTGAAGGGAAGGTAGGCGATGCCGGGCGCCTTCGCCCAGGCCGCGTAGAGCAAGAATCCCGCGAACCCGAGTGCCAGGCCCGCAACGATGGGGCGCAGCGCGCGCCACTTCAGGGCAAGGAGCGCCGCGACTCCGGGCACCAGCGCGCTGTACATCAGCGGGCTGGCCAGCCGGCCCCGCCCGAAGAGGATCCGCTCCCAGTCGGGGAGTGGCAGCGAGAGCACCTCGGCGGCCGCCGGCGGGTGGCCGACGAAGCGCTGCCAGAGGAGCTTCAGGAACCAGAGGCCCACCGTGCTCAGGAGCAGCGGAAGGAGCGTCGCCGGGTTCAGGAGCACGTTCAGGTAGCCTGGCCGGGCCCTCGTCTGCAGCGACAGGAGGAGCAGCGCCAGCAGCGCCCCGCTCCAGACGAGCGGCGCCCAGTCCACCCCGGGCGCGGTCTTTCCCAGCGCCTCCAGGGCCCCCAGCGCGTCCAGCCGTCCATGCCCGGCCCGGGGCGTCCAGGCTCCCTCGGACTCGGCACCCTCGAAGAGCGCCTTCTCCACCTCGTCCGGGGTCTTCGCCCCGGCGGCGAAGAGCAGCGCCGCCACGCCGGCCACGTGGGGTGTGGCCATCGAGGTGCCCTGGTACTCCGCCAGCACCGACTTCCTGAAATCCGTCCGGTCGATGGTCGCCTGGAGGATTCCGTTGCCTGGCCCGAGCTTTGTGTTGCCGCCCGGCGCCACGATGTCCAGCGCCTCGCCCCAGGACGAGTACGGCGCGAGCTGCCCGTCCGGACCCACCGCGCCCACCGCCACTGCGCCAGGGTACGCGGCCGGATACGAGACCTGGCCCGTTCCGGAGTTGCCCGCCGCGCAGACCACCACCGCCCCCTTGCTCCGGGCGTAGGCCACCGCGTGCTCCATCACCCCGGAGTAGCCAGGGCCACCGAGCGACAGGTTCAGTACCTTCGCCCCGTGGTCCACCGCCCAGCGGATGGCGTCGGCGATGTCGGCCGAGTTCCCGAGGCCCGAGCGATCCAAGACCTTCAATGGCATCAGCCGGGCCTCGAACGCCACGCCCGCCACCCCCACGCCGTTGTGGGTGCGCTGGGCGATGGTGCCGGCCACGTGGGTCCCGTGCCCGTTGTCGTCGTTGGGGTGGTCGGTGTCGTGAACGAAGTCGTAGCCCGCGGCGAACAGTGCCCCGGCCAGGTCCGGCACCTGGACGAAGTCGCCGCGGTCCTCGTAGGCGATGCCGGTGTCGATCACCGCGACCACCACGCCCTTTCCCCGCGAGCGCTCCCAGGCCTCCGGCATGTGGATCATCCGCAGGTTCCACTGCCTGGGGAACTCGGGG
Source organism: Myxococcaceae bacterium (assembly GCA_035543115.1). Classification (GTDB taxonomy): domain Bacteria; phylum Myxococcota; class Myxococcia; order Myxococcales; family Myxococcaceae; genus RPRB01. The sequence goes on from DATKKF010000128.1 coordinate 7,127, forward strand.
TCGTTCGGGGTGAAGGCCAGCGCCTGCAGCTGGATCAGCGGCTCGGCCTCCTCGACGTCGGGATCTCCGCGGATGCGGGCCAGCGCGGCGTCGACGTCTTCCACCCCGTCGGCGATGGCGATGCCCGAGCGGGCGCCCTCGACCGAGTTGAGGTGCAGGGGAAGCCCCCAGCGCCGGGCGCGCTCGGCGACCTCCTCGGCCGGGGTGCCGTCGCGAAAGTCGACCACCAGCGCGTGCGGCACCGCGGAGGCATGCGCCGTCCCCGGCGGGGTCACCTTGGTGTGCGCCGGCGGCGGCGCGCACGCCGCCGCGAGCAGGAGGACTCCGCTCAGACACCAGCCAGACCGCATCCAGGCTCCTTCCGGGTCTCCCCCGGGGGGACAGGGCTCGAGGTGTGAGTCATACGCCCCGGCTGCCGTCCGATTGGGGACCCAACGTGTTTCTTCACGATTCCAGGTGCTTGCTGGCGCCCTCGAGCCAGCGGAGGGCCACCCGCCCGACCTCGGGGAGGTTCCGCTGGAACCGCGCATCCGTGCCGGCCACCACCTCCACCCGCCCGCCCGCCTCCCCCACCGCGGCCAGGAGGCCGGCCCGACCCGGCTCGTCCTCCCCCACGATGCAGAGGAGCGGGAAATCCACCCGCGCGGCCACGGCGGCGGCCGGCGGGCTGACCAGCACCACGGCGACGATGCCCGGATGCTCCCTGGTCAGGGCGACGGCCGTCTCTGCCGAGGCACCGACCGCGGCCACGGCGACGTCCACCTCACCGGTGTTCTCCCGGAGGAGCCGGAGCGCTCCGGCCGCGTCCTCGATGCGGGTCCCGGCGTTCCCGCGCGTCCCCTGGCTCGCGCCGACGCCCCGGAAGTTGAAGCGGAGCACCGGACGGCCCGCGCGGGCGGCGGCCCAGGCGAGCTCGGCGCAGACCACGTGGTCCATGGACCCGGCCTCCGGGGGCGGCGGCAGCACCAGCACCGGCGGTGCCTTGCGACCCCGGTGCCACAGCCCCTCGAGCACGGCGTCACCGACGGGGATGAGCGCTGCCCGCTCGAGGTACTGGCCCCGGCTCACCACGGCGTCACCCGCAGCACCAGGAGCTTGAGGTAGCGCCCCTCGGGGAACTGGAGCCGGACGGGATGGTCCGGGGGCTGGTAACGCTCCTCCACCAGCGTGAGGTCGACGCCGCCCTTGAGCCCGGCCTCCTTCACCGCGCTCTCGAAGGCCTCGGGGGTGACGCGGGCCGAGCACGAGGCCGTCACCAGCAGCCCACCCGGGGCGACGATCGCGAGCGCCTGCCGGTTCAGCGAGGCGTAGCCGTCGAGGGCGGCGTCCACCGTCCGCTGGCTCTTGGCGAAGGCCGGAGGGTCGAGGATGACGACGTCGAACCGGCGCCCCTCGTCGCGGAAGGAGGACAGGAGCGTGAAGACGTCGGCGGCGAGGAAGTCGTGGGCGTTGGGGTCGAGGCCGTTGCGGACGAAGTTCTCCCGGGCGAGCGCGATCGCGTCCGCGTCCTGGTCCACGCTGAAGACGCGCGCTGCGCCGCCCAGGGCCGCGTTGACGCTGAAGCCACCGGAGAAGCTGAAGCAGTTCAGCACTGTGGCGCCGCGGGACAGCTGCCGCACCAGCGCCCGGTTCTCGCGCTGGTCGAGGAAGAAGCCGGTCTTCTGGCCGCGGCGGACGTCGACCCCGAAGCGCACCCCGCGCTCCAGGATGACCACCGGGTCGGCCGGCTCCTCTCCCCAGAGCAGCCGCGCCCCGGCCCTTCGGTCCTCGTCGCCCTCCTCGCCCGCCGGCTGGTCTCGCCCCAGCACCCCACGAACGCCCGGGAGCGCCCGCAGCGCCTCCACCAGCATCGGGCGCGCCGGGGTGAGCCCAGCCGAGTACAGCTTGAGCACCACGGTGCCGGCATAGAGGTCGGCCACCACCCCGGGCAGGCCGTCGGACTCGCCATGGACCAGCCGGAAGCTGTCGGTGTCGGTCCGGTCCAGGAGCCGGTCCCGCAGCTCCCAGGCAGACCGGACCCGGCGACGGAAGAACTCGCCGTCGATGACCTCACGAGAATCGCGGGTGAGGACCCGCACCGCGATGGGGCTGAGCGGATCGAAGTAGCCCCGGGCGACGAACTTGCCGCCCTCGGTGAGGTCGACCACGCTCCCCGGGGGAATCCGGGGCAGCTTCTCCACCGCCTTGCGGAACACCCAGGGGTGGCCGGCGCGGAGGTGGCGCCCGAGCCCGCGCTGCAGCTCCAGCCGGACCAGGCTCATGCGGTGGCCCTCCGGGCCCGCAGCACCGCGCGCGCCACCTCCTCGAACCCTGGACCCTCGGGCGCGCGGGTCACGAAGCGGGGGCGGTGCGCGAGCAGCCCCAGCACCGCGCGCACGTTGGCCACCCCCACGCTGAGCGGAAACGCGGCGAACAGCGGAGCGTCGTTCAGGCTGTCGCCGACGTACAGGTAGCGCCGATCGTCGGGCCGGAGCCGCTGCTTCCACGCGGTGCGGATGAACCGGCGCACCATCCACGCCTTGTCGAAGGGACCGATCCAGGCGTTGACGTGGACGCTCGAGCGCACCGCGTTCACCCCGCGGGCAGCGAAGAACGACTCCAGCCGGCGCGCGGCCTCCGGTCCCAGACGGACACCCTCGTTGACGTCGATGGCCAGATCCACCTCGGTGTACAGGCTGTCGGTGGACATGCGCGCCCCGGGCACCGCGCGCAAGGCCGACCGCACCACCCGCTCGAGTCGGCGCCGCTCCCGCGAGCGAACCCTGGCGGGCCGGGCGTAGCACTTGCGGAGCGCGCCTCGCGCGTCGAGCCGGACCGACAGGCCACCGTTCTCGGCAATCACCCCGGCCACCGGCAAGGTGCGGGCCCACGCCTCGGCGAACCCCGCGGGCCGGCCGGTGACCAGCACCACCGCGACGCCGGCCCGGTCGAGACGCTCCAGCATCGCCAGCGTGCTCGCCCGGAGGCGGCCGCCGGTGGTCAGGGTGCCGTCGACGTCGGCGAAGACCGCCTCGACGCGAGACAGGTCGGCGTCCCGGAGCGGTCGGAGCCCGGTCATCCCCGCGTCCCTGGGAGGCACGAGGGCGCACCCTACCCCAGGTGGGCGAACTCACTCCGCGAGCGGAAGTCCGGCGAGCAGCGCCCGGAACTCCTCGACCGCCGGAGCGACCTCCTCGGCGGGCAACAGGGAGAGGCTCTGCTTGCGGGCCCGGCGGAGGAAGTCGTCCAGCGGGTCGCTGCGTCCGTACAGCCCGGCGGCCAGCTCCGCGGCCTCGGCCAGGGCCACGGCGGCCGCGCGCCGGTCGATGGCGAGCAGGGCCTCGGACTGCTCGAGCCTGACCCCGCTCCGGGCCCACACCTCGTGGTCATACCGTCGGAGCAGCGAACGCTGGTTCACCACCGCCAGGCTCTTCACCAGCTCGAGCACCCGCTGGCAGACATCCATCACCTCCGCCTTCGCCGGCAGCGGCAGCGCAGCCATCTCCCGGACCTCGTGCCGGTACTCGATGAGCCGGCGCTTGTCCTGCGCACGGAGCGAGCGGTACGGGGCGGTTCGCCCGAACGCGTCCATCTCCTGCTCGAGGTGCTGGGCGTGCCACTGCACGTCCTCGGCGCTGCCCTGCCGGAGCTTCCCCGCGCGCGCCTCGAGCACCCGGCGCAGGTCGGCCACCGCGGCGCGGACCGCCACGGCCCCGGCCACCTCCTCGGCGTGTCCAGGGACGAGCTCGGCGCGCTCCGCGTCGGCGAAGGGGGCCACCAGGTCGAACACCAGCGTGCCGATGTGCTCGCGAAACCGGGTGCGCGACGCCTGCACCTCGGCGAGCAGGTTCCACCGGTCCGCCACCACCCCGGGGTCACGCACCTTCGCCCCGAGCGTCTGGACCTGCTCGAAGAGCTGCGAGGCTGCCTCCTGGAGCAGGGTCTCGAGCCGCGCACGGGCCGCGTCGTCGAGCACCGCGTCTTCCACCAGCGAGGCAAGGCCGTTGGCGCGGGAGGCCGGCTGAGCGGCGAGCTGGGTGCGCACCAGGTCGATGAAGGCGTTGACGTCCCGGAGCGTCGCCGCAACCACCGGCGCCATCTCCTCCCAGGTGGAGAGGTCGAGGCTGGAGGTGGTGACCGTCGACTCGTACTGAAGAAGGTCGAGGTCGGTGAGCCGGGCGAGCGCGTTCGCCGCGCCGTGACAAACTTGGCGGAGACGGGTGGCCTGCGACTCCGGGACGGTGGAGAGTGCCGATTCGAGTGCGGGGGGTAGCAAGGGACCGTCCGAGAGCTTGCACGGAGTCCCCGCGGCGATCCATGTCACCGCCCATGCCTACATGGACCGCGCCTGGAGGAGTGCGTCTCCGATTTCGTGACGTCGGGAGCGGCGCGCCGGTGCTGCTCCTCCACGCGTTCCCGCTCGAAGGCGAGATGTTCGAGCCGCAGTGGTCGGCGCTCTCGGGCCGCGCACGGCTCATCGTCCCGGACCTGCGCGGGTTCGGCGGAAGCAGCGTCGGGCCGGGGCCGAGCGAGATGGGCGTCATGGCCGACGACGTGCTCGCGCTCCTGGACCACCTGGGGGTCGCCTCGGCCGTGGTGGGTGGCGTGTCGATGGGCGGGTACGCGTCGCTGGCGCTGCTCCGGAACGACCCGGGACGGGTGCGGGCGCTGGTGCTGGCCGACACGAAGACCGCGGCCGACGACGCGCAGGGGCGCGAGGGCAGGGAGAGGACCGCGCAGGAGGTCCTGGTGACCGGCTCGACGGCGCTGCTTCCACTGGTCGACCGGCTGCTGGGGCCGGCCGCCCCGGCCGCGCTGAGGGCTCGGGTCTCCGGGTGGATCAGCTCGGGGTCGCCAGAGGGGCTGGCTGCGGCACTGCGCGGGATGGCGCTGCGTCCGGACTCCCGCGACATCCTCGCCCGCTTCGGCGGCCCGGTGCTGGTGGTGGTGGGCACGGACGACGTCATGACCCCGCCGGCGAAGGCACGGGCGATGGCCGACCTCGTCCCCGGCGCCGAGATGGTGGAGATTCCCGGCGCCGGCCACCTCCCCAATCTCGAGCAGCCCGAAGCGTTCAACGCCGCGCTGGGTCGCTTCCTCGGGCGGATGTAGCCGCGGTCTGCCGGATAGCGAGGCCGGTCCAGTCTGACCGGATGCGAAGAATCCGCTCGGCGCAGAGAGGAAACGTGCTCTCGTCAGGCCCCGGTGCGCACCGCCCATCCGACCCGGCGTCAGCTCCTCGTCGGCAGCGCCGCCCTGCTCGCGAGCGCTCGTGGGTTGACTGCGCCTGCCCCCGCTCGCCGCCTCCGGGTGGTCATCGTCGGCGCCGGCATGGCCGGGCTCGCGGCCGCCGACGCGCTGCTGAAGCAGGGCCATGAGGTCACCGTCCTCGAGGCCACGATGCGCGCGGGGGGCCGGGTCCGGACGCTCCGGGAGCCGTTCTCGGACGGCCTCTTCGCCGAGGCCGGCGCCGGACGGATTCCCACCACCCACACGCTGACCCGCCAGTACGTGAAGCACCTCGGGCTGACGCTGCGGCCCTACCGCCCGGCGAAGCCCGAGGTCTACCGCTTCGGGGAGGATCGCTTCGTGCTCCGGCCGGGCGAGAAGCTGCCGCTCGCCCAGACCCACTTGCCCTTCTCCGAGGCGGAGAAGCAGCTCGATCTCGACGGGCTCTACCGTCGGTACGTCGGCAAGTACACCCGGGAGGTCGGCATCGTGCCCCCGCAGGGCTGGCCGCTCGGCGCTCCGGCGGCGCTCCTGGACCGGAGCATCGCGCAGGTACTGCGGGGCGACGGCGCCTCCGAGGCGGCGGTCTCCCTACTCACGGTGGGTTACGGCGAGGACTCGGCGGCGGACTTTCTCCGCGACGCCTGGTCACACGAGGCACCCGCGCTCGATCACATCGTCGGCGGCAACGACCGGCTGCCCGCCGCGCTCGCCGCCAGGCTTGCCCCTCGCATCCGCTACGGGACCGCGGTGGTCCGCATCCGTCAGGACGCGGGCGGGGTGGAGGTGGTTGCCGAAGGGATTGCCGGGGGCCAGACCTTCCGCGCCGACCGGGCCATCGTGACCGCTCCCCTTCCCGCACTTCGGGCGGTGGAGTTCGTCCCGGCACTCTCGCCGAGGAAGGCGGAGGCCATCGCCACCCAGCGGTACGGAGCGGTCACCCGGGTCTACCTCCAGATGCGTCGCCGCTACTGGGAGGACAGCAAGCTCGGCGGGTTCGCCAACCTCGACGTCCCGATGGAGGTCTGGTGCCCGACCCACGACCAGCCTGGCCGACGCGGCATACTCCTCGCGTACATCTACGAGGACCTCGCGCGGAAGGTGGCGGCGATGCCTCCGGATGAGCGGATCCGCTTCTTCCTGGAGCAGGCCGAGCAGCTCTTCCCCGGCGCTCGGAACGAGGTCGAGGGCGGGGCGAGCTTTTCCTGGCACGAGCAGCCCTTCGAGCAGGGCGCCTACGTGGTCTACGAGCCCGTCGACACCCTCCGCCTCCTCCCGCTGCTCGCGGCGGCGGAGGGACGGCTCCACTTCGCCGGCGAGCACATCTCACCCTGGCCGGGGTGGATCCAAGGAGCCCTCCACTCAGGGCTCCGCGCGGCCCGGGAGGTCGTGGCCGCCCTGTGAGCGGCGGCGCTCGAGGTCACCGAGCACCTCGCCGAGGAAGCGCCGGAGGTTCAGCCCGAGGATGCGCTCGATGCGGGTCCGGGAATGCCCGCGGCCGAGTAGTACCGCGGTCAGCTTCCAGAGGTCGGTCACATCCCGCATCCCGGCCGGCAGCGGGACGAGCCCGTCGAAGTCGCTCCCCAGGCACACCGCCTCCTCGCCGGCGATCTGGACCGCGTGCTCGAGGTGGTCCGCCACCGCCTCCAGCCGAGCGCCCCCGAGGTACGGCGTCCCGAAGATGATGCCGATGACCCCGCCCCGGTCAGCGATCCGGCGGAGAGCGGCGTCGTCCAGGTTCCGCCAACGTGGCCCGAGCGACGCGACGCCGGTGTGAGAGCAGAAGACGCGGACCTGTTCCTGCTCCAGCAGCGCGGTCAGGAGCCGCGGCGAGGCGTGGGCGACGTCGACCGCCAGTCCCTCCTCGCCCATCGCCGCGAGCACCTGTCCGCCGAGCTCGGTGAGGCCGAGCCGGCCGCGGAGCGGAAAGGAGGAGCCGCCGAGCTCGTTCGGGACCAGGTGGGTCAGGCCCATGAAGGCCACGCCCCGCCGGGCAAGCTCCTGAACCCGCGCGACCTGACCCTCGATCGCGTGCCCCCCCTCGACGCCGAGCACGCAGGCGAGCTTCCCCGCACGTTCGGCGGCGACCAGAAGCCCCGGCGTCGTGGCGAGGACAGCGGCACCGGAGGCACAGGTGCGGGTGAGCCGTTCAATCTGGAAGAGCGTCCGCCTCCACGGGCTGCGGATCGCCTCGAGCGGCCAGCCGAGCGCGAGCGCAAGGGCCGGGAAGCCGCCGATGAAGGGAAAGCCGCGCGAGACGACGGTGAAGATCTGGAGCCGGACCCCCGCCTCGGCGAGACGAACGAAATCGACGTGCCCCCGGCGCTGTCGGACGCGGAGGTCCCGATTCCAGAGCAACGCATCGGCATGGGCATCGGCCACGTACGCGGTCCGGTGCAGGTCCCGCGCCTCCTGATCCGTCGAGTCGCTCGAGCTCACCCCGGGCCACCGAGATGCGTCGCAAGGTCCTGGTTCAGGCTCCGGTTGCGTGCGGCAGCGGACGATTCCCGCAACCCGGGCCAGGCGGGCGCGTCGACGTTGACCAGCTCCTCGAGGCTCCGGGGACTCACCCGCCCGAGGTTACCGCGGGCGAGAACGCGCTCGCACGCCCGGGCTAGACTCCGGTCGTGGCCCCCACGACGGAACCGATGCGGGTGACTCGGGACGAGCTGCGCTTCGACTTCGGCGGAGCGCGATTCCGCCTGCCCCGCGACCGCGAGCTGCTGGGGTGGATCGTCGACCAGTTCCTCTACGGCGAGGTGACCGGCATCCAGGTCGGGCACTGGCTGTACGCCGCGCCGTCGCTGGAGGCCGCCACCTTCTTCGCCCGCCAGGCGAGCGAGGAGCTGGCGCACGTGCGCGTCTTCCTCCGCATCCACGCGTTGCTGGGGACGACGCCGGGGCCGCCCCACGCGGTCGTCAGGTTCCTCTCCACCGGCGCGATGGGGTCCGACTATGCCGAGCACGTGGCCACCGAGATGGCCGTCGGCGAGGGGTTGGTCCTGGCGGTCTTCCAGGCCCTCATCGAGACCGTGGAGGTGCCGGAGATCGTCCGGCTGCTCGAGGCCGCGGCCCGGCAGGAGGAGCGGCACGTCGCGTTCGGCGAGGCGGAGACCGTGCGGCTCCTCGCCGAGCGCCCGGGGCTGGCCGATCATCTCCTCGGGGCGAATCTCCTCACCCTCCTCACCCTCCCCCGCCTGGCCCGCTTCATCCAGCGCCAGCTGGGAACGGAGCACGAGGTGCTCCGCCACACCGAGGCCTTCCTCGGACATCTGGTGAGGCTGACCGAGCTGCGGCTCCAGCGGCTCGGGGTGCTTCGCGGCTCGCTCCGGGATCTCGGCTGGGGGCGGCGGGCGTGGCTCGTCACCCGGGCGTACCTGCGCCACCAGCTGAACCGCTTCCGCCGGCCGCGCCGCCTCACCGACACCTACCTGGCGGACCCCCTGCTCCGGCGGGCGCGGACGGAGGCCGTCGAGTGACCCTGACCATCAACGGAGAGCGCCGCGAGGTCGCGGACGGGCTCACGGTCGCCGCGCTGGTCACCCAGCTCGGGGTGCGCGGTCGGGTGGCGGTGGAGCTCAACGGAGAGGTGCTGCGGCAGGCCCAGCATCCTGAGGTGAGGCTCCGCGAGGGAGACGCGCTGGAGGTGGTGACGTTCGTGGGTGGAGGGGCGTAGAAGTCCTTTTCCATGGACGACGCTCTGATCATCGCCGGAAAGCAGTTCGGCTCCCGCCTCCTCATCGGTACCGGGAAGTACCCGAGCCACGAGGTCATGAAGCGCTGCCACGAGGCCTCGGGCGCGGAGATCGTCACGGTCGCCGTCCGCCGGCTGGACCTGGCCGCCAAGGGCGAGGCCTCGCTCCTTCACTGGATCGACACCCGCCGCATGACGCTCTTGCCCAACACCGCGCTTTGCTACACCGCGGAGGACGCGGTGCGGACCTGCCGGCTCGCGGCCGAGCTGGGAATGAGCAAGTGGGTGAAGCTCGAGGTGCTCGGCGACGAGCGGACGCTCTTCCCGGACGTGGAGCAGACCGTCGCCGCCGCCCGCACGCTGGTGAAGGAGGGCTTCACCGTCCTGCCCTACACCTCGGACGACCCGGTCACCGCGCGGAAGCTCGAGGACGCAGGCTGCGCCGCGGTGATGCCGCTCGCCGCACCCATCGGCTCGGGCCTGGGCATCCGCAACCCGCACAGCATCCGCCTGATCCGCGAGGTGGTGAAGGTGCCGGTCATCGTCGACGCCGGCGTGGGCACCGCCTCGGACGTGGCCATCGCGATGGAGCTCGGCTGTGACGGGGTGCTCCTGAACACCGCCGTCGCCGGGGCCAGGGACCCGGTGCGCATGGCACAGGCGATGAAGCTTGCCGTCGAGGCGGGTCGCTCGGCGTTCCTCGCCGGGCGGATTCCCCGGAAGGCGTACGGCTCGGCGTCGAGCCCGATCGAGGGCCTGGTCGACTGAAGCTGCCGAGGCTCATCGTCGTCACCGACTGGACGCTGCCGGAGTACGCGCACCGGGCGGCGCTCGAGGCGGTCGCCGCGCTCGGCCCGGACCTCTGCATCCAGCACCGGGACCCCGGCGCCCCGGTCCGCGGCTTCCTCGAGCGGGCGCGCTGGCTCGCCGCGCTCACCCGGGCCAGCGGAGCCCAGCTGGCGATCAACGGGCGGTTCGACGTCGCGCTCCTGGTGGACGCGCACCTCCACCTGCCGGTGGACGCCCCGCGGCCTCGCGAGGTCCGTCCCCACCTGCCGCGGAAACGGTGGATCAGCGCCGCGGTGCACACCTCGGCGGAGCTCCTCGAGGCGCGCGGCGCCGACGCACTGCTCGTCTCTCCGGTGCACGCGCCCGGCTCGAAGCCAGGCGACACCCGCGCCCCGCTGGGGAGCGAGGGCTTCGAGCGCCTGGCGCGTGAGGCGGCGCCGACGCCCTGCTTCGCGCTCGGAGGGATGACCCCGGCGCGGGGACGATCGCTCCCGCTCCTCGGCGGTGTCGCCGTGCAGAGCGCGATCCTCGCGGCGGCCGATCCCCTGGCCACCGCGCGTGCGTTGCTCGCCGCGCTGGGCTGATTGCGCCCCGCTCGCGCTCGCCGGAACTGCTCCGCGCCGCTCAGCTAGCCCACCTCCGCTCCCGGGCCTCGACGGACGCGTCGTGGCTGACCGGGGGGAGGAGCACATCCTGCTCCACTCCCAGCATCGTGCCCTCGGGGTCGAGCGCGTCGCGGATCGCTCGCCATCGCCGGTATCCAGGGTGCTGCGCCCGGACCTCGGCGGCGGTCCAGCCGGGTGTCTGCATGCCGAAGTGCATGGCGAACCCGGCGCGGCCCAGGCCCCGGGCCAGGGCGTCCTTGTAGAAGCGCATCATCGGCTCCATGTGCGCCGGGGCTCCGACGAAGAGGCACTCGAACGCGGCGAAGTCCTCCGCTGGACCGAGGAGCGCCGTCCCACCGCGGACGAAGCGAATGTTGGTGGGGCCGGTCTGGAACGTTCCGGTCCCAGCGCTCCACCGGCGGGCAGCGTCGACCAGCACGCCCAGCGCGAGGAGGAATCGGTCGTCACGCAGGGAGACGAAGAACTCGCCGAACCGGACGCGGACCGCTGCGGTTCCGTCGCCGCAGTGGAAGACGTTGTAGCAGCGGTTGACGAAGCGGCTGCTCCCCCTCACCGACCAGTCCACCACCTCGGGCACGCTCCGCAGGCGCAGCGCCGGCAGCAGCGCCGGGAGCCGGGAGAGGACACGGGGCGCCGCGGCGATGAGCGCGCGCCAGAGCACCGGCCGCCGAACGAAGCGGGCATCCCGGGAGAAGGCCTTCGCCGGGATCCGTTCCACCCGGAGTCCGAGGTCGAAGGGCTCGGCGGCGAGCCTGACCCGGTGGCTGGTGCAGACCTGCGCCCGCCCGTTGTGCGGATTGAAGAGAACGCTCATCGCATAGGCGCGGTCGGGGTGACCGGAGAACCGCGCGCCGCGCGGAGCGGCCACCCAGCCCGGCAGGCCAGGCCCCTCCATCAGGTGGTACAGGTTTCCTCCGGCCAGGACCCGCGCCACTTCGGTGAGGTCAGTCTCGGTCGTCCGCTCCTCCAGGTAGAACCGGGGGACCGCCTCCAGCACCATCGCGTGGATGACCCCGAAGGCGCCGAGGTTGACGATGGCCGCCCGGAACAGCTCGTCGTCCTGGACCAGGCGGAGCCCGGGTTCCTCCCGCCGCAGGCGAGCCGGATCGGTGATGCCCGGCCCGGGCTCGATCCGCATCGCGGTGCCGTCGGCCAGCACCAGGTCGAGGCTGCGCACCCGCGCAGCCATCGTCCCCTGGCCGAGCACCGTCCCGTGGGTGCCGGTGCTGATCGCTCCGGCCATGGTCTGCCCGTCATAGCCGCCCACCACCGGGAGCGCCCAGCCCGCCCGCCAGAGGTGCGCGTTCAGCTCCCGGAGCAGGACGCCCGAGCCGACCCGGAACAGGGCCCCGCGTCCCTGCACCGCCGGCCGGAGGGTGTCCCCGGCGCTGCCCGGAGAGGGCATGGCGTCGAGAAACCGGAGCCCTCCCGGATGCAGGTAGACCCCCTCGGTGCGGCCCGCCCCGTACGAGTGGCGGCCACCCCCGGCCTTGAGGCGGGTTCCGGGAGGCAGGGTCTCCCGGACCCAGCGGAGGAGCGCGCAGAGCTCGTCGCGCCCGGGACCAGGGCGGACTCCGAGGCGCGGGCACCAGCGCACGTCGCCGTTGAAGCTCTCGAGCCGCCCGCCTGGGGTGGGCCGCGTGCCTCGGTCCGAGGCACGCCAGCGCGCCTGTGCGTCGTCGAGACCGAGGAGCGGCTCGAGCGGCTCGGAGGTGTGACGGTACGTGCGGTCCAGCCCCAGGAGGAGCCGGAGAGACGAGTCCGGGTCCGAGAGGTCGAAGGGGGCGACCGGGAGCGGGTGTCCGTCGGACTCGCCACGGAGCGCGTTGCGCGCGGCGCACAGCGCGTGGGCGACGACGTCGATCAGATTCTTGAGCACCATGAACGGGAAGGCGAGCAGCTCCAGCGCGTCCTGCAGTGCCCCCACCAGGAGCGCGACCATCGCCGTCGCCAGCCCTTCACCACGCGCCAGCACCGGGAGCAGCACCACCCGGTCCGGCAGCAGGTGCAGGACGTCCTCGGCGATCGCCCGGAGGTTCTCGACCATGGATGCTCGGTGGTGGATGCCGCCGTCGGTGTTCGCCACCGACTCGGGGTCGAACCGCCGCCATCCGTTGCCGTCGCGGTTGGGCCGATGCACGTCGCCACCCTGAGCACCCGATGTGCCAGGAGGCGGAACCGTGGGATTTGCAGGGCGGTGCGTGCCGCGGACCGCTCGGGCTGTGCAGGCCACGCGCGCGGCAGTGCAACGCCCTTCACGCTCTACCCGTCCGGATGATGGCTGAGCGCCACCCGGTTCCCCTCCGGATCGCGGACGTAGAATGTCCAGCGCGTCTCGTGCACCAGCGGGACGCCGCGGTGCTCGAGCTCGGCGCGGATGCTCTCCCGATCGGCCCGGGCGATCCGGAGCGCGACGAGGAAGAGGCCCGGCCGGCCGTCGCGGAAGCTCGGGTCGGGCGACGGCGCGGCCTCCACCCGCTCGAGGGCGAGGAACCCTCCCCCGCCCGCGTCGAGCCAGATGCTCCGGAGTCGCCCGTCGGCGGCGTGGTGCCGCTCGATCTCGGCGAGCCCGAGCACCTCCCGGTAGAATCCGGCCACGTCCTCCAGGGCCCTCACCTGGATGGCGAGGTGGTGGAAGCCGTGGGTCGTCATCGCGGCGCTCCCGGGTTCCAGGGCGACATCGGTCCCACCGGGCGCGCGTCCACCGCTCCCGGGCCGACCAGCGTGGCGCGGGGAACGGGGACCGGCGGCAGCGGCAGCGCACCCTCGCGGTCGAGCACCAGCGCCGCCATGGCGTCGAGGCGGATCAGCGTGGCGAGGGCCTCGATCAGCGCCACCAGCAGCACGGCGATGCCCACCGCACCGGCCGCGCCGACGCTCGGTCCGGGCGCTGCGGCGGCCAACACCTGGGCACCGCCGGCGAGGAGTCCCGCGGGGAGGGCGGTGACCAGCCAGGCGAGGACCAGGAACCCCGGCCGGGCGAGCAAGATCCGCAAGGCTTCCGCGGCGGCCGCGCCCATGCTCATCGGGCGGACCACCGAGACCACCAGGCCAAGCTCGAGCCAAAGCGCCGCGGCCGCCCCGAGGAACGCCCCCAGGCTCAGGGCCAGGGCGAGGCCCACTGCCCCGAGCAGCGACACCACCGGGCCACCAAGCAGGAGCGCCACTGCGCTGGAGACGAGCACGCTCCAGAACCAGGCGCTCAGCAGCGTGTCTACCACGGCCGCCGCCGCCGCCCAGGCGATGCCGCGGAGGCCGGCGGTGGCAGGGGGGACGCCGCCCAGCTCCGGTGCTGTCCGGAGACGGGCCGCCCCGGCCCGGACACCGATGGCGAGGACCACCGCCCGTCCGAGCGCCGCGGCGAGGAGGAGGCCTGTGCCTCCGACCAAGAGCGTCTGCTCGAGCTGGAGCGCGGGGTCCGACAGGAAGAGCGCCGGCCACAGCATCCGCTGGACCACCCGGGTGACCGCCAGCACGCCGGCGAGCGCCAGGAGCGGGGCGAGGGCCGAGACCGCGGCGCGCGCCCCGAGCCGGAGTAACCACCCCGCCGGCGCGGGCGGGGGCGTGGCGGCGGTCCCCGGGCTCATCGTGCCGCCGCGTCCGTGCCGGGCGGAGGGGGAGCGGGCGGCGGCGAAACCGTGCTCAGGGGCTTGCCGTCGCTCGGACGTCCCGCCTGCTCGAGCCCGCCCTTGTTGCTCACCGTGATGCGCACCAGTTCCTGGAGCACCTTGTTGCGCTTCACGTTGCCCAGCACGGCCCGCAGGTCGTCGTACACGCTCGGGTCCACCACCAGCGCGCCCAGCGTCCCTTCTCCGGCGCGGATCTTCCCGGTGATGACCCGCAGGTCCTCGGACATCGCCCCCAGGTTCTGGAAGAGGTTCCGGGCATCGCCGTACACCAGCTGGTGGATCGCCCCGTTGTCGGTGGTGCGGGCGTCGTGGAGCAAGGTGGCGATCTCCCCGGCGGCGTCGCCGAGCTGGCCCACCGCCTTCCCCGCCTTGGGGTCGTAGAGCAGCGCGTGGAGCGCGCCGTCGCCCTTGCGCGCGCCCTCGAGCACCAGGGTGACCTGCTCCAGCGCCTTCTCCGCCTGCGTCGAGGCCTCCGCCACCTTGACCAGGAGCTGGTGGGTCTCCGCGGCGCCCTTCGGATCGTAGATGAGCGCGTGCAGCGCGCCGTTCCCCCGCTCGATGCCCTGGAGGATGCTGCGGGTGCTGGAGATGACCGAGGTGAGATTCTTGGCCACCTCGGGATCGGCGAAGGCGTCGGTGAGCTTGCGCACGTTCTCGCTGGCGGCCAGCAGGTTGTCCATCAACGCCCCGCCCGACTTGAGGAGCGAGGTCAGGTCACCGGACGAGCCGCTGGGGATGGCGCCGTTGACCGGGATCGGGTCACCCTCGGAGGTCCCGAGCGAGATGTCGATCGCCTTGTCGCCGAGCACGCCGCGCCCGCCCACCCGGGCCACGCAGTCGGTGCGGACGCGGGGGGCGAAGGTCTTGGACATCTCAATGACCACGTCGATCTTCTTGTCGCCGAGGTCCGGTGAGAAGGAGATGGACACCACCCGGCCGACCTCCAGGCCACCGAGCCACACCGGCGAGTCGCGCTTCAGACCCTCCACGTTCTCGAAGAACGCATGGTAGCGAACCTGCCGGTCGAACAGGCGGTTCTCCTTGCCGATGAGGAGCACCACGAACCCGAAGAGGATCAGCGCCAGGCCCACGAAGAGCCCGGCCCGAACGATCAGCCGGCGCTCACGCTGGGTGGCGGTCTCGGTGGGGGTCACCATGGGTCAGTCCAGCCGGGCCTCGCCCTTGCGTGCATCGAGGAACGACCGGACCTCCTTGACGGTGCTCGTCCTCATCTCGGCCACGGTCCCCACCTGCACGATGTGCCGGTTGGCCAGCATCGCGATGCGGTCCGACACGGTGAAGGCGCTCTGCATGTCGTGCGTCACCACGATGGAGGTGCACTGGAGCTTGGCGCGCATGCTCCGGATGAGTTCGTCGATGGTGCGGGTGCTGATCGGGTCCAGCCCGGTGGTGGGCTCGTCCCAGAGAATGACCTCGGGCTCGGTGGCGATGGCCCGCGCCAGGCCCACACGGCGCCGCATGCCGCCCGAGAGGTCCGAGGGTCGCATCGTCTCGATCCCCGGGAGGTTGACCAGGTTGAGCACCCGGGCGACGCGGGCGGTCCGCTGCTCGGCGGGCATGTCCGGGAAGTGCTCCTTCAGTGGGTACTCGATGTTCTCGCCCACCGAGATGCTGTCGAACAGGGCCGAGCCCTGGAACACCATCGCCACCCGCCGGCGGATGGGGAGGAACTCCCTCTCCCCGTAGCCCGAGAGGTCCTGCCCGTCGAAGATGATCCGGCCACCGTCGGGGTCCATCAGGCCGATGAGGCACTTGAGGAGCACGCTCTTGCCGGCGCCCGAGCCGCCGATGACGGCGAGGGTCTCGCCCCTTCGCACGTCGAGCGACAGGTCGTCGAACACGACCTTGGGGCCGAAGGCCTTGTGGAGGCCCTCGAAGCGGATCAGCGCCTCGGAGAGGGCCGGCGTGGCGGCGGGGGCGGTCACGTGATGGTGAGGAGGAGCTTGGTCAGGAAGAAATCGGCGAGCAAGACGGCGACCGAGGAGACCGCCACGGTCTGGGTGGTGGCCCGCCCTACCCCTTCGGTCCCACCCTCGACGTGGAAGCCCTTGTAGCAGCCCACCACCGAGATGATCAGCCCGAAGACCACGGACTTGCCCACGCCGGAGAGGAAGTCGCTTTCGTCCACTGTGTCCAGCGCCGAAGTGAAGAACTGGGCGAAGGAGATGTCGTACTCGAACTTGGTCACCGCGGCGCCGGCGAGGAACCCGGTCACGTCGGCGAGCACGGTGAGCATCGGCATCACGACCAGGCAGGCATAGACCCGGGGGACGACCAGCTTCTTGATCGGATCGGCCCCCAGCGCGCGCACCGCGTCCACCTGTTCGGTGACGGTCATCGAGCCCAGCTCGGCGGCGATGCCACTGCCGATGCGCGCCCCCACGGTGAGGGCGGTGAGCACCGGCGCGAGCTCCCGGAAGAGCGTGAGGACGACCACCTTCCCCACGGTGTGCTGCACGCCGAAGCGGGCGAGGAAGAACCCGAACTGGACTGCGATGACCGCTCCGGCGAAGGCGGCGGTCAGCGTGCCGATGCCGACCGAGCGGGCCCCGAGCGACTCCACCTGGTAGACCACGGCCCCGAGGCTCGAGGGGGGGCGGAGGCCGCGGGCCAGCGCCCGGCCGCCGAGAACGAACATCCCGCCCATCTCCTCCATCGCCGCTCGGAGCTTGGCACTGAAGGGGATGAGGCTCTCGAGCTCCTGGCCGACGAGGGCCCCGAGCGATTCACGGTCGGAGTCCTCGGAGCCGTAGTCTCCGTCGGGGGCGGTCACTTCACCCGCTCCGTGGCGAAGCCCTGCACCAGCCGGGTGAGCGCTTGGACCTGGTCGTCATACGCGCCGCGCGGGCTGATGTAGGTGAAGTCGTAGATGCAGCCGTCCTTCTTCAGGGTCCACAGCCCCAGCTCCACCGGGACGCCGTCGAGCTTCGCCCGCCAGCGCGAGTACAGGGCCGCGCGTCCGTCGACCATCTCCTCCCGCTCCTCGACCCGTTCGGTCTGGGTGAAGCCCACCAGCTGCTGCCGCCGCAGTGCCGTGAGGGGGACGTCCTGGTAGTCCTGGCACATCGAGTTGACCGACAGGGTGTGACCGCTGGAGTCTCGCACCCAGGCCACGTCCACGTCGCTCAACGACACCCGGCGCCAGTCCGCACCGGGGTCTCCAAAACGGTAACGGGTCCGCTCCTTGCTGACCTGTCCCTGCTGGACGTTCACTCCCGAGCAGGCCGCCAGGACGAGGGCGCCGAGCAGCACTGCAGCCACGGGACGGAGGGGCACGGGTGGATCGAGACCTTCCCACAGCCGTGCCGCCGAGTTGCAGTCCTTTCGAGGTCGGGCCGAAGTGTTGACTCTGCACGCCCGTTCAGGCAGGGTGAAACTCGCTTGGAGAGCATCCAGCGGAGGGAACGATGGAAGAGCTGACGGGCAGACAGCGCGAGATCCTGCACTTCATCGTCCGGCAGACCGAGGAGCGCGGCTTTCCTCCCACCATTCGTGAGATCGGTGAGGAGATGGACATCCGGTCCACCAACGGGGTGAACGACCATCTCAAGGCCCTAGAGCGCAAGGGATACCTCCTCCGCGGCGAGCAACAGTCCCGGGCGCTGGTTCCCACCAAGCGGGCACGCCTGGTGCTCGGCATGGGCGCCCCCCGGCGGGACTCGGGGATGATCGAGGTGCCGCTCCTGGGCAAGGTGGCGGCAGGTGCGCCCCTGCTCGCGGTGGAGAATGTCGAGGATTCGGTCCGGATCGACAGCTTCCTGCTCGGCGGTAGCGGCAAGGAGGTGTTCGCGCTCCGGGTGAAGGGCGACTCGATGGTCGACGACGGCATCCACGACGGGGACTACCTCTTCGTGCGCAAGACGCCGACCGCGAAGGAGGGCGAGATCGTGGTGGCGCTCATCGAGGACGAGGCGACCTGCAAGCGCTACTACCCCGAGGGCGACCGCATCCGGTTCCAGCCGGCGAACAAAACGATGGCCCCCATCTACGTCCACAAGACCCAGTTCCGCTCGACGATGATCCTCGGGCAGGTGGTGGGCGTGTACCGCAAGGTGCACTGAGGCCTCAGAGGCAGTGCGGTTCCATGCCCGGGGTCCTCGACGCTCGCCGGAGCGCTCAGGGCGCCGGCGGCGGGCCGAGGAGGTCGAGCGGGTCGACGGGGGCGCCGTCCTGACGCACCTCGAAGTGGAGGTGCGGACCGCTCGTCTTCCCGGACTCTCCCACCGTGGCGATGACTTGCCCGTCGCGCACCGGCTGGCCCGTCCGCACCCGGAGGTCCCGGTTGTGCGCATAGACCGTCACCAGGCCGTGCAGGTGCTCGATGATCACCAGGAGCCCATAGCCCTGCTGCGGACCGGCGAAGAGGACCGAGCCCTCGGCGGCGGTGCGGACCGGCGTGCCCGCGGGCGCCGCGAGATCGATGCCGTCGTGTGGTGACTTTCCCTTCCGCCCGAAGCGGGCGTAGAGCACGCCCCGGAGCGGCCACTGGAGCGGCGCCGCGCTGCGCCGGAGGCTCCCCAGCGGCGCCTTCCCCACCTGGGCCGTCGGCGGAAGTGCCCCGAGCACGCTCGACTCGATGCGGCCCGGGCCATGCGGATCCCTCCTGCCCGCGGCAGCCGTCCGGTCCGGGTCCGGGTCGGCTCGGGGAGTGGCCGGACCCGCCGCGCTCGAGGCGGTGGTCGCGCCGGAACCCGAGGGAGCCAGCGCCCGGGCCGGCGTCCGGGCGGCATCGAAGGCGGCGGCCAGCGCGGGCGGGAGCCCGGGTGAGCCCTCGCCCTCGCCCTCGGTCGAGGGGCGCGGCGGCGGCACGCCCTTGCCCGCCGGCGCAGGCACGATCAGCACCTGGCCGACCGCGAGTGGGGTCGAGACCGAGATGCCGTTCATCTCCGCGAGCGCTGCCGGAGTGATGCCCAGCCCCCGGGCAATCCGGTACAGCGTCTCGCCCTCGACGACCCGGTGCGTCCCGGGCGCGGGAGCCGGCTCAGCCATGGCTGCGGGGCGCTCGTCCACCAGATCAGGCTCTGCATGGGCCGGCGCGAGAACGACCCGCGGGCCGTCGGGCGTCATCCGGCGCGGCGCCGAAAGGTCCTCGGTCCTGAGCGAGGTCCGCCGGTCGGGGCGCTCGCCGCTGACCGGCGTGCCGCAGCCCGGAGCGAGCCCCGCCAGGAGCCCGACCGTGCAGAGCGCACCGATGGCGCGCCGCCGCGCGGCCACGAACGCCAGGGGCCGGGTGGGAACCCGATGCACCAGGGAACACGCCTCCAATGGACAGGTCTACCCCGGAACCCGGGGCGCATCAGATTTTCGCCGACCCGCTTCGCTCGAAGCCATCCACCGCCCAGCGCGCCAGTTCCTCCGTGCGCTGCAGGTCGGTCAGGTCGAGCAGCACCGGGGTCACCGAGATGAGCTGCTCGTCGAGCACCGCGTTGCAGTCGCTCCCGGGTAGGTCCTCGTGCGAGTACTCGGTCCCGCCGATCCAGTAGTACCGGCGGCCCCTCGGGTCGGTGTTCTCCACCACCTGGTTCCCGTAGCTGTGCCTACCCAGCCGGGTGACCGCCCAGCCCCGGGGCTCGCTCCCGGGCACGTTGACGTTCAGGAGCAGCCGAGGCGGGAGCGTCTGCGAGAGCGCGGCCCGGGTGAGCGAGCGGGCGAACCGGGCGGCATGGGTGAAGTCGAGCACCCGCCCACGGCCCACCAGGCTGAAGGCGATGGCCGGCACGCCGAGCAGGGTCGCCTCCATCGCCGCGGCCACCGTCCCCGAGTAGATGACGTCGTCCGCC
Organism: Myxococcaceae bacterium; assembly: GCA_035543115.1. GTDB lineage: Bacteria > Myxococcota > Myxococcia > Myxococcales > Myxococcaceae > RPRB01. The sequence continues at coordinate 26,874 of DATKKF010000128.1, forward strand.
AGGTTCGGGCCGTGGTTGATCCCGGACACGGCGAGCGTGGGCGGCGCCTCCTTCAACAGGTGGTGGATGGCCAGGTACGCGCAGTCGGTGGGCGTGCCGTCCACCGAGAACCACCTCTCCCGGAGCCTCCGGATGCGCAGAGGCCGGGTGAGGGTGATGGCATGTGAGGCCGCGCTCTGCTCGTGCTCCGGCGCCACCACCCACACCTCGCCGAGCGGTTCCACCGCCTCGACCAGGGCGGCAAGGCCGGCGGACCCGATGCCGTCGTCGTTCGAGACCAGGATCCGGATGGCTCAGCTCCGCCCGCGGCCAAATGTGTCCCGGCCGGGGTAGCGCGCGCCGGCGCCGAGGGCCTCCTCGATGCGCAGCAGCTGGTTGTACTTGGCGACCCGGTCGCTCCGGGAGAGGGACCCGGTCTTGATCTGCCCGCAGTCGAGCGCCACCGCCAGGTCGGCGATGGTGACGTCCTCGGTCTCGCCCGACCGGTGGCTCATCACCGAGCGGAAACCGGCGCGGTGGGCCATGCGCACCGCGGCGATGGTCTCGGTGAGCGTCCCGATCTGGTTCACCTTGATCAGGATGGCATTGGCCACCCCGGCGTCGATGCCGCGGGCGAGCCGCTCGACGTTGGTCACGAAGACGTCGTCGCCGACGAGCTGCACCGCGCCACCGAGCGCCCGGGTCAACGCCGCCCAGCCCTCCCAGTCGTCCTCCGCCATCCCGTCCTCGATCGAGACGATGGGGTACTTGCGGCAGAGCTGCTCGTAGAACCCGATCAGGCCCGCCGCGTCGTACGCCTTCCCCTCGCCCTTGAGCGTGTACCGCTGGCTCTTGCCGT
>DATKKF010000129.1:0-5796 GCA_035543115.1 Myxococcaceae bacterium
GGTTGTGGCAGCGCCAGCAGTGCGGGTAGCTGTGCGTGACGCTCTGGCCCTTCTCGTTGAGCAGCACGTTCAGCTCGACGAGCCAGTCGACCACCAGCGGGTTCGCGTCCCAGATCTTCTTGCCGGCGAGCCGCGGGCCGACGGTCTCGTCGTAGGTGCCGTCGTTCTTCACCGGGTTGTAGATGTCGAGGCCCGCCTCGATGCCGGCGAGGTAGTCCTCCTGGCCGTGGCCGGGCGCGGTGTGGACCAGGCCGGTGCCCTGCTCGAGCGTGACGTGCTCGGCGAGCACGACCACACCCTGGCGGTCCACGAACGGGTGCCGGTAGGCGAAGCCCTCCAGGTCCCTCCCGGTGGCGTACCCGAGGATGCGCCGCGGCTCGACCAGCGACGCCGCCGACACCTCGCCACCGGCCGCCGCCACCGTCTTCACCGCAAGCTGGTCCGGGGCGATCTCCCCCAGGACGCGCGGAAGCAGGTCCTTGGCCACGACCACGACCCGCGGACCGAGGTCGTAGAAGACATACTCCAGCCCCGGATGCACCGCGACGGCCAGGTTGGCGGGCAGCGTCCACGGAGTGGTGGTCCAGATGACCAGATCCACCGCCTGGCCCCGGAGCGCGGGGAAGGCGTCGGCCATGGACTCGCGGCGCCGCTCCGGCATCACCCCCGGGGTGCCGGGCTCGGTCCGGAAGGCCACGTAGACCGACGGGCTCCGGTGGTCCTCGTACTCGACCTCGGCCTCGGCCAGCGCCGTCTGGTCGGTGATGCACCAGTACACGGCCTTCTTGCGCCGGTAGATGAGGCCGCGGCGGGCGATGCGGGCCAGCTCCCGGAGCTCCTGCGCCTCGTAGGCGAAGTCGAGCGTGCGGTACGCCTCGTCCCACAGGGCGAAGTTGCCCATCTGCTTCCGGACCGCCGCCTGGATGCCGATGTACTCCAGGGCGTAGGCGCGGCAGGCCTCGAGGAACTCGTCGCGCGAGAGGGCACGCCGGTCCACCTTGCGGTCACGGAGGCGCTTCTCCACCGCCTGCTCGATGGGAAGGCCGTGACAGTCCCAGCCGGGCCGGAACGCGCAGAGCAACCCGGCCATGCTCCGCGACTTCACCACGATGTCCTTCAGGACATGGTTGAGCGCGTGGCCGGCATGCAGCTCGCCGTTGGCGTAAGGGGGCCCGTCGAGGAACACGAAGCGGGGCGCGCTGGCGTTCTTCCGGAGCAGCGCCCGGTAGGTGTCCTCGGCGTCCCAGCGGGCGAGAATTCGCGGCTCGAGCTGGGTGAGGTTCCCCTTCATGGGGAACTCGGTCCGGGGCAGGTTGAGGGTTTGCTTCCAGCGGGTGTCGCCCGAGGCGTCGGACATGGCGTGACGAGAGGGGAAAGTCCGCTCGGCTAGCACCCTCCGTCCCGCGGCGCAAACCGCGCACCCCAACGGTGCTAGGGTCCGCGGCCCGCCGTGGCCCCGTCGAGGAAACAGCGACCGAAGTCGCGGGAGCGTCGGCCGGCCCGCCCACCGGCGCCGGAGCACCGCCGGGTCGTGGCCGTCCTCAGCCGGAAGCGCTCGCTGTACTCCACCGGGCGCCTGGTGGAGGCCATCCGGGCGCGCGGCCACCGTCCGCTGGTGCTGGACACCCTGCGCTGCAACCTGGTGCTCACCTCGGGCGCGCCCCGGATGGTCTTCCGGGGCGTCGAGCTGCGCGGGCTGGACGTCGTCATCCCCCGGATCGGCGCCTCCATCACCGGCTACGGCCTCGCGGTCGTCGAGCAGCTGGAGATGATGGGCGTCCCGGCCCTGAACGGCGCGCAGGCCATCGCCCGCAGCCGGGACAAGCTGCGTTGCCTGCAGCTGCTCGCCCGTTCGGGGCTCCGGATTCCTCGGACGGTGATGGCGCGCGACGCGAGCAACGTCCTCCGCCTCCGGGACGAGGTGGGCGGACTGCCGGCCATCGTGAAGCTGCTCCGCGGTACACAGGGCGTGGGCGTGATGCTCGCCTCGACAATCCCGGAGCTCCAGGGAATCCTCGAAACCTTCCAGGGGCTCGGACAGGAGATCGTCCTCCAGGAGCTCGTCGCCGAGTCACGCGGGCGTGACATCCGCGCGCTGGTGGTCGGCGGACGGGTGGTCGGGGCGATGCGCCGGCGCGCCAAGCGGGGCGAATTCCGGAGCAACCTCCACCGCGGCGGACGCGGGCGGCCGGTCGAGCTCGAGCCGGCGTACGTGGAGGCCGCGCTCCAGGCCGCCTCGGTGGTCGGGCTGGAGGTGGCCGGCGTGGATCTCCTCGAGACGAAGGACGGACCGACATTGCTGGAGGTGAACTCCAGTCCCGGCTTCGAGGGGCTCGAGCGTGCAACCGGGCTGGACGCGGCGGGGGCGATCGTCGACCGCGCGCTGGCACTGTCCAGACCGCGGGATGTCGTGACGCCTCGAGCGCTCTGAGCCTGGTGGCGACCATCCAGGCGAGCGTGGAGTTCAGTCGGGGTGTGCACTCCACAGTGACCAATCAGGGCAGCCTGGACGCTTTGCAACGGGGCGTCGACGACACCGTTGTCGACGCTCGGCTGCGTTCTCTACAGTTCGGGTCCCCATCCAACGCATGAGCCGATCCCTCAAGCAGAGTCAGGTGCTGGTGTACCAAGACGTGCTCTGCCCCTGGTCCTGGCTCGCCGAGCTGCGCCTCTCGCAGCTGCAGCGCGAGCTGGCCGACGTCTGGCGATTCGTGCCCCGTCCCTATCCGCTGCGTCCGATGGAGTCGCTGCCGAGCGGGGACGAGATCGTCCGCGCGGTGCGTGATCTCGAGTCGGCGGCGAAGGAGCGCGAGGCACTGCCCCTCCGGTCGGATCTCTGGACCTCCGGCGACCCGCCGCGCTCGAGCATCGAGCCGCTCGCTGCGCTCGAGGCCGCGAAGCTGCAAGGTGAGTCTGCCCGGCTCGAGCTGCAGACCCGGCTCCGCCACGCGGCCCTGGAGCAAGGACTGAACGTCACCCGGCCGGACGTGGTGTTCGAGCTCGCCGACCGCGCGGGGCTGCAGATGAATCGCTTCGCCGCCGCGTTCGGCTCGCCGCAGACCCGCCGGCTGATCCGCGAGGAATACCGCCTGGCCCGCGTCCGCGGCGTGCGGCGGGTGCCGACACTGGTCATCGCCAACCGGTGGATGATCTCCGGACCGCGCGAGACTGGCGAGTACCGCGAGCTGCTGCTCGCCTGCGTGGGCAAGCTCGAGCGGGCGCGGACCCCCACGCTCGAGCGGTCCGTGCACTGACCAAGAGCACCCCGGCTGGGCGGCAGCGACCCCAGCACCCGTGGGCCATCGTGGCGCGGGAGGCCGTCGGCGGGGTCCGATGCGGAGCAGCCAGCGGATGAGCGCCCGCTCCCGTGTCTCCGGCGGAAGCTTGAGAGCCGCCTGCAGCTCCGGATCCTCCTGCGGCGGCTGGTTCAGCCTGCCGAGCCACGCCCCGAAGAAAGACAGCGCGAGCAGCACCCCGCACACCACTGCGTCCATCACCAGCAGAGACCCGCGATCGATCTCCTGCATGCCGCTGGCCCCCCCGGGACGTCTGCGCACCCCTCTCCGTCCCCGGCCCCACCATCGCACGCCTCGCCGCCCCGGGGCATGGTCTGCGACCGTCGGCCGCGAGCCCCTGGGTGCTTGGGCCGGCAGACGCTCCGTCCTAGGGTTCTCCCCCCCATGCGCCTGTTCGCCATCGGAGACACGCACCTGCCGTCCACGCGCGGCAAGACGATGGACCGCTTCGGCTGGACCGGGCATCCCGCTCCGCTCGCCGAGGCCTGGGATGCGATGGTCACGCCCGAGGATGGGGTGATCGTCGCCGGAGACTTCTCCTGGGCAACGAAGCCGGTGGAGGTCGCGGACGATCTCGCCTGGCTCGACGTTCGCCCCGGCAAGAAGGTCCTCCTCCGCGGCAACCACGACTTCTGGTGGGGAGACTCGGCGGCCAAGCTTCGCAAGCTGCTCGAGCCGTACCGGTCCATCGTCGGATTCCTCCAGAACTCCGCGGTGACGCTCGGCCCATACCTCATCGCCGGCTCGCGGCTGTGGACCGCGCCCGAGGCCCCCCCCATGCCCGGGGGCGAGATGGGGGACGAGCAGGTGGACCTCGCGCTGGTCGAGCGGGAGGCGCGGCGGCTGGCGCTGTCGATCGAGGACGCGCGGAAGACGATGCTCGCCACGCCCGGGCTGACCCGGGTGGTGGCGGTGCACTTTCCCCCGCTCTACGCCAACCGCAAGCCCACGGTGTTCTCCACCCTGATCGAGGCCTTCCAGCCGGTGGCCTGCGTCTACGGCCACCTCCACGGGGTGGAGGGCTTCGCCGCGGGGTTTCAGGGGGAGCACGGCGGCGTCCGCTACGTGCTCGCATCGTGCGACGCGGCGGGCTTCAAGCCGGTCCTCCTCCTCGACGGTCCCGGAAGCGCGGCCTCGATCGCCGGCGTTGCCGACCACGGCGGCTCTCCCGTAGGTTGATTCTCGAATCAGGGCACCATGAATCCGCTCGTCACCAGCTTGCTGCTCTTCGTCGGGCTCTCCGTCTTCATCCACACCGTCTATGGCCGCGCCTCGGTGCTGCTGGCCATGAAGGCCGAGAACCGGCTCGACCACCTCGGCGAGCGCACGCGCGCGCTGATCCGCTTCGGGCTCGGGCAGAAGCGGATGGTGGACCCCGAGGAGCGGACGCCGGGCGTGGCCCACGTCCTCATCTTCGTGGCGTTCATGGTCCTCGCGCTCCGGACCGTGTTGCTGTTCGCGATGGGGTTCTCGGAGACGCTGCTCGAGGTCCTCTCGACGCCCACCGACCCGTTCTGGGCCGCGCACCCGGCGGGGGCGACGCTCTTCGAGGTCTATCTGCTGGCGAAGGACCTGGTCGCGCTCGGGGCGCTGGGCGGCGTGGCCTACTTCGTCTGGCTCCGGGCAAAGGTGAAGCCCGACCGGCTGACGCGCTCGTGGGAGGCGTACCTCATCCTCGGCTTCATCGCCGGCCTGATGGTGAGCGAGTACGTCTTCGGCGCCTCGCACCTCGTGCTCCAGGGGATCGGCTTCACGCCCTGGGAGCCAGTGACCTCCGTGGTGGCGATGCTTCTCTCACCGCTGCCGAGGAGCGTGGTCTGGGCGCTGGGTGGGGCGATGTTCTGGACGCACCTCACCATCATTCTCTTGTTCCTGAACTTCCTTCCGCTCGGGAAGCATTTCCACGTCATCACCGCGCTCCCCAACGTGTTCTTCCAGAAGCTGGACGGGAGCAAGGTGCTCCCCACGCCGAACCTCGAGGCCGAGCAGTTCGGCACGCGGACGGTCCGCGACCTCACCTGGAAGAACGGGCTCGACCTCTACAGCTGCACCGAGTGCGGCCGCTGCCAGACCCACTGCCCCACGTACATCACCGGCAAGCCGCTGACCCACAAGGGCGTCAACCAGGACCTGAAGCACTGGATCTGGGACCACCAGGAGCAGGTGGCGAACGACCACCTCGCCCCGGGGACCGACGCCGCGCTGCCGCCGATCATCGGCAGCGCGCTCAAGGCGGAGACGGTGTGGGCATGCACGACCTGCGGCTGGTGCGAGCGCGCCTGCCCGGTGTTCATCGAGAACGTGCCGCGGCTGATCGACCTGCGCCGCTACCAGGTGCAGGTGGAGGCGGACTTTCCCCCGGAGATCCAGCGGGTCTTCGAGGGCATGGAGCGGCAGGGCAATCCCTGGGGCGTGGGACAGGACCGGAGGGACGAATGGGCCGAGGACCTGGCCCTCCCGGTCTGGGATGGCCCGGGGAAGTACGAGTACCTCTTCTTCG
>DATKKF010000130.1:0-3349 GCA_035543115.1 Myxococcaceae bacterium
ACGCCTACTCTCGCTGCTCGCGGCGGGGGCGCTCGCGCTGTGCCTCTCCGGCGTATACGCGGTGCTGGCCTACGCCCAGGTGCAGCGGCGGCGAGAGCTGGCCATCCGGAGCGCGCTCGGGGCCTCGCCGGGAAGACAGGCGCGGTCCGTCATGGGCGCAGCCGTGCGCTGGGTAGGTGCCGGCGCCGCGGCCGGCACCCTCGCGGGTGCGCTCGCCGCGCGCGCCTTCCAGGGCCTGCTCTTCGGGGTCGCGCCCCTCGATCCTCCGACGCTCGCTGGCGTGCCCGCGGTCCTGCTGCTCACCGCCCTCGTGGCGAGCACCTGGCCCGCGCTCCGGGCTGCCCGTGTCCCGCCCGGACCCGCGCTCGCGGCGGACTGACGAGCGGCCGGGCACTGACCACGAGGTCCGGGTCAACCTCCCCCCTCCTCATCTCACCCCCGTTCGAGAAACCCAGGGTGCTTCTTCCTTGGACTTCGTGGCGACCTCGACCTCGCAGGGAAGTCCGCGGTGAGTCGCCGTCCCGCTGATCGGGTCCGCGGCGTCTGGATCGATGAGCGCGGCGAAGTTTGCGAGCTCGGGCTCGGGTCCGACTCTCCACCACCCGAAGTGCCCGCTGACCACCGACGGATCGAGCGAAGAGTTCAGCTTGGCCCGGAACCGGGCGCGCCCATGCGCGGTTCTCACCTCCACCCAGACACCGTCGGCAATTCCGCGATCGGCCGCCGTCGAAGGATGTAGCTCCAGGACGGGTTCGGGAGCGTGCCGCCGCAGCGCCGGAATGTCGCGATGCTGGCTCTGGCAGAAGTGCAAGAGCTTGGCGTTGGTGAGAAGCAGCGGGTGGCGAGGGTCGGTGGCCGTCGGCCGGTGGTCGGGCAAGGGGTCGTATCCTGCCGCCACCATCCTCTCCGAGTGCAGCTCCACCAGCCGGCTTGGCGTGTCGAAGCCGCAAAAGGAATCCCCCGATTGTTCGGCATGGCGCTTGCGACGCTGTACGACTGGCACGGCGATCCCACCGGGGCGAGCACGGAGGTCTGCCATCGTCAGCCTCGATGGCGAGAGGAGGTGGTCGTGCGCTGCCTCCACGTCGCCGTCCCAGAAGTCGGCGCCGAATTCCAGGCGCTCGGCGAGCTGAAAGACGATCCACGTGTCCGAGCGGCTCTCGCCGGCCGGCGGCACTGCCCGGGGTCTGAGCTGGACGAGCGCCGCCGCCTCCTCGCTGCCATCGAACCCCACGTTCAGGCCCTCCCGCTCCCACGGGTCGCTCACCGGAAGCAGGATGTCCGCGAAGGCAGATGATGGGTTCGGCACCGGGTCGGCGTGCACGTAGAGCTCGAGTGCCTTCAGCGCCGCCGCCCCCCGCTCGGGATCCGCCCGGGTGAGAAGGAGGTTGGACCCGAACGCCACCAGCGCGTGAACGCCGTAGGGCTGCCGTTCCAGGACGGCCCGGTAGAGGTCGGCGGCCGGAACCCCAACACCCAGGCCTGCCGGGCCGAGAGGCCGTCCGGCGGAGCCGATCGCGCTGCGGCGTCCTCCGGGGACGAGCTCCTCGCCCTTGACCGGGGCCACCGGTGCCGAGGCGTACTCGACGTTGCCTCCCGGCGAATCGACGCTTCCGGTCAGGGCCATCAGCACGGCGATGGCCCGATCGGTCTGCGTCGAGTTGGCGTGCTGCGCGATGCCCGTCCAGGCGAAGTAGCTCACCGGCCGCTGCTCGCCGAGGAGGGTGGCGGCGCGGCGGATCTCCTCCGCCGGCACTCCGGTGATCGTCGCCGCAACCTCGGGAGGATAGGCCGCGCAGCGACGACGAAGCGCTTCGAGGACCGTGGTGCAGGCCACCGGACCACTCGCCAGCGGGACGGACCATGCCCCGAGGATGGCTGGCCGGCAGCTCGGGTCGGCATACGCTGCGCGCCTCGTATCGTAGGGCGAGGGTCGGCCGGCGACCTCGTCCCAGGCGACGAGCGTGCTCGGGGGCAGATGCGGATCGAGCTCGTCTCCGCGGAGAAGGCGGTTGGTGTCCTCGCGCACCAGGAGCGGACCGTTGGTCCAGCGCCGGACGAAGCTCGCGTCGAGAAGGTCCCGGTGAATCATCTCGCCGGTCAGCGAGAGCGCCAGCGCCGCATCCGCCCCCGGCCGGACCCGGAGCCACGCGTCTGCACGCCCGGCGAACCCCGCCCTTCTCGGATCGACGACGATCAGCGTGACGTTTCGTCGCATCGCGCTGGCCAGCGCGGTCGCATGGTCCAGCCCCGAGACGCTGGGGTTGTAGCCCCAGAGGACGATGGTCCGGGATCGGGCGAAGTCCGGCGAGCCGATCCCCCGCCCGAAGGTGAGCCGGTGGGAGTAGTCCAGGAACCAGTTGCAGAGCTCGACCGCGTTGCAGACATTCGGGCTTCCGAAGCGGTTGATCAGCCGCTTGATCCAGACGTACCCGTCGGAGATCGCCGTCGCGGCCGGGGAGGCGAGCGCGAACGCGACGGCCTCGGGCCCATGTCGCTCGGCAATCGCTCGCATCGCGCTCGCGGTGCGGTCCAGCGCCTCGTCCCACCCGATTCGTCGCCAGCCGGGGTCGGCGGCCCCCTTCGGAGCGGTCCGGAGCTGCGGGTACAGGACTCGGTTTGGACTGGCGCGAATCTCGGGGCTGGACCGCCCCTTGATGCACAGCGCAGCACCGGTCGGATGATCCGGATCGGGCTCGACCCGCAGGAGGCGGTCGCCGTCGACGACGGCAACGGTTCCGCAGTGCGACTTGCAGAGCGCGCAGTAGCCCCGGATGCGACGCTCGGTCATGGTCGGACCCGTCCGCACGGTCAGAGACCCCGGAGCGACACCGCCGGGTCGACACGGGCCGCGCGCAGCGCCGGGAGCAGCGCGCCGAGTATCGCCACGCCGATCAAGATCGCCGCCACGCCCGCGAGCACCGGCGGGTCGGTGCGCGAGACGCCAAAGAGCAGGCCCCGGAAGACCGTCGCCAGCGCCACCGAGCCGACGAGCCCCACCCCGGTTCCGAGCAGCACCGGCGGGCTCGTTCGCCGGAGCACGAGCCGGACGATGTCCCTCCGGAGCGCGCCCATCGCCATGCGGATCCCGAACTCGCGGGTGCGCTGTGCGACGCCGAAGGAGACCACTCCGAAGATCCCGATGCAGGCCAGCAGCAGCGCCACCGCGGCGAACACCCCGAGCAGGAAGACCGGGTAGCGGCGAAGGAACATCGTCGGGGCCTCCTGGAGCAAGTCGTCGAGGGGACGCTCCGGCCCCACGACCAGGGTGGGGGCCGCCTCACCAATGGCCTGGCGAAGCTCGGGTCCGATGCCCGGGCGGCTGGTCCGGACCACCGCCGCGAAGCGC
>DATKKF010000131.1:0-11603 GCA_035543115.1 Myxococcaceae bacterium
CAAGGGCTTCCAGGGCCTCGAGCCGCTCACCCCCGGGATGTTCGGCTACTCCTGGCTCCGCACCTCGCAGAACTCGGACCTGGTGCACGCGCTGCTCGACGGGTGCAACGCCTTCGGTCTGGACATCGAGGGCTTCCACACCGAGACGGGGCCCGGCGTGTACGAGGCCGCCATCCGCTACGGTCTGCTCGAGGCGGCGGCCGACAGGTCGGTCCTCTTCAAGTCGGCGGTGAAGGAGATCTGCGCCCGGCAGGGGCTCACCGCCTGCTTCATGTCCAAGCCGAGCGCCCGCCTCCCGGGGTGCTCGGGGCACGTGCACCAGTCGCTCTGGACGCTGGATGGCGGGCGCAATACCTTCCACGACCCGCGCGCCGAGGCCGGGATGTCGCGGACCTTGCGCCACTACCTCGGTGGCCAGCTGAAGCTGATGCCCGAGCTGACCGCGCTCTACTGGCCCACCATCAACAGCTACAAGCGCAGCGTGGAGAACACCTGGGCGCCGACGTCCGCGACCTGGGGCCGCGAGAACCGCACCTGCGCGCTCCGGGTCATCGGCGCCGACCCGAAGGGCATGCGGGTCGAGTTCCGGCTGCTGGGCGCCGACATGAACCCCTACCTGGGCATGGCCGCCTCGCTCGCTGCCGGGCTGTGGGGCATCGAGCACCAGGTCGAGCCCGGGGAGCCGGTGACGGGCAACGCCTACCGGAGCGACGCCGCACCGCTGCCCCGCAACCTCCGCGACGCCGTCGCCCTGCTCGACCGGAGCACCGTCGCCCGCGAGCTCCTCGGCGAGGAGTTCGTCGACCACTACCTCCGCACCCGCACCTGGGAGGTCCGGCAGTACGAGCGGGCCGTCACCACCTGGGAGCTGGAGCGCTACTTCGAGCTCGCCTGACCCATGGACAACCCCTTCTTCGACCTGCCCGCAACGCCCCGTGTCACAGTGCTCTCCTGGCCAACCCGCATCGTGCTCGGGCCGGGCGCGCTGAAGCGGCTTCCCGAGGAGGTGCGGCGGCTCGGGCTGCGCCGCCCGCTGCTGGTCACCGACGCCGGGGTGGTGAAGGCTGGCCTGGCCGACCGGGTCCTCTCGGTGCTCGGCGAGGCCGGCATCGTGCACGTGCTCTTCGACCGCGTGACCCCCGACCCGACGGAGCCCGACGTGTTCGCCGGGCTCGAGGCCTACCGGACCGGTGGCTGCGACGGCATCATCGCCCTCGGGGGCGGGAGCCCGCTGGACGCAGCGAAGCTGGTGCAGCTCCTCACCAGCCACTCGCCGCCGCTCAGCCAGTACGACGACGCGACCGGGGGAGACCGCTTCGTCACCCATCCGCTCCCGCCGCTGGTGGCGATTCCGACCACGGCGGGGACCGGGAGCGAGGTGAGCCGGAGCGGCGTGGCCTTCCTCCAGGACACCGGGCGCAAGACGGTCATCTTCGCCCCTGCGCTCCTGCCGCGAGCCGCGATCTGCGACCCCGAGCTGACCTACGGGCTGCCCCCGCGCGCCACCGCCGCCACGGGCCTCGACGCCTTCACCCACTGCCTCGAGGCGTACCTCAGCAACGGCTTCCACCCGCTCGCCGACGCGGTGGCCATCGATGGCATCGGCCGGGTGGCCCGCGCGCTCCCGGTAGTGATGGAGGAGCCCACGCACCTCCAGGCGCGGACGGACATGATGATCGCCGCGATGGAGGGCGCGATGGCGTTCCAGAAAGGACTGGGGAATGCGCACGCGCTGGCCCACGCGCTCACTCCGGTCGCCGGCCTGCACCACGGACTGGCCAACGCGGTGGTGCTGCCGTCGGTGATGGCCTTCAACCGGGGCGCGGCGCGGGCCAGGCTCGCCCGGGTGGCGGTGGCGATGGGAGAGCCGTCGGGCGCGTCCGAGGACGTGCTCGCCGGGCTGGCCATCGAGCGGGTGCGTGCCCTGGTGGCCGAGGTGGGCCTGCCGACGAGGCTCTCCGATGCGGGCGTGAAGGAGGCGGACCTCGAGCGCATCGCCGCGCTCGCCTTCCGAGACGCCTCGCACCAGGGGAACCCCAGGCCGACCACCCAGGCCGACCTGCTGGACATCGCCCGCGCGGCGTTCTGACGGCCCTTCCGCAGAGCGGTGCAGGGGGCGCCGCCCGTCCATGCTCAGCCCCCCGCACCAGGGGGACGCCTGTGGAGCGGCGCAGGGGGCGCCGCCCGTCCATGCTCAGCCGCCGGGCCGGTTCGTCGCCGCGGGCGGGGATGGGCGCGGAACCAGCGCCCCCGGGATGGGCTCGTTGGTCTCGCTGGGGATGAAGTCGATCGTCTCGACGACCACGTTGCCCGGCATCCGGAAGTCGATCGGGTTGAAGCTTGGGCTCGCCATGTCGCCGAGCTGGTTGGCCACGCTGGCCGCCTCGAGCCTCTGGTCGGAGAAGAAGATGTGGATCTTCACCGGACCTTCCTCGGCGGGGATTCGGTACGCCTGCCCCAGCACCGGCTCGCCGGGCCCGCATTTCACCGAGACGTTGTTCTTGCTCATCGTGAGCTGCCGGACGACGCCCTTCCCCGAGTGGGTGAACACCAGGCAGTACGGCATCTGCCCTTCGCTGGGGACGATCTGCACCGTGTCCCCGGAGATCCGCCGGAGCTCCACGCGGTGTGTCGGCGAACCCGAGCGGGTGCAGCCGGCGAGCAGCGCCAGCACCGCCCCGGCCACGACCTGACGACTGTTCACGGCTCTCCCCTTTCCCGCGAGCGGCCGCCCCTAGCGCGTCGAGCGTCGGTAGAGGACCACCTGCGGCGTCTCGTCGAGGTACAGGCCAGTGGCGGGAACCCATGTCCCGAAGGCCTGCCAGACCAAGACCTCCTGCTCGCGGAACTCCTGATGGTACTGGACGGCGGCGAGGTCCGCGTCCTCGGGTCCGCCCGCGGGTGTGACGTCTCTTCTCAGCATGTCATTGCGCTGATAGTCGCGGAAGGAAAGTCCATTCACCTCGTGCAGCCACAGGCGCGCCCCCTGCTGGGCGTTGGCGTCGATCCACGGAAGGACGCCGGTGACATTGTTGCTCCAGTACTGACGCTGGAGCCCGAGACTCGCGGCGCCCGGGATGCCGCCTGCCAGCTCACCGTATGCGGACGTGCCGTACGGGTGGACGTGCACGGTGAGCGTGAGGGCGGGGAGGAGCGCCACGGCACCGAGCGCGAGGCTCGCGCCGATTGCGCGGCGCGGCGAGAGCGCGAGTGCCGAGCTGAGCCCAGCCGCCGCGCGGTCGAACTCGCGCCCTGCGAGCAGCGCGAGGAACGGCATCGACGGCAGCCAGTGCTTCACCCCGCCGAAGTGCGGCACGTCGGGGTGGCTGATGAGGAGCATGGAGAAGAGCGCGTTCACCCCGAGCAGCCACTCCGTCTCGCCGCTGCGGCCGAAGCGTCGCCCGAGCGCCGGGACCATGTCGCCGAGGTTCCGCGCGCCGGTGCGGAGCAGCCCCACCCCCATCGGCAGCAGGAGCGAGACCGGCAGGGTGAGCGCGGTGACGACGAAGACGTAGGCCAGCGGGAACGGCGGAGCGCGCAGTACCTCACCGAAGTACGTCCAGGCGTAGTGCACGTGCGTGGCGTGGAAGTCGAAGTACCAGGCCAGCCGGTCCACCGGGTGGTACCAGAGGTACGGCCAGTGCGCGTAGAACACGAGCGGGCCGATGAGCCCCATCGCCACCAGTGGCGCGAGCTGGACGAACGCGGCCGGATCTCGCCGCCGGAGTCGCACCGCCTGTGCCGCCAGCGCGACCACCAGCGCCACCACCCCGAAGGTCTGTGGTGAGAGCAGCTGCCACGACTGCACGAGCCCGACCCGGCCCTTCACCGCGAGGAGCAGCGCGACGTAGGCGACGAAGGCCCCCGCAGCCTGGCCCATGCGCGCCATCACCCGGCGGCCCTCCTCGCTCGCGACGCGCCACGCGGCGAGGACGCCGAACGGCGTCAGCACCAGCGGCAGGAAGAAGGCGTTGTGCTTGGTGGCCAGGGCGAGACCGAAGGCCAGGCCGGTCCACGGCGCGATCCGCAGGTCCTGCTGCGCGCGCCAGAAGAGGTAGACGACAAGGAGCCACATCGAGGCCACCGGCATGTCGAAGCAGGCCAGGTGGGCGTGGAAGAAGTGGCGAGGGACCACGAAGAAGCACAGCGCGGCGAACAGTCCGGCCCGGCGCCCCCAGAGCACCGAGCCCCAGGCGTGGAGCAGCGCGGGGATGAGCGCGGCCACGGCGAACGCGGGGAGGCGAAAGCCGGCGGCGGGCCGGACCCATCCGAGCATCTCGTGGAAGAGCGCGTACGACCACCCGAAGAGCGACTTCATCAGCATCGGGTGCTCGTGGTTGAAGTCGAACGCCTGGGTGATGACGGCATCGCTCAGCGCCATCGCCGGGCGATGAAGGAGGAGCGCCCACCAGCGCGAGAACTGCTCGGCCGCCGCGAAGTAGACACTCTCGTCGCGGACGAAGCCCACCGGGCGCTCGGTGGCCCAGAGCACCCCGAAGGTCAGAAGGCCGATCCCGAGCGCGATGCGCCGGTCCGTCGGCGTGGGCGCGCGGCTCACGGCGGCGTCCCCAGTCCCCGCAGTCGAACGCAGATCTGTCGATCCTGCGGATTGGAGGTCTGCACCCGAAGGGTCCAGGGCCCCGGCGGTGACGGGGGAGACTCGCCCCGGGCGAACCCCTCGTGGGCGCCCGGAATCCGGAGGTGGAGCGCGCCCGCCGGGCTGTCGAGCCGGAGCTGCACGTCGGCGCGTCCGGCGAGCCAGGCGTGCTCCCAGGTGACGCCGGCCTCGAGGAGGAGCGCGTCGGCCGCCGGCGCGTCCTGCAGCCGGATGGAGAGCGTGCGTCCTCCGCTCGGGGGGATGAGGAAGAGGCAGCGCACGGGCTGGTAGAGGACCTCGTGCCAGGCCACCTCCACCGAGGCGTCGAAGGGACAGAGCACCCGCTCACCGGCGCGCCGGCACGGCAGCGGGGACGGGCCGCTCCCTTCCACCGAGACCTCGAGCCGGTCGAAGGCGTCCACGGCCGAGAGGACCACGGTGCGTGCTCGCCCGTTGCGGTACGCGGTGAGGGTGAGCGGTCCGAAGTGGCGCGGCTCGCCGAGCGCGGTGCGATCGGGCAGGAAGTGCCGGCGGAAGTCGGCGTCGGGCGTGCGGGGGAGCCGCTCGTTCGCCAGCACCCAGATGCGCGGGTGGGCGACCAGGTCGTCGGCTGTGTCGCCGAGGTACCCGACGACCGGGGTCTCGGCCGGAAGGAAGAGCCGGGCCCGCTCGGTCCACCACGGGTGCAGCAGCACCACGTCGCCCGGCGCGCGCGATCGGGCCAGCACCTCGGCCACGCCCCGGTAGTCGGTTTCCGAAGGGAACGCGCGCGGCAATTGCAGCTGGAACCCGAGGCCGAGCACCGCAACCAGGACCAGGGCCAGCGCGGGCGCGGCGGTGCGCAATCTGTGGGCCGTGTGGTTCACGCGCGGCACCTGACGCTTTACCATCCCGAGCGCTCGGCGCGAGCCCTGCACTTCCTGTACGCGATGTCGTCGTCGATGATCCACGGCGTGGGCCGGGATGCGCGCCACGTCGCGGAGCGGATCCCCGAGCGGCTCGCGGCCGAGCCCGCGGCGCGCATGACCTCCGCCGCCTGAGACGCCGCGCGGGCGCGGTTCCCCACGTTGCCTCGCGGAACCCGGAGGGGGATCGCCCGACCGACGCTCAGGATTTCGCGAGCCGGATCTTCTGCTCGCTCTTGTCGCGACAGAAGGTGTCGAAGAACGTGTCGCCCGCCTCGTAGTTGAGCGTCCACGGTGGGTACATCGCGCACCGAGGGTCGAGGCAGTGGTGCAGCTCCCAGGTGTGCCCGAGCTGGTGCATCGCGTGCCGCGCGATGAGCTTGAGTCCCGCCTCGGGGTCCTTCACCCCGGCGCTGGAAACCAGCGCGCGCGGGCCGTTCTGGATCGCGAAGCCCGAGCAGGGCACGTCGCCCGACAGCAGCGAGCGCGGCTTCAGCTTGCGCGACGTCAGGTAGAGGATCTTGTCGTCGGCGTATGCCCGCGGCGCCGGCAGCGCCATCAGCAACTCCTGGGCGTCGAATGGCTCGCTCTGGCCCGGGGGCAGCGGCGCGTCGCCGGCATGCTCGCAGCCCACGCCGAACGCGGTGTAGAGCACCTTGCACAGCCGGTCGACCACCTTCGGGTCGTATGCGTCGAGGGTCACCAGTCGGATCACGGGGGTGGTCTCTCCTGGGGCTACTTCTTCTTCGCCGACTTCGTGGCGTGCTTCGCCTTGCCGGCCAGCCTCGCCGCAGGCTTCTTCTCCGCCTTCGGCGCCGGCCTCTTCTCGGGCTTCGCGGCAGGCCTCTTCTCGGGCTTCGGGGCAGGCCTCTTCTCCGCCTTGGTCGGCTTCTTGACGGGCGCCTTCTTCTCCGCCGCCGGCTTCTTCGGCTTTCCGCCGGCCTTGGCCTTTGGCGCGGGTTCGACCAGCTCCTCGGCCGCCTCGGGCTCTGCCTCCTCGGCCTCCGGCTCGGTGACGAGGTCGATCTCGCCGCCGAGCTCGAGGAGGTCGTCCCCGAGCTCCATCCCGTCCTCCTCGCCGCTGGCGGTGCGGAACTCCTCGGCGGTCCGCTTCGGCCGCTCGCGGCCTGGCGGGAAGAGCACCACGTCCACTGCGTCCTCGGCGTCCACCTCGGCGAGGTCGAGGCTCGCCGCCAGCTCGGCCACCAGGAGGTGGCGGGCGTTGTCGTAGAGCTCGCGCTCCTTCGTCGGCAGGGGACGCAGCTCGGAGAGCACTTGCAGTCCCTTCACCACCTCGGCCAGGCCCATCAGACCGCCCTGGCTCATGCGCTCCACGTTGGTGCGGGCGCGCTGCTTCCAGTCGAGGTTCGCCTTGTCGCTGTCCGAGCGGAGGAAGGAGAAGACCCTGTCCACCTCGGGGCGGGTGGCGACCTTGCGGAGCCCGATGGAGCGGACCTTCGCCTCCGGCACCATCACCACCGCGCCGTCCTCCTCGCGCTTCATGGTGACGAAGGTCAGGGTCTGCCCGGCGACCTCCTTCGACTCCACGCTGGTCACCCGGCACACGCCCTGGTTCGGATAGACGACGCGGTCCCCGACGGCGAGCGTCAGGGGCGGAGGTGTCTCGGCCATGTGAGGGCGAGGGCCTACACCATCCGGTGGCAGGGCGCGAGTGCATCGGCGCTGGCGATGCGCTCGGCCACGAGGGCCAGCAGGGTTCCCGGCTCGAAGCGCTTGCCCATGCACCAGCGGGCGTGCTCGCGGAGAAATTGTTCGGCGTGAGCCTCGAACACGCCGCCGGTCAGGAAGACCATCCGGGCGGCGACCTCGGGCCGCGTCGAACTGCCCGGCATCGAGCATCGCCAGCGCCGCGGGACCATTGTGCGCCACCTGGAACGGGGGGTTCCGGGCGCGGCGGCCCGGTCAGCGCGGGGCGGGTGAGTCCCCGCCGACCTGAGCCGGGGGCGGAAGCTCGGCGCGCAGGTGCACGGTGGTGCCCGAGCGGCCGGTGATCTGCCCTGTCCAGTCTGACCGCCCGGGCAGCGTCACCCGGAGCTGGTGCGGCTGATCGGCCCGCAGGTGGGTGATGCGCAGCGGCGCGGTCCCCGGCACCGGCGTGCCGTCCACCTCGATGCTCGCGCCGCTGGGTTCGGAGAGCAGCTCGACCTCGAAGGTCGGTACTCGGCCCAGCACCGACGCCAGCACGGTCCCGATCAGGAGCGCCACCCCGAGCAGGGCCACGAGCTTCCAGGGCCGGGTGCGGGCGCTGGCCGGCGGCCGGACCGCCGCGGTGGTCACCGAGGGCACCGCCTCGGGCGGCTCGTCGGTCCGCGTTCCCTTCCGCCACTCCGGGACCTGTTCCAGGAGCGCACGGGGAAGCTTCACCTCCTGTCCCTCGGCGAGCAGCTCGGGTTCGAAGAGGAAGGACATGAAGTCGCTCAACGGCGGAGGCCGTGGACCGAGCGCGTGCAGCGCGTCCGACAGCGCGTGCTCCATCTCCTGGGCGGAGGCGAAGCGGTTCCCGGGCGCGTAGGCCATCGCCCGGAGGAGCGTGGCCTGGAGCTCGGGCGACAGCCGGGGGTTGAGCGTCCTCGGAGCGGGGAACTCGCCGCGGATGATGCTCTGGGTGGCCTGCACCATCTTGCCGACGTGGGGCAGCCGGCCGCAGAGCATCTGGTAGAGGACCACGCCGGTGGCGTAGAGGTCGGTGCGGAAGTCCACCGGCTCGCCGCGGGCCTGCTCCGGCGAGAAGTAGGGGAACTTCCCTTTCACCCCGGTGGCCTGCATCGCCGCGTCGGTCGCGTTGCGCGCCCGGGCAATCCCGAAGTCGACGATCTTCACCTCGCCGCCGTAGCCGAGCAGCACGTTCTGCGGCGAGACGTCCCGGTGGACGATCTGCAGCGACCGGCCGCGCTCGTCGACGCGGGAGTGCGCGTAGTACAGCCCGCGGCACATCCCGATGCCGATCTGCAGGCCGATGGCCTCGGGAAGGAACGGGAACTGGAGCGCGTGTGCCCGCCGGAGCACGCGGCTCAGCGGCTGGCCGTGCACGTACTCCATCGCCAGGAAGTAGTCGCCGTCGATCTCCCCGAAGTCGAAGACCTGAGCGATGTTCCCGTGGCTGAGCGACACGGCGATCCGCGCCTCGTTCACGAACATCTGGACGAAGGCCTCGCTGCCGGCGAACGCCGGGAGGATCTTCTTGATCACCACCGGCTTGCTCACCCCCGCCATCGCGTCGAACCGCGCACGGTAGAGCTCGGCCATCCCGCCGACGGCGAGTCGCTCCAGCAGCTGGTACTTGCCGAACTCGACCGGGACCGGAGAGGGCACGCCTGGACCGGAAGGCTAGCACCGGCGTGCCGGCCCAGGAGCGTGAGCAAACCCTGCCGATGGTGCATGCTGTGCGGCCGTCCGTGCGTTGCGCGATCTCTCTCGTCATTTCATGGGTGTGCGTCGTGGCCTCCGGGTGCGAGGAGCGGAGTGCGCCGCCGCTGTCCTCGCTGGCGCCCGCGCCGCTGCAACCGCTCGGTGCAGCGGGAGCGGATGCGGGGACGGATCCACACCGTCTGGTCTCCGCCCCGGTGTGGGGTGCTCCCCTCCCCGCGGGCGCGGTGCGGGTGACGTTCCACAAGGGACTGGTTCAGGTGGGCGCGACCACGGTGTCGCTCGGCGCGGACGCCGGCGTCTCGCCGCTGCTCGGGGCGATCGGGAAGGGCCCGGCGTTGCTGGTCCCGGACGGCGAGGTCTACATGGCCGAGCTGGCGCCGCTGTTCGCCGCGCTCGACGACGGGAAGGTGCCGACGTGGATCCTCCACCCGGGCGGCGCGGTCGCCTTCCCGGTCGAGCTCCGCGACGAGCGCGCGTTCGACGCCTGGCTAGACGAGCCGAAGCCCGGGAAGATCCGCATCATCCAGCGGCAGGACGGGCTGGAGCTGGTCAGCGGCATCGGGAAGCTCCCGGGCCCGGACCCGAACGGGCCCACGGTGCCGGTGCGCGGAGGCCGGCTGGACGTGGCGACCACCCGCGAGGGGCTGCAGCGGCTGCAGCTCAGGTTCCACGCGCCCGACGCCTGCCTGGTGCCCTCGTTCGGGACCGAGCTCCGTGCGGTGGGGACCGTGCTCTCGGCGTTCTGGTCCGGACCGAGGGAGCCGCTGTTCGAACGGGTGTGCCTGGTCTACCCGCGCCCGGGCTAAGGTGCTTTCCATGGCCGCTGTGCTCGAGCCCACCGACTCCGCCACCGTTCCCCAGGGAGGGGGTTTCCTCTTCCAGGAGGCCGGGAGGGCGCGCATCACCACCCCGGAGACGTTCACCGAGGAGCAGCGGATGCTGTTCCGGACCGGGCTCCAGTTCTGCCGCGAGCAGGTGCTCCCGCAGGCCGACGCGATCGAGGCCAAGACGCCCGGCCTGCTCCGCTCGCTGCTCCAGAAGGCGGGCGAGCTGGGGCTCCTGATGGTGGACGTGCCCGAGCGGTTCGGCGGGCTCGGTGGCGACAAGACGACGTCGCTGTTGCTCGCCGAGGCGAACTCGCTGATGGGCAGCTGGAGCGTGACCTTCGCCGCCCACGTCGGCATCGGAACGCTGCCGATCGCCTGGTTCGGCACCGAGGCCCAGAAGGCGAAGTGGCTGCCGAAGCTGGCGACCGGGGAGCTGGTCGCGGCCTACGCCCTGACCGAGCAGTCCAGCGGGAGCGACGCGCTGGGGGCCAAGACCCGGGCGGTGAAGAGCCCCGATGGCAAGTCGTGGATCCTGAACGGGAGCAAGCTCTACATCACCAACGCCGCCTTCGCCGACGTCTTCGTGGTCTTCGCCAAGGTGGACGGCGAGCACTTCACCGGCTTCGTGGTGGAGAAGGGAGCCCCTGGGTTCACGGTGGGGCCCGAGGAGCACAA
Source organism: Myxococcaceae bacterium (assembly GCA_035543115.1). Lineage (GTDB taxonomy): Bacteria > Myxococcota > Myxococcia > Myxococcales > Myxococcaceae > RPRB01. Next base: position 10,395 of record DATKKF010000131.1, read on the forward strand.
GATGGGCATCCGTGGCTCGTCCACCTGCCCGCTGTACCTCGAGGACGTGCGGATCCCGGTGGAGAACCTGCTCGGGGAGATCGGCAAGGGCCACAAGATCGCCTTCAACATCCTGAACCTGGGGCGGCTGAAGCTCGGGGCCGGCGTGCTCGGGGGGATGAAGCTCCAGTTCGGCAACGCGCTGAAGTTTGCCGAGGAGCGGAAGCAGTTCAAGACGCCGGTGGCGAAGTTCCCGCTCACCCGCGAGAAGCTCGCCCGGATGGCGGGCGCCATCTATGCCATCGAGACGATGACCTACCGGACCACCGGGTTGCTCGACGCGCTCCTGGCCAGCCAGAAGGCGGGGGCCGACGACGAGGCGAGAACCATCGCCGCGTTCGAGGAGTTCGCCATCGAGGCCTCGATCATGAAGGTGATGGGGAGCGAGGCGCTGGGGCAGCTGGTGGACGACGCGGTGCAGATCCACGGCGGAGCGGGCTTCATCCAGGAGTATCCGGTGGAGCGGGCGTATCGCGACGCGCGCATCAACCGCATCTTCGAGGGGACCAACGAAATCAACCGGATGCTGGTCACCGGAATGCTGCTCAAGCGGGCGGTGAAGGGAACGCTGCCGCTGTTTGCCCAGGCCGAAGCGGTGGCGCGGGCCCTGGCCGAGAAGCAGCTGCCCGCGCTCTCGGGCAGTGACGCGGTGGCGGGCGCGGCGCGCGACGCCGAGGCGCTGAAGATGGCGGGCCTCTACGCGACGAAAGTGGCCGCCGAGCGGTTCGGGAACGAGATCGAGAAGCACCAGGAGGTCATGGCGGCGGTGGCCGACGTGGTGATGGACGCCTACGCGGTGGACTCGATGGTCGCGCGGACTCGGCAGTCGGCGTCCGGCCTGGACCCGGTGAAGGTGGCGATGACGCAGGCCTACGCCGCGGACGCGATCGCCCGGAGCGGGGAGCGGGCTCGCCGCGCGCTCTGCGCCTCGAGCGAGGGGAGCGTGCTGGAGAGCCACCTGGCAGCCATCGCGCCGCTGTTTGCGTTCCGGCCGTTCGACCCGGCGGCGCTGCGGGAGACGGTGGTCCGCGCCGCGGAAGAGGCCGGCGGCTACCCGCTGGCGATCGGCTGAGCCGTCAGGGCACGACGTTCGGAGTGTGCGCGTCGTACCGTGGGAGGGCGAGACGAGCGTCCATGCGCATGGACGCTGGAGCGCGTCGTGCACCGTGC
>DATKKF010000132.1:0-8082 GCA_035543115.1 Myxococcaceae bacterium
AGGACCTGTTCGACGCCACCGTTCCCGACGCACAGCTGCAGGGGTACGACGCGTGCTTCTACTGCCTCGGCGTCTCCTCCGCCGGGATGAGCGAGGCCGAGTACACCCGGCTCACCTACGACCTCACCCTTGCCTGGGCGCGGGTGCTGGCCCGGATTGATCCGGACATGGCCTTTCTCTACGTCTCGGGCGCCGGCACCGGCGGCAAGTCGATGTGGGCGCAGGTGAAGGGGCGCACCGAGGCCGCGCTGCGGGGACTCTTCCGGGCCGCGTACATGGTCCGGCTCGCCATGCTCCGTCCGGTGCACGGCGAGGTCTCGAAGACGCGCTGGACGCGCATCGCCTACACCGTGTTCGGGCCCATCGCGCCGCTCATCCAGGCGCTCGCTCCGTCGGTGGTGATCAGCACCGAGGAGCTGGGTCGGGCGATGATCCGTGCCGCGCGCGAACGCCCTCCCACGCACGTCCTGGAGATGAAGGACCTGCACGCGCTTGCCGATCGCCCAGGCTGAAGGCCGGGGCCCGCATCGTGGGAGTGGGCTGGACCGCCGCCGCGAGGGTGAGCTGGGTGGCCCATCGAGGTCCGCCGGGCCCCCTGGTCATGGCCCTCTGGTCTCATGCCGAGGCCGCACCGGACCGTGGCATCGTGGCGAGATGCTCTCTCGGACCGCTCTTGCTCTGACGCTGCTGGTCGGCGCCGCTCCGGCCACTGCACCGGATGGCGGCACCGCGCCCGGCGCTCTCGACCCGCGCCTGGTCGACCGGGCGCGGTCCATCCTCCAGCGCGCCCCGCTCATCGACACGCACAACGACCTGCCCTTCGCGTTGCTGGAGCAGACGGGCGGGGACCTCACCAAGGTGGACCTGGGCAAGCGCCAGACCGAGCTCCCCGCCGACATCCCGCGCCTCCGCGAGGGCCGGGTGGGCGCGCAGTACTGGAGCATCTTCGTCGAGTCGGACACCCGGTTGACCCGCACCGCGCTCCACGACGCGCTCCGGGTGTTCGACGTCGCGCTCCGGACCATCGAGAGCCGACCCGAGCTCGAGCTCGCCCGGAGCGCGGACGACATCGTCCGCATCACCCGCGCAGGCCGGATCGCCTCGCTGCTCGGGGTCGAGGGCGGACAGATGATCGAGAGCTCGCCCGGGGTGCTCCGCATCCTCCACCGGCTCGGCGCCCGGTACCTCACCCTCACCCACTGGGGGAACGTCGAGTTCGCCGACGCGGCGACCGACACTCCGGTCCACGACGGGCTCACCAAGCACGGTGAGCTGCTGGTCCAGGAGCTCAACCGGCTCGGCATGTTCGTGGACATCGCGCACGTCAGCCCCGACGTGATGCGCGACGTGCTGCGGGTCACGAAGGCGCCGGTCATCTCCTCGCACGCCGACGCCTACGCGCTCGTGCCTCACCCGCGGAACATCCCCGACGACGTGCTTCGCCTCGTCGCGCGGAACGGCGGCGTGGTCCACGTCAGCTTCATCCGGGAGTTCGCCGTCCCCAGCGCCGAGTACCTGGCCCAGAGGAAGGAGGCGCGGCGCGCCATCCGGCAGCGGGTGGCGACCGACGAGGAGGCGGAGGCGCAGATCCTGGCCTGGGACAAGGCGAATCCCCAGCCGGGCGGCTCGGTGGCCAACGTGGCCGACGCCATCGACCACATCAGGGCCGTGGCGGGTGTGGACCACGTGGGCATCGGCGGGGACTTCTACGACGACGGGACGACCACCATGGTCGAGGGGCTCCAGGACGTCACCCGCTATCCGTTCCTCTTCGCCGAGCTCCTCCGCCGGGGCTGGAGCGAGGCAGATCTCCTGAAGCTCGCGGGCCAGAACCACCTCCGGACGATGCGGGAGATGGAGCGCGTCGCGGCCCAGCTCCAGAAGTCCACGGCGCCCCTCACCACCGAGGGCCCGCGGAACCCCTGAGCCGGCCCGCTGCTCGCCCGTCCAGCGGGCGTCCTTTGAAGGTCGAGCGGCGCGGATGCCCCTGAAATCAGGGCAGTCCACACCGGCTCTGGGCACTAGAACACCGTCAGCCGCCCGCCGTAGAAGGGTGGCTCCCCGCCCATGTCCTTCACCCATCTGCACCTGCACACGCTGTACTCGCTGCTCGACGGCGCCATCCGGATGAAGGACCTGATCAAGACGGTCAAGGCCAAGGGCATGTCGGCCGTGGCCGTCACCGATCACGGCAACATGTTCGGCGCCATCGACTTCTACAAGAAGGCCAGGGAGGCAGGCATCAAGCCCATCCTCGGCCTCGAGGCGTACGTCGCCGGAAGCAAGGGCCGCACCGACCGGACGGAGAAGGTGGCCAACCACCTCATCCTCCTGGCCAAGAACGAGGAGGGCTACGCCAACCTCCGCCTCCTCTCGAGCAAGGCCTACCTCGACGGCTTCTATTACCACCCGCGCATCGACAAGCAGCTGCTCAAGGAGCACAGCGGCGGGCTGTTCGGGCTCACCGCCTGCCTCGGCGGCGAGGTGACCTCGGCCTGCTACCGCGGGGACATGGACGCGGCCCGGGCCGCGGCGCGGGAGTACAAGGACATCTTCGCTCCCGGCCACTTCTTCCTCGAGATCCAGTCCAACGGGCTGCCCGAGCAGGAGAAGGCCAACGCGAACTTGAAGCAGCTCTCCCGCGACGTGGACCTGCCGCTGGTCGCCACCGCCGACGCCCACTACATCCAGCGCGAGGACGCCGCGGCGCACGAGCTGCTCATGGCCATCGCCAGCGGCAAGACGCTGGCCGACAGCAAGCGGATGCGCCACAGCACCGACCAGCTCTACGTCACCAGCCCCGAGGAGATGCTGGCCTACTTCTCGGACGTTCCGGAGGCGGTGCACAACACCATGCGCATCGCCGAGCAGTGCACGCTCGAGTTGAAGCTGGGCAAGCCGATGCTCCCGAGCTTCCGGGTGCCGGAGGGCCACACCCCGGACTCGTACATGGCGGAGCTGGCCACCACCGGGCTCGAGGAGCGTTTCAAGGAGCTGCCCTACGCGGTCGACCGACAGCTCTACCTGCACCGCCTCGGTGCCGAGCTGGCCGTCATCTCCTCGATGGGGTTCAGCAGCTACTTCCTCATCGTCCAGGACTTCATCAACTGGGCGAAGAAGCACGGCATCCCGGTGGGTCCGGGGCGCGGCTCGGGCGCAGGCAGCCTGGTGGCCTACGCGCTGCGCATCACCGACCTGGACCCCATCCCGTACAACCTCCTCTTCGAGCGGTTCCTGAACCCCGAGCGGGTGTCGATGCCGGACTTCGACATCGACTTCTGTCAGGACCGGCGCGACGAGGTCATCACCTACGTCTCGGGCAAGTACGGCCAGGACAACGTGGGGCAGATCATCACCTTCGGCTCGCTGAAGGCGAAGAGCGTGCTCCGCGACGTGGCCCGGGTCTTCGGGCTTCCGTTCTCGGAGGGGGACCGGCTGGCCAAGCTGGTCCCCGAGGTCCTGAACATCACCTTAAAGGACGCGATCGAGATGGAGCCCCGCCTCAAGGAGATGATCGACCAGCCCACCGTGCTGGGCACGCTCGAGGGCGGACGCGAGGTGACCTCAAAGGAGGTGCTCACCATCTCCATGGCCCTGGAGGGCCTGCACCGACAGGCGGGGATGCACGCCGCGGGGGTGGTCATCGCCGACAAGCCGCTCTGGGAGTTCGTGCCCGTCTACCAGCGGCCGGGCGAGAGCGCGCTCATCACCCAGTTCGCCAAGGACGAGGTCGAGGCCGCGGGCCTGGTGAAGTTCGACTTCCTCGGCCTCACCACCCTGACGGTCATCCAGAACGCGCTAGATCTGGTAGCCCGCGGCCGGCCGCCCGAGCAGCGCATCCAGGCCCATCAGATCCCCCTCGCCGATCCGGCCACCTACGAGCTCATCTCCCGCGGCGACACCGCGGGCGTCTTCCAGATGGAGTCGAGCGGCTTCACCGAGATGGTGATGAAGCTCAAGCCGTCGTGCTTCGAGGACGTCATCGCCGCCGGCGCGCTCTACCGGCCGGGGCCGCTTGACTCGGGCATGGTGGATGTCTTCATCAACCGGAAGCACGGGCGCGAGCGGGTGAGCTACCCGCATCCCTCGCTCGAGCCGGTGCTCAAGGACACCTACGGGGTCATCGTCTACCAGGAGCAGGTGATGCAGATCAGCCAGGTGCTGGGCGGGTACTCGCTCGGCCGGGCCGACCTGCTCCGCCGGGCGATGGGGAAGAAGAAGGCCGAGGTGATGGCCGCCGAGCGCCAGGGCTTCCTCGAGGGCTGCGAGAAGAACGGGGTGGACCCGAAGGTCGCCGGCGAGATCTTCGACCTGATGGAGAAGTTCGCCGAGTACGGCTTCAACAAGAGCCACTCGGCCGCCTACGGCCTGATCACCATCCAGACCGCGTGGCTGAAGGCGCACTACCCGGTCGAGTTCATGGCCGCCCTCCTCACCAGCGAGAAGGACAACACCGACAAGGTGGTGGCCCACATCGCCGAGGCGCGGGGGCAGGGCTACGAGGTGCTGCCCCCGGACGTGAACGTGTCCGACCTGGCCTTCGGCGCCGTGGACGGGAAGATCCGCTTCGGCCTCGGAGCGATCAAGGGCGTGGGCGAGAGCGCGATCGAGGCGATCCTGGAAGCGCGGAAGGCCGGTCCCTTCCGCGACCTCTTCGACTTCTCCGAGCGCGTGGACAGCCGCCGGGTGAACCGGAAGGTGATCGAGGCGCTGGTGAAGGCGGGCGCGTTCGACTTCGAGGGGCGGCCCCGCCGCCAGCTGTTCGAGTCCGTGGAGAAGGCGCTGGAGCGGGGGGCCTCGGCGCAGCGGGACCGCGCGGTGGGCCAGTCCTCGCTCTTCGGGCTCCTGGAGGACGCGGGGAGGCAAGGGCCCGCGGCCTCGCTGGTCCGTCCCGAGTACGCACCGCTCGAGGAGTGGCCGGAGAAGGAGCGGCTGGCGATGGAGAAGGAGGCCATCGGCTTCTACGTCTCCGGGCACCCCCTGCACCAGTACGCCAAGGAGCTGCAACGCTACGCCCGGCCGGCGGCGTCGGTGCAGCGCGCCCGGCGGGACGACGTGGCGACCGTGGCCGGCATCGTGGCCGCGCTGCGCGAGCGACCGACCAAGACCGGCAAGCGCATGGCCTGGGTGACGCTCGAGGACCTGAGCGGCTCGGTGGAGCTGGTGTGCTTCCCCGGCAAGGACGGTGGCCGTTCGGTGATGGGCAAGGACGGCAAGTGGACCAAGTCCGGCCCCCGCCCCGGGTACGAGGCGTGGGAGCCGCTCCTCAAGTCCGACGAGCCGATCCTGGTGACCGGCACGGTGCAGGTGAACACCCGCGACGAGGAAAACCCGGTCGCCGAGCTGATCGTCGAGCAGGTGCAGTCGCTCAAGGAGGTCCGCGACAAGCGGGTGAAGCGGCTCGAGCTCCGCGTCCGGGCGGACCTGGTCACCGAGGACAGGCTCCAGCGCCTCAACGGGCTGGCGAAGGAGCACGCCGGGGCGACCCCGCTGGCGGTCTCCATCGTCCTCCCCGGCGAGGCCGAGGCGCTGATCGGCAACACCGGGCTCAAGGTGGACGTGTCCGACGCGCTCATCGCCGCGGTGGACCGGCTCTTCGGAGAGAAGGTCGTCGAGCTCGGGTAGCGGCTCTCCCGCGGGGGCGCGTTTGATTCGCGCCGGGGGTCGTGGCGCTGACGCTCTCGGCGCTGCTCATCCGACGAGGCGAACGCACCGGCTCAGCGCGCCGGCTCGAGCTTCCCGGGACGGCGGAGCATCTTCTCGATGTCCATGACGTGGGTCTCCTCGCCATGGACCATCTTCCGCGCGTACTCCGCGAGGACGACGCTCTTTTCCTCCGTCTGCTTCAACAGCTTCTTGTAGGCGGCGACACCCTCGAGCTCGTGCTCCAGCGCCTCGCGGAGGATCTGGTCGATGTCGTGCTTGTGCGTCTCGAGCAGCTTGCCGATGGCCAGGGAGGGGTGTCCTCCGAGGGCGGTCACGTACTCGCCGGCCGTCACCGCGTGGTCGAGCGCCTCCGTCGCCTGGGCGCGCATCCAGGAGACGATGGGGATGCGGGCGTGCCCGAAGATCATCAGCGAGTAGTGCGAGTAGCGAACGACCCCTGCGAGCTCGAGCTCGAGGATCTCGTTCAGCGTTCCGATCACCGCGGCCGACTCCGACTCGTTCATGGTCCACCTCGATGAAGACACCGCTGCCCTCAGGCCGGGAGGCGAGCGGCGAGCTCGGCCAGCGAGGCCACCACCAGGTCCGGCTCGGCGATCCCTCCTCCGTCCCAGTGGGCACGTGCCGAGCGACGCACCCAGGCGGCCCGGAGTCCCGCCGACCTCGCCCCGAGCACGTCCCAGGCGTTCGACGACACCAGCCAGGTCCGGTCGCCGCTCGCGCCGCCGCGCCCGACCAGGTGGTGGTACACCGCCGGGCTGGGCTTGTAGGTCCGTACCTCGTCCACGCTCACCACCTCGGTGAGCGGGGGCATGAGGCGAGCGTGGGTGAGCAGCCCCTGAAGCGTCGCGCCCACCCCGTTGCTGAAGGCGACCAGCCGGTGTCCTGCCTCGGCGAGCCGTGCCAAGCCGTCGTGCGCGTCGGCGAACGCCGGGAGCCGGCGGTAGGTATCCAGCAGGCCGGCCTCGGCGGTCCGCAGATCCACGCCGAGCATCGCGGAGGTGGCCCGGAACGCATCGCGCGTGACCACGTCGAAGTCGACGTAGCGTCCCATCAGCGCCCGGCGGAACGTCCAGTCGATCTGCCGCTCGCGCCAGGTGGCGGCGAATCGTTCCGCGAGGTCGCCCACGTGCTCGCGCAGCGGCGCGTCCATCCCCAGCGGATCGACCAGCGTCCCGTACACGTCGAAGCCGATGAACGCCATGAGACCTCCCCGGCGGTCCGCTTGCCGGCGGATGCTCCTCCTTCGCCGCGCGGCGCGCAATCCCGGGGCCCGTCGGTCCCGGCGATAGGATGGTCGTCGTGCCAGCCAGGTCCGCCGAGGCGCGGAGGATCCGCGGCGAGTACTTCACCCCTCCACCGCTCGTGGAGGCGGTGCTCGCCCTCGCCGTCCGGCACATCGGCGGTGGATCCATCACCGTGGTGGACCCAGCCTGCGGAGATGGCGCGTTCCTCGCCGCCGCCGCCCGCGCGCTCCCCGGCGCCCGCCTCCATGGCCTCGAGCTCGACCCGGCCCACGCCGACGCTGCCCGACGCGACGTTGCTGGCGTGCGCCTCCTGGTGGGCGACGCGCTCCGGGGCGGCTGGGACGATCTGGTGCGCGCGCTGCCGGACGAGGGCGAGGAGCTCTGGCTCGGGAACCCCCCCTACAACGGCACCTCCCCGCTGCTCCGCGACGCGCCGGCCTACCGCGCCCTCCGCGACCGGCTGGGGCTCGACGACGCCCTCCCCCGCGGGACCAGCCTCCGCGACGACTACGCCTTCTTCCTGCTGCTCGCCTCGGAGCGGCTGGCCCAGCGCCCCGGGGTCCTCGCCTGGGTGACCTCGGCCACGCTCCTCGACGCCTTCCTCTACGCGCCGCTCCGCCGGCGGCTCCTCGACCGGCTCGCCCTGCGCGAGGTGGTCGATCTGGGCGCGGCCGTCTTCCCCGGGACCCGCGTGCGGACCTGCATCACGGTCTGGCGGAGCCGGCGAGGGCCGGCGCCCTCCCCTCGGTTCCGGTCCTGGGCGCCCGGCCCCAGGCCGCTCTTCCGCACGCGTGCGCGTCCTTTCCGGATCGACGGCCCGGAGTGGAGCCTCCGGCCGGTCCCGGCCGAGGCGGAGCGTCTGGACGCGCGCTGGCGCGCCACCGGCGAGCCGCTCGACATGCTCATCCCGGTGAGCTGCACGGGGCTCAAGACCCGCTTCGACGAGCTGCTGGTCGACGACGACGCGGAGAGGCTCGTCGCCCGGGTGGACGCGTTCCTTCGGGCCCGGGACCTCGAGGTGTTCGCGCGGGCGCAAAGGATGCCTCCCCCGCTGCTCCCCAAGCTCCAGGCGCTGCGCGGCTTGCCCGGCCTCCCCTCCCGCGCCGACCCGGGCGCGGTGCGTCCCTTCCACCGATGGGCGGGGGCCCGACACCGCGCCGGGATCCCGGGG
>DATKKF010000133.1:0-5712 GCA_035543115.1 Myxococcaceae bacterium
CGTCGCTTCCCGCCACCGCACCGCCACCTCGCCTCACAGAGGCGCCGCCGCGGACCTCGAGCGCACCGTCGCTTCCCGCCACCGCACCGCCACCTGGCCTCACCGAGGCGTCGCCGCGGACCTTGAGCGCGGCATCGGTTCCCACCGCCCCGGCGCCGACGTTTCGCGTCCCCGAGACACCGCCGAGGACCTGGAGCGCACCGTCCCTCCCGCGCGCGGCATCGGTGGCCCACGTCCCCGAGACACCGCCGAGGACCTCGAGCGCACCGTCCCTCCCGGGCTCGGCATCGGTGGCCCACGTCCCCGAGACACCGCCGCGGACCACGAGCGCGCCATCGCTTCCAGCCGCCCCGCCCTCGCCGCGCTTCCCCGAGGAGCCTCGGCCGGCGGCGGCCCTTTCGAGGTCAGCGCCGCCCGCGGCCCCGGTGCTCACCCCCTCGCCGCCCCGCGCGGCACCGCCGCCCACCCAGATGTCGCCAAGCATGGCCGAGCTCATGGGGGTGCCTCTGCGCACCTCACCCGCGGCGGAGCCCCGCTTCCAGGAGCCGGCGACTCCCGCTGCTCCCAGCGCAGCAGGGACCATGATGACCGAGCTGATCGGCTTGCCGCCGGCGACCACCCCTGCCCCGGCTTCCACCTCGATGACGCGTCCTGCGCCCGGCCGCACGCCGCGCATTGAGCCGCGCCCGGACCTGCCCACCCCGGCCGCCGGCTCGACGCCCTGGGAGGACACCCCGGAGCCGATCCCGGCCGCCGGGACCACGGAGATCATCGAGGTCAGAGCCCGCCCGGCGGCGCTCTGGCAACGCATCACCGCCTTCATCGTCGACGGGGCGCTCGTTGGCGGGGTGCTCGCCCTCTACGTCGGTCTGGCAGCTGCGCTCATCACCCCCCACGGGGTCCCGGCGACCCAGCTCACCGGCATCGACGGGGTCATGGCCCGGGTCCATCAGCTGCACGCGGTCCTCGCCCCCTGCGTCGCCCTCGCCGTGGTGCTCGGACTGGTCTACACGGCGGCGTTCGCGCTCCTCTGGAACGGCCGCACTCCCGGGCGACGCCTCCTCGGCATCCGGCTGGTGGACCGGACCGGCCTCGCGCCTGCCCCGGGCCGGGCCATCGCTCGCGCGGCGCTGGCGATCGTCTCGTTCCTCCCCTTCCTCGCCGGGTTCTGGCTCGCCCTGTTCGACCGGCGGGGTCAGACCCTCCACGACAAGCTGACCCAGACGTTCGTCATTCGTCCCGGCTGACGCGCCGCGCCCTACAATGGCGCCCCGCGAATGACCGAACGACTGGAAGAGCATCTCGTCGCCCGCGGGCTGTTGAGCCAGGAACGGGCGGACGACGCCCTGCGCTCGCAGGCCCTGGTGGGCGGCGCCATGGACACGCTCCTTCTGGAGATGGGGGCGCTGCGGGAGCAGGACCTGGTCACCGCGCTGGGCGAGGTGAGCGGTCTTCAGCCGATCTACCTCGCGGACTACATCCCGAATCCGGCAATGGCCTCGACGCTGCCGCGCGAGGACGCCGAGCGGCTGAACATCGCCCCGCTGTCGGTCGAGGACGAGATGCTGCACGTCGCCGTCCCCTACCCCGTGCCGATGCGCGGCCTCGAGGCGCTGGTCCGGAAGCTGGGCCGCTCGGTGGCGCCGTGGGTCTCCACCGACGTCCGGGTTCGCGCCTGGCGCTCGCAGATCTACGGGGCGCCTCTGCCTGCGCGTGACGCCTCGCTGCTCGGAACGCTCGGGCCCACGCTCGAGGAGCGGCTGGCGACCGAGATGGCGGAGCAGGCCGCGCGGGCGGTCGCCGGGGAGCCTGTGCCGCTGGTGAACCCCCGCCCCGAGCAGGAGGCTCCGGCCGCGCGAGCGCCCGAGGTCGACACCACAGCCGCGACGGAGCCGGCCGGATCGCTGCTCGAGGCTCTGGAGGCCGGGGTCGCAGCTGCCGAGCCCGAGCCCCCCGCCTGGCAGCCCGAGTCTCCCCGGGCACGCCCGCAGCGGCGGACCCGCGAAGCGGCGAAGGACGGCGCAGGCGACCGGGAGCAGGTGGTCGACTGGACCCTCGCCGAGGCCCGCTCCGCGCTCCGGGCGGTAGCGGGCGACCGGGAGGGGCTGAAGGACGTCGTCCTCCGCTACGCCCGGCGCACCTTCGACTTCGCCGCCACCTTCGCCGTGGTGCGGGGCACCGCGATGGGCTGGGATGCGCGGGGCGAAGGCGCGGACTTCATCTCGGTCCCGCAGGTCTCGTTTCCGCTCGACGTGCCGTCGGTGTTCCGCACCGCGGCGCTCGCCCACTCCTGCTACGCCGGGCCCGTTCCCGGCGACCCCCTCACCCGGCAGGTGCTGGATTCGCTCGGGCGAGCGCCGCGCTCGGTGTTCGTCTTCCCGGTGGAGGTGCGCGGCCGGCTGGTGGCAGTGCTCTACGGCGACCGTGGCGAGCGCCCGGTCAGCCAGCGGCGGCTGTCGGAGCTCATCCTGTTCTGCCAGGACCTGGGCCAGGCCTTCGCCGAGCTGATCGTCCTCCGCAAGCAGCGGCGGTTTCCCGAGGACGACGCTCCGTTGGAGAGCATCGCTGCGATGGGGCTCAACGGCGCGCCCCGTCGGGCACTCGAGAGCCTGGACCGTGCCCCGCCCGCGCCGGCCCCCGCCGACCTCGGCCCGGTGCTGGAGCGGCTGGTAGGGACCGACGCGGGGGCGCGCGCCGCGGCCATCTCCGAGCTCACCCGGGCGCCGGATGCCGCCGCCCGGGCGCTCGGAGCACAGTTCCCCGGCCCCACCGCCTGGAGCCGGGTCCCGGTGCAGGAGCTGCCCGCGCCCGACGAGCTCGGCCCGGTCCCCGCTGGCCTGGCGCGGCTCGGCGCCGCGGGAGCGCGCGCGCTGGCGAGGTTCCTCGACGCTCCCGAGGCGGACACCCGCTACGTCGCCCTGCTGACCGCCGGGACCCTCCCGTTTCCCGAGCTCGTGCCCGGGGTACTGCGGGGGCTGTTCGACCCCGAGCCCGACGTGGCCTCGGCGGCGCGCGCGGCAGCCACGGCGCTGCGCCGTCTTCCCCGGTTCCAGGCGGCGCTGCCCGACCTGCGCCAAGAGCTGGTGGCGAAGGAGCCCGAGCGCCGGGTGCTCGCCGCGCGGGCGCTGGGAGTGCTGCACGACCGGCCGTCGGTGGAGGGGCTGATCGGCCTGACCTCGAGCGACGACGCGCTGTCCGCGCAGGCCGCGGCCGAGGCGCTGATCGAGATCACCCGTGCCTCCTTCGGCACCAGCACCCGCGCCTGGATGGCGTGGTGGGCGGAGAACAAGGGACGCCGCCGGGTGCAGTGGCTGCTCGCCGCGCTCAGGAACCCCGAGCCGTGGCTCCGGTCCGTCGCCGCGGAGGAGCTGGCCGGCGCCCTCGGGAACACCCTGGGCTACTCCCCGGACTCGCCGGAGCCGGAGCGCACCGCGGCCATCGCCCGCTGGGAGAAGGCGCTGCTCGATCCGCGCCTCCGCACCGTCGACGCCTGAGCCTCGGGCCGGCGGCTCACTGTCAGAATCGCCCGACCAGCGCGAAGCTCGCCCCGCCCGGCCCGACGGCCACCGCCGGGAACAGGCTGGGAGCCGGCGGGCTGGTCGCCGTGGGTGAAGCAGGCTGGTCCGACGAGGACAGCTCGTAGCCAATGACCGCGCCAGCCACCGGCAGCAGCAGCGTCAACGCGTAGGTCGCTTTCGCCGCGGAGCTGTCGCTCCCTGACCGGATGAGGCCGTACAAGCCGTAGCCCACCCCCAGCCCGGCCACGCTGCTGAGCCAGCTGATGATGAAGCTCCCCTGACGCCCGAGCAGCTTCCCGGTGAGCGACACGCCGATGGGAGCGCCCACCGACACGCCGATCGCCGCGCCCACCTGGGCCGCCGAGCGTCGCGAGGCGTCGTCGCCTTGCGTGTTGAGCGTCTCGTAGATGACCCACGCCGACGCTCCACCAAGGATGAACCCCCCGAGGATGCCGCCGCCGGTCTCGGCCCCGACGCGCAGCAGCGGGGCCACCGGCTCGGTGGCCGCCTCGGCCGCGGGCTCCGCCCGGGCGGAGAGCGACAGGAGAGCGGAGAGAGCGACGCAGCGAGCGCGGGTCGGCAGGGTCACCGGGGCAGGCCGTCGGGCGTCCGGTCCGGCCGGTCACCGGGGCTCCGACGAGCGGCGGAGCATCCTGGCACACGTGCTAAAGCCACTGCCACCATGGCTTCCCCACCCGACGCAGACCCGCTCCGCGCCCGCCTCGATGCGCTCGAGCGGCAGGCCGAGCTCGGCGGCGGACCCGAGCGCATCGCCAAGCAGCACGAGGCGGGCAAGCTCACTGCCCGAGAGCGGCTGGACCTCCTGCTCGACCCGGGCACCTTCGTGGAGCTCGACAAGTTCGTCATGCACCGCAGCGCCGAGTTCGGGATGGGAGACAAGCGCATCCCGGGCGACGGGGTGGTGACGGGGTACGGCCGGATCGACGGGCGCCAGGTCTTCGTCTTCGCCCAGGACTTCACCGTCTTCGGTGGATCGCTCTCCGGCGCCTACGCGCAGAAGATCTGCAAGGTGATGGACCTCGCCACGCGGGTGGGAGCTCCGGTCATCGGGCTCAACGACTCGGGCGGCGCGCGCATCCAGGAGGGCGTGGAGAGCTTGGCCGGGTACGCGGACATCTTCCTCCGGAACACGCTCGCCTCGGGCGTGGTGCCGCAGATCTCGCTGATCCTCGGCCCGTGCGCGGGCGGCGCGGTGTACTCGCCGGCCATCACCGACTTCATCGTGATGACCAAGGACACCAGCTACATGTTCATCACCGGCCCCGAGGTCATCAAGACGGTGACCCACGAGGAGGTGACCAAGGAGGACCTCGGCGGGGCGCTGGCCCACAATCAGAAGTCAGGCGTGGCGCACTTCGCCGCGGAGAACGAGCAGGCCAGCATCGTGCTCACCCGCGAGCTGCTCTCGTACCTCCCCTCGAACAACGCCGAGAATCCGCCGGCGGTCCCCTGCGACGACGACCCGTTCCGCGCCGAGGAGTCGCTGCGAGACATCGTCCCGCCGAACCCGAACAAGCCCTACGACATCAAGGAGGTAATCCGGGCGGTGGTGGACCAGCGCCACTTCTTCGAGGTGCACGAGCACTACGCGCGCAACATCGTGGTGGGCTTCGCGCGGCTGAACGGGCATCCGGTGGGCATCGTCGCCAACCAGCCAGCGGTGCTGGCCGGGGTGCTGGACATCTCCGCCAGCGTGAAGGCAGCGCGTTTCGTGCGCTTCTGCGACTGCTTCAACATCCCGCTGGTCACCTTCGTCGACGTGCCCGGCTTCCTTCCCGGCACGGCGCAGGAGTGGGGTGGGATCATCACCCACGGCGCCAAGCTGCTCTACGCGTTCGCCGAGGCCACGGTGCCCAAGGTCACCCTGATCACCCGCAAGGCTTACGGCGGCGCCTACGACGTGATGAGCTCAAAGCACCTGCGAGGCGACGTCAACTACGCCTGGCCCACCGCCGAGATCGCGGTGATGGGCGCCAAGGGCGCGGTCGAGATCATCTTCCGCGGGCTTGACGCCGACGGCATCGCCGAGAAGACGAGGGAATACGAAGACCGCTTCGCCAATCCTTTCGTCGCCGCGTCCAAGGGCTTCATCGACGAAGTGATCTACCCGCATTCGACCCGCCGTCGTGTCGCGCTGGGCCTGCGCAAGCTGCGCAACAAGGTGCTCGAGAAC
>DATKKF010000134.1:0-72505 GCA_035543115.1 Myxococcaceae bacterium
CCGCGAGGCGCGCAAGCAGCTGGAGATGCCCGTGTTCCTGGGGTCCGCGGCCCCACGGCCCGCGCCCTGACAGCGGAACCACGCTGGTCTCCGCGGTGAGGGCCCCCGCGCCGCTGGTGGTGGCCTGGCAGGCGCAGGCCCGGGAGGTGGACACCCTGAGGGCGGTCAACGCCCAGCTGCTCCGGATCCTCGAGGCGGACCGTGGCCAGTCCGTGCTGCGGCGGTGGGGGCGGGTCCCCAGCTACGAGCTGGTCGCCGGCATCGTGGCCCAGCTGTGGCTGGCCCGCTTCCTCACCCGGCATCTCGAGGCGCCAGCGCTGCTGGCCTCGGGCCTCGTGCTGGCCGTGGCGGCATTCCTCGCAGCGCTGGTGGCTGCCCGCCAGGTGGTGATGCTGGCCGAGGTCGACCACACGGCGCCGGTGGCCGAGCTCCAGCAGTCCTGGAGCGGCTCCAGGCGCTTCGCATCCGGAGCACCCGCTGGACCCTGCTCCTCGCGCCGCTGCTCTGGACGCCCCTGGTCCTGGTGACGGCGCAGGCGTTGCTCGGAGTCGACCTGGTCCAGCGCGCCGGTCCCTGGGTGCTGACCAATCTGCTGTTTGGGATGGCCAGCGTTCCTCTGGGCCTGTGGGGCGTCCGCCGGGCGGCGGCACGCTGGGGGCAGAGCCGCTTCTGGACCCAGCTGCGCGACGACCTGGGGGGCCGGACGCTGGCCCGGGCGCGGCGAGCCCTCGACGAGCTGGCCGCCTTCGAGCGGGAGGCCTAGCGCCGCTTCCGGTTCTTCTTTCGCGCCTGCCGCTCGCGCTTGCGCCGGTCCTTGAGCGCGTCGCGATCCACCTGCTTGCCCATCGGCGCATCCGAGTAGCCCATCAGCCGCGCCCGGGCCATCGCCCCGGCGCCCATCGGGGGGGTGTACCCCGGCGCGACCTGGGGGATCTGCATCGGCATCCCGCCGCCGCCGAGCGCCTGCTCCATCATCTTCGCGT
This sequence comes from Myxococcaceae bacterium, assembly GCA_035543115.1. Taxonomy (GTDB): domain Bacteria; phylum Myxococcota; class Myxococcia; order Myxococcales; family Myxococcaceae; genus RPRB01. The sequence continues at coordinate 984 of DATKKF010000134.1, forward strand.
CCTTCCCGAAGACCTGGGACAGGTCCATGTTCTTCATCTTCGACAGCTGGCCGAGCTGCTTGAAGCCCGGGATGCGGCCGAGAAGCCCGGGGTTCTGGCCGACGGCGCCCATCACCTGCTGCATCATCTGGTGCTTGCCGAGCAGCTCCTGGACCTCCTTCTTCTTCCGGCCGGAGCCGCGGGCGATGCGCGCCATGCGACCCTCGTTGATCAGCGACGGGCGGAGCCGCTCGGCCTCGGTCATCGAGTCGTACATCGCCTCGATCTTGGTGAGCTCCTTCTCGTCCGGGTTCAGCTGCTCGGTCATCTCGCCGAAGATGGGGAACTTCTCCAGGAGGTCCTTCAAGGGGCCCATCTTCCGCACGGTGCGGATCTGCTCGACGAAGTCCTTCATCGAGAAGTTGCCCGAGAGGAGCTTCTTGGCGTCCTCCTCGGCCTTCTTCTCGTCGACCACCTGCTCGAAGTCCTGCATCAGGCCGACGATGTCGCCGAAGCCGAGGATGCGGCTGGCGAGCCCGTCGGGCCGGAACTCCTCCAGCTTGTCCAGCGACTCGCCCAGGCCCAGGAACTTGATCGGCTTGCCGGTGACCTCCTTGATCGACAGGGCGGCGCCGCCGCGGGCGTCACCGTCGAGCTTGGTGAGGATGAACCCGTCGAGCGACAAGCGCCGGTCGAACTCGGCCGCGGTCCGCACCGCGTCCTGGCCGATCATCGCGTCAACCACCAACAAGATGTCGTCGGGCTGGACGGCGGCCTTGATGAGGTTCAGCTCGTTCATCAGCTGCTCGTCGATGGCAAGGCGGCCGGCAGTGTCCACCAGCACCACGTCGCACCTCTGCGCCCGCGCCGCCTCCACGCCCTTCACCGCCAGGTCCGGGGGGAGGGTGTCCGGCTGGAAGAAGACCGGAACGCCCAGCCGCTGCCCGAGGACCTGGAGCTGGTCCACGGCGGCCGGGCGGTAGATGTCCGCGGCGACCAGCAGCGGCTTCCTGCCCTTCCTCTGGAGGTAGCTCGCCAGCTTCCCGGCGGTGGTGGTCTTTCCCGAGCCCTGGAGGCCGACCATCATCATCGTGGTGACCCCGCCCTTGGGCTTGAACCTCAGCGAGGTGTCGACCGGGCCCATCAGGGCCTCGAGCTCGTCGTGGCAGACCTTGATGAAGTGATCGCCGGGGGAGACCTTGTGCTTCCGGCCCTGCTTGTCGGTGATGGTGGTCTGGACGGTGGCGCCGACGGCCTTCTCGCGGACCCGGGCGACGAACGACTTGACCACGTCGAACGCCACGTCGGCCTCGAGGAGCGAGACGCGGATGTCGCGCAGCGACTCGTCGACCAGCTCGGGGGTGATCTCCTGCTTCCCGGCGAGCCGGTTCTTGGCCGCCCGGAAGCCCTTGGTGACGGTTTCCAGCATGGAGGGAATCGTCTTAACACTGGCTCCGGTCAGGTGGGGCCCCGGTGCGACTCCCTTGCGTGCCCCCCGCCCGACCAGATGACATCCCGGGCGAGGGACCAAACGCGCGGGGAGGGTGCATGAGGAGAGGCCTGTTGCTCGCTGGGGTGCTGTTGCTCGGGGCGCCGGCGCGCGCCGAGGACGGTGGGCCCGACGACCCGGGCAGATTCCGGGTGGGGGCCAACCTGGGCATCATCAGCATCCCCCGGCTGATCAACATCGAGGGGTACGCGCGGGTGCATCCCTACATCGGGGTGAGCGGCGGCTTCAGCACCTTCCCCAAGTTCGCCGCGGACACGATCCTCAGGTGGGCGGGGGCCAAGAGCGACACCACCGACGCCAACCTCAACCAGTTCCAGGCCTGGGAGGTGGCGCTCCGCATCTACCCCATGCGCGGCGTCTTCTTCCTCGGGGTGGGATTCGGACAGCAGGTCATCGATGGCGACGTGACCGAGCTCCAGTCGGGCACCCCCATCGGGGCGACGGCGCTCGCCCGGGTCGAGAGCTGGGTGATCACCCCGCGGCTCGGCTGGCAGTGGGTCTGGAGCAGCGGCTTCGCGATGGGCGTCGACCTGGGCGTCCAGCTCGTCCTGAGCCACAAGGACACGCTGGTGCTCCCGCCCGGCACCTCGGCCAAGGTGGAGCAGGACGCCCGAGACCTGATCAACTTCGGCGCGACGGTGCCGCTGCCGGTGATCAACTTCCGGATCGGCTACCACTTCGGATAGGTCGAGCGGTGCGGGGGTGACCCATGAAGCCCGGGACCGTGACGGCCTTGCTCTGAGCCATCCGGCGAGGTGCCGGCGCCTCGCCCGCGCTCAGGGCGTGGACATCAGCAGCGCCATCAGGATCGCCACGTTGATCGGCTGCCACTCGAGGATGGTCGAGGGGAACTGAACGTTCACCGAGCTGATGCCCCCCGCGCACGAGCGCGAGCCCGCATAGGAGTCGCCCGACCGCCCCAGATCGTAGGCACAGAAGCCGATGTGGCCCTCGATGCGCTCGGCGGAGACCGTCCAGTTGGAGGGCCGGCCCGCGACCAGCCCGTTGATCTTCAGCTGGTCGCCCTCCTCGGCCACGTCGAGGGTCAGCGGACCCTGTCCCCAGATGCCCTGGGCGCGGGTCCCGGACACGGTGAGGTCGGTGACCTGTCCGGACGCCTTGCCACGGATGGTCTTGCCCTCGTCGTAGCGGCCGACGTCGATCTGGGGACCCTGGGCGCCGTCCCTGGTGATGAGCGCGGTGGTCTGGAACCCCGAGCCGGTCATGGTGAAGCGCTGCTCGGGGCCGCTGGTGGCGGTCTGGAGCTTCGGCTTGCCGGCCGAGGCGCAGCCCACCGCGAGGAGGAGGAGCGGCAGGAACAGCAGCACTGCGCGGCGCAGCTGGAAGCAGAGCGACATGGGCACCTCGGTCGGCGGGCTCCCCTCGGCCGGCGACCATAGCCCTGCGGCCGGGTAGTGTCCCCCATGGAACGACGCGCTCGGGTGGCGGAACTGGCAGACGCAGCGGACTTAAAATCCGCGAGCCTCAACAGGGCTGTGAGGGTTCGACTCCCTCCCCGAGCACAGTACCCCCAACCCTGGCGCCGGCAGCCTTCGCACGCACCGCTTGCGTGGGCAACGTCGAGCCGCGGGGCGGTTGCCACCGCGCGCCCCGGATAAGGAAATGCCGCACGGAGTCACGACCTCGCCGGGATCCCCGGCCGCCCGTTGCGCAATTCATTGCAGATTCAAGGAAGGCGTCGTTGACATGGACCTGCTTGCGGCCGGAACGTTTCTCTGGTCCACGTCCTCCATCCACCGGAACTGGAGCCGCCCATGCGAAAGGCAGTCCTGGTCGCCGTCCTCACCATCGCCCCCCTTGCCCGCGCGCAGTACACCGAGGCTGCGGTCACCAACGGGGGCACGATCAGCGGACGCATCACCTACGACGGCAGTCCACCCAAGCCGGAGAAGGTCACCATCACCCAGGACCCGGGGACGTGCGGCACGTCACGCGATCTGGACGAGTGGCAGGTCTCCTCGAGCGGCGGCGTCAAGGACGTGGTGGTGTACCTGGTGGACATCAAGAGCGGAAAGAAGATGGACCTCCCGGCCAAGCCGGTGCTGGACCAGAAGGGCTGCCGTTACGAGCCGCACGCGCAGATCATCGGGCAGAACGCCGATCTCCAAGTGAAGAACAGCGACCCCATCCTCCACAACATCCACTCGTATCAGGAGGGCCGGACGGTCCTGAACATCGCCGAACCCAAGCAGGGGATGGTGGTGGAGAAGAAGATGAAGAAGGCGGGCGGCGAGGCGCTCAAGTGCGACGTGCACAACTTCATGCGCGGCTCGCTCTTCGTCGCCGACAACCCGTATGCGGTGGTCACCGATGCCGACGGGAAGTACGAGCTGAAGGACGTGCCTGCCGGGACTTACCAGATCGGAACCTTTCACGAGGTTGCCGGGACCAAACTGGGCTCGGTCACCGTCCCCGCCGGTGGGAAGGTGACGTTCGACGCGAAGATCAAGAAGTGAGCTCAGCCACGGCCGGGCCTCTCGAGCGCTGGGTGGCGCGCCCGGCCTTCTGGTGGACGGCGATGGCCATCCTGGTGGGGGGGCCGCTCATCTCCGGCCTGCTCCGGCGCCCACCCACGCCGCTGCCGGTGCTCGATCAGGTTCCGCCCACCGGAAAGGGGCGGCTGGTGGTCTTCGCCGATCCGGCGTGCCCCGGATGCGTGGCGGCGAGCGCCGAGTCGGTCCACTCGCTCTCTCGCCACCTCCGGTCCGTCCGCCAGGGCTTCGACCTGGAGTGGGTGCCCCTCGGCGAAGGAACCGCGTCCGTCGCCCGGCTCGGGCCGTCGGTGGTGGTCGACGACCCCGAACGCGCGGCGACCCTGGTCTCGCTCCTCGGGCGGCGGCCGGAACAAGAGGAGCTCCGTCGCGGCGAGCGAGGGGTGCTGATCGATCCGCAGGGGCGCGTCCGTGGACTCCCGCTGCTGGCGGAGGCGCCAGGCCGAGAGCTCCTCCCCGCCATCACCCAGGTGGTGAACGGGCGCTGACCGTGCTCGCCCGTCGTCGAGCCGTTGCTTGAGCGAGCAACGACGTGAAATTCCACGCTCCGTCCATCGGATCGTCTGCGCACGACGCGCCGTGGCGTGAGAAACAGTTGTTTGGCATTTCCCGGGAAGTGCCCTTTTAGTTGCTCGCGCAATGGAAGCCGCCTGCGGATCCGGCGGCCCGCGGGAGGAGGGTGGCATGAAGCTGCGCGTCCTCGTCGTCGCCGCTGCCGCACTGGCGGTGCTGCTGCCCGGTCCGGCGCAGGCCATCCCGGCCTTCGCCCGGAAGTACAACGTGGCCTGCAGCGCGTGCCACGAGGCCTGGCCCAAGCTCAACGATTTCGGCCAGCTCTTCCGGGACAATGGCTACCGGATGAACCGGGGCAAGGACAACCCCACCGAGCAACCCGGGGCGTACTGGCCGATCGCCATGCGCACCACCGTGGGGTACCAGTACGCGGAGCAGGAGGGGGTCCCGGTGGACCAGCCGCCGGGGACCACCACCACCAAGAACGGGAGCTTTGGGTTTTCCGGCCTGGACATCCTCACCGCCGGAGCGCTGGGGGAACAGTTCAGCTGGCTGGTGGTCTACACCCCGGGCCTGGGGAGCGCGGGCTTCGGAACGGCACCGTCCGACGGCGACCTCGAGTCGGCCTTCGTCGGCTTCCACCGCCTCTTCGGCACGCCATTCCTCAACGTCCGGGTAGGGAAGCACGCGCCGGATCTCCCCGTCGACGAGCACCGCATCCTGACCCTGACCCAGGGCTACAACGTCTACCATTTCCACCCGCAGGGGAGCGCCGCGACCTTCGAGCCGGGCAACAACCAGGCGGGGATGGAGATCTACGGCCACTCGGAGCTCGACGCGCTCCGCTATTCGGTGTCGGTCATGACGGAGAACGACGCGATCTTCTCCAAGAACTGGGTCAGCTCCCCGGTGGTCTGGGCCCGGGTCTCGGGCAAGGTGCTCCTCAACAACGGGATTCTTCCCGAGGTGAAGGGGGGCGTCTTCGGATCGGCTGGCTGGCATCCCGTCCAGGCGCTCACCACCACCGATCCGGCGAGCGGGACTCCGACCCCGGTCAGCGGGACGGCCTACTCCAACCAGCCGTATCAGAAGTACGGGGCTGACCTCCATCTGCTCTTCTTCAGCAACGTGAACCCCCTGGACATCACCGGGGTGATCATGTTCGGCAACGAGGACCAGGCGCTGATCACCGACGGGACGCGCTCGGCTCAGTGGCTGGGCGGGTTCGTCGAGGTCAACTGGGTCCCCACCTTCAACTGGGCGCTCTTCGGCCGCTGGGAGCACATCAGCACCACCCAGACCGGATCGGAATCAATCGATCCCAGCGAGGGCGACCTGACCGCGTTCACCCTCGGGGTCCGGTACACGATCGAGTTCTCCAACCGAGCGGCGGTGACCCTGGTGCTGGAGGGGAGCCAGGTGACCAACACCGTCTCCGGCACCAATCCCAAGGGCACCACGGTGCTCGCCGGCATCGACTTCGCCTTCTGACCGGAGGAACGCGCATGGCCCCGCTCCGACCCCTCCTCCTCGCCACCCTCGGCCTCGCGGCAGCGGTTCTCTCCGCCGCCGACCAGGCCACCGACTCCGACCGCCCGCCGGTTCCCATCGACCAGGGCCTCGCCGCACGTGGCAAGCCTCTGTACGAGCGCTTCTGCATCAGCTGCCACGGCCCGCAGGGTGATGGCCAGGGCTACGCCGCGCAGTGGCTGGACCCGATGCCCCGGGACTTCACCTCGGGAATCTTCAAGTGCCGGTCGACGCCCAGCGGCACGCTCCCGACCGACGACGACCTGATGCGCACGCTGCGCGTCGGCTTCTACCACACCTACATGCCGCCCTGGGCCGTGCTGGGCGACTGGGACCTGCGCGCGCTGGCCGAGTACCTCAAGACCTTCTCCCCCAAGTGGAAGGAGGAGGCGCCGGGGCAGCCCATCGCCATCCCCCCTGCGCCCCCCGACGACGACGCCTCGCGCAAGCGTGGCGCGGTGGTGTGGGCGAACAACCAGTGCGCCAAGTGCCACGGCAACAAGGGGAAGGGCGACGGGCTCTCGGTGCCGACCCTGATGGACGACTGGGGCCACCACATCGTGCCCTTCGACTTCACCAGCAGCGACGCCCGGAAGTGCGGCAACACCGACACCGACCTCTACCGGACCTTCATGACCGGGGTGAGCGGGACGCCGATGCCTTCCTTCGCCGACAGCTTGAAGCCGCAGGAGGCCTGGGACCTGGTGCATTTCCTCCACACTCTCCGGCAGCCGGACTGAGGCGGCGCGCACACGATGACCACCGCCGCCGAGCACGTCCACCCGCAGGTCACCGCCAGCTGGCCGCGCGACGCCCAATTCGGGAAGGCCACTCCCGCCAAGCTGGCGATGTGGATCTTCCTGCTGTCGGATTTCCTCTCCTTCGCCGGGCTGCTCCTGGCCTACGGCATCCTCCGGGCCGGGAGCGCGGTGTGGAGGCACCCCGGCGAGCCGGCGCTGAACATCCCCTTCACCTGCCTCCTCACCCTGGTGCTGATCGCCTCCAGCATCAGCGTGATCGTCGCCCATGACGCCGCGCAGGACGGCGATCGCCGCCGGACCGTGCGCTGGCTGGCCATCACCGCCCTGGGCGGGGTGCTGTTCCTCATCGGTCAATACGCCGAGTGGATCGGGATCCTCCACCCCGGCCTGATGCACGAGGGCCTGGTGTTCGGGCGCTCGGAGTATGCCAGCACCTTCTACGCCATCACCGGCTTCCACGGCCTGCACGTCACCGCGGGGGTGATCTACCTGCTGGTGGTGCTCGCCCGGACCGCGCGGGGCATACCCCGGGCCAGCGAGGTGGAGCTGACCGCGCTCTTCTGGCACTTCGTCGACCTGGTGTGGAACCTGGTCTTCGTCCTGGTCTACCTGATCCCGACGGGGGTTCCGGGATGAGCGCCACCGCCACGGTCCAGCGCAGGACCCGCGAGTACCTGGTGATGCTCGGGGTCATGGTGGCGCTCACCATGCTCGAGGTGGCGGTGGCTCTCGTGCCCGGCCACGCCCGCTGGACGGTGGTCCTGCTCCTCGCCCTGGCGCTCGCGCAGGCGGCCTACTTCGCGCTCTACACCATGCACCTCTCGCGGGAGACGATTGCCCTGCGCCGGATGGCCGCCGGTCCGGGGCTGATCGCCGCGCTCTATGCCCTGGTGCTGGTCGCCGAGTCGGCCTGGAGGCACTTCACGTGACTACGCTGCATCTGCTGCTGCTCGCCTGTCCCGCCTGCGCGCGCAGCGCCGCCTCGCCCGGGGTGGCGGTGCTCCTGCCCGCATTGCTCGGGACCCCATTCCTGGTGGCCGGCGCCGTCATCCTCGGCATCCGAAAGGTGTCCGGAGGAGGGCGACCGTGAACCTGCCACTCCTGCTGGCTGGCCCGCTCGGCGTGGGGCTCCCGGTGGACGCCTCGAAAGAGGGTTGGCGGATCGACGAGATGATCATCGTCACCTCCCTCTTCGTGGGGCTGATCTTCCTGATCATGGTGGTGTGGATGGTCTGGTCCATCCTCCGCTATGGCCCCGAGCACGAGGCGGTGTTCGACCATGGCGCGCGCCGCAGCTCCTGGATCTGGACCGTCCTCGTCGCCTTGCTGATCTTCGTGGTGGTCGACGGAGACCTGCTGGTCCGCACCCTGATCGCGGTCAACCGAATCTACTGGAACTTCGAGTGGGCGGAGCAGCAAAGGAACGCGATCCGGGTGGAGGTCAACGCCCACCAGTGGGCCTGGTCCATCCGCTATGCGGGACCGGACGGGAAGTTCAACACCGCCGACGACGTGGTCACCCTGAACGAGGTGGTGCTCCCGCTGGATGCGCCGGCCCTGTTCCAGGTCGGCTCGACCGACGTGCTGCACAGCTTCAACGTGCCCAACATGCGGATGAAGGTGGACGCGGTGCCCGGCACCATCAACCGGATGTGGTTCACTCCGGCAAAGGTCGGGGACTACGAGATCGGCTGCGCGCAGCACTGCGGCGCCAACCACTACAAGATGCAGGGGATGGTGCACGTGGTCGAGCCGGCCCGCTTCCAGCAGTGGCTCGCCGCGGCCTCCGCCAACTCCCGCCAGGCTTACGACCCCCAGGACATCGGCGCCCAGTGGGGCTGGGACTGGGCAGAACACACGAGGGTCAGATGATCGCCGAGGAGCACCTGGATCGCGAGGCGCTGGAGATGGCCGAGGCGCTCCAGCCCATCCACCACCCGCCGGAGACCTTCTTTCGCAAGTACATCTGGTCGCTGGACCACAAGGTCATCGCCAAGCAGTACCTCTGGGCCGGGCTGATCTTCCTCCTGGTGGGTGGCACGCTGGCCATGCTCATCCGCTGGCAGTGGGCGTTCCCGGGGCGGCCGGTACCGATCCTGGGGAGGGTCTTCCTCGGCGACTCGGGAGGGGTGATCGGCCCCGCGCAGTACATGCAGGTCTTCACCATGCATGGGCTGATCATGATCTTCTTCGCCATCACCCCGATCCTGATCGGCGCCTTCGGGAACTTCTGCATCCCCCTCCTGATCGGCGCCCGGGACATGGCCTTCCCCTGGCTGAACGCGCTGTCCTTCTGGGTCTTCGCGCTTTCGCTCTGTCTGGTGGTGGGCTCGTTCCTCGGGGACCTCGGCGCCGCCGGCGCAGGGTGGACGACCTATCCGCCGCTGTCCACCAACGTCGGAACGCCGGGGAGCGGCCAGACGCTGATGGTGGCGGCGGTCTTCGTCACCGGCGTGTCCTCGATCATGGGGGGCATCAACTACATCACCACCGTCATCCGGCTGCGGGCGCCCGGGATGACCTACCTCCGCATGCCGCTCACCGTCTGGGGGCTCGTCCTCACCGCGGTGCTCAACGTGCTCTTCATCCCGGTGCTGGGTTCTGCGGCCCTCCTGCTCCTCTTCGACCGGCTGCTCGGCACCCAGTTCTACCTGGCAGGGCTGGCGACACAGGGAGGAGGGGATCCCATCCTCTTCCAGCACCTCTTCTGGATCTTCGGCCACCCCGAGGTCTACATCCTCATCCTTCCCGCCTGGGGAATCGTCGGCGACCTGCTGGCCTTCTTCAGCCGCAAGCCGGCGAACTGGTATCGGGGCTCGGTGCTGGCGATGGTGGCGGTCACCACGCTCAGCGCGGTGGTCTACGGGCACCACATGTTCACGACCGGGATCAACCCATTGCTCGGGCAAGGGTTCATGATCCTGACGCTGATCATCAGCATCCCCGCCGAGCTGCTCTTCCTGAACTGGCTGCGCACCATCTGGAAGGGGTCGATCCGGCTCACCACCCCGATGCTCTTCGCGCTGGGGATGGTGTTCGTCTTCGGGCTCGGCGGGCTGACCGGCCTGTACCTGGGAGCAGTGGCCCCGGACCTCTATCTCCACGACACCATGTTCGTGGTGGGCCACTTCCACTTCACCATGGCCGCGGCCTCGTTCGTGGCCAGCTTCGCCGCGCTGTACTTCTGGTTCCCCAAGATGTTCGGCCGGTCGATGAGTGAGCCCTTGGGGAAGGCGCACTTCTGGATCACCGTGGTGGGCATCACCCTGGTGTTCGGGGGCCAGCTCCTCGTCGGCTACTCCGGGCAGCACCGGCGGCTGTACGACCCGTTCGTCTACCAGTACCTCCAGCCGCTCCGGGCCCTGAACCGCTACACCAGTTACGCGGCCTTCGCCCTCTTCGCCGGGCAGCTCCTGTTCATCTGGAACTTCTTCAACTCCCTGGTTCGCGGCCCGAAGGCCGAGGCCAACCCGTGGAAGGTGGGAACGCTGGAGTGGTCCATCCCCTCGCCGCCGCCGATACACAACTTCGATCACCTCCCCATCGTCCGCCGGGGGCCGCACGAGCTCTCCAGCCCCGAGGTCCGCAAGCGACTGGGACGCGACTGGATCGGCCAGGCGGAGGTGCTCCCGGACGAGCGCGACGTTCCTGCGGCGTCGCCGGCGCACGGGTGAGCGACCGATGACCTCCGGCGTCCTCCTCTACCGGCCGCCCCACGCGCGCGACGAGGCGACCGCGCGGGTGGGGATGCTCCTCTTCCTCGGGAGCTGGGCGATGATGTTCGCCGCCCTCTTCTTCGCCCTGGGGGTGGTGCGCTGGCGGAGCCCGATGTGGCCGCCGGAGGAGGTGGGGCCTCTTCCGATCCGGTGGGCCGTGGTGAACACCGCTCTCCTCCTCGGCTCGAGCGCGGCGCTGGAGGTCGCGCTCCGGGCCGTCCGCGGGGGGAGGCTCGGGCGACTGCGAGGCGCCGCCGGGGGGGCTCTCCTCCTCGGCGTCGCGTTCCTCGGCAGCCAGTGCCTGCTCTTCCGCCGGATGGTCACCCTGGGGGTTCGCTGGGATGGCGGCGCATTCGGCGGCGCGGTCTTCGGGTTGTGCGGCTTCCACGCGCTGCACGCGGCGGTGGGGCTCGCCGGGCTCTCCGCGGTGCTCCTCGCGGCTCTCGGCGGCAGGCTTCAGCCGGCTCGCCATCTCCGGCTCCGCCTCTGGACCCAGTACTGGCACTTCGTGGGCGTGGTCTGGCTGATCCTCTTCCCGGCGGTCTTCGCCGGCACCGGCGGGGGCTGATCGATGCGACGTCTGACCGCGTGCCTGCTCGGGCTGGCCGTCGCCGGCTGCTCCAAGGACACCCGACCCTTCAAGGCGCCGGTGAAGCTCGCGGGGAAGACGGTCCCCGCCGAGACGCTGAACCTCGGCCGAACCGCCTATCTCCAGTACTGCCGGGCCTGCCACGGCGACCAGGGGAAGGGAGACGGCCCATCGGCCCCGGGGCTCCGGCCGCCGCCGCGCAACTTCACGCAAGGGGAGTTCAAGTTCGCCGGGGTGCTCGACCAGAAGCTCCCGCGGGACGAGGACCTGGTGCGCATCGTCCGGAGCAACCTGCACGGCACGGCGATGGTGGGGTGGGAGGTGCCGGACCGGGAGCTGAACGCGATCCTCCAGTACATCAAGACGCTCTCCGATGCCTGGAAGGACGACGACGCAGTCGGGGAACCGGTGGTCCCGGATCCGGACCCGTGGGGTCCGGGCAAGGAGGCCGAGGCCGTCGCCCGGGGGAAGCTCGTCTACCACGGCTTCGCGCAGTGCCTGAACTGCCATCCGGCGTACGCGACTCCTGCGGAGATCGACGCCGCCTCACGGCAGCTCAGCGGCCAGCCGAAGACCGACTTTCGCCCCGACATGTTCCTGCCCGAGATGAAGCCCAGCGACTACACCGCGCCGGACGGGAAGAGCGTGCAGCTGCTGCCGCCGGACTTCCTCCTCAATCCGGTGCGGTCGATCCAGCCGGGCACCGAGCTGACCGACCTCTACCGGATCCTGGTGGCAGGGGTGACGGGCGCGGCGATGCCGGCGTGGGACCCGCAGGTCCTGCCGGACAAGAGTCGGGACGTCTGGGCGCTCGCCTACTACGTGCGCTCGCTCATCCGGATGCGGGGCACGGAGCAGGCCCTGGCCTTCAAGGCCCAGCTGGCACGCTCGGCACCCCACACCAAGGGACCTCAGTAGGGCGGTGGTCCGGCTCTCCACCGTTCATCGCGTGGTCATCACCTCCGCCGTGGCGGTGTGCCTCGGGGTGGCCCTCTTCGGCCTCACGCGCCCGGAGGGGCCCTCGCGAGGCGACTGGCAGGCGCTGGGCGTGACCGGGCTGTCGGTCGCGATCCTGCTCGGAAGCTATCTCGCCTGGTTCGTCGCCCGTCACCGGCCGGGCGATTCGGACCGCCGCTGAGCCGGACGGCGCCGCGGGCCAGAGCCGGACTCGCCCCGCGCCGGGACCAGCCGCGGCTCGCCGATTCGCCGGAGGAGGCCCCGGAGGTGGTGCTGCTCCGTGACGTCCAGGACGCCCAGCACGTTCTCGCTCGCCCTGAGCACCAGGGGCTCCAGCTGCCGGTGCCAGCGACGCCCGGCAGGGGTGAGGGTGACGAGCCGCCGGCGCTGGTCGAGCGGGTCGAGCGCACGGGCGGTGAGGCCCCGGCGGTCCATGTCGTCGAGCAGCCTGGAGATCCCGGCAGGGTGCTGGCCGGTGAGCTCCGAGAGGTCCTTCTGGCTCGTCGCGCGACGCTCGAGCAAGCGCGCCGCCACGACCCACGCGGCCATCGACTCATCGCGGCTGCCCAGCTCTCCCGAGGCCGCGGCGTACAGGACCCGGCGGGCCTTGGAGATCAACCGGGTCAGCTCGGGGAGGAGAGACGGCTTGCCGACTGGCATGGTGAACTCCATCGTACGACCTTCCGACCGTGCTGGGAGGGGACACCGGACACCCGTTTCGTTGCGTGACCCCCACAACGAATCGGTAGGGGCCGGGAGGGTCGACCGTCACCCAGGTCAGTGCTCGAAGAAGACCTCCGGACCCCGCCGCACCCGCCGGACCAGGAGCCGGATCGACCAGACTCCCAGCCAGATGCCGATGACCAGGCTGAGCGCCGGGTCCACCCAGCGCCAGCCAAACAGCGAGATGCAGCCGGCACCGACCAGTCCGGCGAGGGTCATCCCGCCGTCGGACAGCTCGTGTGCCAGGGCCGCACGGAACGAGAAGTGCGTCGCCGCGGGATTCCGGAACAGCAGCGCCGAGCAGGTGTTGGCGGCGAGCCCGAGCAGCGACACCAGCATCGCCGCCGGGTTGGGCACCTCCTCCGGCGGGGCGATCAAGTGCTGCACGCTGATCCACACCACCCAGCCAGCGATGGCCACCACGATCAGGAGCACGCTCACCGCGCCCAGGTCCTCGCTCGCCCCGTGCAGCCGGCCGGGAGGAATCAAGAGGACCAGGAAGATGCCCAGGTGGGCCAGGAGGTGGACCGCGTCCGCGAGGAGGAACAGGCTCCCGCTGGCACGCGACGCCAGCAGCTCGATGGCCCCGGCGAGCACGGTGATGCCCGCGGCGAGCGCCACCCGGGCCGCGGGGACGTGGGAGAGGTGCTGGTGGTGGTCGTGAGGCGGGTGGGCGTCCAAGCCGGGAGCTATATGCCAGCCCCGCGCCCGGCGCTCGAAAGTCACGCCGGCGGGCGCCTCAGTGTGTCGCCCCCGCCGCCCCGGCCGGCGCCCGGGCGGTGGTGGACGGGCCAGGGCGGCCGAGCCCCAGCGCTTCGACCATCACCCGGAAGACCTCGGTGTTGTCCATGAATCCGTGGACCCGCTCCGAGCCCGGCCCGAGCGCGTCGAGCACCACGTCGTCCATGGTGTGCACTCCGCCCTCGGCGCTCCGGGGAAGGTTGCCCTCGGCGAGGACCGCCTGGGACGTCTTCTCGGCGGGGTTGGGGACGAAGCCCTTCCGGTCCGGGGCCGGCACCGTCGGCTCGCGCGGACCCTCCAGGGAAGGCTCGCGGCTCTCGTAGACGTCCGGCGTGTCGGAGAAGAACACCGCCAGCCGGCGGCTCACGTCCGGGCGGGCGGGGTAACCGTCGGCGTCGGGGGCCGGGTAGTCGGGGAAGCCTGCCTCGGCGTAGGTGCGGACGCGCTCCCGGGGAGGCCCGGGGAGCGAATCGTCCACCGAGCCGACGATGGACAGCCCGTGGGTATGGTCGGCGGTGACCAGGATCAGCGTGTCGTTCCGCCGGGCGGCGAAGTCGCGGGCGACCTTCACCGCGTTGGAGAGCATGATGGTGTCCCAGGTCGCGCGCTCCCAGTCGAGCTTGTGACTGAACTTGTCGATCAGGCCCGCCTCCACCATCAGCACGAAGCCCTCCGGGTTGCGCGAGAGCACGTCGATCGCCGCCCGGGTCATCTCGGTCAGGTCGGGCTGGTCCGGGAACGCCCCGACCGTTCCCCTCTTGAGGAAGCGCCGGTCCAGCACGCCGTCCATGTTCTCGGGGTGGAAGAGCCCGAGCAGCTTCCGGGTGTCGGGTCCGGAGGCCACGGAGCTCAGCTCCCGCGCGGTGGTGACGATCGGGTAGCCGGCCTCGCGGTGGCGGGCCAGCGGATCCAGCCCGTCCTGGCGCTTGCTCCCCGGCGTCCCCGCGGGGAGGAAGTATGCCCCTCCTCCCCCGAGGAGCACGTCCACCCCCGCGTCGAGGAACATCGGGGCAATCTCCGCCTTCCGAGCACGGCGGCGGGTGTGAGCTACCATCGCCGCCGGCGTGGCGTCCTCCAGCTCGGCGTCGCTCACCACCCCCACCCCCATGCGCGTCCGCCGCTTCACCAGCTCGACCAGCGTCTCCACCCGGGGGTGCTCGAAGTCGTTCTCGGCGCGCGAGGCGTAGACACCCATGGCGTTCAGCGCGCTCTTGTGGCCGGTGGTGTAGGCGCTCATCGAGTTGGCCGAGTCGGTGATGATCGAGTCCATGCCGCTCGTGCCCAGAAGCCCGGTGTGAGGGAACTCGTCGAAGGAGAGGACGCCCCTGAACTTGCCCTGGCTCATCCCGCGGGAGAGAAGCCGGGCCGCGGTCCGGTTCGCCGGCGAGAGTCCGTCGCCGATGAAGAGGATGACGTTCTTCGCCTTCCGCGGACCCGTTGCATAGACCTCCCAGCGGACCGCGAGCCTCTGCCCGCCGCCCGTTGCCACCACCTCGACCGGACCGGCCCGGGTGATCGAGGCGCCCTGGAGCACCCAGGAGGTCACCGACTTGCCGTCCTCGCGCTCCAGCCACAGCCCCTGACGCCCGAAGACCGCCTCGGCGGGGCGGCCACCCACCGTCACCCGGATCTGCTCCTTCGGGACGACCTGATCGAACTCGACCTTGAGATCGAAGCGGCTGCCGGCGAGCACGGCCGCGCGATCGATCGGGTAGATGGCCCCCGCCCGGGCAAGACCGGCGAGGCAGAGGATCGAGAGCAGGCCAGCGGCGAGGCGGGTCATGCGGAGGCTCCGGGTCGGTGCGACGAGTTCCAGCAGGTGTCCTCCGTCCAGGTGACGAACCGATGACACCCACCCCCCCCCCCGGGAAGTCTCGCCGACCCCGCGGGCGGGTGCGAGCGCCGCAGCGCCCACCAGAGCTCAGTGCCCCGACGTCTCGGCCGCCAGCCGGCGGATGCGGGCCTCGGCGGGCCGGAGATCGAAGGGGATGCCGAAGACCTTCGCCACCTCCTCGGGCTGTGGCTTGTTGCCCTCGGCGACCAGGGTCTTGATCAGCCGCCCGGCCTCCGGATTCCCGTACCAGTCCGGCCCGAACTTGCTCCGCATCCCCTCGTGGATGAGGTGGGCGAGCGCGAACGCCCGCGCGTAGTCGACCGAGTAGAAGGTGTCATCGACGTCGGTGCGAAAGCGCAGCGCGTCGCTCTCGTCCATCGGGACCGCGTAGGCAGTGGAGAAGACGTCCCGGTACACCGCCATCGGGTCGGCGGTGGGCCGGTCGTAGAGCCCCTTCCAGAGCGCGGGCGAGCCGCCGTGCAGCACCGACTCGTAGACCAGCTTGGCGTACGCGTACCGGCGCAGGTAGTAGAGCTGGTAGAGCAGCTGGAGCCGCGACAGGTCGCGGATGTCCTGGTCGCTCATCAGCGGGTCGCTCCGTCTGACCTGGGCGTCGTGCGCCTGGACGAAGCTCCGGTACCGCCGGAGCCATGCCGGGTCCGCCCAGGAGTACCGGAACACCTCGCCGAGACCCTCGGTGAAGACCAGCGGTCCGAGCTGCTGGAACTCCCAGACCTTGGTGGTGGTGTTGGCGAACATCACCGCGTGGCCGCCCTCGTGGAAGAGGACTCCGAGGCTGTCCACACCGGGGAGGGGCTTCACGTTGATCCGGACGTCCTCGGGCACGCGGATGCCCCAGCAGGCGGCGCGCGGCTCCTTCAACGGATTCAGCGAGTCGTCGACCCGGACCTCGGTGCCGGCCACGGTCTTGAAGTCGAGCCCCATCCCGGCGAGGAACGCGGTGAACGACGGCACCCCGATGTCTGCGGGGAAGAAGCGCTCCAGCCGTGGCCCCTTGAAGAGACGGCTGAAGTCGCTCCGTCGGAGCTGCGCGGCGGGGATGCCGAGCTCGCGCTGGGTCACCTCCTCCAGCAGCTGGCGGAAGAGCCCGTCGGTGGCGTCGAGGAAGCGCTTCCCCTCCACCATGAACGGCCGGAGCTGGACCCGCCGGCTCTCCTCGGACAGCTCGACGTACGAGCCGTAGCCCAGCTCGCGCGCCAGCCGCTGGGCGGTGGCCTCCTTCTCCGCGAGGATGGGGTTGAGCACCGTCTTCCAGATCCCGGCGCGTGCCCTGTCGATCTCCGCCCGGCGGCTGGCGTCCTTCTCGTCTGCCACCAGGAGGTCCAGCTGCTTGTAGGGCACCGGGTCCTTCATCCAGGGGAGGCGGACGGTGGCCTGGAGCTCGGCGTTCTGGGCGCGGTCATCGAAGGTGGCGGTCGACTGGGAGAGGAACTCGCCGGCGAGGTAGGCCTGGAGGAACTCGCGCGCCCGGCGCTCGTCGGCGGTGAGGCCGGGCGACTGCGCCGCCTTCCGGACCCGGGCGATCGACGCCTTGGAGAAGAGCCGGTCGTGCCCGAGGTAGGTCTCGGCCTGGATGCTCGTCTCGCCGACCGTCGCGGTGTACCACTGGAGGGTCTGCTGGATGAGCACCAGGGCCCGGGACTCGCCGCGGATGCCGGCGAGGGGGTCGGGGCTGGCCGCCAGGGTGATCGCGGACAGGGTCAGGAGCGGAGCGAGCATCGGCCCAGGCTAGACCCGCGCAGGTCTTGCGGCGTGCCCCCTGCAGCCAGCGGAGCCCGCGCGTCGGGCGATCGGGCCGCCCCACGTCTTTCTGGCTTGGAGAGTAGAGTGGTCCGTAGCAGGAGGTGCTTGATGTCCCGCGTCGTGAAGGTCGGAGACCTCATGTCCACCGCGCTGATCGTCATCCGCGACAGCGACAGCATCGGCGCCGCCGATGCGCAGATGAAGCTCGGGGCGATCCGCCACATCCCGGTGGTGGATCCGAAGCAGAACCTGGTCGGCATCCTCTCCGCCGGGGACGTGCTCCTGGCGCTGGCCCGGGGGAAGAAGCTGGTCCGGGTGGGCGAGACCATGACCCGGAATCCAGTGACCGTCACCCCGGACACCCCGGTCCACGAGGCGATCGAGCTGTTGCTCGAGCACAGGTTCGGCTCGCTCCCGGTGCTCGGCACCGACGGCCACCTGATGGGCATCGTCACCGACACCGACTTCCTCGCCGCCGCCCGGGACGTCTTCACCCCGCCGCGCTGACGCCGGGCTCCACCAGGTGGCACCGCTGCGCTGCACGCTGCTCGGGGTGGGCGCGATGCGGTCGCCCCGTTTCGCTCCGGCAGGCGTGCTGGTCCGCGCCGGGCGGATGCGGGTGGTGATCGACGGCGGTCCGGGCGCCGAGCCCCCGGGCCGGCTCGATGCCTGGCTGGTGACCGACGCCCGGAGCGAGCTCATCGCCGGCATCCGGCGCCTGGCGCGTGCCCGGGGATGCGAGCCGGGGGTGCGTGCCTTCGTCCGGGATGGGCTCTCGATCGAGCCCCGGCCGGTGCGGCACACCGCGCACCCGACGTTCGGGTACGACATCCGCCTCGGTGCGGCGCGGGCCGTCTGGGCGCCCGAGTTCCTCGTCTTCCCCCGCTGGGCCCGGGGCGCGCCGCTGATGTTCGCCGAGGCCGCGGCCTGGGGCCGGCGTATCTGGTTCGCCGGGCGCGTCGGCGGGCACGCGGCGGTGGGCGAGGTGTGTGCCTCGGCCGTGCGGTACGGGGTTCGTCGCCTGGTCCTCGCGCACCTGGGACGGCCGACACTGGCCGCGCTCGACCGCGGGCTCAGGCCTCCCTGGGGCGAGATCGGTCGAGAGGGGCGGACCTACCGCGCCGGGGCCTCAGGGCTCAGGGCGTCGCCGCGACCATAGGTGGTCGCGCTGGCCTTCGCCGCGCTGGAGCACGCCTCGGAGGACGAGCGGAAGGGCTTCCAGGACGAGTTCAAGAAGCTCCGGAGCGAGGGGAGCGAGGTGACGGCCGCGCTCACCGCCGGGCAGCGGCGGCTGAGGAGTCGGGGGCGCAAGGTGGATGGGCAGCGGATGGGTCAGAAGTAGAGCGCGACGGTGCCCCGGACGTTGATCGGGTTCCCCGGCGTGAAGTGGATGTCCTCGACGCCCGTTCCGGCGAGGCTCGGATCATCGCGCCCCGCGACGTAGGAGCGATTGGCGAACTGCGCCTCGCGCCAGCCGGCGTTCAGCACGTTCTCCAGCACCAGCCCGACCTCGAGGAAGCGCCACCGGTAGGCGAGGGTGAGGTCGACGATGAAGTACCCCTGGGCCTGGAGCCCGTTAGGATCCTCGGTCGCCGGCCGGCCTCCGACCCAGCGCGCGCCGAGCCGTCCGCGCCAGCCCGCGGGGTGCAGAACGCTCAGCCCGGCCTGTCCGGTCAAAGTCGGGGCGAGCGCGACCGCGCTGCCGTTGCCCTGGTCCTTGGTGTACGCGGCGTGTGCGAGGGTGAGGTCGAAGTCCGCCCACATCCAGGGGAGGATGCGGAAGCGGGCCTCGAGGTCGACCCCGTAGCGGTCGGTCGGATCCGACGCCTCGGTGGTCCCCTCGTCGGCGACGAAGACCAGCTCGGACTGGAGGTGGATCGCCCACAGCGCCGCGGCAAGGTCGAGCCTTCGGTCGAGCAGGGAAAGCCTCGTTCCGACCTCGCCTCCCCACGCGCGGGGCAGGGCACCGGAGCCGTTCTGCGCGACCACTGCCCGAGCGTCGTTGCTGTGAAAGCCACCCCCGGCGTCGAGGTAGAGGTCCCAGCCGGTGAGCGGGGTGATGATCGCCTGCAGCTTCGGGTTGACGATGCCCCGCTGCACCACCGCGGTGCCCTGGTTCGGCAGCGTGCTCGGGTTCGGGCTGCCGTTGGTGACGTTCCACTCGAAGAGGTCACCGCGGACGCCGAGCAGCAGGCGCAGCCAGGGCGTGAAGCGCACGTCCTCCTGGAGGAAGGCGGCGAGATCGGACTGCACCACGTCGTCCAGCGTGCACGGATTCAGCGGTGCGTCGCCCACCGGTGCGCAGGTGGAGAGCCGGACCCGCTGCGTGACGTGCCAGAGGGCGACGGTCGTCGAGTCGAGGCGAGCCTGGGCGCCGAGCGTGGTGACCGTCCGGACGTCCCCGAGGTCGATCCGCCGGTGGTAAACGGCGTTCAGCCCGGCATAGACGCGGGCATCGCTCTGCTCGATCTCGTCGAAGTTCGGCTCGTCCCGGAGCTGGAAGGTGAAGTCGTTGAAGAGCGTCAGCCGGTAACGGACGACGTAGGCGGTGAACGCGAGCTCGTCGGTGTCGGACGGGCGACTCTCCACGGTGACCGCCAGCATCTGTCGCTGGGTCTGGCCGCCCTCGGTCGGGTCGATGGAGCCGAATCGGTCGAGATGCCTCGGGTCGGAGTCGGGGAGGTCCACGAACCGGGCGGGGATCTGCCCGCTGGCCCGCCACTGCGAGCCGTAGGCGCTGCCGAGCAGGGTCAGCCTGGTGCTGGACGAGAGCTGCAGGGTGGACTTGAGGATCAGCGTGTAGCGGCGCAGGTCCTCTCCGACGAGGAAAGGGCCCTGCGTGCCGGACACCTCCGCGGCGAGCCAGGTCGGGCTCGGGGTGGCCCCGGTGCTCCCGATGCCCAGGACGCGCCAGCTCTGAAAGGAGCCATACGTCCCCTGGACGGAGCTCTCGGCGAAGCTCCGGCGGGTGCGGAGATTGACCGCTCCCGCGGTGGCGAAGTCGCCGACCTCGACGAAGTAGGGCCCCTTGAGCACATCCACGCGGTCGATGACCTCGGGGATGAGGAAGTGCAGGTCGGCGTAGCCCTGGCCGTGGGCGTGCGAGGGAAGATTGATCGGGATGCCGTCGAGCGAGAGCGCGACGTCGGTCCCGTGGTCGGCGTCGAATCCGCGGAGGAAGAGCTGGTCAGCCTTTCCGCCGCCCTGGTGCTGGGCGATGACCAGCCCTGGAACCACCCGCAGGATGTCCTCGGGCGTGGCGTAGGGCCGGAGCCGGAGGTCCCGGTCCCGGATGGTCTCTGCCGAGGCCGCCGAGGTCGGGGCCGGAGCCTCGACGGTGGTCTGAAAACCAGCGGACTGGGTCAGCGGCTGGCCTGCGCGCGCCTCGGGGACGCCGTCTCCGGGTGCGCCGCGCGCGGCGGCCCCCGCCTCGCCTGCAGCGTCGGCCTGGATGGTCTCCGACGTCCCGCTGGGCGGAGCGGTCGCGGGCTGGGCGCGTGCGGTCGCGCCCAGGAGCAGCAGGACGAGCACATGGCGCGTCCGGACGGATCGGGGCATCACTTCCCCTCGGGGTTCGTGGAACGGTCAACGGACGACGGGCGGCACGGGAGCTCCCGTGCGGCTCACGGCGCCTGCGGCTGCTCCTCGGACCAGCGACGAGGAAGGGAACGGATGGCGCCCGGGCGCGGCGGCGGGGAGCGGAAGGCGAGCACCACCGTCTGGAAAGGGGCCGGGGGCGCTGTCGCGAGCAGCTGCACTTGAAGGTGCTCGGGGGCGCCCGGGGCATGGTGGTGCCCGGCTGGAACGGCCGGGCCCTTGCCCCGGCGGTGCCCATCTCCATGGTGGACCCAGCCCTCGTCCGCCGAGTCACGGAGGAACGGCGTCCCGTGCGCGAGGAGCGGGTGGGCGATCGGCACCACCGCGAGCACCCAGCCGGCGAGCACGAGCGCGAGCGGGGCAGCATCGCTCCGTCGCTGCGGGTGGGTGCGTCGGGCCGGGCGCATGGGGGTCTTCAAGGATGGAGTACGGTCGAGTGCGGAGGTCGGATTCAAGCGAAATCTCTTGCGCGTTCGGCGGCCGGCCCTCGCTAGGGTGCCGTCCACCTGATGTCCCGTCCGCGCCTCCTCACCCTGGTCGCGCTCTGCGCGCTCGCCCCCGGAGCCGCCCGCGCCCACGCGCTGCGCCTGTCCACCGGTGAGGTCACGGTCGAGGGGCGGCGGGTCCAGGCGGTGCTCCAGCTCGCCCGCGTGGAGCTCGACGGGCTCCGGCCCGAGGACGTCGCGGCCACGATGCAGGTCTCGGTGGACGGAGCCCGGTGCGCGCTCACCGGGTCCTCGGTCGCTCTGGCCCAGGAGGACGGAGTGGCGGTGACCGCGCGCTGGGAGTGCCCGCGGACGCCCGGCCGGCTGAGAATGGTGCTCGGGTTCCTGGACCGACTCCCCCAGGGTCACCTCCACGTCGCGCTGCTCCGGCTTCCCGGAGGGACGGTGCAGCGCACCGCGCGGGCGAGCGCGCCGGTCCTCGAGGTCGAGGCGCAGCCAGGAGCGTGGGCGGGCGCCGGGAGGTTCCTCCGGCTCGGCGCCGAGCACATCTTCCAGGGAGCGGACCACATCGCGTTCCTGATCGGCGTGCTGCTCCTCGGAGGCACCTTCCGGCAGCTCCTGGGCATCGTCACCGCCTTCACCCTCGCCCACTCGGCGACCCTGGCCCTGGCCACGCTGGGCTGGGTCGTCCCTCCGCCCAGGATCATCGAGCCGCTGATCGCCCTGAGCATCGTCGCGGTGGCGGTGGAGAACCTGCTGGCGCTCCGGAGGCCCCTGTCGGGCGAGCGGGTGAGATCGGCCATCGCCCACCGCTGGCGCCTGACCTTCGGCTTCGGGCTGGTGCACGGGTTCGGGTTCGCGGGTGCGCTGCGGGCGCTCGAGCTTCCGCGGTCCCTGCTGGGCCCGAGCCTCTTGACCTTCAACCTCGGGGTCGAGCTTGGGCAACTCGGCATCGTCGCCCTCGCTTGGCCGCTGCTCCGGTGGTTGCGGGGAGTCCGCGGGATGTGGCCGGCCGGCATGCGCTGGGCCTCCCTCGCCGTCGGCGGGCTCGGCGTCAGCTGGCTCGTCGGGAGGGTGCTCTCCGCCTGAGGCGGCGAGGCCACCCCCCTGTCGCCCCGCGGCCCGACTGTCAGCTGAACGCCGATCGTGCAGAAGTCACTTGGCTGCGGGGACCCCGGGGCGTGGATTCCTCTCTCACACCCGACGAGGCTGGAGGTCCACCGACCATGGGGAACAAGGGCACGTTCGCCACCGACATCGCTGCGATCCGGAAGAGGGCGCGCGAGAAGCTGGAGATGGGCGCGGTCACCGAGAACTACGGAGGCGACGTCCAGACCGCCATCGCGCTCCTCAACGAGGCGCTGGCCACCGAGATCGTCTGCATCCTCCGCTACAAGTTCCACGCCGTCGCCGCGACCGGGCTCTCCAGCGAGTCGGTGAAGGAGGAGTTCGCCCAGCACGCCCGCGAGGAGGAGGAGCACCTGGACCTCATCGCTGAGCGCATCAACCAGCTCGGCGGCCGGCCCAACTTCAACCCCGAGGGGCTCACCACCCGCGCGGCGTCCCAGTACGCCGAGGGCGAGAACCTGGTCGACATGATCCGCGAGAACCTGGTGGCCGAGCGGATCGCCATCGAGCACTACCGCGACCTCATCCGCTACTTCGGGGAGAAGGACCCCACCACCCGGGTCCTGCTGGAGCGCGTGCTCGCCCAGGAGGAGGAGCACGCCAACGACATGCACGACCTCCTCGTCTCCCACGAGGGGCGGCCGATGCTGAAGCGGTGAGCGGCCGGCGGTCCTGCTTAACCTCGAGCGTGAACCGGTGTACGAACTTCGCCCATGCCCGAACCCGACGCGCCCCACCCCGGACGCCGCCGCTGGCTCTGGGTCACCGCGCTCGTGCTCCTGGTGGGCGCTGGACTGCTGACGTGGCGCGTGCTGCGCCGGCCGCCTCCGCTGCAGTACCAGACCGCGGCGGTGGTGAAGGGCCCGGTGGTGGCGAAGGTGACCGCCACCGGGATCCTCTCCGCGGTGGTCACCGTCCAGGTCGGGAGCCAGGTCAGCGGGCGCATCGCCAGGCTCCACGCCGACTACAACTCGACGGTGAAGAAGGGGCAGCTCATCGCCGAGATCGACCCCGCGCTCTTCGAGGCCAACCTCGCGCAGGCGAAGGCCAACGTGCTCGCCGGCGAGGGGCAGCTGAAGCAGGCCGAGGCCACGGTGCTCGCCGCGCGCCGCACCTACGACCGGGACAAGCCGCTCCGGGCCAGCAACCTCATCGCCCAGGCGGACCTCGACACCGCCGAGACCACCCTCCAGGCGGCCGAGGCCGCGGTGGTGGCGGCCAGGGGACAGCTGGCGCAGGCCCGCGCCCAGCTGACCCAGAGCGAGGTGAACCTCGCCTACACCAAGATCGCCTCGCCCATCGACGGGACGGTCATCTCCCGGAGCGTGGACGTGGGCCAGACGGTCGCCGCCTCGCTCCAGGCGCCCACCATCTTCACCCTCGCCGGCGATCTCCGGCAGATGCAGGTGGACACCTCCGTGGCGGAGGCCGACGTGGGCAAGCTCGCCGCCGGGATGGAGGCGACCTTCGTGGTGGACGCCTTTCCCGAGGAGCGCTTCAAGGGAACGATTCGCCAGATCCGCAACTCGCCGCAGACCCAGCAGAACGTGGTCACCTACGACGCGGTGATCGACGTGCAGAACCCCGACCTCAAGCTCCGGCCGGGGATGACCGCGAACGTCACGGTCGTCTACGCCAATCGCGAGGAGGTGCTGCGGGTTCCCAACGCGGCGCTCCGGTTCCGGCCGCCGCCCGAGATGCTCGCCGCGCTCGGGCGAGCGAGCAGCGCTCCGCAGAGGACCGCCGGCCGCGACGGAGGCCGAGGCCCGCCGCAGGCGGCCAGCGGCGGAGGAAACGGGCGAAGCCTCTGGGTGCTGCGCGACGGCCGACCCGCCGCGGCGCAGGTCACGGTGGGCGTCTCGGACGGCACCTTCAGCGAGATCCTCTCCGGCTCGGTCCAGGCGGGCGACGCGGTGGTGACCGGCGTGGAGACCACCGGGCGCGCGGCCCCCGCCCCTGCGGCACCCCCGGGAGGAGCGGTCCGGCGGCCGTTCTAGCCATGGCCGGTCCGCTGATCGCCGTCCAGGACGTCACCAAGGTCTTCCGGATGGGAGACGTGGAGGTGCGCGCGCTGCGCGGGGTGAGCCTGGAGATCGCCACCGGCGAGTTCGTCGCCATCCGGGGGCCGTCGGGCAGCGGGAAGTCGACGCTGATGAACATCCTGGGCTGCCTCGACCGGCCCACCACCGGCCGGTATCTGCTCGACGGCCGCGACGTGGCCCCGCTGGACCGGGATGCCCTGGCACGCATCCGGAACCGGATGCTCGGGTTCGTGTTCCAGAGCTTCAACCTCCTGAATCGGACCTCGGCCATCGAAAACGTGGAGCTGCCGCTCCTGTACGCCGGGCTCGGCCGGACCGAGCGGCGGCGGCGCGCGGCCGAGGCGCTGGAGCGGGTGGGGCTGGGCGATCGGCTGGACCACACCCCGAATCGCCTCTCGGGGGGACAGCAGCAGCGGGTGGCCATCGCCCGGGCGCTGGTCAGCCAGCCCAAGGTCATCCTCGCCGACGAGCCCACCGGGAACCTCGATTCGCGGACCAGCGTCGAGGTGATGGCGCTCTTCCAGGAGCTCGGGCGGAGCGGCATCACCATCGTCCTGGTCACCCACGAGCCGGACGTCGCCACCTTCGTCGGCCGGGTCATCGTGGTCCGCGACGGGCACATCGCCAGCGACCGGAGGCAGGTCCCCGCCCGTGCCGACCCGTCGACGCTGCCGGCGGAGGACGCGGGATGAACCAGCTCGAGACGCTGCGGGTGGCGATCCGGGCGCTGCTCCGGAACAAGCTCCGCTCCTTCCTCACCACCCTGGGGATGATCTTCGGGGTGGGGGCGGTGGTGGCCACGGTGGCGATCGGCGAGGGCGCGCGCTCGGCGGTCGAGGAGGCCTTCGCCTCCATGGGCACCAACCTCCTGGTCGTGCTCCCCGGGTCCTCGGTCACCGGCGGAGCCCGGGGTGGGTTCGGCTCGCAGCCGACGCTGACCTGGGACGATCTCCGTGCCATCCGCAGCGAGGTGCCCAGCGCGCGCTACGCGGTGCCCTACCTCCGGAGCTCCTCGCAGGTGCTGAGCGAGGAGCAGAACTGGACCACCCAGGTGGCAGGGACCGAGCCGGACTACTTCGAGGTGCGCAGCTGGCCGATGGCGCTCGGCACCCGCTTCACCGACTCCGACGTGGACACCGGGACCAAGGTGGTGGTGCTCGGCGGGACCGTCGCCGACAAGCTCTTCGGCCCCAACTCCAACCCGGTCGGGCAGACGGTGCGCATCCGCAACATCCCCTTCCAGGTGGTGGCGGTGGCTGCGCGCAAGGGGCAGACGCCCACCGGCCAGGACTCGGACGACGTGGTGTTCATCCCGCGGACGACGTTCCAGGGGAAGATCCAGGGCGGCCTGGGGAAGTTCCTCCAGGGCACCATCTTCATCAGCGCCACCAACGCCGCCACGGCCGAGCGAGAGGTGACGGACCTGCTCCGGGATCGACACCGGATCGGCGGACCCTCCGAGGACGACTTCCAGATCCGGAACCTGGCCGAGGTGGCCAGCGCCCAGGAGGAGAGCAGCCGCACGGTGACCCTGTTCCTGGCCATCGTCGCCGCGGTGTCGTTGCTGGTCGGCGGCATCGGCATCATGAACATCATGCTGGTGAGCGTGACCGAGCGGACGCGGGAGATCGGCACCCGCATCGCCGTCGGCGCGCGCGGGCGGGACATCCTGCGGCAGTTCCTCGGCGAGGCGGTGGTGCTCTCGGTCGCCGGAGGCCTGCTCGGCATCACCGCCGGGGTGGTCACCGCCCGCTGGCTCACCGCCGCATTCCACTGGCCGGTGGCCTTCCGGTGGGATGTGATGATCCTGGCGGTGGTCTTCAGCGGGGCGGTGGGGGTGCTCTTCGGTCTCTACCCGGCGCGCAAGGCGAGCCGGCTCGATCCCATCGAGGCCCTTCGCTACGAGTGAGTCCCCCTTGCTCCCGGAGGACGCGCAAGCGTCGTTCGTTCCTCCGGGTGGCCCGTCCGGGCCAAGTCCGCGTCCTCACGCGTCTTGATTCCTGCCCTCCGCAGGCATTGCGTTCGCCCCTCGCCGGGCGCGCAGTGCATGCGCCCGGAAGGCACCGTCGTCGTGGGGGGATGGGTGGCTCGCCCCTTGCTCCATGGCCCAGCATGCACCAAGGCCGACGCATCGAGGTCGTAGGCACGGTTCAAGGTGTGGGCTTCCGTCCGTGGGTGTACCGGATCGCCACCGAGCTCGGGATCCGCGGCCAGGTCCGCAACGACGTCGGTGGCGTCACGGTGGAGGCGTTCGGCGAGCCGTCGGCGCTCGACGGGCTGGTGCGCGCGTTGCAGTCGAAGCCTCCGCCGGCGGCGGAGATCCGCTCGCTGCAGTGGGAGGAGATCCCGGCTCGCGAGGCGGACGAGTTCGTCATCGCCCCGAGCCAGCCGGGCAGCGGCCGGCGGGTCTCGATCCCCGCTGACCTCGCCACCTGCCCGGCCTGCGTCGAGGAGATCTTCGATCCCGCCAACCGTCGGTACCGCTACCCGTTCACCAACTGCACCGACTGCGGCCCACGCTTCACCATCGCCAGGGACGCGCCCTACGACCGCCCGGTCACCTCGATGGCCGGCTTCGTCATGTGCGAGGCGTGCCAGCGCGAGTACGACGATCCGAAGGACCGCCGGTTCCACGCACAGCCCAACGCCTGTCCGCGCTGCGGCCCGCGGCTGCGGCTGCTCGACTCGACGGGGAAGGACCTGGCCTCGGCGGATCCCATCCGCGAGGTGGCGGCGGCGCTCCGCGCGGCGAACGTCGTCGCGGTGAAGGGGCTCGGCGGATACCACCTGGCGGTGGACGCCACCTCGTCCGAGGCGGTGCAGCTGCTCCGCGAGCGCAAGCGGCGCGACGCCAAGCCGTTCGCGGTGATGGTGCGCGACCTCCGCGAGGCGCGGAAGCTGGCCACCATCTCCGAGGTCGAGGGGAAGCTCCTGGAGTCGGTGGAGCGGCCCATCGTGCTCCTCCCCCGCAAGCGGCTGGCACCGGTGGCTCCGGAGGTCGCGCCCGACAACCCGCTCATCGGGCTGATGCTGCCCTACGCCCCGCTCCACCACCTTCTCCTCGCCGAGGTGGACCGGCCGCTGGTGATGACCTCCGGCAACCTCTCCGACGAGCCGATCGTCTTCCAGGAGCCCGAGGCGCTGAGCCGGCTGCGCGAGGTCGCGGACCTCTTCCTCGCCCACGACCGGCCGATCGTCACCCGCTGCGACGACTCGGTCGCCCGGGTGGTGGCGGGAGCGCCGGTGCTGCTCCGGCGTTCGCGCGGGTACGTGCCCCGGCCCATCCCGCTGGCCCGGCCGGTGGCGCGGCCGGTGCTGGCCTGCGGCGCGCAGCTGAAGAACACGTTCTGCCTCGCGGCCGGGGACGTGGCGGTGCTCGGGCCGCACGTGGGCGACCTCGACCAGGTGGAGGTCCACCGGTCTTACGAGGACTCCATCGACCGGATGCAGCGGTTCCTCGGCTGCCGGCCCGAGGTCATCGCCTACGACCTTCACCCCGACTACGCCTCCACCCGCTACGCGCTGGACCGACCCGAGCCGGTGAAGGTTGCGGTGCAGCACCACCACGCGCACGTGGCGAGCGCGCTGGCGGAGCACGGCCTGGAAGGACCGGTCATCGGCGTGGTCTTCGACGGCACGGGCTACGGCACGGACGGGAGCTCGTGGGGCGGGGAGGTCCTGGTCGCCTCCCCGGGGGCCTTCCAGCGCTGCGCGACGCTGCACCCGGTGGCGCTGGCCGGCGGAGAGCGGGCGATCCGCGAGCCCTGGCGGATCGGGCTGGCCCTCCTCCTCGACGCGTACGACGGAGACCCGCCCGGTCTGTGGAACTTCCCCGCCATCCCCGAGGACGCCGGGGTGATGGTGCGCCAGGCGCTGACCCTGGGCATCAACGCGCCCAGAGCGCACGGGATGGGGCGGCTGTTCGACGGCATCGGCGCGCTGGTCCTGGGGATCGGCAAGTCGCGGTACGAGGGCGAGGTCGCGCTGGCCTGGAACCTGGCCGCGGACGCCGGGGGTCACGGGCGGTACCCGTTCGGGATCGACACCCGGGGCTCGGTGCTGGAGCTGGACGTCCGGCCGGTCGTGCGGGCGCTGATCGAGGAGCACCTGGTGGGCGTGCCCGCCGGGCGGCTGGCGGCGAAGTTCCACGACACGCTGGTGCATGCCACCGCGACCCTGGTCGGCCTGGTGAGCGACCGCGTGGGTGATCTGCCGGTCGTCCTCAGCGGGGGGTGCTTCCAGAACGCCCGGCTGGCCGAGGGTCTGAAGGCGGCGCTGGAGCCGGAGCATCAGGTGTACCTGCACCGGCAGGTCCCGCCTGGCGACGGCGGCGTCGCGCTGGGCCAGGTGATGGTGGCGGACGCGACCACCCGCGGGTGACAGGAGACAAGGGCCATGTGCCTCGGAGTGCCGGGAAGAGTGGTACAGGTCGACGGGCTGGTCGCCACGGTCGACTTCTGGGGCCTGCGGAAGCAGGTTCGCCTCGACGTGGTGGACGCGCCGGTGGCCCCCGGTGACTACGTGCTGAACCACGTGGGGTTCGCCATCCGGCGCATCCCGGCGAGCGAGGCGGAGGACACCCTGGCGCTGTACTCCGAGCTCCTGGCCAAGGAGGCGCCGGGCGACCTCATGGCCGCCGACGTCCGGGGCGAGCTGGACGCCGCGCACCGGGGGAAGCCATGACCGCCGCGGCCACGGACGCCGCCCAGCTCAAGTTCCGCGACCCCACCGCCGCCCGAGGGCTCGGCGCGGCGATCGACAAGGTGACCCGGGAGATCGGCCGTGACCCGGTGGCGGTGATGCACGTGTGCGGGAGCCATGAGCAGGCCATTGCCCGGTTCGGCCTGCGGGCGGCGTTCCCCCCAACGCTGGACGTCATCATGGGTCCGGGTTGCCCGGTGTGCATCACCGACGTGCCCGAGGTGGACGAGGGCGTCGCCCTGGCCCGCCAGGGCGTTCGAGTGGCCACCTACGGGGACATGCTCCGGGTGCCAGGCTCGGCGGGCTCGCTCGCGGATGCGCGTGCGGCCGGGGCGAAGGTTGACATCGTCTACGGCGTCACGCAGGCGGTGGATCTCGCTCGGCAGACCCACGAGGAGGTGGTGTTCTTCGCCACCGGCTTTGAGACCACTGCGGTGGCCACCGCGGCGGAGATCCTCCGCGGGCCGCCGAAGAACTTCTCGGTCCTCTCGGCCCACAAGTACATCCCGCCAGTGATGGAGATCGTCGCCGAGATGCCCGGGAGCCGGGTGGAGGGCTTCCTCGCCGCGGGCCACGCAGCGACCATCACCGGGTCCGCGGTGTTCGAGCCATTCGTGGAGCGGCACCGGCTCCCGGTGGTGGTGGCCGGCTTCGAGCCCCTGGACATCCTGGCCGGGCTGCTCCGCCTGGTGGAGCTGATCCGGGACGGTACGCCGCGGGTGGAGAACCTCTACCCCCGCTGCGTGACGCGGGAGGGAAACCTCGCGGCCCAGGAGCAGCTGTGGAAGGTGTTCCGTCCGCTCGGCGGCCGCTGGCGGGGCATCGCCCACGTCCCCAACGGGAACCTCCGCCTTCAGGATTCCTGGGCGCATCTGGACGCCCGGAGACGCTTCGACATCGACCTGAAGGCGCTGTGGGACTTCGCGCCGCCGTCGCTGGTCCAGCAGTGCATCTGCGGGGAGATCATGTCCGGCCGGCAGTCACCCACCTCCTGCCCGCTGTTCGGCAAGGAGTGCCAGCCCGAGACGCCGGTAGGCGCCTGCATGGTGTCCAGCGAGGGCACCTGCCGCATCTGGCACCAGTACGGCGGGCACCCGCAGCTCGGCCGGCTGGCCGTGGGAGGCGCCCGGTGAGACCGACCCTCCCGCTGGGGACGACAGTGAGCCTCAAGCACGGCGCTGGCGGCCGGGCGATGCGTGCGCTCATCGAGCAGCTGTTCGCTGAGGGGGCGCAGCAGCCTCCCGGGGCAGTGGGTCTGGCGGAGATGGACGACGGAGCGGCCTTTCCGGTCAACGGTGGCTGGCTGGTGCTGACCACCGACTCCCACATCGTCGCCCCACGCTTCTTCCCCGGTGGCGACGTGGGGCGACTGTCCATCTCTGGCACGGTGAACGACCTGGCGATGATGGGGGCCACCGAGGTGCTGGGGCTCACCTGCGCGGTGGTGATCGAGGACGGCTTCCCCATCGCCGAGCTGGAGCGCATCCACGCCTCGATGCGGGACACCTCCCGGGAGGCCTGCGCGCCGGTGGTCACCGGGGACACCAAGGTGATGGGCCGGGGCGAGCTGGACGGCCTGGTGCTCAACACCACCGGGGTGGCGCTCACCGAGCGGCTGGTCCGCGACAACGGGCTCCGCCCCGGGGACCGCATCGTGGTGACCGGGACCATCGGCGACCACGGGTTCGCAGTGCTCGCCGCGCGGCAGAAGCTCGAGCTCCAGGGAAACCTGGTCTCCGACGTGGCGCCGCTCAACGGGCTCATTCGCCAGGTGCTGCGAGCGGCAGGTGAGGGCGTGGTGGCGATGAAGGACCCCACCCGGGGTGGCCTCGCCAGCGCGCTGCACGAGATGGTGGAGAAGAGCGGGGTGGGGGTGGTCCTCGAGGAGCAGGCAGTGCCCCTCTCCGACGAGGTCCGCGCCGCCTCGGAGATCCTCGGGATCGACCCCTTGCACGTGGCCAACGAGGGCAAGGCGGTGCTCGGCGTGCGGCCCGAGGCGCTGGACCGGGTGATGGCCGCACTCGACGGCCACCCCCTCGGCCGGCGCGCGGCGGTGGTGGGCACCTGCATCGCCGAGCAGAAGGGGCGCATCGTCCTGGACACCGGGCTCGGCAAGCGCCTCCTCGCCGAGCCCGAGGGCGACCCGATGCCCAGGATCTGCTGAGGCGGCCGGTGACCGCCGCCACGCACATCCGGACGGCGGTCGAGCGGGGAGTGGGGACGCTCACCATCGACCGGCCGGAGCGGTTCAACTCGCTCGACGTCACCACCGCGCGCGACCTCAGGAAGGCGGGCCTGCAGCTGGCGCGCGATCCGGCGGTGCGGGTGGTGGTGCTCCGCGGCAGCCCAGGCATCTTCTGCAGCGGCGCGGACCTCAAGTACATCCGCTCGGGTGGCAACCCGGCGGAGCTCGCCTACCTCACGCCCGGGGCCCGTCCGGTGCCGCTCGGGCCGGGGGAGATCTTCAAGCAGATCCTCGAGTACCTCCACGCCACCATCTCGGAGATCCGGCGGGCGCCCAAGCCGTTCCTCGCCGCGGTGGACGGGGCGTGCGCCGCCGGCGGCCTCGGGCTGGCAATGGCCTGCGACCTGGTCCTCGCCTCGGAGCGCTCGACCTTCGAGTGGGCGTACGCGAAGACCGGCCTCTCGGGAGCGGAGAGCTCCACCTTCTTCGTGCCCCGGCTGGTCGGGCTGCGGTTCGCCGCCGAGATGCTGCTCCTCAACCCGCGACTGGACGCCGCGGAGGCGCGCGAGGTGGGGCTGGTGAACCGCGTCCTTCCCGTCTCCGGCTTCGACCCAGGGGTCGAGGCCGTGGCTCGCAGCATCGCCGCGGGACCCTCGGCCGCGTACGCCGCGGCCAAGCAGCTGTTCAACGAGGCGATGGGCGTGGACCGGCTGGACCACCACCTCGACCGCGAGCTCGAGGCGCTGGTCCGGAGCGCCGACTCGCCGGAGTTCGCCGAGGGAGTCGACGCGTTCTTCGCCAAGCGGCCGCCGCGGTTTCCGGGAGCCGAGTAACAGGTCTGCACCGGCTCCCGGAGATGCCGCGCTGCATCCCGGAAAACTCGGAGAATTCGCGCACGTTTTGCGCGCGATGAGCGGCGATACGCAGGTCCTGCCCCGGCCGGCGTGGTCCTGCTCCCGGGCGTCGCGGAGGCTCGCGGCTTGCACGCCCCACCCCCGCCGCGGCGTCGGGCCTTCACCGGTGAACGCTGGCCGTACGCCCGAGACGGAGGGTGGTCATGGGGAGTCGCGAAGGCTGGCTGGGTGAAGAGCTCCGCCGCCGCGGAATCAGTCGCCGCGAATTGCTCTTCTTCTGCGCCGGGGTGGCCGGCACGTTCGGGCTACCGGCGTCTGCAGCGACGCAGATCGCGAACGCGCTCACCAAGGCGAAGAAGCCGATCCTGGTGTGGCTCGAGTTCCAGGATTGCTGCGGGAACACCGAGTCGTTCCTGCGCTCGAGCGCGCCGACCGTTGGCGAGGTGGTCCTCGATCTCCTGAGCGTCGACTACCACGAGACGATCATGGCCGCGGCCGGCTTCCAGGCCGAGGAGGCGCTGAAGGGCGTGGTGAGGGACTCCGCAGGTCAGTTCATCGCCGTGGTGGAGGGGAGCATCCCCACCGGGGCCGACGGCGCGTACTGCACCATCGGCGGGCGCTCGGCGCTGGACATCGCCCGCGACGTCTGCGGCAAGGCGGCGGCCACGATCGCCATGGGGACCTGCGCCACCTACGGCGGGCTCCCGGCCGCTGCGCCCAACCCCACCGGAGCGCTGGGAGTCGCCGACGCGGTGCCGGGGGTGAAGAACCTGATCAACATGTCGGCCTGCCCGACCAATGCCGCGAACATCACCGCGCTGCTCACCTACTACCTGACCTACAAGCGCTGGCCGCCGCTCGACGGCTTCCGCCGCCCGCTCTTTGCGTACGGGAAGACCATCCACGACAACTGCGAGCGCCGGGCGCACTTCGACGCCGGGCAGTACGTCGAGGTCTGGGGAGACGACGCGCACCGCTCCGGGGCCTGCCTCTACAAGATGGGCTGCAAGGGGCCGGTGACCTACCAGAACTGCCCCACCGTGCGCTGGAACGACGGCACCAACTGGCCGATCGGCTGTGGCCACCCGTGCATTGGCTGCGCCGAGCCGGACTTCTGGGACAGGATGACGCCCTTCTACAAGCACCTGCCCGCAGTGGCCGGCTTCGGCGCCGGGTCCAACGTGGACACCGTCGGTGCCTGGCTGACCGTGGGCACCGCGGCCGCGTACGCCGGGCACGGAATCCTCAAGGGCATCCAGAACGCCGGGAAGAAGCCCGAGAACGGCGCCGGTCCTCCCGGTGACAAAGGCCCGGCCGGCAAGGCAGGGGGCCAGTCATGAGTCACGTGGTGGTGGATCCGGTCACCCGGATCGAGGGGCATCTGCGGATCGAGGCAGAGGTCGATGGCGGCCAGGTGCAAGACGCCTGGTCGTCGAGCACGATGTTCAGAGGCATCGAGCTCATCCTCAAGGGTCGCGACCCACGCGACGCGTGGGCGTTCACCCAGCGCATCTGCGGCGTGTGCACAACCGTGCACGCCATCGCCTCGGTGCGGTCAGTGGAGAACGCGATCGGGGCCAAGCCTCCGCCCAACGCCCGGGTGCTGCGGAACCTGATCATGGCCTCGCAGTGCATCCAGGATCACGTCATCCACTTCTACCATCTGCACGCGCTGGACTGGGTGGACGTGGTCTCCGCGCTCAAGGCGGATCCGGAGAAGACCTCGGCCCTGGCCCAGTCCATTTCCGACTGGCCGCTGTCCAGCACCAAGTACTTCGCCGGGGTCAAGACCCGGCTCAAGGACTTCGTGGACCGCGGGCAGCTCGGCCCCTTTGCCAATGCCTACTGGGGTCACCCCGCGTACAAGCTGCCGCCCGAGGCAAACCTCATGGCGGTGGCCCACTACCTCGAGGCGCTCGACTGGCAGCGCGATTTCATCAAGATGCACGCCATCCTCGGTGGCAAGAACCCTCACCTCCAGTCGTTCCTCGTGGGCGGGATGGCCACGCCAGTGGATCCGGACAAGCAGGCCTCTATCAACATGGGGTCGGTGGCGAGGATGAAGGAGCTGACCGCCAGGGCGAAGGAGTTCGTCAGCAAGGTCTACCTGCCGGACGTGCTCGCGGTGGCAAGCTTCTACAAGGACTGGGCGGGGGTGGGCGGTGGCGTTGGCAACTACATGGTCTACGGGGAGTACCCGGAGACCGACGACGACAAGCCGGCGCTCTTCCTGCCGTCGGGGGTCATCCGCAACAAGAACCTGGGCAAGGTCGAGCCGCTCGATCCCAGCAAGATCACCGAGTCGGTGAAGCACAGCTGGTACGAGGACGGGAAGGCGCTCCATCCTCGCGAGGGCGAGACCCGGCCCAGGTACACCGGGCCCAAGCCCCCGTACGAGCGGCTGGAGACGGCCGCGAAATACAGCTGGCTGAAGTCGCCCCGCTACGATGGCGAGCCGATGGAGGTCGGTCCGCTGTCCCGAATGCTGGTGGCGTACGGCTCCGGGCACAAGCGGGTCCAGGAGCTGGTGGGCACGGTGCTGAAGTCGCTGGGCGTCGGCCCGGAGGCGCTCTTCTCGACCTTGGGACGCATCGCCGCCCGGTGCGTGGAGACGGTGCTCCTCACCGAGAAGATCGACACCTGGGTCGACGCCCTCGCGGCGAACATGGACAAGGGTGATCTCCGGATCCACGACACCGGGAAGTGGGACCCCTCGTCCTGGCCGAAGGAGGCGTTCGGCGCGGGCTTCCACGAGGCGCCCCGCGGCGCGCTCGGGCACTGGGTGCACATCAAGGATGGGGTCATCGCCAACTACCAGTGCATCGTCCCCAGCACCTGGAACGCCGGACCGCGTGACGGCGGCGAGAAGCGCGGGCCCTACGAGGCCGCGCTGCTCAAGACGCCGGTGGCGGACCCCAAGCAGCCGCTGGAGATCCTCCGCACGGTCCATTCGTTCGACCCCTGCATGGCCTGCGGCGTCCACGTGGTCGACGTGGAGCGGAGGGAGCTGGCGCGGGTGAGGACGCCATGAGGGCGATGACCGCCCAGTCCGGGGAGATCGCGCATCCGGAGGTCAAGGCCACGCGCGTCCGCGTCTACGTCTGGGATCTGGTGGTGCGGAACACGCACTGGTTCATCGTCCTGAGCATGGCGGTGCTCATCGCCACCGGCCTCTACATCGCCCATCCCTTCGGCTTCCCGGGAGGGACCCCCAGCCCCCACTTCCAGATGGGCTGGGTGCGGGTAGTACACTTCTACGCCGCCATCTTCTTCACCCTGGCGGCGGTGGTGCGGATCATCTGGCTCTTCGTCTCCCCGGTGATCTACGCGCGGTGGACCCAGTTCCTGCCAGTCCCGCGGTACCGGCGGCGGGACCTGCTGACCACCCTGAAGTTCTACTTCTTCCTCCGCGCCCGACCGCCGGACGTCATCGGCCACAACCCGCTCGCGGGTCTCGCCTACACCGGAGTGTTCATCCTGTACTTGCTGATGATCACCACCGGCCTGGCGATGTACGCGGGCGAAGCCATCCCTGGCGCGTACATGAAGAGCTTCCAGTTCCTCATCCCCATCTTCGGAGGCCTCCAGACGGCGCGCTTCATCCACCACCTGGTGATGTGGGTGCTGATTCTCTTCGTCACGCTGCACCTGTACACCGGCGCGCTCACCTCGGCGCTCGAGGAGAACGGGGAGATCGACTCCATCTTCTCCGGCTACAAGTTCGTACACCGGCATGACGTGGAGAAGGAGCTGGCGGACGAGGCCTCGGAGCACTCGCGGACGCGCCGTGCCTGAGCCGCTGCTGGTGCTCGGCCTCGGAAACCCGCTCTGTCAGGACGACGGGGCGGGGGTGGTGGCGGTCACCAGGCTCATGGAACGTTGGAGCCCAGGGCCCGGCGTGAGGATGATGGAGGGAGGCACGCTCGGGCTCTGGTTGCTCCCCCTCCTCGAGTCGTACCGGAACGTGCTCCTGGTGGATGCCATCCGGGCCGACGGCGAGCCGGGCACCCTGGTGCGCATCGAGGGCGAGGAGGTGGCGAGGGCCGCCGCCCATCGGCTCAGCGTGCACCAGGTGGGCGTGGGGGACCTGATGGACGCCGCCCAGCTCCGCGGGACGCTCCCTCCGAGGCTGACGCTGGTCGGGGTGGTGCCGGAGGCGGTCTCGCTCGGGCTGGGGCTCACCCCGCGCGTTGCCCAGGCCCTGCCGGCGTTGATGGAGAGGGTGGTCGAGGCCTGCGCCGAGCTCGGGCACCCGCTGCGGCCAAGGAATGACGATGAAACCCTGGTGGGCGCTGACGATGGCTTGCGCCGGGTCTTGGGCATGCCTGTCGAGGTGCGCTGAGGACGGCAAGACGTCCGACGTCCCGGTCGAGCGGCTCCGGACGCCGGCGGTGCGGGCGAGGGGAGAGCAGCTCTACCGGGAGAACTGCGTCCTCTGCCACGGCGAGAATGCCGACGGCCGGGGTGCGCGCAGCATGGGCCTCGACCGGAAGCCCGCCAACTTCACCGACCCGATGTGGAGCCGGCCCGAGAACGCGGCGCGGGCCTTCCAGGCCATCACCGACGGAGTGCCGGGCTCGGCCATGCCGGCCTGGGGCGCCGCCCTGAGCACCGACGACCGGTGGGCGCTGGTGGCGTTCCTCATGTCGGTGAGCGAGCGCACCGCGGGCGAGCCACCGAGCCGCTGAGCACCGCGCCCGGGGACGGTCCCGGGCTTCGCCGCAACCGGCTCCTAGAGTCCGCCGCGGAGCTGCGCGAGCACGTCCGGGAGACGGACCTGTTGCGCCAGCGACTGGATCTGCCCCGAGACCTGAGGAACCAGCGCCTGGGCCTCGCCCTGAAAGCGGCTGAAGAGGGCGCGCAGGTCCTCGGGCGAGAGCTTCCGGCCCTGCGCGTAGTACTGCTTCGCCGCGTGCCCGAGCGCGTAGGTCGCAGCGAAGGTGACCGCTGCCCCGGCCGCCACTCCGGTGGCTCCACCGAGCAATCCGCCGAGGATTCCCGAGGCGACGCCGCCCAGCACCTTGCGCACCATGCCCTCGACCACCTGCGCCGCCGCGCCAAGCCCGAAGGTGCCGGCGAGGTCCTTCACCTGGTTCGCGTCGAGCTGCTGGCCGTAGTGCTGGCCGACCTCGTAGACCAGCCGGAGCTGGAGCGGGAGGATGGCTAGGTTCGCCAGCCGGTCGGGCAGGAGCTCCAGCGCGCCGGTGAGCATCGCCTGCTGGAGGATGCGCTGGTCGAGCTCCGCGTCAGTGACCGAAGGGAGCGTCCCGGTCAGAGGCGCGGCGGTGAGCATCCGCAGCTGGTCCTCGAACTGGTGCGTCGCCGCGGGGGCGAGCCCGAGCGCCCCGTGCAGCGCGCTGAGGAAGGTCTGCTCGGGGGCGTTGGGCGCTCCGTCGACGCTGCAGATGGCGAGAGCGACCTCGTAGGCCGTGCGCCGCGCCTCGGCGTCCGAGAGCGAGGCCGCCAGCACTCCGATGCCCTGGGCCGCGGCCTGCGGCTGCTCGAGCGCAGCGCTCGCCGCGGGCACCCCGAGCCGGGTGGCCGCCGAGGCGAGCTCGCGCTGCTCGTCCGGGGAGATCTCCCCATCGGCCATCGCGGCCATGAGCGCGATCTGGGTGATGCGAGAAGCGTCGGCGGCGTTCATGGGCGTCTTGTACCGGAACCGGGGGCGCGGCGGCGAGATCGCTCCGCACCGACGCAGGCGGTGCGCACCGGGGCGGCTCCCGTACTCTGGCTAACCGGCGGCCCTGCTCTTGCACACCTCGGGGGGGGTGCAGGTGACACGAGCACGGAGGTGCCTCATGGGCTCCGTCGAACAGATTCACTCGGTGGCTGGGTCGGCTGGCTGGCTCGAACGGCTGGCGGGAACGGTGGGCAGCTCGGTCCAGGCGCAGGCGGTCTACGGGCAGGCGGTCGAGCGCGACGGCGTCACCGTCATCCCGGTGGCCCGTGTGGTCTACGGGTTCGGTGGCGGCGGGGGCACCCGCCCGGGCCCCGACGCACAGAGCGAGGAAGGCGGCGGCGGCGGCGCGCAGGTCCAGCCGGTGGGGTTCATCAGCGTTCGCGGTGGTTCGGCCGAGTTCCGCAGCATCCCGGACCCATCGGCGGACGCGCGCCGTCTCTTCGCGCTCTTCGCCGGCGCGGGCCTCGGCGCCTGGCTGGTCTTCCGCGGAATCCGAAGCCTGTTCCGGTGACGGCGGTGGACGGCCTGGATCTCGCCCGCGAGCGACTCGTCCGGACGCTCGCGGCCCGCGGCATCGAAGACGAGGACATTCTGAGGGCCTTCGGCGAGGTGCCTCGAGACCGCTTCCTCCCCGAGGGGATGGCCGAGTTCGCCTATCAGGACATCCCGCTCCCCATCGCCGAGGGGCAGACCATCTCCCAGCCCTACGTCGTCGCCTGGATGACCGAGGCTGCCGGGGTGAAGCGGGGCCAGCGGGTGCTCGAGGTGGGCACGGGCTCGGGGTACGCCGCCGCGGTGGCGTCGCGCGTTGCGGCCGAGGTCTACTCGGTCGAGCGCCACGGTGTCCTCGCCGACGGCGCCCGGAAGCTCCTCGCAGAGCTGGGCTACGACAACGTCCACGTGCTCCACGGCGACGGCACCCGCGGCTGGCCGGAGCATGCCCCCTACGATGCCATCCTGGTTGCGGCGGGGGGCCCGTCCGTCCCGCCGGCCCTCGTCGAGCAGCTTGCCCCGGGGGGAGCCCTGGTGATGCCGGTGGGCCCCGCCGCCGAGCAGACGCTGGTGCGGATCCGGCGGACGGGCGACGGCGTGGTCACGCGCGAGGAGCTGGGCGACGTCCGCTTCGTTCCGCTCGTCGGGGAGCATGGCTGGGCCCCGACGTCCCGCGGCTCGGAGACGGCGGTGGTGGCGCTCCTGGGCGAGTGCGCGCAGCCGATCGAGGACGTGGAGTCGGCCGAGCTCGACGGCTTGCTGGAGCGCATCGGCGCCGCCCGGGTGGTGCTGCTCGGAGAGGCCACCCACGGCTCGCACGAGTTCTACCGGATGCGCGCTCGCATCAGCCGGGCCCTCATCGAGCGGCACGGTTTCCGCGCGGTGGCCATCGAGGGCGACTGGCCCGACGCGGCGCGGGTGGACCGCTACGTCCGCCACCTCCCGCCTGCCTCGGCGCCCTGGAAGCCGTTCTCGCGGTTTCCCACCTGGATGTGGCGCAACGAGGACCTGAGGCTCTTCGCCGAGTGGCTCCGGGTGCACAACGGGCGGGTGGAGCCGGAGCGGCGCGCCGGATTCTATGGGCTCGACCTCTACAGCCTCTTCACCTCGGCCGACGCGGTGCTGCGGTACCTGGACCAGGTAGACCCGGACGCCGCCCGAGTGGCCCGGTCGCGCTACGGCCTGCTCACCCCCTGGCAGGCCGACCCGGTCGCCTACGGTCGCGCGGTGGTCACCGGGCGCTTCGAGAGCTGCGAGGCCGAGGTGGTGCAGGTGCTGGTCGATCTGCTGGCCCAGCGGCTCGAGTACCAGGCGCGGGACGGCGAGCGCTTCTTCGACGCCTCGGAGAACGCCCGGGTGGTGGCGGACGGCGAGGCTTACTACCGGGCGATGTACCGGGGAAACGTGGCGTCCTGGAACCTGCGTGATCGACACATGGCGGACACGCTCGGTTCGCTCCTGGCCTTCCTCGGCCCCGACGCCCGGGTGGTGGTCTGGGCCCACAACTCGCACGTGGGCGACGCGACCGCGACCGAGATGGGCGCCATGGGCGAGCACACGCTCGGGCAGCTGTGCCGCGAGCGCTTCGGCCCCGACATCAGGCTGGTGGGCTTCGGCACCGACCACGGCACGGTGGTGGCCGCGACCAACTGGGGCGAGCCGCACGAGGTGAAGCGGGTGCGTCCGGCGGATCCCCGGAGCTACGAGGCGCTCTGCCACCGGGTGCAGACGCCGGGCTTCATGCTCTCGCTGCGCCATCCCAGGCGCGAGGTGCTGCGGGACGAGCTGACCGCCCCCAGGCTCGAGCGGGCGATCGGCGTCATCTACCGTCCGGAGACCGAGCTGCAGAGCCACTACTTCCGGGCCAGCTTGCCGCGCCAGTTCGACGAGTGGATCTGGTTCGACCGGACGAGCGCTCTCCAGCCGCTCGGGGGCGGGCCCCTGGAGCCTGGATTGCCGGAGACGTACCCTTTCGGGCTCTGAGGAAGGAGCGCCAGAATGGGCACCGAGGTCAGCTACGGATACACCCGCACTCTCCCGGGGGTGGGGTACGACGAGGCGATCACCCGCGTCACCGAGGCCCTCAAGAAGGAAGGCTTCGGAGTGCTCACCACCATCGACGTGAAGGAGACGCTGAAGCAGAAGCTGGGCGTGGAGTTCCAGCGCTACGTCATCCTCGGGGCCTGCAATCCCCAGCTCGCACACCGGGCGCTCTCCATCGAGCCCGGGGTGGGGCTGCTCCTGCCATGCAACGTGGTGGTCTCCGAGAGTCCGCAGGGCGCGGTCGTCCAGATGGTGAAGCCCGAGGCGATGCTGGGGGTCGTCCAGCGGAAGGAGATCGCACCCATCGCCGCCGAGGCGGACGCGCGCCTCCGCCGGGCGATGGACCAGCTCGGGACGCGCTGAGCCCTCAGAGCAACCGTCGAACCGGGTTCGCCCGGCCCTCGACGAAGCGTGCCGGCCGGAGCGGCTCGACGTCGAGGGAGAGCGTGCGGCCGGCGAGCATCTCGGCGGCCAGCTGTCCGAGCGCCGGGGCATGCATCACGCCGTGCCCGGACGAGCCGTTCACCAGGAACAGCTGCTCGAGCCCGGGCGCGGGACCGAGGAGCGCGTGCTCGTCGGGGGACATCTCGTACAGCCCGGCGGCGGTGGACTCGACCGGCACGTCGGCGAGCACCGGCACGCGTTCGCGAGCCATGGCCACCACCGTCCGCGTCCACGCAGGGTCGAC
Organism: Myxococcaceae bacterium; assembly: GCA_035543115.1. Classification (GTDB taxonomy): domain Bacteria; phylum Myxococcota; class Myxococcia; order Myxococcales; family Myxococcaceae; genus RPRB01. The sequence goes on from DATKKF010000134.1 coordinate 41,973, forward strand.
CGAGACGTCGAACGGATCCTCCGGCCCGTCGCTGGGCCAGAGCAGCAGCACCCGGCCGTCGCGCACCCGGAGGTGGAATCCGTCCGGGAAGATGATCATCGGCATCGACGCGGGAAGGGCGCCGGTCGGGACGGTGACCGCGACCTGCCGCCGGAGCGGTGCGACGGGGACCTCGACTCCGGCCATCGCCCCGACCCGTCCGGCCCACGCGCCCGCGGCGTTGACCACCCGCCCGGCCTCGTGGGGACCGGCCGAGGTCCGGACCCGGAGCGCATCTCCGGCCTGCTCGAGCCCGAGGACCTCGGCCTCGACGGCCTGGACCCCGGCGCGGAGGGCCGCCTCCCGGTAGCCCCGCCGGATCTCGACCGGACGGATGAAGCCGTCCCGGGCGGAGAAGGCCCCTCCGACCAGGCCGTCCGTGCGAATCCACGGGGCGAGGCGCCGGACCGCGTCCATGCCCACCAGCGCCGCATCGGCGCAGCCGGCGGCGCGCTGCACCTCGATCGCCGCGGCGAGCTGCTGCCGCTGCGCCTCGACCCCGGCGAGGAACAGGTACCCTGCGGGCAGGAACCCGGGGTCCACCCCGGTCTCCTCGCGAAAGGCGAGCAGCTTCTGCCGCGAGAGGAGCGAGAGCCGCACGTTCACCCCGGTGGCGAACTGGGCCCGGAATCCTCCTGTGGCGCGCTCGGTGCTTCCGCCGCCCCGGTCCACGACGAGGATGCGTCCGTTGCCCGCCCGTGCCAGATGGTGGGCGACGCTCCAGCCGATGACGCCGCCGCCGACGACGAGGACGTCCCAGCTCACCGGGCGTAGACCGCCGCTGGGTCGCGGAAGGCCTTCAGCTCCAGCGCGTTTCCGCTCGGATCCAGGAAGAACATGGTGGCCTGCTCCGCCGGCTGTCCGCGGTATCGCACCGAGGGCGGTATGACGAAGCTCACCTTCGCGGCCTCGAGCCGGCGGGCGAGGGCCTCGAAGCGGTCCCAGGGGAGGAGGGCTCCCCCGTGGGGGATGGGGACCTCCACCCCGTCCACGTGCCCGAAGGCGCCAGGAGGACAGGGCCGGCCGAGGTGGGCGGAGATCTGGTTCCCGAAGAAATCGAAGTCCACCCAGGTGTCGGTGGAGCGGCCCTCGGCGCAGCCGAGCAGCCCGCCGTAGAACGCGCGGGTGGAGGCGAGGTCCTTCACCGGGAAGGCGAAGTGGAAGGGCAGATGAGTCACGGCCCGGGAGCAAACCTCTCCCCGACTCTCCGGTGCAACGCCGGACCGCTTGCGATGCCTCGCGGCGGGCGACAGGCCCGGGCGGTGCTCCTCATGCCGTTGCTCTCCGCGGCCGGGAGACACCCGAGAGCGTCCGAGCACCCGTTCAGCCCGGCTCGCGGCGGGCGAGGAGGCCCAGCCGGACGTGCTCCTCGCGCTCGCGCTCGTCCAGCGCCGAGCGGACGCGGGCCGCTTGCCGCCGCAGCCCCGGGGCCACCCGCCGCTCCAGCCGGTTCACCTGCCGGGTCGTCTGGGAGAGCGCCTCCCCGAGCCGCCGGAGCAGCATCTCGCGTGGCGCCGCGCGGACGAGGAGATCGGTGAGCCGCTCGAACGCCTCGGCCGCCTCGACCGCGGCCGGCACCGGCCCGGGCGGGAGCCCCCTGGCGGCAAGCGTGCGGACGATGGGCCCGGAGGCCTCGAGGTCGGCCACCGGCACGCCCCACACGACCCGCGCCGTCACCCGCACCGTGAGCTCGCGCGAGGGCCAGGCGAGACCGGTCAAGGCCCCGGCACCCTCCGCGGCCAGCGCGTCCAGGTACACCGGCCAGGAGGCGCGGGCCTGGGCGTTGATCTGCTCGCGGGTGTCCAGGGCCGAGCGAGCAAGGGAGAACAGCTCCGCCACCAGCGCCTCGCGCTTCCTCCGGAGCAAGGAGGTCCCCCGCTCGAGCCGCTCGAGCCGCCGCTGCGCCCGGAGCAGCCCCAGGCGGGTGGCTGGCAGCCGCGCCTCGCTCACCGCCCGGCTCCCTTGCCGAAGCGGCGCTCCCAGGTCGCCTCGCGGATCCGCAAGAGATCCTCGCGGGGGAACCCCTGCATCAGCGACCAGCCCGCCTCGAGCGTCTCGGACAGCGTGCGGCGACTGCGCCCCTGTCCGACCAGCGTGTGCTCGAAGCCGTCGACGAAGGCCAGCGCCCGTCGGTCGGCCGGGAGCAGCCCGCTCTCGCCGACGATGGTGCTCATGAGCCGCGCCTCGATTCCCTTCGCGTAGAGTGCGTAGAGCTGGTCCGCCCACTCGCGGTGCTCGGGTGCGCTCCGGCCCTCGCCGATGCCGGCGTTCATCAGCCGGGAGAGCGAGGGCAGCACGTCGATGGGCGGGAAGACGCCGCGGCGGTGCAGGTCCCGCCCGAGGACCACCTGGCCCTCGGTGATGTAGCCGGTCAGGTCGGGAATCGGGTGGGTGAGGTCGTCGTCGGGCATGGTGAGCACCGGCAGCTGCGTCACCGAGCCCGTCCGTCCGTGGACCAGTCCTGCGCGCTCGAAGAGCGAGGCCAGGTCGGTGTACATGTATCCGGGGTAGCCGCGCCGTCCGGGGATCTCCTGCCGCGCCGTGGCGAGCTCCCGCAGCGCCTCGCAGTAGCTGGTCACGTCGGCCATCACCACCAGCACGTGCAGCCCGTGCTCGTAGGCCAGATGCTCCGCCTCGGCCAGCGCCACCCGTGGCGCGAGCAGCCGCTCGATGGTGGGGTCGCGCGCCTCGTTGAGGAACACCACGCTGCGCTCCAGTGCGCCGCTGGACTCGAAGCGCTCCAGGAACTCGCTGGCCTCGCGGGAGGTGATGCCGATGCCCACGAACACCACCGCGAACGGTTCGCCCTTCGGCGCGCGCGCCCACTCCACGATGCGCGCCGCGAGCTCCAGGGCCGGCAGCCCCGGCCCGGAGAAGATGGGCAGCTTCTGGCCGCGGACCAGGGTGTTCATCCCGTCGATGGCGGAGACCCCGGTCTCGATCAGCTCCTTGGGGGGGAGCCGCGCCGCCGGGTTCAAGGGAGCGCCGTTCAGGGGCCGGAGCGCCTCGCCCACCGGTGGAGGCAAGCCATCCAGGGGCGCCCCCAGCCCGCTGAAGACCCGTCCGAGAAGCTCGCGCCCCACCACCGCCTTCGCCACATCGCCTCTGAACTCGAGCCGGGAGACCCCGGGGACCAGCCCCAGCCCCTCCTCGAGCAGCTGGAGCACGGTGTGCCGCTCGCCGGCGTCGATGACCTGGGCCTGCCAGCGCCGGCCCTCGAGGGAGATCTCCACCTGCTCCCCGAGCGCCACCCGGCGGACGTGCTCCACGAAGACCAGCGGTCCACGGATGCCGGTGGCGCCCACCACGGTCCGGGGGAGGGCGCTCACGGCGATGCCTCCGATGCCGAGAGGCGATCCAGCTCCGCGGTTGCAGCGGCCGTCCGGGCCGCCACCTCGTCGGGCGCGCCGTCGCGGAGGGCCACCAGGGCACGGCGGAGCGGCCCCAGGTCGATCTCCGACAGCGCCGTGCCGGCCTGCAACCGCGCCGCCACCCGGTCGGCCACCCCGCACGCCAGGGACGCGAGGTGGAACGTCTTCTCGGGCGAGGAGCGCGCGTCGTTCGGATGGTAGGCGCTCTGGCCGAGCACCACCTCGCGGAGCAGCTGGGCCACGGAGAGCACCAGGCGGTCTGCGTCCTGGAGCGCCTCGGGCCCGATGAGGCCGGCGATCTCCCTGAGCTCCCGGTCGCGCTGCAGCAGCTCGAGCGTCCGTGCGCGCACCGCCGACCAGCGGCGATCCACCGTCTCCGCGAACCAGGGCGCGGTCTGGTCGACGTGCAGGCTGTAGCTGGTGGACCAGTCCACTGCCGGGAACTGACGCTGGTGCGCCAGGTCGGCGTCGAGCGCCCAGAGCGTGCCCGCCACCCGCAGCGTGGCCTGGCTCACCGGCTCGGAGAGGTCTCCGCCGGGAGGGGAGACCGCGCTGATGAGGGTCAGCGCGCCCTCGCGGTCCGGACGGCCCGCGGCCTTCGCCCGCCCGGCGCGCTCGTAGAACTTGGCCAGACGGCTCGCGAGGTAGGTGGGGTAGCCCTCCTCGCCAGGCATTTCTTGAAGGCGGGCGCCAATCTCCCGCAGCGCCTCGGCCCAGCGCGAGAGGCTGTCCGCCATCAGCGCGACCCGCAGTCCGAGGTCGCGGAAGTACTCGGCGATGGCGATGCCCAGATACACCGAGGCCTCGCGCGCGGCGACCGGCATGTTCGAGGTGTTCACCACCATCACCGTCCGGTCCATGATCGACCGACCGGACCGTGGGTCGGTCAGCCTCGGGAACTCCGAGAGCACCTCGGCCATCTCGTTCCCGCGCTCGCCGCAGCCGATGTAGACCACCACGTCGGCGTCGCCGTACTTGGCCAGTGACTGCTCGATGACCGTCTTCCCGGTGCCGAACCCGCCGGGCACCGCCACCGTCCCGCCCTCGGCCACCGGGAAGAGCAGGTCCAGGACCCGCTGGCCGGTCAGGAACGGCCGTCCTAGCGGCAGGCGCCCGGCGACCGGCCGGGGCCTGCGCACCGGCCAGCGGTGCGACAGCCGGAGCGGTGTGCCGTCCGCCAATGCCCCCAGCGGTTGATCCACCGTGAAGTCTCCGCCGGCCAGCGAGGCCAGGGTTCCTTCCACCCCGGGCGGCACGAGAATGCGGTGGGCGAAGCCGGGACGCTCCTCCACCGTGCCGAGCACGTCGCCGCCGCCCACCCGCGCCCCGGCCTCGACTGCCGGGACGAAGCGCCAGCGCCGCGCCGCATCGAGCATCCGCAGCTCCCGGCCGGGCGGCACGAAGGGTCCGGTCTCCGCGGCGAGCACGTCGAGCGGGCGCCCGAGCCCGTCGAGGATGGCGCCCAGGAGCCCCGGCCCGAGCTCCGCCTGCAGCGTCCCTCCGGTCGCCCGCACGGGCTCTCCCACCGCGAGCCCATTGGTGTCCTCGTACACCTGGAGCACGGCGACCTCGCCCGACACGCCGATGACCTCGCCGAGCAGCTTCGCCGCGCCGACGTGGGCGAGCTCGTACAGCGCGACTCCCGGGGCGGGCGCAGCCTCGACCAGCGACCCGTTCACCCGCTGGACACGCGGGGCGCTCATCGCAGCCTCACCTGGTAGCCGATGGCCCGCCGGAGGAGCTCGACGATGACCTGGTCCGCGGCGGCGTGCTCGGCCCAGCTCGGCGAGGGGACCGGCACCACCAGCGGCACCGGCCGGGCGGAGAGGCGCCGCTGGAGGTCGGCGTCCAGTCGGTCGTAGAGCAGCGCCTCGATGAGCACCAGTCCGGCCCGCGGGTCGGAGAGCAGGGCGGTCAGCCGCCGCGCCGCGTCCTGGGCATCCGGCGCCACCAGCGGGCGGAATCCGGCCAGCGCGAAGGCCGGGGCTACCTCCGGCCGGCAGAGGAGGGCCACCCGGAGCTCGCTCATCGGCGCCCTCGCCGGGCCGCCGCAGGGGCTCCGAGCGCCACGCCCCAGACCAGCCGCTGCAGCTCCTGGACCTCGTCTCGCACCCCGAGCACGTAGGCGACGAGAGGCGCCGAGCTCAGCGGGGCGGTGCGGGCGCGGGTCCGCGCGATGTCGAGGACCGCTGCCCAGGCACGGTCGCGCGCCAGCGCCGCGCCGCCCGCTCCCGAGAAGGCGCGCTCGAGCGAAGACCCGGCGAAGCGCTGCCGCGCCAGCAGCAGCGCCGCGGCGCCCGAGCCTGCAGCGGCGATGGCCTTCCACGCCGGGACGGGGAAGCGCACCCCGCCGGGCACGGGCTCGAGCTCGGGCCGGTCGCCAGTGCTCCCGGCCAGCATCACCGCGGTGAGCGCGTTCTCCAGATCGATGGTCGCCGCGACGTAGCGGCGGAGCTCGGCGTCCACCCGGGCCGCGGCGGCGGTGGCACGTCTTGCCCAGGAGCGCGTGAGGGCGGCGTCGAGGGCGAGGAGATCCGGTGGGCCTGGGGCCTTGACGCCGGCGAGCGCGGCGGCGTCGGGGTGCCGCCACGCCGCGAGGAGCGCGGCCATGGCCGGCACGGTGGTCTGCGCGGCGAGCGTGGCCAGCGCGCCCGTGGGCAGGGTGGGCGTGGGCAGCGTGCCTCGGAGGCGATCGGTGGGCGCGGCCCCCTCGACCACGCCATGGAGCAGCAGTCGGAGGTCGCGCCGGTCCTCCTCGCCCAGCAGAACGGTCAGCACGTCCGGAACGTCCACGCACCACCGGGCGAGCGCCGCGAGCCGCGCGCCCGCACGGCGACGGACGGCGGCTTCCAGCGCCTCGGGCGTGGGGACGCCGGGACCGGTGAGGACCAGCGGGTCGGGCCCGGTGCGCAGCCGCTCCGCCACCGCCTGGAGATCCAGCGTGGCCCGGAGCTCGTCCAGCGCCGCCGGAGCGAGCAGGTGCGTGGACAGCCCGCGGGCCCGCGCGATGGCGGCGTCCAGCCCGCTCATTCCGCCGTCTCCAGCGCCGGACCGACGGCGATGGCCAGCGTGGGGCGCTCCATCGCGATCCGGGCCGGGAGGGTGAGGTCCACGGTGAGCCGGCCCCCGTCCGCCGTGCAGTGCAGCCCGGCCGGGACCTCCGGCGAGGCGACGACCGAGAGCGCCGAGCCCGTCACCCAGCCCTGCACCCGCTCGACGTCGCCCGGGGCGCAGCGCAGCGTCCCGGGGTCGGCGCCGAGCAGCTCGCGGATGCTCCGGACGGAGGTCTCGAGCGCCCGGGCGTACTCCGGCCACCCCAGCACCGCGGGCGCGGAGGCGCGAGCAGCCTCGAAGACCCGGTCCAGGAGCGCGGCGCGCGCACGGAGCACCTGGGCAGTGGCCTCCCGCCGGGCCGCCACCCGTCGCCGCTCCGCCGCCTGCCGGAGCCGGGCCCGCTCGGACTCGAGCGTCCGTCCGAGCCGCTCCTCCGCGCCGGCGCGGGCGGTGGCGCGGATCGCCTCCGCCTCGTCCCGGGCGGCCGAGAGCAGACCGGCGACTTCCTCGTCGTTCGAGCGCCCGAGGGCGTCGAGCAGGTCCGGCAGTGGCACGGCACTACCCCCCGGCGCGGAGCATGATGAACATCGCCACCACGAAGCCGAGGATGGACATCGTCTCCGGGATGGCGAGCATCACGATGACCGTGGTGCTCAGCTCGGGCTTCTCGGCGAGGCTCGCCGCGGCCGCCGGGCCGATGCGCGACTGCGCCCAGGCCGTGGCCAGCGCGGGGATGGAGATGGCCAGCGCGGCACTGAAGGTGATCCAGAAGATCTGCATCAGTGCGTCCTCCAGTGGGTGAAGGGTCGATAGCGCACGCCGCCCGGGCTGTAGAACCGCCCGAAGAACTCGACGTAGTGGAGGCGGAGCGCGTGCACGGTCGGGCTGAAGAGCCCAAGCGCGAAGTTCACCAGATGGAAGAGCAGGGCAAAGATGGCCCCCACCACCACACTGCCAATCGCGCCGGCGAGCCGGTTGGCGACCACGGCGAGCATCACCGACGCCGTCCCGAGCGCCATGATACGGGCGTAGGAAAGGATGTTGCCCATCGTGGCCAGGAGCTCCACCGGGGCCACGATGCCCTCGGCAATGATCAGGACGGGAAAGGCGACCAGGAGTGCGACCACGGTGGGGGTGAGCAGCTGGCCGGGGAGGAGCTTCATCGCCGCCAGCAGCGCGACGACGACGAGGAGGATCATCACCGCCGAGAGGCCGCGGCCCAGGGCTTGCCTCCGATGCCGGCCGTGCAACGCGTTCAACACCCCCAGCAGCAGGCCGAGCAGGACGTGGACCCCGCCGATGCCCACGCAGAGGATCAGGAAGGAGACGATGTCCTTCGGCTCCTCGCGGTTCAGCACCAGCGGGTGCAGCCCGAACAGCCGGCGCCCCGCGTCCCCGAACAGCTCGCCGAAGAGCACGCCGAAGATGATGGCGAACACCGCGCAGACCAGCGCGATCTGCGAGACGGCGTGGAGCTTGGTGCCCGGCCGCGAGCGGTGGTGGAGGAACAAGCCGACCCCGAGCATCACCACCCCGTAGCCGATGTCCCCGAGCATCAGGCCGAAGAACACCGGGAAGAACACCGCCACGAACGGTGTCGGGTCGATGCTCCCGTAGGTCGGCAAAGGGAGCATCTCCACCAGCAGCTGGAAGGGTCGGAAGAGGCGCGGGTTCTGGAGCACCACCGGAGCGTCCACGTCCGGAGCGGAGGGCAGCTCCTCGACGGTGATCTCCGGGCCGATGCGCTGGCGAAGCGTCTCGCCGAGGGCCGGCAGATCAATCGCCGGCACCCAGCCCTCGAGCACGAACGCGGTCCGGGTGGAGGCGGCGAGCCCCACTGCCTCGAGGCGGGTGATCGCGTCCTGTGCGACGGCAAGCATCTGAGGGAGCGTCCCGCTAGCCACCGCTGCCTGGGCCTTTCGCTCGGCGTCGACCTCTTCCAGGAGCGCCGGGAGCGCCGCGAGCCGGGCCCTCATCCTGGGGAGCGCCTCGGTCGCCGTGGCCCGCTCGTACCCCGCAGGGAGCGGGACCTCCTGCACCCCGCTCTCAGAGAGGAGCCGCTCGACCCGGCCGGTGCGTGGTAGCGGGACCAGGAGCAGGAGCGCGGTGTCGCCGGTCGCGAGGGTGCGGGTTCGCAGCTCGAACGCCGAGTCCAGCGCCTCGGCCAGCGCCTGGCGCAGCGGCTCCACCACCGACGCCTGCCCGGGCCGCAGCACGATGTAGTACGCGCGCACCGTCGCCGGGATGTGGCCCGCCTCGAAGAGTCCGGAGAAGGCGTCGAGCATCTCGCGATACTTGCCGAGCAGCGCCCGCTCCTCCTCCAGACGCTGCCGGCGGTCCCGCAGCTGCTCCGCGCCGCGGCGGAGGTGCCGCGCCTGGCGAGCCCAGCGGGCCCAGGGCGCCGGTTCGGGCAGCGGCGCGTCGAGGGTCGCCGGGGGGAGGTCGAGGAGCGTTCGCGCCGTCTCGGCGTCCGCGACCAGCGCCCGCAGCTGCCGCACGAGCCGCTGCTCGCGGCGAGTGGTCGGAGCGGGGTTGAGCGCCGCCAGCCTGGGAGGGGAAGCGAGGTGCATCGATCCCAGGTCCTGGAGGACGCGCAGCGTGCGCTCCAGCTCGCGCCGCGGCCCCATCACCCGGACGCGGCGCATCGCGCGGATCACCCGCGGCCTCCCGAGAGCAGCGCCCGGAGCACGTCCTGGGCGAGCGCCGCCACGCGCGCCTCGTCGATCGCCGCCAGCCGGTCGATGCGGGCCCGGGTCTCCGCCTCGAGGCGGGCCAGCTCGGTAACCAGGCCGCGTTCCTCCGCCTCGCCGAGCTCCTGGAGGGCCCGGGAGAGCATGGCGGTGGAGTCGCTGGCCAGCGCCTCGGCATCGCGGCTGGCCGCCTCCACGACCGCACTGGCCTCACGCCGCGCGGCGTCGACGCGCGCAGTGAAGGCCTGCTCTGCCTCGAGCAGCCGGCCGAGATCTGCACCCATGCATGCGACGAGCGTGCAACGGCTGGACCCTTGCAGCCGGGGAGGGCGGCTCCCGCGGAAGGGGGGTGCACGCCCCGCACCGGCTGCGGCAGCCACGGAGACCGCGCAGATTCTGCACCCCTTCCCCCCATCGCTGGGTCGTGCCCCGGGGGCGCGTCCGCTCAGGCGCGGTGTGCAGGCCCCTCCAGCGGGGCACGCACCGAGAACGCGAGCGAGCCGTCCTCGCGGTTCTCGGCGGAGACGGACAGCCCGAGGTGGCCACAGAGCGCCCGTACCAGGGCGAGCCCGATGCCGTGGTGCGCACCGACGGGCCGGGCCGGGTCGAGCCGGACGAAGCGCTGGAAGATCCGCTCCAGCTCGGTCGCAGGCAGCTGCGGGCCGCTGTCCGCCACCGCGAGCCACAGCCCCCGCCCAGGCTCGCTCCGGGTGGTCACCCAGCCCCCGCGCTCGGTGTAGGTCATCGCGTTGGCCAGGAGGTTCTGGATGACCAGCCGAAGCGCCTGCGGGTCCGAGCGCACCCGGGTTCCCGGTGCGATGTGGTTGGTGAACCGGAGGCCGCGGCGGGCGGTCACCTCGCGCAGCAGCGCGGCGCTGCTGTCCACCAGGTCCCTGAGGTCCACCGTCTCCTCGCTCGCGGCGAGCGCGCCCGTCTCGGCACTCGCCAGCGCCAGCAGGCTCTCCACCATCGCCTGCATCTCCACGGCGATGCTCTGCGCCTCGGCGAGCGCCTTCCGGTACTCGGGCGCGGTCCGCTCGCGCGACAGGCCCAGCTCGGTCACTGCCCGCAGCCCGGAGAGCGGCGTCCGGAGCTCGTGCGCCACGTCGGCGCTGAAGTGCCGCTCACGCTCGAAGGAGGCCTCGAGCCGGCCGAGGAGCTGGTTGACCTTGCTCGCCGCGGGCTCGAGCTCGACCGGGAGCGCTTGCGTCGACAGCCTCCGGTCGAGGCCGGAGGCATCGATGCGGTCCACCTCCCTTCCCAGCGCCTCGACCCGGCGGACCGACCGGGTGACCACGAGGCCGACCAGCAGCGCCGCGGCGAGCGAGACCAGCCCCGTCGCCCCGGCCAGCTCGACCCCCAGCGCGGCGAGCGTCTCGTCGAGCGCCCGGGTGGGGCGGGCGACCAGCACCTCGAGCCGCCGGCCCGAGGGGTGCGTCACCGCCTCGTCGAGCCTCGGCGCGAGGCGCAGCCAGAGCCCCCGACCGCGTGCGCCGCCCTCGAGCGTGAGGAAGGTGGCCACCCCGGGCCGGAGGCCGCCCGCGTCGACCGGCCCGGGCGAATCCGTCGAGTGGTCGAGCTCGGCGCCGTCGTCGGAGCGGAGCCGGTACCAGAGCCCCTCCGGCACCGCGGGGGTCTCCGCCCCGTTCTCCAATTCCCAGCGGCCGCCCGGCCCCTCCTCGACCCGTGCGGCGACGGCCCGCGCCTCCTCCGCCAGGTCCTCGTCGAACCGCTCCCGGAGCGTCTCCCGTAGCGAGAGGTGGAGCAGCGCGGCGAGGGTCCCGAGCGCCAGCGCCACCACCGCCAGCACCGAGCCCATCAGGCGCCGGCGGAGCGACCAGCGCCGGCTCACTCAGCTGCTCCGAGCTGGTACCCGAGGCCGCGCCGGGTCCGGAGCAGCGGCGCCGGGTGTCCGCCGTCGAGCTTCCTCCGGAGGTACCCCACGTACACGTCCACCACGTTGCTCGTCGGCTCCTCGGAGCCGGAGAAGACGTGGGCCCAGATCTCCGCCCGGCTCACGATGTGCCCGCGGCGGCAGGCGAGGTACTCGAGCAGCGCGTACTCCCGTCCGGAGAGCGTGACCGGCCTCCCCGCGCGCTCGACGGTACGGGCCACGGTGTCCACCCGGAGGTCGCCGATCTCGATCACCGGAGCTGACGCCTGGAAGCGCCGGCGGAGGAGGGCCCGGACCCGGGCGAGCAGCTCCTCCAGCGCAAAGGGCTTGACCAGGTAGTCGTCCGCGCCAGCGTCGAGGCCGCGCACCCGGTCGCCGAGCGCATCCCGGGCGGTGACGATCAGCACCGAGGCGTCGGACCGGCGGCGGCGGAGATCGGCGAGGATCGACAGCCCGTCCATGGTGGGCAGCATGAGGTCGAGCACGATGAGGTCGTAGCGGGACTCGCCCCCGAGCCGGAGGCCCTCGAGGCCGTCCGCTGCCAGGTCGACCGTGAGCCCCGCCTCGCGCAGGGCCTGGACCATGGCCCGGGCGAGCGGCTCGTAATCCTCGATGACCAGGAGACGCATGCGACCCCCGGTCCGGATGCTGCGCCCGCGGCAGCCGCCCGTGAACCCTCATCGACGGCCGCCCCGGAAATGTTTCCGTCCGGGCTCCGCCGCTCAGGGCGTCGAGCGAGGGCCCTGGCCGGTGCGCCCCTCCGGATAGGGGCGGTCACCCATGAGGCCCTTCCAGAGGAGACGGTTGTACGTTGCGGCGTCGACCCGGTCCTCGCGGGTGAAGTCCATGCCCTTGGTCGCCTGGGCCCACCAGCCCGCGTCGTGGGTGGGCGCCAGTGCGGGCGCGAGGGTGAGCGCCTCGGCCACGGCCGACTTCGGTAGGGGCAGCTTGGTCCCCACCAGGATCGAGGAGGGCACGGCGTGGAAGTCCCACTGCTCCTGCCGCAGGTCGAAGACCTTGGTCATCGGCCGCACGCCGTGGTCGTGCAGGTTCAGGTGCTCGAGACCGAGCACGTCCTCGATGGTCCGGAGCATCGACACCGTGCTGTAGCGCCCCGAGACCACCGCCCGGTGCTTCACGTACGGGCCGACCACGTAGGCGGTGCTCCGGTGCGCGTCGACGTGGTCCGGGCCGTCCTGGGAGTCATCCTCGAGCACGAAGATCAGCGTGTCCTTCGCGTACGGGCTCGTCGCCACCTTCTCCACCAGGAGCCCCACCGCGTAGTCGTTGTCCGCGTGCTGGAGCTCGGGGGTGTTCACCCCGTCGATCGCGGTGCCGAACGAGCCGGTGTGGTCGTTCATCAGCCGGACCAGCGAGAGGGCGGGGAGGTTCCCGCCGGCGACGAAGCCGTCGAACTCACGCGCCCACTCGGCCTCCCGGTAGAAGTCGGGCTGGGCGGGATCGAAGCCGCGAAAGAAGACGTCGGTGTACTGGCGGAGCACCGCGTTGGCGGCCGAGGCAACCGGGATGCCCGCAGCGAACGGATACCGCACGCTCGGGGGCACCCCGCCGAGGCTCGGAGGGGCCGAGTACGGGACCAGGTCGATGAAGAAGCCGTAGTTCCGGACGGTCTTCCCGGCCCGCAGCGCCGCATTCCACAGATAGCCCGCGCCCGGCTCGCCGTCCGGAGCGTCCAGCTCGACCTCGTTCGCCGTCCCCGGGAGGATGTCGGGATCCAGCGGGCTGATGGGGATGATCTTCTGACGCTCGGCGGAGGTGGGCAGGGCGATGTTGATGTCCCGGTCCAGACCCTCCGAGTCGTAGGTCAATCCCCGGCCCGCGTAGTTCACCATGAATGCCTTCTCGTTGGCGTCGGAGGATCGGGCGGCGGTGGCCCACTGCCAGCCGTCCATGCTCACCTCGCCGCTGGCGTAGAAGTTGTCCAGGTTGACGAAGCGCTCGGCGAGGGCGTGGAAGTTCGGCGTGATGGACCGCGGGAACTGGGTGATCGCCGGGTCGCCGTTGCTCCCCTTGGTGTCGCCGAGGATCTGGTCGTAGGTCCGGTTCTCCTTGACGATGTAGATGACGTGCCTGATGCGCTTGCGGAGCTCGCGCATCACCTCCCGGTCCTCCTCGCCCGTCCCGGCGTCGTTGTTCCGGGCCGTCTGCTCGGTGAGCTCCTCGAGTTCGTGCCGGTTCGGCACCGGGATGGTCAGGAAGCCGGCCTTGGTGAGCTGGAGCACGTACTGATTCGAGGACCCGTTCTCTGCCGAATCGGGGCACCCGGGGGCGATGTTGTCGAAGGCGGTTGCGCACTGCTTCGGGTTCGGTCCGGCGTTGCTCTTGGCATTCACCACCCAGAGCGTCCGCCCGTCGCGGCTCACGCTCACCGAGCTCGGGTACCACCCGGTGGGGATCAGGCCGCGCAGCTCGCCGCCGTCTTCGTCCAGATCGATCACCGCCAGGGAGTTGCTTCCACCGTTGGTGACGTAGAGGGTGCGCTCGTCCGGGGAGAGCGCCAGGGAGTTCGGGCTCGCGCCCTTCCGCGGACGTGAGCGGCGGTGCTCGCCGTTCTCCCGGTGCTCCCGGTCGTCGTCCCCCTCCCGCTCCCCCGGAAAAGAGGTGGAGAGGCGCCGGAGCACCCGGTTGGAGCCGGTGTCGATCACGTACACCACGTCGGCGTTGTCCGCGGCGACGAAGAGCCGGCGCTCGCGCCGATCGAGCAGCATCTTGTTCGGGTTCCCCTCGAGCGGGATCCGGGAGGTGACCTTCGGGGCGCCGGTGAAGTCCACCACCACCACCTCCCGGTCACGGAGGCTGGAGACGTAGGCGGTCCCGTTCCCCTTCACGCTCACCCAGAAGGGGAACTCGCCGCCCGGCACACCGGCCTTGCTCGAGTCGGTCTTCCCGGGCCGGAGGTCCAGCTCGCCGCTGCGCTTGCGGGTGAGCAGGTCCACCACGCTGATCGAATCGTTCTCGTAGTTGGCCACCACCAGCTTCTTCCCGTCCGAGGTGACGTCGATGCCCGCGGCGTGGGCCCCCACCGTCGGGGGAACTCCCAGCGGGGGGAAGCCGAAGGGGAGCAGACCGTTCCCCGGGGGGTGGTTCAGGGCGATCGGAGCGCCATCCTCCGCCCAGCCTCCGCCACTCCTGGCGAAGACGTGCACGTCGTCGTCCACGCCGCCGGAGACGTAGAAGCGGCTCCCGTCTGGGGCGAAGACGATGCCATCGTAGGTGTTGGGGATCTGGAGCGCCTGCTTCTGCACCGCGGTCCGCCCGCTCACCTCGAAGACGAAGACGTACTCGTTCGAGTCCTGGGGAATCCCGTTGCCCGAGGCATCGGCCCAGCGGTTGAAGCCGCTGGTGAGGACGAGCAGCGTCTTCCCATCCGGGCTCAGGGCGGTGCTCACCGCCTGCCCCGCGGTGAAGCCGGGGAGCCCCGGCAGGCCGGGGTTCAGCTGGGTGAAGGTCGAGCCCGGTGCCGCCGTGGGCGTGATGCGCTGCCCGGTGGGAATCGGAATCGGTTCGTGCGCCCCCGCCGCCGTCACGAAGAGCGTGACCGCCGCTGCCGCCACCACGTCGAGCCGTGCCATACCACCCTCCCGCGAATGTCCCAGGGAGGCAGCTAGCAGCGGCGTGCAGCGGTCTGGTCACGGCTTGCGCACGTTCCGGTCGAGCGGTGATGAGAGCACGATGAGAAGCCGGTCCCTGGTGGCTCATCGATGGCTCATCCGCGGAGGGCGAGATCCAAGTGTCCGGAACGCTTCCCTGGCGGAGCTCCGCGCCGCGCGGGGAGCGCCGTGAACCGGCGCCCCCTCCCGGGCGAGCCCGCCGTCCCGTGTTGGCATGCGGGCCACGCGGCTGGCGCGCGGTGGGCTTACCCGTCGTCCCGCGCGCGGGGACGCCTCCGCGCCATGGAGGACACGGACGATGCGCTGGACTCGATGGAAGACCTTGCTCCTGGGTGGCCTGCTGCTGGGGCTCGCCCTTCCGCTGGTGGGCTGGAGACGGGACGACGGATCCCGGTTCCTGACCTATGGCGCGCCCGCGGGCCAGAGACCCGCCACCCGGCACGTGACGATCGACGGGCTGGACGCGGCGGTGCTACCCAACGGGCGACTGGTCACCCCCGCCGGTACCGAGGTGAGCGTGGGTGCCCCGAAGCCGTTCGGCCTGGCGCTCTCGCCGGACGGAAAGAGCCTGGCCACGATCAACAGCGGGATCGGGCCCTTCTCGGTCACGCTGGTCTCCCAGCTGGGGGGCGGCGGTGCGGTGACGAAGCTCATCCCGGTCGATGCGACCTTCATGGGGGTGGTGTTCTCGAAGGACGGCTCGCGCTTCTACGCCTCGGGGGGAGAGCGGGGGAACGTCTGGGTCGGTGACACCGCGAGTCGCAGCATCATCGGCTCGGTCAACCTCAACGGGAGCGCCCACGCCCTGAGCGCGCCGCTCGATCCGGCTGCGGTGACGCCGACCTTCAAGGGGACATTCCCGGGCCGGATGGCGCTCTCCCCCGATGGCCAGTTGCTCTACGTGGTGGACCAGGGTGCCTTCCAGGTGCACGTCCTGGACACGCGGGCGATCCACACCGGGGTGGACGGCACGGGCAAGGTCACCGAGCCCAACAACTTCGGCGCGGTGGTGACGCGCATCCCGGTCGGCCGCTACCCGTACGACGTCGCGACCTCCGCCGACGGCACGCGGCTGTACGTGGCGAACCTGGGCACCTTCCAGTTCAAGCACCTGGATCCGGCCAGCCCCACGGGGAACTCCAACGCCGACTACCCGCTGTGCTACCCCGGCGCCGGATACCCGGACGAGACCGGGGCCGATCGCACCCTCCGGATCACCAGGGTGGACCCCCGCGCCCTCCCGGACTCGCTCCGGGACCCGGCCGGCATCCGCTGTGGCTACGTGCCCGTGGCAACCCAGAACTACACGGTGCCGGGCCTCGGATCGCCCAACGCGCCGGAGAGCAACTCGGTCTGGGTGTTCGACGTCTCCAGGCCGGCCTCCGCGGCCCGGCTGGCAGTGGTGAAGACCGGTCCGGCCATCGCCGAGAGGCTGGACGAGGTGCTCAACCGGGACGACGACGATGACGACGACGGTCGGGCCTATTCCGGTCCTCACCCCAACGCCCTCGCCGTCGGTCCGGAGGCGATCTACGTGGCGAACGGAAACGACGACTCGGTCTCGGTGCTTCGCCCGGGCTCGTGGAAGGTGATGCAGCGGATCGCGCTCTCGCCGCTGAAGGGCGAGGACGCGAAGCTGCGGGGCGTGCAGCCGGTCGGCCTGGCGCTGTCGCCCGACAGCAAGACGCTCTACGTCGCCGAGGCCGGACTCAACGCGGTGGCGGTCATCCGCCACGGCAAGGTCCAGGGGCACATCCCGACGGGGTGGTGGCCCGCGGCCCTGGCGGTGAGCGCGGACGGGAAGACGCTGTACGTGGCGAACGCGAACGGCCGGGGCTCGGGGCCCAACAACCCCACGCCGCCGGACAACCTGGGGTCACCCAGGTCGGCCACCATCGGCTCGGTCAGCATCATTCCGGTGCCGGACCGCCACACCCTCGACGAGTACACCGCCCGCGTGCTGAAGAACAACGGGCTGGTCCCGGCCCGCGGTGAAGAGGAGCAGGAGAAGCTCGAGGCGCTGGCCGACTCGGTCCGGAAGCGGGTGAAGCATGTGGTCTTCATCAACAAGGAGAACGCCACCTACGACCTGCTGCTGGGAGACATCCAGAAGACCAGCTCGGGACAGCCGGTGAACGGCGATCCGACCTTGTCGCTGGGCGTGGCCGCGGCTCCCAACCACCACGCGCTGGCGCTGAAGTACGCCTTCTCGGACAACTTCTTCCTCGAGCCTTCCGTCTCCTCGGACGGTCACCGCTGGCTCGCCGGCGTCTACACCAGCGAGTTCGAGCAGACGCACTGGCCCGCCTCCTACGGCGGCCGGCGCGGCGATTCCGGTGACAACCCGGCCTCCTATCTGCCGTACCCCGGGCGAATGGGCTTCACCGACGCGAACAGCTCGCCGGATCCGAACGACTACAACCAGTCGGGCGGGACGGCGCTCCACCTGGTGCGGAACGGGCGATCCTTCGCCAACTTCGGGAATGGCTACGAGTTCGCCCAGGTCGACGAGGACGTGCGCACCGACCCCACCGGCATCCGCAACCACGTCAACGTGCCGATGGAGAAGGTGATCCGCGACCGGAGCGATCACCTCTACCCCGAGTTCAACACCGGCATCCCCGACGCGCCGCTCCCCGAGGACCCGACGCGCTTCAGCCGCTTCGGGCGCTTCCAGCAGGTCTTCGAGTCACGCTACGTGGACCGCAAGACCGGCGAGTGCAGGCTGCCGAGCTACGTGGACCTGTACTACCCGAACGACCACGGCGGCGGCGCGAACGACATCTACCCGGACGGCAGTCACCCCTGGGACTTCGTCCGCTTCGTCCAGGACAACGACGACGCGCTCGGGCGCACCGTCGATCTCATCTCCAAGAGTCCGTGCTGGAAGGACACGGTCATCTTCGTCGTCGAGGACGACACCCAGAACGGGTTCGACCACCTCGACGGCCATCGCTCGATCTTCCTGGCGATCGGTCCGGCGATCAGGCCGGGCTACCTCCTGAAGACCCACGCCAGCCTCTCCAGCATCTTCAAGACGGTGGACATCATCCTTGGCGTTCCGCCCCTCAACCTCTACGACGCCGCCGCCGGTGACCTGCTCGAGCTGTTCAAGGACGGGAAGGGCCACGACGACGACGACCACGATCGGTACGACCGCTGCGAGGTCAAGGAGGACATCCGGGGAGCGGCGGCGTGGAGCCGAGCGACCGAGGGGGTCGAGTTCAGCCGGCCCGACTCTGACGAGGTCCGCCTGCGCGAGGCGATCCGCCAGAGCACCCAGCGCCGAGGAAAGAAGCTCGAGGGGACCTTCGAGTGACCGCCTGAAGTGAGACGGGGAGCTGCCGGAGCGAGGTTGGTCCGAGCAGCTCCCCGTCGTCGTTGCGGGAGGTCGGGTCTGCGGGGGACCTCAAAAGGCGTAAGAGATGCCGGCCCGGGCCATCACGCTTCCGGGGTTGAGGCCGCCGATCTCGAAGGCCGGCCCGCCCACGATGCTCAACCGCTCGTCCATGAAGGTCAGCGCGATGGTCGGGCCGAGCAGGTGACGGGGCCCACCTTCCGCCTCCGCGGGGTCGAACTCGCCCTCCAGGTCCTGTCCGACGTACTCCGCGCCGAGCCGGAGCCAGCTCAGCACCCGCATCGAGGCGCCGGCGGTGAGCATGACGTCCACCGGATCCCGGCCAGTGGCGAAGATGTGCTCCACGTGGGTGGAGACCTGTCCGCGGAAGCGGCCGAACTCGAGGCCCAGCTGCAGCCGCCCGTAGGCGCCGTTGCCGCCGCTCAGCTCGTGAACCCAGCCTCCGTTGAGCACCATCTGCACGTTCTTCCACGCGCGGGGGAAGAGGCCGAAGCGCAGGCCGGCGGTGGCACCGGTCGAGCCGCCGTTGGTGACGTAGTCCCTCCCCAGCACGCCGATGGCCTGCACCGCCATCCAGTCGGTCAGGCCGATCTCGCCGCCGATCTCGCCCATGCCTCCGGGGCTGCCGAGGTTGCTGGCGAAGGGCCGCGCCGGGTTGCCGCTGCCGTTGTAGGTGAAGCGGCTGATGACCGCGGCCTGCAGCTGGCCCGGGAGCTGGCTCGAGTCGGCGAACATCCACCCACCGTTGCCCGGCCGCTGCTGCCCGGGCGCGAAGTCCGCGCGCTTGCGGATGTCGTTGTCCCCGAGCTCCTCCTCGGCGATGGCGACGTGGGACAGCAGCGCGACGACCACGATGGGCAAGGCATGGCGCATGGGTGACTCCCTCCGCGTAACGACCAGCGGTGGGTGCTTTACGCCCCGCTCGGGTGCGTCTTGACGCTCGACGCGTGAACTCTGCGCGCAGCGGGCCGGCCTGAAACGTTCCGCCACCGTTGGCCCGGGGCTCGCGAGTCCGCGGGGTTGCGATGCCGATGGATCCGTGGTCCGCGACCGTCGATTGCAGTCGTGAGACGATGGGCGTCGCACGTTCGCCACGCCATGAGCGAGAGCGGGGCGTCGTCGAGAATTCACGACACGGCAACCCGAAACGTGGGGGTGGTCCAGCCGCCCCGGGCCTCCGCAAATCAGGACGCCGGCCCCGGCGACGCCGATGCCACCATCTTGCACCTGCGCGCCCGGCAGGGGTGGAGGCGGCGCCGGTCGCGGACGCGCGGCTGCAGCGGCTCGTCGATTCCGACCGAGCCGGCCCGGCTACTCGCGCACCGCGACCGCGTTCCGGACCGCGGGCATGCGGTGGCCTCGCCCGCGCACGCTCTGCCAGATCGCCTCGTTCAGCAGGTGGCGGTCCGCGGCGTCCGGGCGGGTGAAGTCCATCCGCCTCATCTCCGCGGCCAGCGGCGCGTCCGGTGCGTTGATCTCCGTCAGCGAGACCTTGGGCGACAGGGCGTCGAAGGAGCGGAAGTCGGGCCGGCGGGTGAAGGCCTTACGCATCGGCCGGGCCAGCGCATCGAACTGGGTGAGGGGCTCGGCGCCCACGATGAGCTCCATGGTGCGGAGCATGGAGACCGTCGAGTAGCGGGTCGAGTCCACCTTCCCGGTCTGGGTGTAGGGGCTGATGGCCAGGGCGACGGTGCGATGGCCGTCGACGTGGTCGGGACCGTCCTGGGCATCGTCCTCGATGACGAAGATGGCGGTGTCCTTCCAGAATCTGGAATGGGAGACCGTCTCCACCAGCGTCCCGAGCGCCTGGTCGTTGTCCGCCACCATCGCCTGGGGTGAGAAGGCGCCGGTGGCGGTGCCGACGGTGTGGTCACGCGGCAGGTAGACGAACTGCACGGTGGGCATCGAGCCCGTCTTCTCGAACCCGGCAAACTCCCGGAGCCATTCCTTCAACCGCTCGACGTCCGGGTAGTCGAGGTCCCAGCCCGAGTAGAGCATGTCGGTGTGGCCCTCCAGCCCCGGCATCGAGGTGGGGATGCCAGGCTGCATCGGCGGCGTGCCCCGGAGACCGTCGAGGAAGAAGCCGTAGTTCCGGTAGGAGATGCCCTTGTCGGCCAGGCGGTCCCAGAGGAACGAGTGGAAGGGGTCTGGACCGGGCAATCCCGCGGTCTCGTCGTTCTCGAATCCGCCGAAATCGTAAAGGCGTCCGGCCCACCCGTAGTCCAGCGGCCAGTTCTTCTGGTTGTAGGTGTTGGCGAAGCCGTTGTTGGACCACGCCCAGCCGTCGGCCGAGACCTCGCCGTCGCAGTAGAAGTTGTCGAAGGTGACGAACTGCCGGGCCAGCGCGTGCTGGTTCGGGGTGACCCTCTCTCCGAAGATGGCCAGGCTCGGGTCGCCGTTCCCCCGACCGAGGTCGCCCAGGACCTGATCATAGGTCCGGTTCTCCTTCAGCACGTAGATGACGTGCTTGATGGGACTCGGGTCACCAGGCCGGAGCGGGATGACCTCGCCGTGGTCCTCGTGCCCATCGCCGTGGTGGTCGTCCTCGCGCTCGGCCAGCTCACCCGGGAAGCGATTGTTGCGGATGACCTGCTCGGTGTAACGCTCGAGCCGCTCCTCGTCGGGGACGTCGATGCGGGAGAGCGTGCCCACCAGCTGGTCGGCGATGTACGCGCCCTCGGCGACCGGGCCCACGCCCACCCCCTTCATGTTGATGACGAAGAGCGTGCTCCCGGAGGGATCGATCGCCACTCCGGAGGGGAACCACGCGGTGGGGATGAGTCCCTCCACCCGGTCACGGCCCTTCCCCGGCGTGCCGAGCCGGATCTGGGCGAGGTCGTTGTCTCCGGCGTTGGCCACGTAGAGGGTGCGCCCGTCCCGGGACAGCGCCAGCCCGTTGGGGCTCGCGCCCATCGGCGCGCCCGGCCAGGGACGGAGCGAGATGCTGCGGAGCACCCGGTTCGACCGGCTGTCCACCACGGAGATCTCGTCCGAGTCGGTGTCGGCCACGTAGAGCTCGTCGCGGGACGGGTGCTGGAGCAGGGCGCTGGGGTGAAGACCGACCGTCAGCGTCTTGAGCGGCCCGCCAGTCACCGGGTCCGACACGGTCACCGTGTTCCCTCCCCAGTTGCTGACGAAGGCCCGCTTGCCGTCCCGGGACAGCGCGATGCCGTAGGGGAGATGGCCGACCGGGCCCGCGCCCACCACCTTCCGCGCCCCGAGGTCGACCACCAGGAGCTGGTCGGCCAGGTTGCCCGCGACCAGCAGCCGCTTGTCGTCCGCGGAGAGCGCGAGCCCCGCCGGCCAGGTTCCGGCAGGCAGGTTGATGGGGTCGCCCTCGACGAGCTTGCCGCCGCCCAGGGCGAAGACCCGAATGGCGTCGTTGGTGCCATCCGAGGCGTACACCTGCTTCCCGTCGCGTGACACCACCAGGCCCAGGTAGTGGCTGCCCTGGTCGTCCGGGATGCCGGGGACGGTCTGGAGCACTTGCCCCGAGCGCGGGTCGATCAGCATCAGCGAGTGGTGGTCGTATCCGCCGTTGGCGACGAGGAGCTGCGAGCCGTCCGGGGTGAGGGTCAGCGCCAGCGGCCCGGAGCCGACCAGCGACTGCTTCCCCGCGGGCGCGATGAGCCAGCCGTTGCTGGTCAGCGTCCGGGGCTTCTCCTCTCCCACCCAGAACGCCGCGTAGGCCAGGACCGAATAGCCGTCGTTGGCGAGGAAGAACGCCTTCCAGCGGCCAGGCGCCAGGGGCCAGGCGCCGGAGCCGGCGGCGAAGGTGAGCGTCCCGCTGGTGTACGCCGCGCCGGGAGTCTTGCTGCCACCCACGTAGTACCAGAGGGTGGAGCCGAGGCTGCCCGGGGTCGTGCCGTCGGGATAGATGCCCACCCAGTCGGTGGCGTTCCCGGGGCCGTCCGAGAAGCTGGCGACGATCGGCTCTCCCGGCGGATAGATGCTCTTGCTGGTGGAGAGGACCGACTGCTGTCCCCGCCGGACGCTGAAGCTGGTCGAAGCGAGGATGGTGTACCCATCGTTCTCCAGGAAGAACGCGGTCCACTGCCCGGCCCCGAGAGGCCAGCTCCCCGAGCCGTCGGCGAAGGTGAGGGTTCCGCTGGTCGGTGCCGCGCCGGGAGTCTTGCTGCCACCGACGTAGTACCAGAGCGTCGAGCCCACCTGTCCGGGCGTCTGACCCTGCTTGTAGATGCCCACCCAGTCCTTGCTGTTCCCCGGGCCACCGGAGAAGGTGATCCGGATCGGCTCACCGCGGTCGTAGGTGGTCTTCTCCGCGCTGAGGGCGGGGGCAGCGAGCGCGCGGGCGTCCAGCCCCGCCGCACCGAATGCCGTGAACCAGGCCAGCACCGCTCCGAGGAGGTGTCGTGCGCGCATGAGCTCACTCCCGCGCAGGCGGCATGGGTGGGATGACAGTCGCCGCTCGCGTGGGGCGACCGTGCACGTCGATCGTGACGCGCGGTTGGCGCTTCAGTGCCTTCCTGTGCGCGCCGACCGGCACTCATCGCGTTCTCATCTGGCCCATCCCCTGAGCCTGCCTGCCCTGGAGCCCGCTGCGAACGTCACACCGGCGGAGGCCGTGGCCGGGAGCTGGCACTGGAAACCCTGATCAGCGGGACTTGCCGTCCTGGGCTCGTGTTGAGTAACAGGCGCCGTCCCTCATGGCGGCCCTGGCGATCGAGGTGGAGCGGCTGGTGAAGCGCTTCGGCGACCTGGTCGCCGTCGACGGCCTCGATCTCGCCGTCCCCGCCGGGAGCTGCCTCGGGCTGCTCGGGCCCAACGGGGCGGGGAAGACCACCACCGTGGAGATCCTCGAGGGCCTCCAGCCCGCCACGTCCGGGACGGTGCGCGTCCTCGGGCGGACATGGGCCGACGACCCAGGAGGGATCCGCTCGCGGATCGGCGGGACCCTTCAAGAGACGCGCTTCCACGAGAAGCTCACCGTCGAGGAGACGCTCACTCTGTTCCGCAGCTTCTACCCCCGCGGGCTTGCGGTGGAGACCGCGCTCGCCCAGGTGGCGCTGGAGGAGAAGCGACGATCCCGGGTGGGTACGCTGTCCGGGGGTCAGAAGCAGCGCCTGGCGCTCGCCGTGGGCCTGGTGGGCGACCCCGAGCTCCTCTTCCTCGACGAGCCGACCACCGGCCTCGACCCGGTGAGCCGCCGGGGCCTGTGGACCATCATCGAGGGGCTGAAGGGCCGGGGTCGGACGGTGGTGCTGACCACGCACTACATGGAGGAGGCGGCCGTGCTCTGCGACGACATCGTCATCGTCGACCACGGGAAGGTCGTCGCCCGCGGCAGCCCCGAGGCGCTGGTCCACTCGCTCGGCGGTGAGCAGCTCATCGAGTTCGTGGCCCACCCGCCCATCCCTCCCGAGGCGCTGGAGCGGGTGCCCGGGTTCAGCAGCCGCCGGCAGCGGGGCGAGACCGTCTCGCTCTCGGTGCAGGCGCTGCACGAGGCCGTCCCGGTGCTCCTGCGCATCGCCGATGAGCAAGGGAGCGAGCTGGCGTGGCTGTCCACGCGTGCGGCCACACTCGACGACGTGTTTCTTGCGCTCACCGGGCGCACCCTGACCGAGGCCGAGGAAGGATGAGCGGCCCGGCAGGCTGGCTGAACCCCCGCTGGCAGCTGTTCCTCATGCGGCTGCGCTCGTTCACCCGCGAGCCTTCAGCCACTTTCTGGGTCTTCGGCTTTCCGCTCCTGATGTCCATCGCGCTCGGTCTCGCCTTCCGGAACCAGGGGGCGAGTCGGCTCTCCGTCGCGGTGGCCGACGGGCCGAAGCGGCCGGAGGTGCTGGCTGCGCTCGGCGGGAGCGAGGGGCTGAGCGCCGACACCATGCCTCTGGCTGAGGCGCGGGAGGCGCTCCGGCGGGGGAAGGTGGCGCTGGTCATCGTGCCGGAGTCCACCCCCCGGCTCCTGCTCGACCCCACCCAGCCCGACGCGCGCACCGCGCGGCTCCTCGCCGTGGACGCGCTCCAGCGCGCTGCGGGCAGGACCGACCCACGCCCCCTCGCCGAGGAGCAGGTGACGGTCCCGGGCAGCCGGTACATCGACTTCCTGGTCCCCGGCCTGCTCGGGTTCGGGCTGATGTCGTCGAGCATCTGGGGCCTCGGATGGGCCATCGTCCAGATGCGGATGGGGAAGCTCCTCCGCCGGCTCGCCGCGACGCCGATGCGGAAGCTGGACTTCCTGCTCGCCTTCGCCACCGGGAGGCTCCTCCTCGCGCTGCTCGAGGTCCTCTTCTTCCTCGGCTTCGCCCGCCTCATCTTCGACGTCCGGGTGGCCGGGAACCCGCTGACCTTCGTGCTCTGGGCGCTGGCGGGCGCCGTCAGCTTCGCCGGGCTCTCGGCGCTGGTGGCCAGCCGGGCCGAGAGCTCCGAGACCGCCAGCGGCCTGATGAACCTGGTCACCCTGCCGATGACGGTCCTCTCGGGGGTGTTCTTCTCGGCCAGCCACTTCCCCGCGTGGCTCCAGCCGGTGCTGCAGGCCCTGCCGTTGACCGCCCTCATCGATGGGCTCCGCGCCGTTGCCATCGACGGAGCGGGGGTGCCGGCACTGCTCCTGCCGGGCCTGGTGCTGCTGGTCTGGGGGGTGGGGAGCTTCGCCCTGGCGCTCCGGCTCTTCCGCTGGACGTGAGAGAGGCGATGCCGGCTCGTCACCTCAGGCGAGCGATGCCTCCGGGGCGCCCGCGCCCATTCGCTCCAGCCAGCGCGCCTCGCCCAGCCGGGCGATCTCCGCTTTCTGCTTGCCGAGCTGTTCCTCGCAGTACGGGAGGAGCCCCTGGAAGTGGAGGTAGAGGACCGAGAGCGTGGCGAACGCCTCCAGGCCCGACGGGTTCTCCAGCACCACCCGGGTCAGCGCCCGCCAGTACGGCCTGCGGAGCGCGCCAGCCCAGGTGGCGGTCCAGCAAAGCCGGAGGAAGGTCCGGACGTTCCGGAAGAACAGCCGGACGCCGGGAGCGAGGTTGGGGAGAGTGTCCAGTCGGACCACCGCCTCGGCGCATCGGGCAAAGTAGCGCGACGGATCGAACGAGTGCCGCAGCACCCGGAGCAGGTCGTCGAGGACGTGGGAGGGCGGCCGTCGAGTCCGGAACTGGATGCCGGCCGAGATCTGATCCCGGATCGCCTCGTCGTCGAAGTCCCGTGCCGCCGGGAAGAGCCGGCCTTCTGCCTCCAGCCGCCGGGCCAGCTGGGTGCCGGGCAGCGGATAAACCACGCCGGCCATCACCCAGGGGATGGAGGTGGCGTCGATGCACTGGATGATCCGCTGGCCGATGTCCGGTGCCTCGTCGTCCAGCCCCAGCAGGAAGCCGGAGTGCACCGTGGCCCCGGCCCGACGGTAGATCCGATCCACCGCCTCGGGGATGGAGAACCCGGTGTTCTGCGGCTTCCTGGCGGTGCGCAGCGCCTGGGGGTCCGGGGTCTCGATCCCCACCAGGAAGTACTTGAAGTGCGCGGCACGGAAGAGTGCCAGCAGCTCGTCGTCCTGCGCCACGTTCAGGGTGACGCTGGTCGAGAACTGGAAAGGATGCCCGTGGCGCTCGAGCCAGCCCGCGAGCTCTCGCAGCAGCGCCTTGGCCTTCGGGACGTGGCCCACCAGGTTGTCGTCGAAGAAGTCGACCTGGCCCCGATAGCCGAGCCGGTACAGCGCCTCGAGCTCGGCGAGGACCTGGGCCGGGTTCTTGGTGCGGTAGCGGTGCTCGAACAGGTCGATGACGTTGCAGAACTCGCAGTGGTGGGGGCACCCCCGCGAGTACTGAACGGCCATGTAGAGGTAGTCGCGGTGGTCCACGAGGTCGAACCGGGGGACGGGGGTCTCGCCGAGCTCCGCCGCCCTCCCGGCCTCGTAGACCCCGGAGAGGACTCCCCGGTCGAGATCGGCGAGGAACCTGGGAATCGTCATCTCCGCCTCCCCGAGGCAGAGGAAGCCGGCGCCGACGCCCCGGTAGAGCGCGGGGTGCAGCGTGGGGTCCGGCCCTCCCACCACCACCGTCTTTCCCAGCGCCACCGCCTGGCGGATGACCGCCAGGGCCCGTTGCCGGTGGACGATCTTGCACCCCACCAGCACCAGATTCGCCCAGGCCAGGTCGGAGTCCTCGAGCGGGCGCACGTTCTCGTCCACCAGCCGGAGCTCCCAGTGCGAGGGGAGCAGCGCGGCCACGGTGAGCAGCCCGAGCGGGGGGGTCATGTACTTCACCCCCACCAGCTGGCACACGCGCTCGAAGTTCCAGAACGAGAAGCTGCCGAACTTGGGCCAGACCAGCAATGCGCGCCGCCGTGGACCGCGAGCGTCGCTTCGGGGTGCCATCATCTCACAAAGCTTGGTGCAGCACGGGCGGACGCGTCTTGACCGTGGTCAAGCCCGCTTGCAGCCCGGTGGGCCCCCCTGGTACGGCTTGGCCTCGTGCCCAGGCGCGCCAACCTCGCAGCGGATGATCGACGCGCGCTCGCGGTGCTCGCCGAGATCGGTCGGGCGCTGGCCCGGGCCAGTGAGGTCCGGTCTGCCCTGGAGCGCGCGCTCGAGCTGCTCGAGGAGGCGCTGGGCATCGTCCGGGGGGCGGTGTTCCTCTTCCATGAGGATTCGGGCGTCCTCCAGGTCGATGCGGCGGTGGGCATCTCCGACGAGGGGCTCGCGGCGCGCTACCGGCCGGGGGAGGGGATCATCGGCCGGGTCCTGCAGTCGGGCCGGCCGGTGGTGGTTCCCGCCAGCGCCCGCGAGCCGCTGCTCCTGAACCGCGCCTTCCAGCGCCGCCGGGCCGGGGCCCCGGAGGTGAGCGTCCTCTGCGTCCCCATCGCCTTCGACCGGCAGCCGGCCGGCGTCCTGGTGGTGGACGTGCCGTTCCAGCCGGGGCGCGATTTCCAGTCCGAGATGCAGTTCCTCGGGGTGGTGGCGGCGATGATCGCCCAGGCACTGCGGGCGCAGCGGGCCATCGAGGACGAGCGCAGCCGGCTGCTGGCGGAGAACAAGAACCTCCGCTCCGAGCTGGAGGAGCGGTACGACCTGTCGAACATCGTCGGGACCAGCGGACCGATGCGCCAGGTCTACGAGCAGATCGCCCAGGTGGCCCAGACCGCCACCACCGTGCTCATCCGGGGCGAGTCGGGCACCGGCAAGGAGCTCATCGCCCACGCCATCCACTACAACTCCCCCCGTGCCGCGAAGCCGTTCGTGAAGGTGAGCTGTGCCGCGCTGCCGGACACCCTGATCGAGTCCGAGCTCTTCGGTTACGAGAAGGGGGCGTTCACCGGCGCGCAGGCCCGCAAGCGCGGCCGCTTCGAGCTGGCCCACGGCGGGACCCTGTTCCTTGACGAGGTGGGCGAGCTCAACCTCTCCACCCAGGTGAAGCTGCTGCGCGTGCTCCAGGAGGGCGAGTTCGAGCGGCTGGGCGGGACCGAGACCATCAAGGCCGACATCCGCCTGGTCGCCGCCACCAACCGCGACCTCGAGGCGGCAATGGCGGAGAAGCACTTCCGCGAGGACCTGTACTACCGGCTCAACGTCTTCTCCATCTTCGTCCCGCCGCTGCGCGATCGGAAGCCGGACATCATGCTCCTGGCCGATCACTTCCTCATCAAGTACGCGCGCCGGCACAACAAGCGCATCAAGCGCATCGCCACCCCGGCCATCGACATGCTGATGAGCTACCACTGGCCGGGCAACGTCCGGGAGCTGGAGAACACCATCGAGCGGGCAGTGCTCACCTGCGACGGGCAGGTGATTCACGGGCATGACCTGCCGCCCACGCTCCAGACCGCCGAGGCCTCGGGGACGGCGTCGCAGTCGTCCCTCTCCGACGCCATCGAGCAGTACGAGAAGGATCTCATCGTGGACGCGCTGAAGAGCGCCCGGGGGAACCGCGCCAAGGCGGCGCGGCTGCTCGGCACCACCGAGCGGATCATCGGCTACAAGATCCGCAAGTACGACATCGAGGTGGCCCGCTTCCGCGGCCCCCCGGCCGTCAGCGCGGTCCGGCGGCGGACCGGAACGCGCTAGACCGACTTCCCGGCCGCGCGGAGCACGTGGCTGGCGATCTCCTCCACGCCCACCCCGTGCGTCACCTGGGCGAACACCGTGGGCCCGGCGCCGCGCATCCGCCTCGCGTCGCGGTCCATCACCCCCAGGTCCGCGCCCACGTGCGGCGCGAGGTCGGTCTTGTTGATGACCAGGAGGTCCGACTGGGTGATGCCCGGCCCGCCCTTCCGCGGAACCTTGTCCCCGCCGGCCACGTCGATGACGTAGATGGTGAAGTCGGCCAGCTCCCGGCTGTACTGCGCGGCCAGGTTGTCGCCGCCGCTCTCCACGAAGAGCAGCTCGGGTGCGGGCCGCACCGCCTTCATCAGCCGCTCGAGCGACAGGAGGTTGTGGCTGATGTCCTCGCGGATGGCGGCGTGCGGACAGCCCCCCGTCTCCACCGCCTGGATGCGCTCGGTGGGGAGGGCCTGGTTCCGCACCAGGAACTCGGCGTCCTCCCGGGTGAAGATGTCGTTGGTCACCACGCCGAGGCTCAGCCGGTCCCGGAGGAGCCGGCACAGGGCGAGCAGCAGCGCCGTCTTGCCGCTCCCCACCGGCCCACCGACGCCCACGGTGAAGGCACGCTCGCGGGTGTCGCGCCGCATGGGACGCTCCCGCTGGTGGTAGTGGCCGGGGTGGTCGGCGTGGGCGTGGTCGCCTTCGTGGCCCATCTGGAGGACTCCTGTCAGGACTGGAACAGCCGCGAGTGGAGACGGTCGTGGGTGCCGTGGAGGAGATCCAGCAGGGGGGCCGGCTGGGCCAGGTCGTCGGCGCCGAGCGCGGCACAACGCGCGGCCACCGTGTCGAGCGCCGGGGCGAGACCCGCCAGCGTCCGCTGTGCCTCGTACGTGCCGGCGAGGCCCAGCCGGACGCCGGCCGAGAGCACCCCCCGGGCGGTGCTCCAGAGGAAGAGCGCCCTCGCGTCCTCGAGCTCCATCCCGAGCGCGCGGAAGACCGCGCCCCAGAGCGGCGCGAGGTGCATGCACAGCCCATCGGGGAGCGGGGGCGCCTCCCCCGGGAAGACGCGTGCACAGGTGGAGGCGAACGCGCCGCCCTGCGTCCGGCTCGCGCGGTTGGCCACGTGGTTGGCGAGGAAGACATCCGCCCGGGCGTCGAGCCGGGCCAGCGCCTCCGGGTCCTCCCAGGCGTCCTGGAGCAGCGGGAGCGAGCCGAATCCAGCTTGCCAGAGCGCGCCGCGGGTGAACGCCGCCAGGTCCGGGACCTCGCCCGCCTGCGCCGCGGCCTCGAGCCCGGCCGAGTGGGCGAAGCCGCCGGTGGGAAACGCCGAGTCGGCGAGCTGGAGGAGTCGCCACGTCGCCATCGGTTAGAAGAGCGAGTACCGCTGGGTGAGGGGGAGCGTCCGCGCCGGCTCGCAGCGGAGCAGCACCCCGTCGGCGCGGACCTCGTACGTCTCGGGGTCCACCTCGAGCTGGGGCAGGGCGTCGTTGAGCTTCATGTGCCGCTTCCCGAGCCCGCGGCAGCCGCGCACCGCGGAGAGGCGCTTCTTGAGCCCGAGCCTCGCCACCGTGCCCTCGGAGAGCGCGCGCCGGGAGATCAGGGCGAGGCTGATCGCCCCGGGCGACCGCGCGCCGAACATCGGCCGCATGAGCAGCGGCTGGGGCGTGGGGATGGAGGCGTTGGCGTCGCCCATCTGGGCCCAGGCGATGAAGCCGCCCTTGATGACCAGCTCGGGCCTCACCCCGAAGAACCCCGGCTTCCACAGGACGAGGTCGGCGAGCTTCCCCGCCTCCACCGAGCCGGTCTCGTGGGCGAAGCCGTGGGCGATGGCCGGGTTGATGGTGTACTTCGCCACGTAGCGGCGGATGCGGAGGTTGTCGTTGTCGCCGCGCTCGTCGGGGAGCCGCCCGCGCTGCTGGCGCATCTTGTGGGCGGTCTGCCAGGTGCGGGTGACCACCTCGCCCACCCGGCCCATGGCCTGGCTGTCGCTGGACATCATGCTGATCGCCCCAAGGTCGTGGAGGATGTCCTCGGCGGCAATGGTCTCGGCGCGGATGCGGCTCTCGGCGAACGCCACGTCCTCGGGAATTTCCCGATCCAGGTGGTGGCAGACCATGAGCATGTCCAGGTGCTCGTCCAGCGTGTTCACGGTGAAGGGACGGGTGGGGTTGGTCGACGACGGCAGGACGTGCGGCACCCCGCAGACCCGGAGGATGTCCGGGGCGTGTCCGCCGCCGGCGCCCTCCGAGTGGTAGGTGTGGATGGTGCGGCCGCCGAACGCGGCGATGGAGTCGTCGACGAAGCCCGACTCGTTCAGGGTGTCGGTGTGGATGGTGACCTGCACGTCCTCGGCCTCGGCCAGCTCGAGGCAGCAGTCGATGGCGGCGGGGGTGGTGCCCCAGTCTTCGTGGAGCTTCAGGCCCATGCAGCCGGCGAGGACCTGCTCGACGAGCCCGGCCGGCAGGCTGGCGTTGCCCTTGCCGAGGAGCCCGATGTTCATCGGGATCGTGTCGACCGCC